>JBASZQ010000123.1:0-67237 GCA_049661025.1 Chitinophagaceae bacterium | reverse complement strand
GTTGATGTGTACACGCAATCTGTTTTTTATGGACTGGGCCATGATGGTTATTATTATTATCCGCTTAACCAGGCCATTCGGTTTCCATTGATCGCGTTGAGTAAGGACCAGAAAATACAATCAGCAGCAGCAAAGGTGCAGGTGATCAAACACGAATACCGGACCGTGCTCAGCAAGAATGGTGATTATTATCGTTATGAATCGCAAAAAGAAGATAAGATCGTAAAGGAAGAGGTGGTGAACGTTTCCGGTGAACAAACCAGGTATTCATTTGTACCGCGACAGCCAGGTGATTATGAGATCCGCATCTATGCGCCTAATGCAGATACCTATGTCAGCAGAAGTTTTTACAGTTATGGTTCATGGGGCGGAGACAATGCCTCATTTGAAGTGGATACCGAGGGACAGATCGATATTGAGCTGGATAAAAAAACCTACTATGCCGGTGAGAAAGCGAAGGTACTTTTTAAAACACCTTTCAGCGGCCGCATGCTCATCACCATGGAAAATGACAAAGTGATATCTCATCAGTATGTGGATGTGGCACTTAGATCCGCATCCGTGGAATTGCCTTTGTCTGCAGAACACCTCCCCAATGTTTTTGTAACGGCCACTTTATTCAAGCCACATACCGTGAGTGAAATTCCTCTAACGGTTGCACATGGATTTAAGTCGATACGGGTGGAAGAAAAAAATCGGAAAATGGATGTGCAAATTACCGCCGCCAAATCTGTGCGCAGTCGCACGAAACAACAGGTAACCGTAAGGGCGGCGCCCGAAAGTTATATCACCCTCGCAGCCGTTGATAATGGTGTGCTGCAGGTAAGCGATATGAAAACACCTGATCCCTATGGATATTTCTACCAGTCCAGGGAGCTTGGCGTTAATGCATTTGATATGTATCCAATGCTATTCCCTGAACTCAGGGCAAGGATCAGTAGTACAGGCGGCGATATGGATGAAATGGAAAAACGTACAAACCCGATTCCCAATAAGCGGATAAAGATCATGAGCTACTGGAGCGGGGTGCAAAAAACCAATAGCAGTGGCGAGGCAAAATTTTCTTTTGATGTACCACAATTTAGCGGCGAAATCAGGCTGATGGCCGTTGTTTATAAAGATGAAAAATTTGGCTCAAGTGAAAGCAATATCACCGTAGCTGACCCGATTGTAATCTCCACTGGTCTTCCCCGCTTCTTGAGCCCGGGCGATACGATAACGGTACCGATTACCCTAAGTAATACAACAAAGAATACAGGCACGGCAAAACTGACCTTAAGAGTTACAGGTCCGCTTCAAGTGGTTGGATCTGCGAGTATGCAAACAAGCCTTGCTGCCAATGCAGAGAACAGCGCCCTGTTTAAAGTGGTGGCGCAGCAACGGGTAGATTCAGGAACTATTCGTGTAGACGTGAATGCCCTTGGCGAAAATTTCTATGATGAAACAAAGATCACAGTAAGGCCGCCATCTACATTGCAAAAAGAGAGCGGCAGTGGAAGTATAGCAGGCGGGGCAACACTGCGGGTAAACATTGCTACAGACCGCTTCATACCCGGAAGTAGTGACTACCAGTTGGTGGTGAGTAAATCGCCTGCACTTGAATTAGGTGATCAGTTGAAATACCTCGTGCAGTATCCCTATGGCTGTACCGAGCAAACCATTTCAGCGGCATTTCCGCAATTATATTATGGTGAATTGGCCGATGCTGTTACTGGGCGAAGATCAGGAAGTGCAACATCCATTGCCAATGTGAATGAGGCCATCCGCAAGATCAAAATGCGGCAGTTATACAATGGCGCGGTAACGCTTTGGGAAGGTGAGGGAACAGCCAACTGGTGGTCATCGGTCTATGCCGCGCATTTTTTACTCGAAGCCAAAAAAGCCGGGTATGATGTAGATAACAGCTTGTTGGAAACATTGATGGGTTACCTGATCAATCGCCTCAAAACAAAAGAAACGATCGATTATACATATAACAGAACGGCAAAGAAAAAGATCGCACCTAAAGAAGTTGCCTACAGCTTGTATGTGCTGGCACTGGGCAACCGACCGCAGATCAGCGTGATGAATTATTACAAGGCCAACCCGAATATGCTCGCGCTGGATAGTCGCTACCTGCTGGCTGCTGCCTATGCGCAGGGTGGTGATAAAAAATCCTATACCTCCATGCTCCCGGCCAGTTTCAGCGGAGAAATAAGTACGACGCAAACAGGCGGTAGTTTTTACAGTGATGTACGGGATGAGGCCATCTCCCTGAATGTTTTGATGGATGTGGATCCCGGCAACGCGCAGGTGCCGGTGATGGCCAAACATGTATCGGCCTACCTGAAAGAACGCCGGTGGCTCAGTACACAGGAAAGGGCCTTTGGCTTTTTAGCACTGGGCAAACTGGCTCGTAGTGCGGCTAAGAGCAATGTGACGGCTGATATAAAAGTCAATGGAAAACAGGTGGGAAAATTAAGTGGAAACGACCTTAAACTTAATGCAAAGCAATTGGGAGGAAACAGTATTGATATTTCGACCAAAGGCGCAGGTCGCCTATATTATTATTGGGTAGCCGAAGGCGTTAGTTCCACCGGCGCGTATAAAGAAGAGGACAGTTATCTTAAAGTGAGGCGCCAGTTTTATACGCGTAGCGGACAGTTGATTACGGGCAACCGTTTCCGGCAGAATGACCTGGTGATTGTGAAGATCACGCTGGAAAAAAGTTTTGCTACTCCTGTGGAGAATGTGGTGATCACTGATATATTACCTGCAGGGTTTGAAATTGAGAATCCCCGAACAAAGGAGATCCCGGGAATGGATTGGATCAAAGATGCCCAGAATCCAACAGCGCTTGATGTTCGCGACGACCGGATACATTTATTTGTGGATTTGAAAACCGGCAGACAAGTTTACTATTATGCTGTACGAGCTGTGTCACCGGGGGTGTATCGCATGGGGCCTGTGAGTGCAGATGCGATGTATAACGGGGAGTATCATTCTTATAATGGCAGTGGGGTCATAGAAATAAGGAATAACGAATAAGAAATGAGAAAGTAGGTGGAGTTCATTTAAACCCTTGGAGTTATTCCCATGGTTTGTTTAAGCACCCTGATAAAGGTGGTCCGGCTCTGGAAACCACATTCTTCCGGCTCGGTCAGTGGTAAAGTATGAATTATAATATATGAACAGTTAGATGACCTTGATAAGAGATCGAAAGCGCCCATAGCCAACCCCCGGTTTCATTTGAAATCCGTATTTTGCCGCCTTAACTACTGATTCATGACGCAAGAAGAAATTTTTCAGAAAGTCAACGAGATCATCACTGCTAAAAAAGGATTTCAGCCAGATACCATCACTCTAGACAGCACCTTCGAGGAGCTGGATATGGACTCCCTGGATTCAGTGGAACTGATCAGTGACCTGGAAGACCATTATAATGTATCCATTCCCAACCAGGAGCTGCTGGCGATCAAAACCGTGAGGGAAGCCGTAGACAGTTTGCAGAAACTCCTTAACGCCTAACCATCAAACCTGAGTGATATGAGCAGAAGGGTTGTTATAACCGGCCTCGGCGTTATTTCCGCCATCGGCCACAATGTCCCCGATTTCTGGAACAGCCTCTTGGCAGGGAAGTCGGGCATCGGTCCCATAACCAATATTGACACCACCAATGTCAAGGTTACCCAGGGTGCCGAAGTGAAAGGTTATGACCCTAACCAGTATTTCGAGAAGAAGGATCTGGACATGCTGGACCGCTTTTCGCAGTTCTGTCTCATTGCTGCCAGGGAAGCGGTGGCTGACGCAGGGATCACCTTCACGGAGGCACAAAAAGAGAACGCGGCCGTACTTACCGGTACCTCCATGGGCGGTGAAACCCAGCACGAAAAAACCCTATACGATCTTTTTCATGAGGGCAAAACCAGGGCTCATCCCTTCACCATCCCGCTGGTAATGCCGAACGCCGGCGCCAGCCAGGTGTCCATGCATTTCGGTTTGATGGGTCCTGCTTATACCATTTCATCGGCCTGTGCCTCTTCCAACCACGCCATCGGCAACGCCTACTGGCTGATCAAGAATGGCCAGTCTGATGTTGCCCTTGCCGGTGGATCCGAGACCCCTTTCACCTGGGGCTACCTCAAATCATGGGAGGCCATTCGCGTGGTGGCGCCTGATACCTGTCGCCCTTTTTCAAAAAACAGGCAAGGCATGATCCTTGGTGAAGGTGGTGCGATGATCCTGCTGGAATCCCTGGAGTCTGCGCTAGCCCGTGGTGCGAAGGTCTATGCGGAGATTGTGGGCTTCGGAATGACCTCTGACGCCAGTCATATTACAAAACCCTCTCAGATTGGTGCGGAGAAAGCGATCCAACTTGCGTTGAAGGAAGGTGGGTTAGATCCATCAGAAATTGATTATATCAACGCACATGGCACGGCCACAGTGGTTAACGATGCCATGGAAGTGGCTGCAATAAAAAATGTGCTCGGGGAACATGCCTCAAAAGTATCAGTGAGTTCCACCAAATCCATGCATGGCCATGTACTGGGAGGCACCTCTGCCCTCGAAGCCATTGCCACTGCCCTCGCCGTATTTCATGATGTCTGTCCACCCACAGCCAACTACATGGAGCCGGATCCCGATTGTGAGATCGATGTGGTACCCAACGAAGCAAAACCTAAAACCATCCGCGCAGCATTGTCTAATTCCTTTGCCTTTGGCGGACTGAATGCAGTACTCGCATTTAAAAAATACAGCTAATAGCTATTAGCTACTAGCTATTAGCATCTTCCTATGGGACAGAAAAAACTTATACGCTTTGCGGAGATCCTGGAATTTCCGAACGTGCTTCAATACCCAAAGGGTATGCAGGGGCAGTGGGCGAAACATTTCGGCAATGATCATCCCATCACCCTTGAATTGGCTTGTGGCAAAGGCGAGTACACCATCGGACTTGCCGAGATGTATCCAGATCGAAATTTCATTGGCGTTGATCTCAAGGGCAACAGGATCTGGGTAGGCGCTAAAAAAGCAATCCAGCAACAACTCCACAACGTCGCATTCCTGCGGACCCACATCGATAAAATAACCGACTACTTTGCACCGGGCGAAGTGGCCGAGATCTGGATCACCTTCCCTGATCCACAATTAAGACATCGCGACATCAAAAAGCGACTGACGCATCCGAAGTTTCTTCGTTTGTATCAACAGATCCTCGTGTCTGGTGGAAAGATCAATCTCAAAACAGACTCTCCAGCCTTGTATCAATTCACCCTTGAAGTGATAGCGATGTATGGATTAAATGCTATCAACTTGATAGACAATGTATATGCAGCAGAAAACCGGATGCCGGAACTGAACATCAAAACCCATTATGAAGGGCTTGATATTGCCGGAAGCAATCGGATTCATTATATCTGTCTAATCCTTCCGGACGCTCTTTTACCAAACATAGACGAGCAGCTTAAACAAAAACTCAGACCGGAACGTTCTACATTATCTTAACAGCGGGATGAAAAAGCAATTGAAAGAAGGGATCGATTTTTACTACAATGATGTTGGTTATATGGTTCTTACGGAACGATACCATCTGGAAAGGGGTTTTTGCTGCGGCAATGGATGCAAGCACTGTCCTTTTGATTACCTTAATGTACCGGAACCCCGGCGCACTGAATTGATCAAAAAGCAAAAGGATGGCCAAAAAAAGCAGCCCTACTGAGCATTCATTTTTTACTGACGTTTACGATGTCGTCCGCCAGATTCCAAAAGGAAGGGTAACCTCCTATGGAGCTATTGCGTCATACCTGGGCACCCGCCTGTCTGCAAGGATGGTGGGTTGGGCCATGAACGCCGCCCATACCGTAAAGCCAAAGGTGCCCGCACATCGCGTGGTGAATAGAAACGGCATGCTCACCGGCAAACATCACTTCTCCACACCAAGTTTAATGGAAGAGTTATTGGCTAAAGAGAAAGTTTTGGTGAAAGATGATAAGGTGGTTGACTTTCATACCATCTATTGGGATCCTTCTAAAGAATTATCGATATGAAAAAAATACTAGCGCTATCAACAGCCCTTCTGTTAACCTTTTGTGCGATGGCCCAATCGTTTTCCGGACTATGGTATGGGATGCTAAAAGTGGGCGGATCACAACTTCGGCTAACCATGGACGTTATTCAGACGGATGCAGGCTATAGCGGAAAACTCATCAGTGTTGATCAGGGGAATTCGCAGCTTCCATTTGAGTGGTTCAAAACAGACGGAAACAATATTCATCTAAAGACCACCATCGCCAATATTGAGTATAAAGGCACACTGAAAGATGAAATTATCACGGGTGTATTTGTACAAGGTGGCCAGGCGATCCCACTCAATTTTACGCGGGAAAAACTCGAAAAGTTCAGGCCCGTACGTCCGCAGGAACCACAATCGCCCTTTCCTTACAAATCTGAGGACATCACATTTACGAATACAAGGGATAACATTTCCCTAGCCGGAACATTAACGATGCCGTCAGAGGGAACTGGATTCCCTGTTGTTGTGCTGATCTCCGGAAGTGGCCCGCAGAACAGAAATGAAGAGCTCATGGGCCACAAACCCTTTCTAGTATTGGCTGATCATTTAACGAAAAATGGAATTGCAGTACTCAGATACGATGATCGTGGCGTGGCACAGTCAAAGGGTGATTTTGCGACGGCCACCTCGGCTGACTTTGCCAATGATGTGGAAGCGGCAGTAGCATACTTGAAAAGCCGAAAGGAATTCAATCCTAAGAAAATCGGTCTGATCGGTCATTCTGAGGGAGGATTGATTGCGCCGATGGTAGCTGCACGGAATAAAGATGTGGGTTTCATTGTGTTGATGGCCGGTCCTGGCGTACCAGGTAAAGATGTACTCCTGCTTCAGATTGAATTGTTGAATAAAGCTGGAGGGATGCTGCCTTCAGAAATTGAAAAACAGGTAAAACAAACCAGGGATGCCATAGATATCCTTACCATGCAGGGAGATTCTGCAGTGATGATGTCTGTGTATTGGGCATATGCAAAAAGGTCATACACGGAATTACCGGATAGTGTCAGGAAAATGATGTCAGAGGAACAGTATGCGAAACAATTTGCAACCATGACAACGCCATGGTTTCGCTACTTTCTAAGCTATGACCCGGCTACATCACTGGAGAAAATAAAGATTCCGGTTCTGGCATTGAACGGCACCAAAGATCTGCAAGTATGGGCACCACAAAATCTTCCCGCCATCGAGAAAGCCCTGAAGAAAGGCGGCAACAAAAAATATGTGATCAAGGAATTACCCAACCTCAATCATCTTTTCCAGGAAGCGGGAACGGGCAGCTCAGCAGAGTATTCAATCATCCAGCAAACCCTCTCCCCTCTACTATTAAACGAGATCACCAACTTCATCAACCAAAAACCAAAACTACCATAAACCAGTGCCAATTGTCAATTACCAATTGTCAATTGCTAATTGCTATAGTATGGGGATATCATCAGGTAAACCACCACACCCGTAACACTCACATACAGCCAGATCGGCCAGGTTATCTTTGCGATCTTCCGATGCGCAGGCCATTCACCAGTAAGACCACGATATGCCGTAAACAAAATAAACGGCAGTATCACCGCGGCTAAAAAGATATGCGTAATCAGGATAAAGAAATATACATACCTGATGGAGCCTTCGCCACCAAACTTAGTATCACCGGATAACAGGTGATGCGCGATATAAGACACAAGAAACAAAACAGAAAGCGCCATTGCGGTGAACATAATATTCCTGTGCAAACGCTGGTTGCCATTTTTTATAGCGGCAAGCCCTGCAATAAGCAACACAGAAACCATCGAGTTAATGACCGCATTGATGGTGGCAAATACATGCACATTAAATCCGAGGTCTACTTCGAGCTTAACCCTTGCCAGGATCACCACTGCGATGAAAACAACAGCAGAGGCAGTAAAAATCAATCCTTTGGCCGTTTTATCATTCTTCTGAATCGTTGCTTGTAACATGAGATTATTTTCTAAACAGGTTTCGTTTCTTCTTCTTGTCTTTCTCCAGGGTCAGCAACACCACATCGTTCATCAGCCTGTCCAGATGCGTGCTGTCTAACCCACTGTACCATCCACGCACCACTCTGTCTTTGTCCAGCAGGAACAAACTTGGCGTATGGATGAATGCTGTATCAACAACTTTTGAATCAGCAATGTTCGCCTTGTATTCCTGAATAGCCAGATCATATATTGTTTTCTTATCTCCAGTGAGCATCCACCAGGTATCATGGTTGATTCCATATTTATCGCCATACGCTTTTAATCTTGACGCCGAGTCTCTCTCAGGATCAACGGTATAAGACACGAAGCGCAGTACCGTATCGGTTTTATTGAAATCATCCTGGATCCGTTTCATGCTCCTTGTGAGTGTGGGGCAGATAGAAGGACAGGAAGTGAAAAAGAAATCAACGATGATGATCTTGTTCTTCCAATCGCCTTCATTGATAGATACCTCTTTACCAAACTGGTTGGTCAACCGCACATCCTTTACCTTGTGCCACACCGTATCCATCGAGGTCTTGCCATCTTTGGTAACCGCAACCACGGTATCATAAAAATATCTCTTCGGCATCACCACGGCTGAGGTGCTGAGGCCGCTTACAATAAAATATGAAACGAGGGGAATGATCACCGCCACACCAATGGCTGCCAACGTCTTGCTATTCATAATGCAAAAGTAAAATGTCCCGGACGATTGCCGGGACATTTTGATCAATTTCGTTAGAATTTATCATTATTCTACTCCGCCTGGTTTCTTCGCGTCAACAGGCTTGGTTACCTGCTCCTGGTTGGGCTTGTGGCCAGCTTCAGTGTTACGGAGATTCCTCCACGAATTACCATCCCAAAGGAAGGCTGCAATGAACCAGATGAAAAGCATCAGGGGCACTACGATGGTCATCACCATATTGCGTACTTCGTCACCAAGGTGCATGAATACGCCAACAATGTAGAATGCTTTCAGCAGTGAAAGAATCACGATCACCCCTTTGATAAACAGGATCAGGCCGTGGCTTGGATCCGGGCTTTTATGAAGCCAGTAAATACCGAAACCGAGTGCCAGCTCGATCAATGTGATCACAGACAGGATAACGGTGGTGCGAACAATCTTCTTGATCGTAGCATTTGAATCTCCCGGAGCATGATGGAAGGTTACTTCCGGTGAATGTGTGTTAGATGAATGCTGCATGATGAAAATATCTTTTGGTTGTTTTTGATCAGATCAGATAGAAACAAAGGAATACGAACACCCATACCAGGTCCACAAAGTGCCAGTACAAACCAGCCTTCTCGATCATCTGGTAATGTCCGCGCCTGTCGAATGTGCCATTCAACGTCATGATCAGCATGATAATGTTGATCACTACACCAGACAATACGTGAAAGCCATGGAAACCGGTGATGCCGAAGAAATATCCGCCGAAAGCAACGGGACCTGTTTTGGTCACCTGCATGCCATCGTGCATCATTCCCGTTACATCCGGGCCCCAGGGGTTGCGACTAACGGTAGTTCCGATCTCTTGCACTACACCATCGATCAATACCGGATGATGACCGGTGATCAGGTGCGTCCACTCCCAGGCCTGGCAGCTAAGGAAGGCTATACCACCAACGATTGTCCAGATCATCCACTTGATCACACCTTTACGATCCATATGGTGACCTGCATGTACAGCCAGCACCATGGTAACGGAGGAGATGATGAGGATGAAGGTCATCAAGCTCACAAAAGCCAGCGGAAGGTTGGCATGGCCGGCAAATGGAAAGGCATTGAATACATGGTTAGGATCAGGCCAGTAGTTCTGGCTGAAACGGATGGTACCGTAGGAGATGAGGAAAGCCCCGAAAGTGAACGCGTCACTCATCAGGAAGTACCACATCATCAGTTTACCATACTCCATGTTGAAAGGGCTTCTACCCCCTGCCCACCATTTGATATCCGATGTTGCTGCTGTTGCCATTTTCTATTGTTTCTTGTTTTGGGTTCTAATTTTTCCGGTTACTTCATTAAACTGAAAAAGATGATCAGATAAATCCATAACAGGTCTACAAAATGCCAGTAGGTTGACGCCACTTCAATGGGCACCGGATTATAACTCCGAATCTTTGCATTTCTCGACCTGATATACATGACGAAAAACGCAATCACACCTCCCAGTACGTGCGCACCATGCAACGATGCAATGGCCAGCAGAAAACTGAAAGAGGCATTTGATCCTGCACCTACCAGTTTAATATCTTGCTTCGTTAAGGCTGTAAAGCCTACGATCTGCAAGATCAGGAAAGCCAGTCCCAAGAGTGCAGTGATGCCCAGCATCTGCCTGTACCTCAGCATTTGGCGTTCCTTAAATGCTTTCTGCGCAAGATACGTGGTCAATGAACTTGCCAGAATCACCACGGTTGAGATCCAGAATGCCTTAGGTATCTCCAGCAACGCCCAGTTTGCCTGCGCACGCTTTACGATGTAGGCACTCGTCAACCCTGCAAACATCATCAGAATACTCCCGATGGCTACCCAAAGGGTAAACTTATGGGGATGTATTTTCTTTCGCTGTTGTTCACTCACTGCTTGCATAATTTCAAATCTCTCAATCTCTTAATCTCTCAATCTCTATAGCTTGTCTCCCAACAATGCAATCAACACTACGGGAAGATAGATATACGAACTAAACATAACTCTTCGTGCAGCCTTCACGTCCATATCCCTGTACAACCTCACACACTGTGCAATCATAAACAAGTTCGCCAGAGCAACAATGATCAATGATATCCAGCCTGTCATATTCCAGGCCCAGGGCAACATCCCCAGGGGAACCAGGATCACAGAATACAATAAGGCCTGCACCGCAGCGTACTTGGTTGGTCCGCCCTTGTCTGGCAGTAACTTAAACCCTGCACGCGCATAATCATTGTATGCCACCCAGGCAATGGCCCAGAAATGCGGGAACTGCCAGAAAAACTGGATCGCAAAAAGGATCCATCCTCCGATGCTCAGTTCATCCGTTCCTGCCACCCAGCCGATGAGGCAGGGAAGCGCTCCCGGTATTCCGCCCACCAGTACGGCAATAGAGTGTTTCTTCTTCAAGGGCGTATATACAAAGGCGTACAGGAATAGGCTGAAAGCCGAGATCCCTGCGGAAAGCCAGTTGAAATAATACCCCATCATGATCACACCTACAGCGCCGGCGATCAATGCGAAGGTCCAACCTTCATCTACACTCATCCTTCCGGCCGCTACGGGTCGGGTGGCGGTGCGTTTCATCATCGCGTCGGTATCCTTCTCCACTACCTGGTTGATGGCATTGGCTGATCCGGTGATCAGCATACCTGCTGCAAAAAGAAAAAGAACTGATGGCCAGTAAAATGAAATATTGGGCGCGAGCAAGTAACATACCACAGAGGAAAATACCACCGTGAAGCTTAAAGTAAACTTCATCAGCTGACCGTAATCCTTCAACTTCTGCTTCACAGGATTCACCCGTGCCGCGCCTTCTTGTTCATTCACTGTTGTCAAATATCTGCTTCGTCCGAAGACGAAAAGTTTTAATGATGTGATTCATTTGGACCTACGGGCTCGGTCTGGGGGATGAAATCCCTTCCGTCCTTACCGTAATCATATGCCCAACGATGAACCTCTGGAATCTCACCAGGCCAGTTTCCGTGACCAGGATTGATTGGCGTTGTCCATTCCAGCGTTGCAGCACCCCATGGATTTTCTGTTTTCAGCCTCCTACCCTTGAAAATGGAATAGAAGAAGTTAAACACCAGCAACAGCTGCGCCGCAAATACAATCATCGCTACGGTACTGATGAACCTGTTCAGTTCTACAAACTGTTTAAAGCTCTCCCAGTTTGAGTAGTCATAGTAACGGCGAGGCATACCCGCAAAACCCTGGTAGTGCATCGGCCAGAAGATCAGGTAAGCACCCACGAATGTGATCCAGAAGTGAATGTATGCCATGGTATTATTCAAATACCGGCCATACATTTTGGGGAACCAATGGTTAAGACCTGCGAACATGCCGAAGAATGAAGCCACACCCATTACAATATGGAAGTGCGCTACAACAAAATAAGTATCGTGCAGGTGAAGATCCAAAGTAGAGTTACCGAGGAAGATACCTGTAAGACCACCGGAGATGAATAAGCTCACAAAGCCAATTGCATACAGCATAGCCGGTGTGAAACGAAGATTGCCTCTCCAGATGGTGGTTAACCAGTTAAATACTTTTACTGCGGATGGGATCGCGATCAACAGGGTCAACAGTACGAAGAACGCACCCAGGAACGGATTCAATCCGGTCACAAACATATGATGTGCCCATACCAGGAACGCCAGGATGGTGATCGCAAACAGCGAAACAATCATCGCCAGGTATCCGAAGATAGGCTTGCGTGAATTTACACTCATCACCTCTGAAACCATACCCATGGCTGGCAGCAGGATGATATATACTTCAGGGTGACCAAGGAACCAGAATAAGTGCTGGAACAGGATGGCACTACCACCTTCGTTGGGAAGGATCTCTCCTTTCACCACAATGTCAGAAAGATAAAAACTCGTACCCAGGTTCCTGTCAAACAACAACAGGATCGCACCAGACAACAATACAGGGAAGCTCAATACACCGAGTACCGCCGTAAAGAACAGTGCCCAAACCGTCAGGGGCAACCTCGTCATGCTCAAACCCTTGGTGCGCATGTTGAGGATGGTAGAGATATAGTTCAAACCACCGAGGAGTGATGATACGATGAACAATGCCATCGACACCAACCAGAGGTCCATACCAATTTTAGAACCTTCAGACGCCTGACCCAGTGCACTCAATGGAGGATAGATCGTCCAACCACCAGATGCAGGACCTGTCTGCACGAAAAGAGAAGCGAACATCACAATAGATGCGCCGAAGAAGAACCAGTAAGACAACATGTTCAACATCGGAGACGCCATATCCCTGGCGCCAATCTGTAAAGGAATGAGCAGGTTCGCAAAGGTTCCGCTCAATCCGGCAGTCAATACAAAGAACACCAGGATGGTTCCGTGCATGGTCACCAGTGCATAGTAGAAATCAGGACTGATCTTGCCGCCCTGTGCCCATTTACCGAAAATGTCTTCCAGGAAAGGGAAGGTTGCATCCGGATAGCCGAGTTGCAGACGGAACAATACAGAGAACAAGCCACCAATGATGGCCCAGATCATACCCGTGATTAGGAATTGCTTCGCAATCATTTTATGATCCTGGCTGAACACATACTTAGAGATGAAAGACTCCTCGTGATGGTGATGGTCGTGATGACCTGCATGACCATGATCATGTGCTACTGCTCCGATCGCACTTTGTCCTTGAATAGTGGCTTCGCTCATCAGATTATATTTTCAGTTCGATTAATTATTTAGATAACGCAGCAATGGGCTTAGCTGTTGCAGAATCTGCTGCAGCTACTGGTGTTTTCTTTCCTTCCATGATGGTTACATACTGTGGCTTCTTATCGGCGAGCCATGCGTTGTACTCTTCCTGCGTCTCCACCACAATGATTCCCTTCATAGAATAATGTCCTGAGCCGCACATCTGGTCACAAGAGATCTCGTATACGAAATCCTTATTGCCAGTGATCTTCTTCATTTCAGCAGTAGTATACTTTGGTGTGAACCAAATGGTTGTAGGAATACCCGGAACAGCATCCATCTTCAGACGGAAATGGGGTAAGCCAACATCATGGATCACATCTTGCGCATTGATCACAAATTTCACGGGCTTGTTCACCACGAGGTGTACTTCTGTTGCTTCGATGTCATCATGGCTGGATGCATCTTCCCAATCCACGCCGAGTGCGTTGCCCTCTGAGGCGTTGGTAAGTCTGTAGTTCTTCCTACCCAATACCGCATCCTTACCAGGATAACGCACGAGCCAGTTGAATTGCTTACCAGTGATTTCTACCACCTGTGAGCCTTGGGGTGCTTCCTTAGTGATGCCAAACCAGTAGTACAGTCCAAACCCTACCAGTACAGTAAGGAAGATGGCAGGTACCGCAGTCCAGAGAATCTCCAGCTTGTTGTTGTGCGGATAATAAAATACCGTACGCTTTTCAGAATACTGGTACTTATACGCAAACCAGAAGAGAAGGATCTGGGTCATGAAGAACACGAAACCTGTTACGGCCAGCGTGATCCACATCATTCTGTCGATCTTCTCTCCATGCTCAGAGGCGGAAGGCTGAACAAACAGGGTCTTGCCATAATACAATTCATTGCAATACCACACGCCAACGAGGCCGGCAACGAGGAACACAATGAAAAGGAAGGCATTGATCCGGTTGTTCTGCAGAAAAGTTTTCTCCTCACCTTTCAGGACAGACACATATTCACTCGCTTTAGCGATCTGGAAGACCACCAAAAATGCTAAGGCGAGGATTGCTAGGATAAAAAAACCTGACATCTATTCTGTAGTTTAATTAAGTATGATGAATAATACTCTCTTTCATAAACGGATGATTCACCGCAACCAGTGGTTTGCTTGCCAATCCCTTCCCTACGAAGTGCATGATCAGTCCGGCATACAGGGCAAGTACTCCAAATTCAAACCAACCGAGGCTAAAGTGTTCACCTACACTGCCGGGCATTACCATCTGGTAAAAATCCACCCAGTGTCCGAGAATGATCAGAACGGCTACAAATACCATCGTCGTGTAATTCCGTTTTGACCCCCTCCTCATTAATAACAAGAACGGTAAGAGGAAGTTTACAATCAGGTTAAGGAAGAAGACACCTTTATAGACACCTTGCACCCTTGGCTTGAAATAAACAGTTTCTTCCGGGATGTTGGCATACCAGATCAGCATGAACTGGGAATACCAGAGATAGGTCCAGAAGATAGAAAACGCGAACATGAACTTGCCCACATCGTGGAGCTGCTCGTCCGTCGTGTATTCGAGGTAGTCGTTGTTCTTGAGATAAATGACATATAAAGCTACTAAAGCCATTCCAGATACGAAAGTGCTGGCGAAAGTGTACCAGCTGTACATGGTGGAATACCAGTGCGAATCAATGCTCATCAGCCAAAGCCAGGGAATGGTTGATCCAACGGTCAAACCGAAGAAGATCAGGAATGCAGAAGCCCAAACGGTATTCTTTTTGATATATGCCTTTCCAGCTTCTTGATCCATCGGCTCATCTGCTTCATTGCTCAAATCCCTCATCTTCTTGCCCACAAAACTCCACACGCCTAGGGTCAGTATAGTCCAGCCCAGGAAGAATATCGGATTAAGAAACCCGCTCTTACCTTTCAGGATGGGATCGTGCTCTACATGCTCCTTATCCAGCCAATGGTAGATATGGTGTTGATGACCGAAGATGATACCGAGGAAAACGATCAAAGCCAACACGGAGAACACCGGCACCAGCGTAGAGATGGCTTCGGGAACGCGTCTGAAAGCCATCTGCCAGCCGCCCATGGCCATGGTGGTCACACAAATAAAGAACATGCTGGCGTTGGTGATCAGGAGGAAAAAGGTACTGTTTTGCAGCAGCACGGCCCAGAAACGGGTTTGTGCGTGTTCATCCTTACTGAATGCCAGGAAGAAAATACCGGCTACCAAGGCCAATGCACCTACGGCCAACAAGCCCATGGTCCATTTCTTATATCCCGGCGTTACTTCAAATTGTTGCTTGATCATCGGATCGTATTAATGCTTTCTGAATGAATTGGTTATTTCTTTGCTGTTGAATCAGCTGCTGCCGCAGGCGCCGCAGCCGCTGCAGGTTTAGCCTGTTTGCTCTTAATATAAGCGATCACCATCCAGCGCTGCTTTGGCTGCAATTGTGAGGCATAACTTCCCATCAGGTTCTTACCATAGGTTGTACTGTAATACATCTGTCCTTCAGGCATGCTCTCATACTTTGCGTCCCCAACCAATGTAGCTGGTTTTGCTGGGTATGGACCATCCCCGCCATTATACAACGGACCGTTTCCATCCAGTTTCGCGCCATGGCAGATGCCACAGTTGATCAGGTATAAACGTTCTGCTTCTTTCAGGTCATCAGCGTTCAATGCAGGCAAAGGATTCTTCACTGCACGTGAAGCATAATAGTTGGCTGTATCCCCAGGCTTATCTATCGCAATGTGGAATGGGTATGCATCTCCACGCTTCACTGTTCCGGATACCGGCTCGCGGTTGGTCTGCCCGTCCACAAATACGGGGCTGGTAGAATAGGTTTCATAAGCGCGGCTATACGCCATGTCAGGCATATACGTTTTGCCCGGTTCGCGGCGCACATTGCTGCATCCCACTGCAATCACCAGCGTGATGAGGGCCACAAAAGATATGATCGTTAATTTTTTCATCGTCTGGTTATGCTTTATGCGATTACCTGTTCGTCCCTGTATAATTTCTGATCCCTGTCGTAACGGCCTACCCACCATCCATCATCCGCTATCTGCGTATTCACTTCACTGGCGCCAACTTTATTCAGGAACTCTTTTACTTCAGCTTCGTTGGTCTTTGCGGTACACTCAATCACCATCACAAACAAATCATCCGTAGCCCTTGCGTGGAAGTGATGCTTCTTAATAAACGGAGCTAACTGACACAGGTAGCAAAAGGTCAACACCATTCCAACCGCTGCCATCAATACCGTCAACTCAAAAGTGATCGGTATCCAGGCTGGCAAGGCAAAGTTGGGTTTACCACCCACATTCACGGGCCAGTCTTTAGTGAAAGACCAGGTCATGAAACTCACTGCCGTGGTAGTACCGGTAAGACCAAAAATGAAACCGGCTGTGTGCAGACTGGTTTCCCTGAGTCCCATCGCGTGATCCAGTCCGTGAACCGGAAAAGGCGTATAGATATCGTGGATCTTGTACCCGGCCTTCCTCACTTTGGAGACGGCAGGGAACAACACCTTCTCGTCATCAAAACAGCCTACTACAAATTTTTTAACTGCCATGTATCGTGTTTTACGCGTATTCGATTAATGATGATGTGTTTCGTGGTAGAACTCTTCTGTTGTTTTCCTATCCAACGGCTTCATATCATCTTTATAGCTTTCACCTGTGGTCTTCAATACATGCTTGATCTCTGCAATCGCGATCACAGGGAAGTATTTAGAGAACAGGAAGTAACAAGTAAAGAACAATCCAAAGGTTCCCACATAGAAACCAATCTCCCAAATAGAAGGTCTGTAGTAAATAGACCAGGAAGAAGGAAGATAATCACGGTACAAAGAGGTTACGATGATCACGAAACGCTCAAACCACATACCTACATTCACCACAATACTCATGATGAAAGTGAACAGTACGTTCCTCCGGAGCTTCCTGAACCAGAACAGCTGCGGAGAGATCACATTACAGGCCATCATCAGCCAATAGCTCCAGCCATACGCGCCTGCAATACGGTATTTAAAGAAAATGTCCTGCTCATAAGGCACCTGGCTATACCAGGCCATGAACAATTCTGTCAGATAAGCTACACCCACAATAGAACCGGTGAGTACAATCACCTTGTTCATCGCTTCAATGTGACCGAGGGTAATATAGTCTTGCAGGTTCATCACCTTGCGTGAAATCAGCATCAGGGTTTGCACCATCGCGAAGCCGGAGAAGATCGCACCCGCAACGAAGTAAGGCGGGAAGATCGTTGTGTGCCAACCGGGAATCACAGAGGTGGCGAAGTCGAAGGATACGATGGTGTGAACCGAAAGTACCAGTGGCGTACTCAAACCGGCCAACACGAGTGAAAGACTTTCATGACGCTGCCAGTGCTTGGTGGAACCCGTCCAGCCAAACGCAGCGATGCCATAAAAGTGTTTACGGAACTTGGTCTTGGCACGATCCCTTACCGTTGCGAGGTCAGGCAGCAGGCCAGAATACCAGAACAAAAGAGATACCGTAAAATAAGTTGAGATCGCAAATACGTCCCACAATAGCGGTGAGTTATAGTTGGGCCATAATGGACCGCGCGTGTTGGGATAAGGCAAGGTGAAGAAGGCCATCCATACACGTCCCATGTGGAAGATCGGGAACTGGCCCGCGCACATTACAGCGAAGATGGTCATCGCTTCCGCCGCACGGTTCACACCCGTTCTCCATCCCTGGCGGAACAGCAGGAGGATCGCAGAGATCAGCGTACCGGCGTGACCGATACCTACCCACCATACGAAGTTGGTGATATCCCAACCCCAGTTGATAGTACGGTTCACATTCCACTGGCCGATACCGTATACCACCTCGCGATATACAGAATACACACCAAACATCAGCAGCGCAAGGGATATGAAAAATCCGATGTACCATAACCGCGTAGGCTTGGCCTCTATCGTGTGACAGATATCCTCCGTCACATCGTGATAGGTCTTTTTCCCATCTACTAACGGCTCCCTGATCGGCGATTCGTATTTGACTAAACTCATTTGAAAATCTTATTGTCTAATAATCTAAATGTATTTCATTGCCACATTACCGCATTACCGCATTGCCACATTGTCTAATGTCCAGTCGGCATCTTCTCTTCCTTCTTCACACCTTCCGCTGCCGCAGTCTCATGATGTTCTCCAGCCACACCCACGTGCCTGTCTGTATTCCTCACCTTCGCCAGGTAGTTGATACTAGGCAGCGCGTGCAGTTGCTCCAGTGCATAGAACACACGGTTCTTCTGCTCTTCCATTCTCACTTTATAAACATCACTTGCTTTATCATTCACATTACCGAACACAATGGCGTTGGTTGGACAAGCTTGCTGGCAGGCAGATTTCACATCCCACTTGCCGTCTTTACCGGTCTCAAGTGGCCTGTTCTCTTTCTTTGCCGTTAACTTACCCGCTTGTGTACGCTGAATACAGAATGAACATTTTTCGATCACACCCCTTGACCTAACCGTAACATCAGGGTTCAACACCATCCTCGTCAGGTCATCGTTCATCATCATCACAGAATCATCCAATACAGCGCGCTGGTTGTCTCCGAAGCTGTCTGCGCCCATATAATCTGCCCAGTTGAAACGACGTACTTTATAAGGACAGTTGTTGGCGCAGTAACGGGTACCGATACACCTGTTGTATGCCATCTGGTTGATACCTTCTGAACTGTGGTTGGTGGCATTCACCGGACAAACGTTTTCGCATGGCGCATTGTCGCAGTGCTGACACAGCATCGGCATGAAGACCACATTCAAATTATCCAGGTCATCGTTACCTGAATCATCCCTGTACGTAGCGAAGTAACGATCGATCCGCATCCAGTGCATTTCATGCATCCGCTTCACTTCGCTCTTACCCACAACAGCAACATTGTTTTCTGCCGTACAAGCTACAGAGCAAGCTCCGCAACCAATACAGGTGTTAAGATCGATACTCATTCCCCACTTTGCACCAGGATACGGGAAGTCTGGATACAAAGTACCTTCCACGCGAAAATCGCCGGTTTCCTTTGCATATGCTTCCACGAGGTGATGCCTCTCATCAAGGATCACGTTTGGATTCTTCTTGAACTCGCCAAGGGTCAGTTCTTTCACGATATCGGTACGGCCCTCATACTGGTTATGTGTTTGGGTGTACGCGATCTCATGCATATCTTTTGTGCTGGCGTAAGTCACGTCAGTCACATGATAGTCAAATGTTGTTCCGTTGAAACCAACCCATGGGTAAACGTTCTGTCCCACTTTCGCGGCAGCACGGCCTACTTTTTCATTCCTTCCATAACCCACCGCCACTGCAATCACATTCGGATGCATGCCGGGGATCACGAGAACCGGGATATTCATTTCCTTGGTTCCTGCTTTCAATGTGATCACAGGTTTAGTGATCTCCACTTCATAGTTATCGTCAAGCACAATGCCCAATTCTTTTGCAAGTGCAAAAGAGATCATCGCATAGTTGTCCCAAGTGGCCTTAGTGATAGGGTCAGGCAATTCCTGCAACCAGGGGTTGTTGGCATATTTACCACTGCCAAGGGAAACCTTAGGATAGATCACGAGTTCTGCTTTTCCGCCTTTCTTAGTTGCAGCGAGGGCAGAGGCTGCACCTGCGAGGGCAGAGGCATTGTATGCTGCGCCAGCTACCGCAGGTGCAGTTTCAATCACACCATCCTGCAAAGCTTTATCCAGTGCTTCCTGACTGCCGAGTTTAGTGAGCCAGTACTTACGGAAATAATCTCCGTAGTCTGTATTGTTACCGCTCCACTTCAACAAAGAAGTCTGGAACGCACGTGTTTTGAAGATCGGTGTGATGGTAGGCTGCATGAAGCTCAGGTAACCTGATTTTGCTTCTGCATCTCCCCAGCTCTCCAAATAATGATGATCCGGAGCTACATATTTACAAAGCTGTGCCGTCTCGTCCAGTCTTTCGTTGAACGCTACGGTAACTTTTACTTTCTTCAATCCATCGGCAAATTTCTTCGCGTCAAAATAGTCGTACGCAGGATTTACATCATGAATCAACAACGCACCAACCTTGCCTTCATTCATCTCGGCAACCAGTTGCACCATGTCTTTATCAACCGCCTGCACTGCGCTGAGCGTAGAAGACCAGTTGATGGTTTTGCCATTGGCACCGATGGCTTCGTTGATGGCGTTCACTACAATCTGTACATTGGGATCGTTGCTGCCAGACACCACGATCGCGTTGCCACCTGCTGCTTTCAACAGGTTGGCCGCCAGATCCAGGCCTTTCTTCAGCCTTGCATCCGCAACAGCTGGTGCACTAACGGCACCGCCTAAACGAGAAAGAAGGTTGAGGGCAACAGCACCGGTTTCTGATGGACGATGTACATACCTTTCATCCGCATTGGCACCCGTCATGGAGAGCATGCTTTCAAATTGGATATGCTTGCTCATCTCCGGATTTGCAGCATTTACTCTTCTGCCCTTGCTGTATGCGTGCGCAAACTGCACGGGGCTGAGCCATGTACCGAGGAAATCCGCGCCAAGGCTCACGATCACCTTCGCATTTTCGAAATGATATGAAGGGATCGCGCGCTTGCCATAGGATGCTTCATTGGCCAGCAACAGGCCGGAGTACGACAGTGCATCGTATTGCACGTGTCTTCCGCCGGGGTATTTCGCCAGGAAATCGGCGATCACTTGTTTTGTAGAGGGTGAGGATACAGAAGATGTAAGGAGCACCACGGGAGCACCGCCAAGGCCGGCAAAGGCTTCGCCAACCATTTTGTCGAACGCTTCATACGTAGATACCTCTTTGAATTCCTTGCCATCATTCTGCATAGGATAAGTCAAACGGGCCGTATCATATATGTTGAGTACGGAGGCTTGCACCCTTGCAGAAGTACCGCCACCGGTGAGGGTGGACAGGTCATTACCTTCTACTTTGATGGGGCGACCATCGCGCACTTTCACAACAACAGGAACTACTTCATTGTCTTGCACTACCGTGCTCGCATAATAATCCGGAATGCCGGGCACTACGGTGTCAGGCTTATTCAGGTAGGGGATCGCTTTCTTCACGGGCATTTCGCAGCTCGCAGCAGCCATGGCCGCAGCAGTGCTGAAACCAAGATACTTCAGGAAGTCGCGCCTGGGGGTCTTGGCATCCAACAGTTTGCCATCTCCCGGTTCTACAGGCAGGTCCTCTGCGAACTCATTCTGGATACTGTTCTCATAAGCGTCACTCTTATTCAGTTCGCCAAAAGATTGCCAGTACTTTTTTTGCTCCATATTGCTCTTGTAAGTTGAAGTTAGGTTCAGGAAATTCAGGACGGGTTAAGACCAGTCTTGAATTAATAGTGGCATTTCATACATTCCGTACCGCCGATCTTTTCCACGGTTACACTGTCCATTTTCTTGTTCTTCAGGTCTTCGTGGAATTTCTCGTAGATGCTGTAGAACTTGTTATCGGTGAACTGAACTTTTGATTCGCGGTGACAGTTGATACACCAGCCCATGCTCAGGTCAGAGTACTGGTATACTTCGCCCATTTTCTGGATCTCACCGTGACAAGTTTGGCAAGCTTGCTTACCTACAGTCACGTGCTGTGCGTGGTTGAAATAAACGTGGTCTGGCAGGTTGTGGATACGCACCCACTCGATGGGTGAACCTTTGCCATTGTAAGTTTTGGTTGCGGGATCCCATCCGGCATACTGATACAGCTTCTGAATCTCAGCCGTACCATCTACCTCGGTACCGTCTTCACGATACAGTTTGGGGCCTTTTGCATATTCATTGATACCCATGTGGCAGTTCATACAAACATTCACACTTGGGATATTCGCGTGCTTGCCTTGCATCGCACCATTGTGGCAATACAGACAGCTGATCTGATTTACACCAGCATGCACGGTATGAGAATAATAAATTGGTTGTTCTGGTTGGTATTTCTGAGAACGGCCCAGTCCGGCTGCACCCTGGAACAGCAGGTAACCGCCGATCATAAATAATACGATGGCACCCAGCGCGATATACGCCTTGTTTCTCCAGAAAGGAACGGGCTCTGCTGAAGCCACACCATCCGCATCATCAGAGAGACGCTTCAGGTTGCTGTTTACTTGTAAAAGGATCAGCGCGATCACCGCAAGGATGATGGTGAGGATACCGAAGATCAGGGCACTGTCACTTTCAGCGGCTTTGTTGCTTACGGAGGTAGCTCCTCCGCCATCTTTTGGCCCTTCCGTCTTTGGCGGCATATTAATATAAGCCAGGATCGCATCGATCTCCGCATCCTTCAATTCAGGGAAGGCGGTCATCTGGACCTTGTTGAACTGGTTATACACCTCAACAGCACGGGGATGACCGGCTTTGATCAATGCTGCACTATTTCTTATCCAGGCATATAAATCTGCCTTATTAGGCCAACGGTCTTCTACACCCCTTAACGCAGGACCCGTCAGCTGCTTGTCAATCGCATGACAAGAAGCACACTTTTGCTGAAAAAGCGTTTTCCCATCCTGGGCCTGAAGCCCGGTGGAAAAAGTCAGCAAAAACACAAAAACGACTGCAGCGCAAAGAGATGAGACAATGGATCGATGATGACTCATAATCGCTATTGATTGATGATAAGCGGTCAGATTTCCACTTAGGCTGCAAAAATAAGGTACCATGCTAACAAAATATCAACATCATTTAACTTTTTTTAATGCAGTACAGGCGCGGATTTGCGCAGATTGTGGAATCTTTGCAGTGTCGATTGTCAGAGAACTGTAATCAGATTTGTTTCATATCCTTTGATACCTTCACTGCCAACACATCCACAAAAATTTTATCCCTGTTGCTGATGTTTGAAAAGCTAAAGGCCAAATGGAAGGTAGATGGGACCCAACTATTCCTCATCCTTTGCACTTTCGCCGTCACCGGTACACTGACGGCCTGGATCTCCCGTTCCCTCCCCGGCTGGCTGGGATTTACGGATGCAACCCACTGGGGCTGGAAGTTGCTCGTTCGGCTCATTGTCCTCATCTTCGGCTACCAGGTCATCATCCTAATCGTTTCTGTCTTTTTTGGGCAGTTCAAGTTTTTCTGGAACTATGAGAAGAAGATCTTGCGGTGGCTGTCTGGACGGAAGAAAGGTTGAAGCTGGAGGTTGGAGGTTGGAAGCCCGTTTTAGCGCAAAATGCCCGAAATTTGCTAAAAAATGGCCAAAATTGGCTCAAAATCAAACGAAATCGCCCATTTTCTGCTTCAACCTAATACCTTCCAATTATTAATTTCAAATTGTCAATTGCCAATTGCTAAAACATAACTTGGTCATATTCGCCTCCGGCGCCGGCTCAAATGCCCAGGCCATCATAGATTTTTTCCGGAACGATCCCTCCGTGAAAATCTGCCTGATTGCCTGCAATAAGCCTCAGGCCGGTGTGCTCCGGATAGCGGAAAAAGAGGGCATTCCCACCCTGATCATCGAAAAAGAGCCTTTTTTCAGGGGTAACGCCTATGTGGAGGAGATCTCTGCCCTCCGCCCCACACTTATCATACTCGCTGGCTTTTTGTGGAAACTGCCCTCCGCCCTTATCAATGCTTTTCCCGGTCAAATCATCAATATCCACCCCGCCCTCCTTCCCAAATATGGCGGCAAGGGCATGTATGGCCACCATGTACACGAAGCCGTAAAAGCAGCAGGCGAATCCGAAACCGGCATCACTATTCACCAGGTGGATGAAAAATACGACCATGGCACGCATATCTTCCAGGCCGTGACACCCGTTTCACCAGACGATACCCCGGAAACCATCGCGAAAAAAGTACACCAGCTGGAACATCAATTCTATCCCCGGGTGATCAGGGATATCCTGAATCAAACACAGCTCGGATGAAACACCTTTACGCTTTCGCCCTTATCTTCTTCCTCACACAACAGGCTAAGACCCAGGATACCTACATTTCCGGAACAGTTTTGGATTCTTCCAGAAGATTCATTGTGGCAGCCGTAAAAGTAACCAGTACCTCCGGCACCATCGTGTACACCGACTCATCGGGATCCTACACCATCCTCGTCTCTAAATCAGATTCCATCAATTTCACTTATCGCAATAAATCCACCATCTGGTTTCCCGTCAGGGACATCAAATACGGATATCCTTTCGATGTGTCCCTGCAGGTGAGTATGGCCGATAAATACAAGATGCTCAAAGAAGTGATCGTGGTGAAAAAATCCTACCGCGAAGATTCCACTGAGTTCCGCAACAAATACAATAAAGTACTCGGCACTTCAAGAGGTGGCTTCCGCATATCCGACGGACCCTCCGCCGCGTATGGTGGTACGCCGGGCTTTGATCCCAACGAGATCATCAACATGTTCCGCTTCCGCAGAAACCGAAACCTCCGCATGTTGCAAGATCGGTTGATGACCGAAGAACAAGATAAATTCATCAACTATCGCTTCTCCAAATCGCTCGTCAAACGCATCACCGGACTGAAAGACGGCAGGGATCTGGAGACCTTCATGAAAGCGTGGCGACCAGACTATGAATTCACGGCCTATTCCACGGACCTGGAATTCCACACCTACATATTGGAAGCCTACCGCGCCTGGAAAAAGGACTGCTCCCACAACGTATGCCGCTAGAATAGAAATAGGTATATTGTTCACATGAAACAACTGCTCACCATCCTGTGCATGGGCATGCTATTATCGGCCTCCGCACAAACTGCCAAAACAATATTATTGCCTTCAGCCCCTGCATCTGCAGGATTCTCTGATGAAAAGCTGAAACGCATCGATAAAAAAATACAGGATTGGATCGATGCCAAACTGGTGAATGGCGGCGTTGCCTTCATCGCCAGGGAAGGAGACATCGTCTATAACAAGGCCTTCGGCTTTGCAGACATGGAAAAGAAAATCCCGATGCGCACAGACCATATCTTCCGCATCGCTTCGCAAACCAAAGCCATCACATCGGTTGCAGTGATGATACTGGTGGAAGAAGGCAAGCTCACCCTTAATGATCCTGTCGCCAGGCACATACCCGAATTTGCGAAACCACAAGTAGTTACCAAGTTCAACCTTACAGATACCACCTGGACCAGCGAGCCTGCGAAACGTGAGATCACCATTAAGGATCTCATCACACATACTTCCGGCATTGGCTACGCGCAGATCGGCACACCTGAAGCGCAGGCGCTCTATAAAAAACACGGCATCACTGCAGGCATCGGCGTTGGCGGACATTCGCTATCAACCGATATCCGCAAACTCGGCAAGCTGCCACTCTTCTCACAACCCGGAGAAAAATGGACCTACAGTCTTGGTGATGATGTGCTGGGCTTAGTCATTGAAGTAGTGAGCGGCATGAACCTCGAACAATTCTTCCGAACAAAAATTTTTGAGCCCCTTGGCATGAATGATACCTGGTTCTATTTGCCGAAAGACAAACAAAACAGACTGGTGAAATTGTACACGCATGATTCCACTGGCATGAAACCTTACCCCGCACAGGAAGATATCCTTGGCGAAAAAGTGTATGTGGATTTTCCGAATGAAAACCTTGGCTACTATTCTGGCGGCGGTGGCTTGTCGTCTACCGTGAAGGACTACGCTATTTTTTTACAAATGATCCTCAACGGCGGAACATACAACAACAAGCAGATCCTTTCCCGTAACACCGTTCGCATGATGATCAGCAATCAATTCAAGGAAGACCAGCCCGGCATGATCCCCTTCGGTCTTGGCTTTGGCGTTGTTACAACATTTGAAAGCGCTGGCACGCCAAAAAATAGCGGAACCTTTGAATGGGGCGGCGCTTTTGGGACTCAATATTGGGCTGATCCCAAAGAAAAAATTGTGGCCCTGCTCTACTTCAACAAGCTTCCTTTGGTTGCACCCACATCGCCCTCCTTTGAAATCTTAACGTATCAAGCATTGATCAATGATTAAGCGTGTTGCCCTCTTCGCACTTCTCCCTTTATCTTTCCCCTTTCTATTCAGTTGCGCTGCCCACAAAACAGCAAAACTGCACAAAGAAGCCATAGTGGTGGACACCCACAACGATTTCATTAGCAAGGCCATTCAAAAAGGCTATTTGTTTGAGGGCAATAACCTCGGGAAAACGCATTCCGACCTTGCCCGCATGAAGAAAGGCGGACTGGATGTCCAGATCTTTTCTATCTGGTGTGATGCAAGGCCAGATGCTTATGCATTTGCCAACAGAGAGATTGATTCCCTTTATGCTTACGTGGCACGGAATCCATCGCGCATGAAACTGGTGACCAATGCAAATGAACTGGATGAAGCCGTCAAAAACAAACAGCTGGCCGCCATGATTGGCGTGGAAGGCGGACATATGATCGAAGATGATCTTTCTAAACTCGAAGCCCTGGCCAAACGCGGTGCGCGCTATATGACCCTCACCTGGAACAATAGCACATCATGGGCCACATCAGCTGCAGATGAATACAACAACAAAATACCGGAGGAAAAAAGAGGTCTCAATGAATTTGGTGTACAGGTGATTGAAAAGATGAATGAGCTTGGGGTAATGGTTGACCTCTCACATGTTGGCGAAAAAACTTTCCTGGACGCCATTGCTGCAACTACTAAACCGGTGATTGTATCGCATAGTTGCGTCCACACCATCTGCCCCGTGGCCCGCAACCTCAAAGACTACCAGATCTCTGCCATCAAGTTAAACAAAGGTGTGATCTGCCTGAATTTCTACTCTGGATTTCTGGACAGCAGCTTTAACCGAAAGAACACCACGTTCATGGCTAAACGAAAAGCCGAAGCAGACTCCATGAGAAAGGCAGGTATGCAGCAGTTTTTCATTGAAGATCATCTCTTTGAAAAATACAAAAGCGAAACAGAATCGCTTCGAGTACCCATGAGTGTACTGTTGGATCATATTGACTATATCGTAAAAAGAATTGGCGTGGATCACGTGGGCCTTGGGTCTGATTTCGATGGTATCAATTCTGCACCGCAACAGCTCGATGGTGTACAGGATTTTCCGAAGATCACGGCAGCGCTAAAAAAACGCGGCTATTCCAATGAAGACATTAAAAAGATTCTCGGCGGCAATGTGATCCGAGTGTTCAAAGCCAACCTCAACTAATTTTTTAACCATGTCATATGGAGTCGCGACCCATGAACGATTGCTCTCCCTGGATGTATTCAGGGGCATTGTCATGGTATTGCTGACCCTGGAAAGCACGGGCCTGTATAATCATTTATATACCGCCAGTGAAGGACGCATCACAGAACATGTGTTGATCCAGTTTTTTCATCATCCCTGGAACGGACTTCGCTTCTGGGATTTGATCCAGCCCGGCTTCATGTTCATCGCAGGAACGGCTATGGCCTACTCGTTGGATAAACAATTCCGCGCCGGTTCATCCTGGGGCCAGGCATTCAGGAAAGTACTCAAACGTTCCTGGTGGTTGTTCTTCTGGGGCGTACTGGACTATGCCGTGCAGTCTGACGGCAGCCTCGCTTTCAAACTCTGGGATGTGCTCACGCAACTCTCATTCACCACATTTGTTGCCTTCCTGCTTTTCCGCAGTTCATACCTCACGCAGATCATCGCTTGCTTCGGTCTCTTGCTACTGACTGAGATTCTCTACCGTTTCACCAATGTAACCGGCTTCAACCAACCCTTCACAGATCAACAGAATTTCGGCAACTACATGGATCTCATGCTGATGAACCTGATCAATAAAGACGGATGGGTAGCCATCAACTGCATTCCCACTTCGGTCCACACCATTGCAGGGATGATGGCCGGAAAAATGCTGATAGAAAAGAAACCAATCTCCTGGCTCATCTGGGCCGGCGTGATCACGCTCGTTGCTGGATTTGCACTTGACCTTTCCGGCATAACGCCCATCATTAAACGAATTGCCACTACTTCATTTACGCTGGCTTCCCTGGGCTACTGCCTACTCGCACTGGTATTTTTTTATTGGTGGGTGGATCAACGAGGGCATCGCAAGCATTGGGAATTCTTCACCATCGTTGGTATGAACTCCATCTTCATCTACCTGTTCTTTGAGATCCTGGGGCATAGATGGTTCAATGAATACATCGGTAACATCACAAATGGGCTGATGAAGTTGACATCCATACCGGAGTTGCCCATGTTCATTATTACCTCGCTCTTCATCTTTGCACTGGAGTGGGGCTTGTGTTATTTTCTGTACAGGAAAAAGATTTTTTTCAAATTGTAATTGCCAAAATCACTAACCAAATTGCTATGCGCTATCTGTTGATCTGTTGTTTGTTGATTACTGCTTCTTTTAATGCATACGCACAACCCTATTTCCCAGACGCCACTTGGGAAACAAAAACCCCCGCAGCCGTAGGGCTCAAAGCCAACTGGATCGATAGCGCCGTATCATTCGCGCAGCGCAATGAAGTGAAAATTGAAACGGACTTACGCATTGCCAACATGAAAGCTTATGCCAACGAGCCGGGATACAAGATCATCGGGCCGATGAAAGAACGAGGCAAACCCGCGGGTCTGATCATCAAGAACGGATATGTGGTTGCACACTGGGGCGACCTTGACAGGGTAGACATGACCTTCAGCGTCACGAAGAGCTATCTCTCAACGGTTGCCGGACTTGCCATCGATGATAAACTCATCAACAACATCGATGAGCCCGTTCGTAAATACATCTGGGACGATAAATTCAGCAGTCCGCACAACAGCAAGATCACCTGGCGGCATTTACTGACACAGTCGTCCGACTGGAGCGGCTGTTTGTTTGATCTCTGCGACTGGGCAGACAGGCCGCCAAAAGAAGGCACCATTGACGACTGGAAAGCACGAAAACTCAATGAACCCGGCACGGTGTATGAATATAACGACGTACGGGTGAATCTCCTGAGTTACGCACTCCTGCAAGTGTACCGCAAGCCTTTACCTCAAGTGCTGAAAGAAAAACTCATGGATCCCATCGGCGCATCAACCACCTGGCGTTGGTACGGATATGACAATACCTTTGTGACCCTGGACGGCCTCTCGATGCAATCCGTCAGTGGTGGAGGACATCATGGTGGTGGTATCTTTATCAATAGCTGGGACCAGGCACGCTTTGGATTGTTGTTTTGTAGAAAAGGAAAATGGAAAGGGAAACAATTGATTGCCGAAACCTGGACAAACATGGTGCGTCAGCCGTCCGCAGCTTTCCCATCTTATGGATTGCTGTGGTGGACCAACGAAACCGGAGCGTTGAAGGGCCTAGGAAAATCTGCTTACTACGCCAATGGATTTGGCGGTAACTATATTGTAGTGGATGAAGAACATGATCTTGTGATTGTCACGCGGTGGCTGGATATATCCAAACTCGGGGATCTTGTTGAACGGGTTGCTAAAGCACTTTGAACATGAAAAAACTTTTTTCGATCTTCTTTTTATTATCCGTCGGCGTTCAATCCATTGCACAAGTCAATGGTGAACAAGGCAAAGCCATCGAAACCCTGTTTAGCAAAACAGTTGAAGAAACGCAGTTCAGTGGTGTGTTACTGATAGCTGTGGATGGGAAGCCGATTTATCTTGGTGCAAAAGGAATGAGGGACTTCGGGAAAAAAATTCCTTTGCAATCAACGGACATCTTTGAACTGGCATCGGTCTCCAAACAATTCACCGCCATGACGATCATGATGCTGAAAGAACAGGGCAAACTCAACTATGATGAGGCGGTAGAAAAATATGTAAGCATACCATACAAAGGCATTACCATCCGGCACCTGCTTAACCATAGTTCCGGATTGCCGGACTACCAGGCCATCATGGACCAGTATTGGGACAAATCAAAAGTTGCAGGTAATGATGACTGCATCGCGTATCTCAATAAATATGCACCGCCCGTTTTATTTGCGCCAGGTACAAAGTATACATACAGCAATACGGGCTATCTCTTACTGGCATCCATAGCCGAAAAAGTGAGCGGTCAGGAATTCATCTCCTTCTGCAGGGAAAAGATCTTTACCCGTCTGGGTATGAAGCACACCAACATCAGGACAAACACTGAAAAAGCAGCTACGCCTAATTTTGCCTTGGGCCATCTTAAAGTGGAGGACCGATATGTACGGGCCGATAGCTTTCCCTCCTCAGATTATACGATCTGGTTGGGCAACCGTAAGGGACCAGGGAGAATCAGTTCCACTGCATCGGATTTATTGTTATGGGACCAGGCCTTGTATGGCAATAGCCTTGTGCAACAATCTACTTTGGAGCAAGCATTTACACCGGCGATACTGGTGGATGGCTCAATATCATCTTATGGATTTGGCTGGGTGATCCGCACAGATGCTCCCGGAGGTAAAATGGTTTTCCATACGGGCGATAACCCTGGTTACCATACACAGATCAGAAGATATCTTAAGCCTCGCATCACCATGATCCTGCTGAACAATAACAACAGCGATGCGATGGAGAGGATCCTGAACGGCGTAGAAGAGATCCTGTTCCAGAAGCAACGCTAAAAAGAACACATGAAAATCATCTGGCAATACCTAAGTCCGCAACGCAAATGGATCTTCCTGGCCATGCTGTTGGCGGCGATTGCGCAGATCCTGCAACTCATCGATCCCATCATCTTCGGACAGATCGTAGACAAGCTTGCACTCAATCCGGGAAATGCCAATAGCGATGAATTGATCAAACAAGCCATCAGGCTCTTGCTTATCGCAACAGGTATAGCGCTCCTTTCCAGAATATTCCAGGCCTTCACAGACTACGTGATCCGCTATACCGTACAGAAATTTGGGATGGAGATTTTTAACGAAGGGCTGCGGCACACCTTAAGACTTCCCTTCCAGGAATTTGAAGAAACCAGCAGCGGCCAGGTGCTCTCTACTCTTCAAAAAGTAAGAACAGATACAGAACGATTTGTGTCTTCCTTCATCAACATCGTCTTCTCCGCTCTCGTTGGCGTGGGCTTCCTGATCTGGTATTCCATCAGCAAGCACTGGGCGCTGATCCCCGTGTTCCTGATTGGCCTGGCGTTTTTGGGAAGCATCTCTGTTTTTCTGAGTCAGCGCATCAGAACCCTGCAACGCCAAGTGGTGAAGGAGACAAACAAAATGAGTGGCGCCATCACAGAATCCCTGCGTAACATTGAACTAATCAAAAGTCTGGGCCTCACCTTTCCGGAGATCCGAAGACTGCGCGTATTCACACAAAACATTTTCAACCTGGAGATGAACAAGGTGAAGAAAGTACGCAGCCTGAGTTTTTTACAAAGCACTACTTTATTGGTCTTGAAAGAATCCATTCTCTTTGTACTCCTCTGGCTGATCTTTCGCAAACTATTATCACCCGGAGAACTGATCTCGATGCAATTCATCTCTACGCGCATCATCATGCCCTTGCAAGACGTAGGCAATATCATCCTTCAATACCGGGAAACCCAGGGTTCCCTGCAACTTTTCAATGAACTGATGCAGAAAGAAACCGAGTACCGCCCCGAGGAGCCTGTAGATGTGGGCGATATCACGGAACTGGAATTTGAACAGGTATCTTTTCAATATAAAACTGCTTCAACCCCTGCGGTGGAGAATCTGAGCTTCCAGGTGAAACGCGGTGAAACCATTGCCTTCGTGGGTCCATCCGGTTCAGGGAAATCTACCCTCGTGAAATTACTGGTGGGCCTCTACACACCCACCAGTGGAAATATTTATTACGATGATGTGCACTCGCGTGACATCCGTTACAACAGAATGCGAAGGCAACTCGGATTTGTAACCCAGGAGAACCTGCTTTTCTCCGGAACCATCCGCGAGAACATGTTGTTTGTAAAACCCGATGCCACAGACGAAGAAATATTAAATGCGATGGATAAAGCTTCTGCGCTGGGCATCATCCAACGTTCAGAAAAAGGCCTGGATACCGTGCTGGGTGAAGGCGGTAAAAAGATCTCCGGCGGGGAGAAGCAAAGGCTGGCCATCGCGAGAGCCTTACTGCGTAACCCAAGGATCCTGATCTTCGACGAAGCCACATCGGCCCTTGACTCCATTACTGAGGAAGCCATCACGGATACGGTTAAACGAATTGCCGAAGAGGACCAGCAGATCATGATCATGATCGCGCATCGGCTCTCAACCATCAACCATGCAGACTGCATTTATGTATTGGAAAAAGGCAGGATCGTGGAAAGTGGTTCACATGCTGAACTATTGAACACAAAAGGATTGTATTTTGCCATGTGGCGCCAGCAAATTGGCGAACGTAAAGTGATCACCCCCATCATCGAAGAACCCGAAACAGAAGAATAATGCTATTCAAAAAATTTGCCCTCTTTCTCGCCCTCTTCTACAGCCTGCAAAGCTGCGCCCAGCCAGAGGTAAACAAATGGAAAAGCCAGGCACGTAATGTCACCATCATCAGGGACAACTACGGAGTAGCGCACATCTATGGTAAAACCGATGCAGATTGCGTTTTTGGTCTGATGTACGCTCAATGCGAAGATGATTTTCAACGCGTGGAAGACAACTACCTCACCAACCTCGGCAGGCGTGCCGAAGCCTATGGTGCCGGCAGCATCTATGAAGACCTGCTCAACAGGCTCACCATTGATTCCGCAGAAGCAGTATCCGATTACCAGAAATCACCGGATTGGTTGAAGAAACTATTGAATGCTTATGCCGATGGGGTGAACTACTATCTCTATACACATCCGGAAGTAAAACCACTGGCCCTCACCCGCTTTCAACCCTGGTATCCTTTGATGTATACCGATGGCAGTATTTCAGCTTTGCAGACCGGTGGATTGTCAGAGAAAGATCTTCAGGCTTTTTATGATTCCAAACCCATCGTTAGCAACCTCAAACCTGCGGGCGAAGAAAAGCTCATCGGTTCCAATGGATTCGCCATCGCGCCTGCAAAATCTGCGAGTGGGAAAGCCCTTTTCTACATCAACCCGCACGTTACTTTTTACTTCAGGCCGGAAGTACATATGCAGAGCGAAGAAGGTTTACATGTATACGGCGCCGTTACCTGGGGCCAATTCTTCGTGTACCAGGGCTTCAATGAATTCTGCGGATTCATGCACACTTCAAGCCAGGCTGATGCAGCGGATCTGTACGCAGAAAAAGTCAGTAAAGAAAATGGCGCCCTGGTTTATGAATACAATGGCACAAAGCAACCCGTGTTAGAGAAAACCGTCACCATACAATATCGTGAGAATGGCCAGATGAAAACCAAAACCTTCGCCACCTATGCCACACATCACGGACCAGTCCTCGGTATGCAAGACGGAAAATGGCTGACCCTGAAAACCATGAACCGTTCTTTGAACGGACTCATGCAATCCTGGATGCGGACCAAAGCAAAATCGTTACCGGACTTCCAAAAAAACCTGGACTACCGCGCCAATCTCTCCAACAACACCGTGTATGCAGACCGCGACGGGAATATTGCTTACTGGCATGGAAACTATATGCCGAGGCGCGACAGCTCGTTCAATTGGGATTTACCCGTGGATGGCAGTACCGGAAAAACAGAATGGCGAGGTATGCACACCGTCAAAGAAATGGTACATAGCATCAACCCCTCCAATGGTTGGATACAGAACACGAACAACACACCATTTTCCCTCGCAGGGGATCAAAGTCCGAAACGCAAGGACTATCCGCGTTACATGGCACCCGACTTTGAAAACTTCCGGGGGCTGAATGCCGTGAGAGTGCTATCGGCCAAAAACAAATTCACTTTGGACGACCTCATCACGGTAGGATATGATCCGCACCTCACTGCTTTTGACACTTCACTTCCTGCACTATTTGCAGCGCATGAAGCCATCAAAGACAAAGATGCTGGATTGTTTACAGCCATGTCTGAACAGATCCAGACCTTGAAAGCCTGGGATCGCAATGCCGCCGCATCTTCGGTTGCCACCAACCTCGCCATACATTGGGCAGAAAAAATGAACAGATTATTTGCCGAGGAAGACCCGGAATTGCTGTCAGATTTTACGGTGAGCTACGGACCAGTGCTGAGAAAAACAGATCCTGTTAAACTGGTGAATGCATTGAAAGAAGTGTCTGATCAAATGGCAAAAAACTTCGGCAACTGGAAAACAACCTGGGGCGAAGTGAACAGGATGCAACGCATTTCCAATCCGATCCGTTCCGTGTTTGATGACGGCAAGCCCAGCATTCCAGTTGGTCGCGCTTCCTCCCAGTGGGGTCAGCTGCCATCGCTGAACAGTAGATACGCCGGCACCACCAAACGTTATGCCTACGGCGGAAACAGTTTTGTCTGTGCCGTTGAATTTGGACCCACCATCAAAGCAAAATCCATTCTTGCCGGCGGCAACAGCGGTGATATCCGTTCACCGCATTTTTTTGACCAATCAGAAATGTACGCCGAGGGTAAATTCAAAGATGTTTTATTTTACAAAGCCGATGTGCTGAAACACGCGGAAAGAACCTATCATCCTGGTGAATAAAATTATCGTTATGAGGTTAATTTTTATTGCTCTTCTGGTGCTCTGTCAACCCGTCTTCGCACAAACCAATCTTGTGCCTGCTCTGGATACATATATGAAGGCCGAGGCATCGGTGAGGCAGTTTTCCGGCACCGTGCTCATCATACAAAAAGGCAAGAAAGTTTTTGAGCGTTCCTATCAGTATGCGAACAGGGAATGGAAAACACCCAACACGGAAACAGGGAAGTATCGCATAGGCTCCGTTACCAAACAGTTTACAGCCGCACTGATCATGCGTTTGGAAGAGGAGGGCAAACTTAGTGTTACAGACAAGATTAGCAAATTCCTGCCTGATTATCCGAAGGGCGACAGCATCACCATTCACATGTTGCTCAACCATACGTCAGGTATTAAAAACTATACCTCCATACCCGGCATGTGGCAGAGCTTGCACTATAAATATTCTACCGATAGCCTGATCAATACCTTTAAGAATAAGCCGTTGGATTTCTCGCCCGGCAAAGGTTGGAACTATAGCAACAGTGGCTATATTCTGTTGGGTAAGATCATTGAAAAAGCATCTGGCAAAAGATACCGGACCTATTTACGCGAGCAGATCATCCAGCGCATCGGCCTAAAAAATACGGACCTGGAACAAACAGACTCTGTGTATGAAAAACAGGTAAAAGGATATTTTTATAATATGGGTCGATGGGCACCTGCAGGATTTATAGAGCCAGACAATGCATGGGCTGCGGGATCTATCATTTCAACAGTTGAAGATCTTTCTATCTGGATCAAAGCACTGTATGACTACAAAGTACTCAATGCTGAAGAGACCAAAAAAATGCTTACACCAGAAAACCCACTCGCAAATAATTATGCGTACGGGATTGAATCAGACAGCCTGCTGCAACATCCGCGGATCTGGCACAATGGTGGCATTCATGGCTTCTCATCATATCTCGCATACTATCCTAATGAAGATATGACCATCGTCTGTATCAGCAACAATGAATACTTCGTCATTGATCGTCTTGGAACCGCATTGGGCAGGATCATGTACGGCGAGAAAATTGATCCGCCATACATACCCAAGGCAGTAAAGATCGATCCGGCAATCCTGGAAAAATACACGGGCAAATACAAAACTAACTTTGGCAAGATGGAGTTGGTGGCCAATGGAGGCAAACTTTACCGCAGGGCGGAAGGGTCAGGCGATCTTGAGCTTAAGCCGGAATCCAACACAAGATTTTTCTATGCCGATGGCTCTGACCGCTTTGTTGTTTTTGAAGGTACGGCACCTAATCTCAAAGCCTTTCTGATTTCAGGCGGACAAAAAATTGAATTGATAAAAGAATAAGTACATTCATACCAATACAATCAGAGATGAAAAAAATTGTACTTCTGATAGCGTTGGTAAGCGTCTTTCAGGCTAATGCCCAGGACATCGGCGTGCAACTCTATTCCTTCCGCCATCAGTTTGAAAAAGACATTCCCGGCACACTTGACAAGATCAAAGCGATGGGCATCACCAAGCTGGAAGGTGGTGGCAGTTATGGACTCACTCAACCGGAATTCAAGAATATGTTGGAAGCCCGGAAGATGAAGGTGGTGAGTGTGGGGGCCGATTATAACCAATTGAAAACAGATCTTCAATCTATCATCGGCAATGCCAAGGCTTATGGCGCGAAATATGTGGTTTGCTTCTGGATCCCGCACAATGGCGCGTTCACACTAGATAATGCCCGCGAGGCCGTGGAGGTATTCAACAACGCAGGAAAGATCCTGAAAGAGAACGGCCTTAACTTTTGCTACCATCCCCATGGTTATGAATTTGGCGCCTGGGAAAACGGCGACCTGTTTGATTACCTGCTGACTAAAACCAATCCGGCATATGTCAATTTTGAGATGGATGTTTTCTGGATCAAACAACCCGGTAAGGATCCTGTGGCCCTGCTCGAAAAATATTCTGGCAGATTCCCCCTGATGCACCTAAAAGATCGCAAGCCAGGAACGCGCAACAGCCAGGACGGACAAGCAGACGTGGAATCCAATGTGGTGCTTGGCCAGGGCGATGTAGGTATTGCCGCTATTATGAAAGTAGCGAAGAAGCACGGTGTTAAACATTTTTTCATCGAGGATGAGTCTTCAAGATCACTGGAACAAGTGCCCGTAAGCCTGAGCTTTCTGAAAAATTTAAAATAAGGTACACTGATGAAGTGCAGATCAATGCTCACTATAATGATGTTATTGACAACATCGATCCCCGTATTTGCGCAGTACAAGCCTGCTACCATACCACAAACAAACCAAACCGCATCGGTACTGCAACATAAAGCAGTAGTGGATAGCATCATCCTGAAGTACGCACGCGAAAATCATATGCCGGGGATTGCCTACGGCCTTGTCATGAACGGTGAACTGATCTATGCTAACTATCAGGGCTACACGAACCTGGCGAATAAAACATCGGTGAATGCTTCCTCTGCATTCCGGATCGCTTCCATGACCAAGAGCTTTGCCGCTATGGGTATTCTCATTTTACGGGACCAGGGTAAACTCAGCCTGGATGATCCCGCATCAAAGTATATCCCGGAGATGCGTCAAACCAAATACCTCACCACGGATGCACCTGCAATCACCATCCGGGACCTTATGACACATCGCGCAGGATTTCCGGAAGATAATCCGTATGGCGATAGGCAACTGGCAGACACAGATGCCGAGCTGATGCAGTTGATGAAAGAGAATCCATCTTTCTCTAATGCACCAGGGCTTCAATACGAATACAGTAATCTTGGATTTGCATTGTTAGGAACCATAATTAAAAATGTATCTGGCCAATCCTATCAACAGTTCATCGATCAAAATATTTTCAAGCCCCTGGGCATGAAGAACACTTATTGGGAATACACAAAAGTGCCTCCGCAACAGTTGGCGCATGGGTACCGATGGATCGATGGGAATTGGAGAGAAGAGGCCTTGCTGAAAGACGGATCATGGGGAGCGATGGGCGGACTGATCACCACCGTAGAAGATTTTTCAAAATACATCAAACTGCATCTGCAGGCCTGGCCGGTAAGGGATGGCAAAGAAACAGGGCCACTGAAGAGAAGCTCCATCCGTGAAATGCACCAGCTCTGGAACTTCAACACGATCAATCCAAGGTTGAACAATAAAAACTGCGCAGCAGCAACAGGTTACGGCTATGGACTGGGCATTACCAGGGATTGTAAAGGAAATATTTATGTTGCGCACAGCGGCGGACTTCCTGGGTTCGGGTCCAGCTGGATGATCAAACCCAATTACAACATCGGCATTGTGATCATGAGCAACCGCACTTATTCACCCGTATCGAGATTGTCTTTACCGATCCTGGATTCTCTTGTAGTACTTGCAGGATTACAACCTTACGAGTTGCCGCCTTCTGCCATCCTTGAACAAAGGAAATCACAACTGATGGCCATCCTTCCAGAATGGAAAAATGCAGAGCAACAAAATATTTTTGCAGAGAATTTTTTTCCGGATAATCCGATTAGCATGTTGCGTCAGCAGGCAAGGGAATTGTTTGCAAAAGCCGGTGCCATCAAAGAAGTGAAGCCAATGAAACCGGAAAATAATCTTCGCGGAAGTTTTGATGTTGTTGGTGAAAATGCAACGCTAAGGATTTACTTCACCCTGAGTCCTGAACATGACCCAAAGATCCAGGAGTATCGCATCACAGAAATAAAAAATCAATAAGCCAGAAGATCCTGTATCGTTGCCTCTAAGCGGTACTTCGCGAGGAATTGCCGTTCCAACGCCACATTGAATGGAACAGGTGTGTCTAAAGAGGCACAACGTTTGACCGGTGCATCGAGTAATGAAAAACAATGCTCTCCAATCCATGCAGCGATCTCTCCGCCAATACCACCGGTAAGCGTATCCTCATGTAAAACAAGGACACGGCCCGTTCTTTTGACTGCCGCCCTGATGGCTTCATAATCCAGGGGCAACAGGGTCCTCAGATCCAAAATATCTATGGAAAGTTCCGGATGCTCAGATGCATAGTCTTCTGCCCAGATTACGCCGGCACCATAGGTGATGATGCTGAGATCATCGCCAGACAACACATGCCTTGCCTTACCGATCTCCACTTCATAATATCCTGTGGGCACCTGACCGGAGATGCTTCTATACAACGCTTTGTGTTCAAAAAAGATGACTGGATTGGGATCATTGATGGCAGCGATCATCAAACCTTTTGCATCAAAAGGTGAAGATGGATACACCACTTTCAATCCGGGTGTGTGTGTAAACCATGCCTCGTTGCTTTGGGAATGGAATGGCCCTGCGCCAACGCCGGCTCCCGTTGGCATACGCACCACCACGTCTGCGTTCTGCCCCCATCTGTAGTGGATCTTCGCGAGATTGTTGACGATCTGGTTCAGGCCCACAGACACGAAATCAGCAAACTGCATCTCCACCATGGATTTATATCCTTCAAGGCTTAGACCCAATGCTGCACCTATGATGGCGCTTTCACAGAGGGGTGTGTTTCTTACACGTGCCTTACCATATCGCTCCACAAATCCTTCCGTTACTTTAAATGCCCCACCATACTCTGCAATGTCCTGCCCCATCAACACCAGATTTGGATGCTGCTGCATGCTTTGATCAAGCCCGGCAGTGATGGCATTCACGAAACGCGTTTCTTCCAAATCTTCCCGAAACCGCAACTCTTCATGATCCAGTTTGCTTGAACTTACAGCCACTGGTGCATATACATCCCCCAATTCCTCTTCCACATCGGGCTGACATTCCTCACCAGCAAAACCAAGCGCCAACTCATCTTCAATATGCTTGCGTGTTTCTTCTTTAATGGCTTCTATATCCTCTGCAGAAAGGATCTGCTTCAACGCGAGATAAGTCTCAAAATTTTGCACAGGATCACGTTGCCCCCACAATTCAAACAATTCCTTGGGTACGTACTTCACACCGCTGGCTTCTTCATGCCCCCGCATGCGGAAGGTCATACATTCAATCAGGTATGGCTTCTGGTTCTTGATGCAGTAGTCGCGCACACCTTTTACAGTATCCAACACCGTTAGGATATTGTTCCCATCGATCTGCACGCCTTGCATGCCATAACCCTTGGCCCTGTCCACAAGACTCTCACAACGATATTGCTCAGATACGGGCGTACTCAGTCCGTATCCATTATTCTCAACAATAAAAATCACAGGAAGATCCCATACGGCCGCCACGTTCAGGGCTTCATGAAAATCACCTTCAGATGTGCCGCCATCTCCGGTAAATGCAAGCGATACTTTGTCTTTACTGGCCAGTTTATACGCCAGCGCCACGCCGTCAGCAATGGCGAGTTGCGGACCAAGATGGGAAATCATCCCACAGACATGATGCTCTTTTGCCCCGAAATGAAAACTACGCTCACGGCCTTTACTATAACCGTCTTTGCTGCCCTGCAACTGCCTGAACAAACTGTGCAGAGGCATTCCCCTCGTTGTAAATACGCCCAGGTTGCGATGCAACGGCATGATCCACTCATCCTGCTCCAGCGCCATCGTTGCTCCTACGGCAATGGCTTCCTGTCCAATCCCACTGAACCACTTGGAGATCCTACCCTGCCTTAACAAAACAAGCATCTTCTCCTCAATCATCCTCGGCGTAAGCATACGCCGGTAAATATCGATGAGCTGAACATGGGTCAGGTCTTTCCTGTCGTAAATCATGCACTATTTTTTTTGTCCGGCCCCGTAAAGGATCGATGACACGATCGATAAAAGAATACTAAAGAGCAAGGCCCACCAAAATCCATCCACTTTAAATCCGCTTACCAGCTTACTGCCCAGCATGATGATCAACGCATTGATCACCAGCAAGAATAATCCGAGCGTTACAATAGTAATAGGCAAGGTAAGCACCACAAGGATCGGCTTAACAATGGCGTTGAGGATGGCCAGCACAACAGCCAAAATCAATGCCGTGGTGAACTTATCTATATGGATGCCGGATAAGATATACGTGAGTCCGTAAGCAACCAATGCCGTAATTAAAATGCGAATGATAAAATTCATGGCTTGTGATTATTTATTCGATATTCAATATTACACTACAATCAATTCATAAAAGTCTTCCTCCTTCAACCAAACCTGAGCCAACGCCTGGATCTTTTCGGGGGTCACCTTTTTGATCTTGTCCATAGCTGTATAAAAGTAGTCATCCGGAAGATCATTCAGGATGATATTCTTCCATCTGCCGATAATATGAAAGGGCCCGTCGAGATCACCCAACACTGAACCGATCAGGTAGTTCTTCACCAGCAGCAGCTCATCTTCATCCACCCGCTCCTCTCTCAATGTCTTCATCTCTTTATATACCTCACTGATTGTTGCCTCGCAAACGTCCCTTCCTGCTTCTGTGGAGATCATCCAGGTACCCGCATGCATGTGGTTCTGGAAATAACTGTGAATACCATAAGTATATCCTTTGTCTTCCCGGATATTGCTCATCAGCCTCGATCCAAAAAATCCACCAAACAAAGTATTCAGGACCTGCGACTCAGGGAAGTCCGGGTGCGTGCGGGTCAGGAACGGCCTCGCCATCCTGACGGCGCCTTGCACTCCATTGGGATCATTGCTGATCCGGTGTTTCTTTTCAATTGCCGGCACTTCAGCGTGCTCGCGGGAAGCCAGTGCATGTTTGCCCATCGGCAAATGACCAAACTGCGCGTTCAATTGCTGAAACAAATCGGAAGGAAGAATGCCCGCTACAAAAATTACACATTTCCCATGCTGATAATAGGCATGATGAAATTCCGCGATGGCTCCACGCTCCAATTGATCATAGGTTGATCCAAAGGCGTATCGGCCATAAGGATGCTCGTACCCAAACAAAAATTCATCGATCTTGCGATTGGCCACAAAATCACACTTCTTCAAATTTACTTCCAGCTTTTGCTTTAGATTCTGCTTGTATAGCTCCAGCTCTGATTCCGGAAAAACAGATTCATTGATTAACTCTGCTACTACGGGCAACAACGAAGGCAAATGCCTCGTAAGTGTATGCAGGGTGATATTGGCTGTTTCATTATAACAATTCCTATTGAGGTAGGCACCGTAAAAATCAAAATGCTCACTGATTTCAAATGCTGATTTTGTTTTTGTACCATTCTTGATGAGGTAGTTGGTCACCGCAGCAAGACCATTCTGCTCTTCCCACCAGTTGCCTGCATAGAAAACCCATTCCATTTGCAACACTTCCTCAGTACCGGCATGTACAGCGTATACTTCAATGCCGTTGTCTAAAGTGAATTTCTCATAGGGCTTCAGGGTGAGTTTAAAATCGATGGCATCCTTAATGGGTGGTGCCGATTTTCTATTCAGTCCTTTTTTATCTGTAGTGGTTGTTGTGGTCATATTCGCTTGTCTGACAAATAATATAATGTGTTGCTGTTTTCGTTTGCGAAGAGCGCTACGCTCAACGCTTTCACTTGTTCCGGTGTAACGCTATTGTATTGTTGCAGTTCCTGGTTCATCAGGTTGGCATCTCCCAGCAACTCATAAAACGCGAGGGAATTGGCCCTGTTCATCAGGCTCATGTCTTCAAAAGCCATCAGGCTCTCCGTCTTATTTTTCACTTTCTGCAATTCTTTTTCTTCAACCAACTGACTGCGAAGTCCATCCAACACCTTTTCAATGGCTGCTTCCGCAACCTCAGGTTTCACGCCTTTCACCAACTTCCCTTCTATGGCAAGTAAACCCTTATCCAGGCTCCCGAAATGATAACATTCAATATTGCTGAACAGCTTTTGCTCTTTCACCAAAGCCTGGTACAGGCGGGAAGAGGTGCCACCGCCCAGGATGTCTACAATAAGGTCAGTGGTATAGTATCCATGGTCATTTCTGGCGGGCATGTGCCAGCATTTATACAAAGCATCCAGGGGAACATCCCTGTTGACCACCATCCTTCTTTCCTGTTTCTGCTCCGGCTCCTGTGGCAAATTCCGATCATATTTATTACCTGCAGGTATGTTCCCAAACCATTTTTCTGCAAGCGTTTTCACTTCCGGCGCGTCAACATTGCCCGCTACTACCATGATGGCATTGGCAGGTGTATAATGCTTGAAGAAAAACGATTTCACGTCTTCCAGTTTCGCTTCCTCGATGTGCTTTAATTCTTTGCCGATGGTCATCCACCGATAGGGATGCTGTGTGTAAGCCATCTCACGAAGAATATGCCAGGCATCACCATAAGGCTTGTTCAGGTAGTGTTCCTTGAATTCTTCACTCACTACTTTGCGCTGCACGTCCAGGCTCTTTTCGCCAAACGCAAGACTTAACATACGATCGCTTTCCAGCCAGAATGCGGTCTCGAGGTTATCCGTAGGCAGCTGGCAGTAATAATTGGTAAGGTCATTGGTGGTGTAGGCATTGTTTTCACCACCGGCCCTTTGCAAGGGCTCATCATAGTCGGGGATATTAACGGATCCGCCAAACATCAAGTGTTCAAACAAGTGGGCGAATCCCGTTCTCGAAGGGTCTTCATCCCTCGCACCCACGTTGTACAAAATATCCACCACGGCCATGGGCGTACTGGCATCCTTATGAACAAGCACCTTCAGGCCGTTTTCCAGTTGAAAACGCTCAAATTGAATCATGCTGCAAGATTAAATTAAAAAATCCAAGCCCCATTATCCTTTGAGGATGTTGAGGGGTTTAATGTATACTTCCAGGGGCTCACCACCTCGAAGGAGCAGCATCCGCAGCCGCTCCCTTGATTTCTGGAGCAACTCTTTATATGCCTGGATGCTGTTAGAATAGTTGTTCTGGATCCCAATAATAATGTCCCCCGGCAATACCCCCGCCTTATCCCCCGGAGAATTGGCGATCACGTCCTCCACCACCACTCTCCCATCAACATAATACACCCCCAGCCCGGTATAGGAATAGTCAAATTCTGCCCGGAAATATCCATTAGGGGTCAGGTGGATCTCACGTTTTTCATAGTTGAGGACCACGGTGAACCGCCTCAGCAGATCGTTACCCAGCAGCCCGCCCAGTTGTGGATAAGAGATCACATTGTATCGATCCTCAAATACATAAGTAGGAACATCCTTGAATTTATAAGGACCGATGCTGACCTCCTTCACAGTAGTCAGTTTCATCAGCATCTTGCCACCCAGCCCCTCGGCCTGTGTAACCACCGGCACTGGCTTGTTTGAACGCATGATGGATGAATCACTCACATAATTTTCAGAAAGCAACAGGCACAAGCCCGCTCCCGTATCAAAATAAAATCGATGGGTTGATTTTTGGTTGTCTTTGAACGTGATGTTCTGGATGGGAATGGATCCAAACTGCGGGTGCATCATATATCCCCCGCTTGGATACCTGAATCGTCCTTGGGAATACACAAACATCCTTGAACTGTCATAGTCCAGCTTCAGGATATACTTCCGAATGAAACTAAAGCCGATGATGCCATCGATTTTAATCCCGTAAACGCTGGTCAGCAGGTCATAATCATTCACGTGAAAATTCAGGCTGTCTGTGATGAGTCCCTGCAATTTGAGAACCCCGTTGTTGTGAAATTTTACGGTCTTGATTCCTCCGATCCCCCGGATGGTTTTATCAGACGCTTCGAGAGGTATATTCATCCTGCTCACCGTAGTGGAATCCAACGAGATTCCGCCGCTACCCGTATCCAGAATAAAGTTGAGCGAGTCAGGGTGATCATCGAGCTTTCCCTTCAGGACTATAACCCCCCCATTCAGCTGTTGAAAAGGCACCACGGCCAGCAATTTGGCGTTGGGCTCTTTTTTACGCTGGGCCGCTGTTTGCAGGCAAAGCAGGATCAGTACAGTCAGAAATGGCAAAACCTTGTTCCGCATACTCAGTTCTATAACAAATTACTGAATTAACTGTTACTATAGGGGCCGTTTATCATTCCCCAAACCCTATTCCCCCCTAATGCCCAATGCCAAATGCCAAATGCCTAACATATTTCTCTAATTTTGCAGGATGGAAAAATCAGTAGATCCGGAATTGAACCGGTTGTATAGAAAAGCCCTTGATTTCGGGTTTTTGACCGTTGAAGAGGGTGTTTATCTCTATCACCATGCCCCGTTGGCCGATCTGATGTTTATCGGGAACGAACTCCGTAAGATCCAGGTGCCGCACGGACGAGTAACCTGGCAGATTGACCGGAATGTGAACACCACCAACGTCTGTATCGCCAATTGTAAATTCTGCAATTTCTACCGGATTCCCGGCCATGCCGAAGCCTACATCACCGATATGCCCACCTATCGGAGGAAGATCGAAGAAACCTTCCAATATGGTGGCGATCAGCTTCTCCTTCAGGGTGGTCATCACCCTGAGCTGGGTCTTCAATTCTACGTGGATACCTTCCGCCAGATCAAGCAGGAATACCCACAGTTGAAACTCCATGCCCTGGGCCCACCCGAAGTGGCCCATATCACCAAATTGGAGAAATCCACCCATAAGGAAGTGCTTACGGCGCTGAAAGAAGCCGGGCTCGACTCTCTTCCCGGTGCTGGTGCGGAGATTTTGATCGATAGGGTTCGCAGGCTCATTTCCAAGGGAAAATGCGGCGCACAGGAATGGCTTGACGTCATGCATGAGGCACATAAACTGAACATCACTACATCGGCCACCATGATGTTTGGACACGTGGAGACGATCGAAGAAAGGTTTGAACACCTGGTGAAGATCCGCGATGTGCAAAGCAAAAAACCCGCAGATGCCAAGGGCTTCCTCGCCTTTATCCCCTGGACCTTCCAGGATGTGGACACCCTGCTGGCGAAGATCCGCGGCGTTCAAAACCTGACCACTCCGGAAGAATATATCCGAATGATCTCGCTCAGCCGCATCATGCTGCCCAATGTTAAAAATATCCAGGCCAGCTGGCTGACGGTGGGTAAAGACATCGCCCAGCTCTGTCTCCATGCAGGCGCCAACGATTTCGGCTCCATTATGATCGAAGAAAACGTGGTCAGCGCAGCCGGCGCACCCCATCGTTTCACCTACAAAACCATGCAAACGGCCATCGAAGAGGCGGGATTCATTCCCCAACTCAGGAATCAGCAGTATGAATGGAGGGAAATTCCGGAGGCGATAGAGGAGCAGGTCATCAACTATTAATATCCTTCGGCGCAAGGCAGAAGATAAAGGGAGAGATGCGAAGTTTGGCGCAAGGTCTCGCACTAAACTTCGCACTTCACACTTTATCTTCTTCCTTATTGACATGCAACTTTTCCGCCTTATTTATCATCAATAAAACTATGCAAAAGTCCCCATCCTTGGCCTTCTGTATCCTGATGGACCTGATCGGCCTTGCTACATTCGCTGTTCCTGTGCTGGGTGAGTTTGGCGACATCCTCTGGGCACCCATCTCCGCTCTGATCTTCTATAAGAGTTTTGGTGGCACCAAAGGTATGCTCGGTGGTATGTTCAACTTCCTTGAAGAGATCCTGCCTGGTTTTGATTTCATCCCTACGTTCACTATCATGTATTTCATGACCAGAAAGAAAACAGCAAACACTACTGTATTGGTTAAATAAGATCCTTTAGCCATATAACAGGTCATGAGGTTGAGTTGAAGCTCCGCCCCATGACCTTTTATTTTCCGCTATATTTGTGCCTGCCTTGAAAAGTATCCCATCCATAGAAGATTTTATCATGCATGGCCACAAGTTCTTTATGCCAGGCATGAGTATAGATAATGTTATCATCGGTTTCCACGATAACAGATTGAAAGTGCTCTTGCTACAGACCAAACTGAATGAGAAATGGGTGCTGCCGGGCGGACATATCCAACAAACAGAAGAACTGGAAGAGGCCGCAAAGCGAATTCTCAGTCAAAGAACCGGTCTGAAAGAAATCTTCCTGCAACAGTTTCGTGTATTCGGAAGCACCAGCAGAACAAAAGAAAATTACCTGAAGGAAGCGATGCACCATATGGGTGTTGAAGTCCCGGATGATTCATGGCTATTACAACGCTTTATCACTATTGGCTTTTACGCACTCGTTGAGTACGCGAAAGTGACGCCCAAGGCTGATGATTTTTCCGAAATGATTTCCTGGTGGGACTTAGATAGTTTACCAGAGTTGCTGTTTGATCATAAAGAGATCATTCACACGGCCATCAGAGATATGCGGTTGAAGATCAATCACCAACCCATCGGATACAATCTACTGCCACGGGAATTCACCCTCAAGAATTTGCAAAGTATTTACGAAGCCATCTTGGATAAAAAACTTGATCGCGCAAATTTCAACCGGAAAATTCTTTCTTACGGCATCCTCGACAAAAAAGAAAAGCACTATACCGGTGGTGCGCACAAAGCACCTTACTTGTATTCCTTCAATAAAAAAGCATATTTCCAGGCCCTGCAGCATGGGCTGGAGAAAACGTTCTAGTATACCATTCGGTACCCAACCCCTTTCACGGTGATGATCTCAACAGTTGGATCGGCCTGAAGATAGCCCCGCAGTTTGGTAATGTATACATCCAGGTTCCTGGAATTAAAAAATGAATCACTGCCCCACAAGAGATTCAATATGTCTTTCCGGGAAATGATCTGTCCTTTTTGCTGTACCAGTAACTTCAACAATTCCGCCTCCCTGAAACTTAGTTTTCGTTCGCCCTCACCTGTCCGCAGCAATTGCCTGTTCAATTCAAACTGGATTGTACCCATTTGAACCATCTCCTGCAACACCGGTTCCTGCTGCACGGATCCCTTCCGCACCAAGTGTTGTATACGCACAATCAGCTCTTCCATGCTGAAGGGCTTTCGGATATAATCATTTCCGCCAAGATGAAATCCCCTCACCACATCTTCTGTCTGCGTCTTAGCGGTGAGAAAAAGAATGGGAACATCCGTAGACAAATGCCGTATGTCTTCTGCCAGTTCAAACCCATCCTTGTTGGGCAACATCACATCGAGCAAACATATATCTGGTTGGATTTTTTTGAACGATGTCAGCGCCTTTGCGCCATCCGTCTCCAGGTACACAGAAAAACCCCTGCTCTCCAGACTCTCCTTCACAATGCGCGCCAGGAAAATTTCGTCTTCAACATATAAAACTTTAATATCAGCCATGGAGTCTTGGAAGTTGAATGATGAATTCACTGCCCTTGCCCTCCACCGAGTTCAAACTGATTTTACCGCCATGCTCGTGGACAATATGCGCCACATAACTCAACCCTAATCCATATCCTTTCACATCGTGAATATCACCAGTGGGTACCCTGAAGAATTTTTCGAAAACTTTATCCTGGTAACCAGCAGGTATGCCGATGCCATTGTCAACAAAGCGAAGATCGATGACATTGCCTTGCGCAGTCATGTATACATCCACACGCGGCGTTCCTTTACAATATTTCATCGCATTGTCAAACAGATTGTACACCACACTCAGCATGTGCAGCCGGTCTGCTGAAACAACAAAATCACCGCCCTGTAAGTGTACCCCAACCTTTGTACCTGTTTTCTCAAACTGCAAACGCATGCTGGCCATCACTTCATCAATTAGCGCAACTAAATCAACCTGCTCCCGTTTCAATTCCACCTTGCTGTTCTCAAACATCGACACTCGAAGTACCTTGTCAACCAGCAAGCTGAGTCGCTTCATTTCCTGCTGCGACATCTCCAGGTAAGAGGCTGTTTTCACCGGATCATTGATGGCGTTGAAATTCTGCAATGCCTCCAGCGCAACCGTCACCGTTGCAATAGGCGTTTTGAGTTCATGCGTGATATTGCTGATGAAATCATTCTTCAACAAGGCAAGTTTCTGTTGTTGTTTCAGACTCCGGTACAAAAGCAGAAAAGAAGCGAGGGTAACACCTACGAGAAACAATGAAAACAACAAGGGCAAAGCCATCTTGCGGATGTGATACAAAAAGCTGTTCCCCAGAACCATTTCATAACTGGAATTTTTGGCAAAGCCCGCGCGGTAAACTTTTGTCTTAGCAGTCCAATCAAGCTTTGCCGAGTCGCTGGTTCGATGAATAGAAAACGGGATATCAATTCCGGCCTGCCTGAAATTATTCTTAACCGTTTCGTGCAGCTCCGCAGAATCAATAGATGCGGCAATGGAATCAATGCCCTTGAACATCGTGATAAATATATTCCCATTCTTCAGCATACTGTCCGGACCTTTGACATCAATGGTTCTTCCTGCAACCTTGTTGCTGATGACTATCCTGGGCGACTGATTGATCTGCATTTCCATCGTTTCATAGGCAATTCCATTGTCTCCGTCATTCATACTATCATTCCCATTCATCAAATCAACCATACCCACCAAAGCATCAGTCTTATCTATCAGGTCATTGCTATCCTTGTCATTTTTGACGATATATGTAAAGGTTGAGTCTTTCCCTTTTTGCGCTTCCAGCTTGCTCCGCAATTCTTTAGCCTGCAGCTTCAGCATCGCATCTCGAAACTCTATTCCCGTTCTGGTATCAAGGGTTTCTTTTTCTCGGCGGAAGATCTGAGACAACCAGAACAACTGGAAGCCGGTGACCACCAGCAAGGTGATCCCCATCAACAAGGGCAGATATGCTTTTCCAGTTGGCCCCATGAGACAAATGTATAGCCTCTGCGTGGAGCAACAAGCCATCATTAACCTTAATTAACATTAGTGAAAGGATGCTTAACCTTCGCCCGCCACCAGTCTTGATAGTTTTGGGCAAAAGAAAGACTATGAAATGGATAAGCCTTCTATGCAGCCTGTTGATATTATCCTCAGGATCAATGGCCCAAATGAAACAGGGGCGTATCGTATATGAAAGAAAAATTCAATTGAAGATGCAAGTGAATGATCCCACTTTTGCAAACCTCATCCCCAATGAAAGGAAAGATCAGTTTGAACTTCTGTTTGATAACAGCAAAACGCTCTGGCGAAGCGCTAATGATGGCCAGGATGAAGAAATGAATTTCGATAACGGTTCCGGTGCACAAATCAGGATTGTCACACCGGGAAATAATGACGTCCTCTATAGCGATTTAGCCGCTTCAAGAAAGGTTGAACAAAAAGAAGTGATGACCAAACAGTTCACTATTGAAGACAGCATCAGAAGAATGAACTGGAAATTGAGCAGCGAAACCAAAAGCGTCATGGGATACAACTGCAAAATGGCAACGACAACCAAAATGCAGAAATCACAAAGGATGAATATGGACAACGGACAGATGAAGACCGAAGAGGTTACAGATACCATGAACATCGTAGCCTGGTTCACTGATGCCATCACAATGGGAGCCGGTCCTGAAGGCTATCAGGGGCAATTGCCTGGCACCATCCTTGAGCTGGACATTAACAACGGAAGAAGCAAATTCACTGCGGTCGAGATTTCACCAAAAATGGACCCCAAAGAAATCAAAGAACCCAAGGGTAAGAAAATAACGCAGGAACAATTTGTAAAAGAAAGGGATAAACTATTTAAAGAAATGAATGAGAACGGCGGCGGAAACTTTAATATCAGGAGAGGCGGATAATTAGCGCATGGAGAGAAGTGCATGGATGCTGAACCAGCCTGTGGCTATCACTACTATCGAGCCAAATATATACAGCCAGACCGGATGATGATAATCAGCTTTGCGCAGTTTATATGCCGCGATCAACATGATGGTCAGCGCCAGCGGAAGAATGAAGCCATTCAACATGCCCACGTATACGAGGATCTGCACAGGTTGGCCAATGAGTATAAAGATGATGGCAGATACAATGATGAATAAAGAGATCAGGATTTTCCGATGATCCCTTATACGTGGGCTGAATCCGCTGACAAAACTAAACGAAGTGTAAGCGGATCCCGTCACCGAAGTGATAGCCGCACACCACATCACGATTCCAAACAGTTTAAATCCCCACACGCCGGCAGCCAGTTTAAATACCGAGGCTGCCGGATTATTTTGTTGCAGCTCCAGTCCCTTAGACACTACGCCCAACGCTGCAAGAAAAAGCAGGATACGCATGACAGAAGCCAGAAGGATGCCGGTAACTGCAGACCGCTTCGCTTCTGGCAAACCTTCTTTCCCTTTAATACCTGATTCCAACAAACGATGACCGCCTGCAAAACTGATGTAACCGCCCACCGTTCCACCCACCAGCGTAATGATCGCCCTGGTATCAATGATTTCCGGAAAGAAGGTCCGATAAATGGCTTCGCCAATGGGGGGATTGGAAGTGAAGGCAACATACAATGTCAGCCCAATCATAATCACCCCCAAAGTTTTAGTGAACAGATCCATCACCCTTGCCTGATCACCCACCAACAAAATCCCAATCGCAATGACAGCACTGATCAATGCTCCCTGGCCCGCATTGATCCCAAACAATACCTGCATCCCGAGTCCACATCCCGCAAGGTTCCCAATATTGAAAGCCAGTCCGCCAATAACTACAATAACAGATAACAAATAACCCAATCCTGGTAACACATCGTTGGCAAGGTCCTGTGCTTTTTTACCGCTCACCGTCAGCACGGACCAGATATTCATCTGCGCGCCGATGTCTAACAGGATCGAAATCAAAATCACAAACCCAAAGGAAGCCGCAAGTTGTTTGGTAAACACCGCAGTCTGTGTAAGAAAGCCCGGACCAATGGCCGAGGTTGCCATCAGAAATGCAGCGCCAAGTATCGCGGAATGAAATGATCTTTTCATCATTTGATATATGACTTGATGATGATCCCCGATTCTTCCAAACCATGCCTGATTGCTTTTGCATATTCCGCTGCGCCAGGTGTATCTCCATGAATGCAGACGGTATCAGCCTTCAATGCAATCCATCGTCCATTCATCGATCTCACCCTTCCTTCTTTCACCATACCAACTACCTGTTGAACAGCTTGCTGCACATTTTTGATCATGGCACCGGGTTGTGTGCGTGGCGTTAGCGAACCATCATCCTGGTAACTGCGGTCAGCAAAAACTTCAGCGCAGGTTGTTAGGCCGATTTCCGCTGCAGCACTTAGCATCGTACTTCCGGCGAGGCCAAACAAAACAAGTTTTGGATCGATGGTCATCACGGCATTGGCAATGGCTTCTGCATAATCCTGACGTCTTGCTGCCATATTATACAACGCCCCGTGCGGCTTGACGTGCGTCAAAACTGCATTCATGGATGCCGCCATCCCTTTCATCGCTGATACCTGGTAAATGATGAGGTTCCTGATGGTATGCGAATCAAGCTCCATCTCCTTTCGGCCAAAATTTTCCCGGTCAGGAAAAGAAGGATGGGCGCCGATGGCCACTTGATTTTTTTTCGCAAGCTCAATGGTTGCAGCAATAACCTCTGGATCACCGCCATGAAAGCCACAAGCGATGTTTGCGGAACTGATCAAGGGCATGATGAGCTCGTCAGCACCAATCTTTTGGCTGGCGGTACTCTCCCCCATATCGCAGTTCAGGTCAACAGCAATCATCACATTAATTTTGTCCGCAGATTTTTCTCCAATCGCAACAGATCCCGGATCTGTGCTAAATATAATTCTTCCGCTTCATCATCGGATACCAGCGTGAAGCTCACTGCGTCACCGGGTTTCTTCTGTGCAAGGATTGGCAGGTCTGCCGCCAGCACTTGTGCAATTCTCGGATAGCCTCCCGTGGTTTGGGCATCAGACATCAGCACCAGCGGACTCCCATCGGGGATCACCTGTACGGTTCCCTTGGTAACGGCAGTAGAGATCATCTCATGAGGGGTATGTAATGTTAGCGCTTCACCCGGGTGATCAAAACGAAATCCCATTCTGTCTGAGGCCCTCGCTATCACAAATGCTTTGGATTGAAATGCATCGCAGGCCTGCCTGGAAAACATCGGCCACTCGGGACCCTGCATTACACGGACGGAAGGCGATCCGTATTGGATCATCGCATCCTTGGGACCCCACTTGGCTGCGTTTATTTTTTTACAACGCATCTGTTCCATGATCTCCTTCGCCCATGCCGAGGGTGGCAGGGTTTTATAAATGTCTTTGTCTTTCAGTTGATAGTTAATGCCCGCTGGCAAATACGTACTCCTGCTGCGCATGACTTTAGGTACATCGATACCACCGTCAATAGCCATATACAAACGGCTTCCATCAGGATGGTAGCGGGTATCTATAACCGAAAACTGGGGAATAAAAATGGTTCGGTTCAGTGGCAGTTCTTCTCCCTCTTCAGTATATGCCCTTGCACCACCTCCGGTAAATGCCACCAGGTGATCTTCATCGAAAAACAATTTTGTTCCTGCAAAGGAAATCTCGAGTACCGCAGCATCCCAGGCCACACCACAAAGTATTTTGCCCAGGGCCGCCGCAAACCGATCCATACTTCCCCCAACCGGTACGCCATAACGCTGGTAGCCATACCGTCCCGTATCCTGGATGGTGGTGAAAGGGCCGGGTTTGATGATCCTTATGCCCATTGTGGGGTGAATTTAACTTCATCGCCGGGAGCGAGGAGCGATCTTCCCTGATCAAATAATTTCACTGGCGTCCAACCAATACCCCACCATCCGCCGGGTGAATCAAAAGGATAAATACCGGTTTGTTTTCCGGCAATGGCCACTGTTCCGGCCGGCACTTTCAATGCCGGCGTTTTTTTTCTCGGCAGTACCAATTCGTCCGGTAGAAGACCGAGGTATGGAAATCCGGGCATAAAACCCAGCATGAATACACGGTAAGCCTGTTCGCTATGCCGCTTCACCAACTCGGCCACCGAAAGCTGCAAAGCAGTGGCTGCATCCACAAGATCCGGTGATCTGGACGCATCATAATACACCGGTACTTCAATGGTTTTGCCGATGGATTTTCCCACAGGCGGCTTCCTCTTTGCCAGCGTTAACAAGTACTCCCGGAGATCTATTTCGATCAGCACCGGATCATAATACACGGTAAGCGTATGATAGGAAGGCACATTCTCGATCCAACCCCTGAAGGGCTCCTTCTGGATCAGCTGGTCAACAAACAATACCTGCTGGTTGGTAGCCAAACTGATCTCCCTTGGCCATGCCAGGGTCAGGGCACGTTCGGAAAGACGGTAGATGGTGATATCACTCACTTTTCTAAGATACGCTAAATAATAAAGGGAGAAGATGTAGGGAGAAGTGCGAAGGCTTCGCACTTCTCCCTTCATCTTCTCCCTTAACAGGAAGAAAAAGTCAAAAAAAGCCGCTCAACCGAGCGGCTCGCTAACACGTTGGTTTCAGAGGTTGTGCCAGCTAAATAGGTCTATTTATTTACGGCGCATCCTTTTGTAATGCTTTATCGGGTAATACTCAGGGTGTTGAGTAAGTTTCTCCATCAGTGTCCTGAACATGTCCGACAATGAAATTCTGTATAGCATAGCGATTGGATTTAGTGGGTAACGAATAATGACCGCCTTTATTGCGGGGCGGATGATAAATTTTAACCTTGGTTAACCTTAATGCCAGTTTCATTAACCGTGCCAAGCCCTTTTCCCGGCTAGTTTAGCCGAAGAAACCAAGGCGTTATGAAAAAGCTGGCATTGCTGTGTACAATATTATTATCTCTTTCTGTGAAAGCGCAACAGGGCGTCGTTAAAGGAAAACTAAAAGATACCCTTTCTAACCAACCCATTGCCGCCGCTACCATAACACTAATGACCAAGGCCGATTCCTCGCTGGTTTCATTTACGATGTCAAACGACAAAGGCGAGTTTACCCTCACAGGTATTGCCCAGGGCAAGTACCGCCTGCTGATCACACACCTTAACTACCACAATACCGTACGAAATCTAGACATCACAAATACCCAAAACGATGCAGACCTAGGCACAATTCCCATGGGTGATAAAGTAAAGACCCTTGCTGAGATCGTAGTAGAAGCCGAAGCTCCACCCGTGACCATGAAAAATGACACCATTGAATACCATGCTGGCGCTTTCAAAACACCACCCAATGCTAATGTGGAAGACATGCTCAAAAAACTTCCGGGCGTAAAAGTGGATAAAGACGGGACCGTACGCGCGCGGGGACAGAAAGTGAACAAAGTATATGTGGATGGCAAGGAGTTCTTCGGCAATGACCCCAAGATCGCCACCCGTAATCTTCCCGCTGACGCAGTGGATAAGGTGCAGGTGTATGATAAACAAAGCGACCAGTCGCAGCTGACTGGGTTCGACGATGGCAATAGCGAAAAAGCCATCAACCTCAAACTCAAAAAAGATAAAAAGAAAGGCGTATTCGGGAAGATCAGTGCAGGTGCGGGTACCGATGGCCGATATGAGGGACGATTCAATATCAATTCATTTAAAGGAGAGCGACAAATCTCTGCACTTGGGATGACGAATAATACAAATGCAGAAGGATTCTCTTTTATGGACCTGCTCAACTTCAGCAGCAGCGGTATCCAGCGAAACGGCGGCAACATCAGCATCAATATCAGCGAGAATGACCCCGCCTCCGCGCTAATGGGCGGGAACAATAATACCGGCATCAACAATACCGTTGCGGGGGGAATCAATTATAACGATCTCATCGGCACCAAAACAGATCTCCGCAGCAACTACTTCTATAGCAGATTCAATCCCGTCATCAGCAAGCAGCTGTCCAGAGAATACCTTTTACCCGACTCATCATACTTCTATAACCAGGGTTCAGCGTCAGACAACATCAGCAACACGCACCGGATGAATCTTTCATTAGAATACCGGATAGACTCATTGAGCTCATTAAAGATAACACCCTCCTTAGGCTATCAACAAGCCAGTAATAGAACAACATCGGTCTATCAAACCACCAGCGGTAAAGAATTGCTCACCAACAGTGGCACCACCGACTATCAAACCTCTACCAGTGGATTTAATCTCAGCAATGAGATTCTGTACAGGAAAAAATTCAGGACCAAAGGAAGAACACTCTCGCTTGCCCTCAACAATGGATGGAACAGGGCCGATGGAGATGGGTATCAACAGTCCCTGAATAAGTTCTTCAATCCGGATGGTTCAGAACTCAAACGAGACAGCATCAATCAATTCCTGTTGAACCAATCTGCCATGAACAGCTACCAGGCAAGGGCTACCTATACCGAGCCCATAGGTAAAAGATACCTGGTAGAGTTAGGCGCTACCAGAAGTCAAAACAATAATGAGAGCTTCCGTGAAAACTACAACTATAACCCTGTCACGGATGCCTATGACAAACTGAATACACTATTGACTAATGATTTCAGGAGCACCTATCGCATCAGTAATCTTGGTGCTAAACTTCGCTACCAAAAAAAGAAGATCAATGCTACCATTGGTGCGCAATGGCAGGAGGCCGGTTTGGAAGGCTCATTGACAAGGAATGGGAAAGACACGACGATCAGACAGAAATTCTATACTATATTACCGAATGCGAGAATGCAGTACAACTTCACGCGCTTTAGAAATCTCTCTCTGAATTATCTCAGCAGTACGCTTCAACCTCAGATCAGTCAGTTGCAGCCCATTCCTGATATCAGCAACCCACTGAATATCTACATCGGCAACCCGCTGCTGGATCAGGAGATTTCACATTTCGTATCCATGAACTATATGAGCGCTACGCCTTTTAAGGGAACAAATTTCTTTACCTTCCTGACCTTGCGGGCAACGCAGCATAAAATCGTGAACAGTGATTCTATTACCAACACTGGCGTGAAGTATACCGTGCCGGTCAATGCAGAAGGCGTATATAGCATTAGCGGAGATGTTACCTGGTCATTCCCGATCAAACCGATTAAAAAATCTACGCTCAACCTGAGTCTTTTCGCCTCAACGGCTCACGATGTGCAGTTTGTAAACCGACTCAAAAACAACATCCGCACCCATCAGTTGAGACCCGAGTTTCGCTTTGATCACAACGGCATCGAAAAACTGAACTGGGGCATCAATGCGGCCACTTCATTTTTTGCCAGCCAGTATTCACTGCAGCCGGGCCTAAACGTAAAATACTTCACGCATGAACTGGGAACTTTTGTTAACTGGGAACTGCCAAAAGGATTCTATCTCGCTACGGACTTCAACTACACCATAAATGCCAGGCGTGCAGATGGGTTCAATGCAAATGTTCCGTTATGGAATGCATCCTTCAGCAAGTTGTTCCTGAAATATAACCGCGGGGAGGTCAAACTGCGGGTCTTTGATATACTCAATCAGAATATTGGGATCGCCAGAACCAGCAATGCCAACTATATTGAAGATACTCGTATCAACAACCTCAAACGCTATTTCATGCTAAGCTTTACGTACAGCCTGAGCAAGCAGGGACTGGGCGGCGGTGGTCAAGGTGGCATGATTAGGGTAGTGAGGTAGGTCGCAGAAAAAACAGCTGCTATGTGCGGTCCCGGTGCTCTAAACATTTGTTAAATGGCCCCCTGCGCATTGCGCATTCCGCACCTTCATTCTATTTTAAATACATGAAATCCACCATCATACTGCTGCTTGTCTGCATTGCTGCAAAACTATCAGCGCAGGAAATTCGCATAACCGTTATTAACGATTCTAAAAATGCTGTGTCCATAGGCCATGGACAGGCAAACAAAATTGTTGAGCCGAGATCCAGGACGGTATACCAAATCAGCAAAGCCGATGTTGACAATGGTATTCGATTTAATCTATTCCTCACTTCAGATCTGGGTGTAAAATCCGTTAAGGACTACTTGTTATTCGATTCATCTTTTGATGAAAGATCATTCACTATTCAATCCGAGGGATCTATACAATCCGAAATTTCAAAAAATGAACGGTTGTTTGCTACATTTCGAGACAACTACTCAACCCGAAAAAACCCGGAAAGCCTTAAAAAATTTATCCTTGAGCACAAAGGGGATTTAGCATCCGCAGAAGCAATCCTCTACTATATGTGCTATACAGATAATGACGTGGAAACGATTTCGAAGTATTACTCCCAGCTTAACCCTGACATCAGATCAAGTAAAATTGGAAGCCAAATCCAAAGACATCTCGATGGCAAACAGCGTCTTTCCATAGGTGCTAAAATACCCGATTTCACACTGCCCGATACATCAGGAAACCTCATCAATCTTTACAGTTCAACAAGCGACTTTGTGTTGATTGACTTCTGGTTCAGCACATGCGGACCCTGTATCGAATCCTTCCCAAAATTAAAGCAGCTGTACATCAGTACTTCAAGGACTGAATTGGAGATCATTGGCGTTTCCATTGATAAACGCAAAGCGAGCTGGCTATCTTCCATCAGGGAACACAACATACAATGGGAGCAAATGATCGATACAACAAACGCTGTATCGCACAGGTTATTCTCCGTTATGTTTTACCCCACTACAATTCTGGTACAAAACGCTACCAAAAAAATTGTCAGCATTAATCCTTCTGTTAAAGAAATTGAAGCCATTGTAACAAAGCAGAAGGCAGTTAATTTGCGAGCTCGCGAAGAGATATCCCCAGACTAGCTGAACAAGTACTCCACATCCTCTCGTGAAAGGCTCTTCACAAATGTGGCATCATCTGCAATAAGGTCTTTAGCAAGTGCACGTTTACGATCCTGTAACTGAAGGATCTTGTCTTCAATGGTATCCTTACAGATCATGCGATAGGCAAAGATGTTCTTGGTTTGACCAATACGGTGTGTACGATCGATGGCCTGCTGCTCCACTGCGGGGTTCCACCAGGGATCCACGATGTATACATAGTCTGCAGCGGTAAGGTTAAGACCTACACCACCCGCTTTCAGCGAGATGAGGAATACGCGAACATTATCATCACCCTGGAAACTGCGGATCGCTTTTTCACGATCGATGGCCGTTGTGGATCCATCGAAATATTCAAAAGGCACATTCAGTTCAATCAGCTTCTCCTTAATCAGGGCAAGCATACCCAGGAACTGCGAGAAGATCAAAGCCTTGTGGTTGCCTATATTCTCCGTGATCTCGCGGCCCAGTTCATCCAGCTTGATAGACACATTTGGATACTTTTCTACCTCGTTCATGATAGACGGCGAATCGCAAATCTGCCTGAGTTTCATCAGACCTTGCAGGATGGTGAGCTGTGAGCGTTCAATACCCTGCTCATTGATCACCCCGAGGATCTTGTTCCTGAAATCATTCCTGAACGCATCATAGATCTTACGTTGTTCGTCTTCCATCTCACAGAAGAGAATGGTCTCTGTTTTCTCCGGGAGATCTTTGGCCACCTGTTCTTTGGTGCGTCGTAATATGAATGGATATAAAAGCTTCTTCAGATGATCTTTCTGCTCCGGCTCGCCAAACTTATCAATGGGCGTGGCAAACTCGTTCCTGAAAAATTCTATGCTGCCCAGCATACCCGGATTCAGAAAGTTCATCTGGGCATAAATATCAAAGGTATTGTTCTGTAGCGGCGTACCCGACAAGCAGAGCCTGTTCTTTGAACGAAGCAATGATGCCGCCTTGGTTACCTTTGAGTGCGGATTTTTGATGGCCTGGGATTCATCCAGGATCACAAAATCAAATTCAATCTCCAGCATCAGCTTGATGTCACTTCGTAAAGTCCCGTAAGTGGTGATGATGACATCAACGGCTTCAAATGTTTTCTTATCCCTCGCCCTGTCGCCCCCATGATGGATCAGGTATTTGAGCTCAGGTGTAAACTTCCTGATCTCATTCTCCCAGTTAAACATCAGCGTGGTAGGACAAACCACCAGGCCCGTCAACTTAACATTCTGGTCTTTCAACGCCTGGATGAAACTGAGGGCCTGCAAGGTTTTACCCAGACCCATATCATCCGCCAGAATGCCACCCCAACCTACTTCACTGAGATAATTCAACCAGTGATACCCCGCCACTTGGTAAGGCCTGAGGATATGTGCCAATTCTTTTGGAGGATCCACTTCATTGATGCGGTTAAAACTGCGGAGTCTTTCATAACGCTCCTCCAGTTCTATCAACACTTCTTCATCGCTTCGCTGATCATACAACTCGTCAATGATGCTGAGATGGTATTTTGAAAGCTTCAGCTCATCCGCCTTTCCTTCGCCCACCCTGAACAGCAGGGAATATTTTTTCAACCACTCTTCCGGAAGGATACCGAGTGTGCCGTCATTCAACTGCACAAACTGTTGCTTGTTGGTGAGGGCTCGCTTGATCTCGGCAATTGACACCTGCTGGTCTCCGAACACCACATCTACCTTGGCATCAAACCAATCCACGCCACTCGAGATCCGGATCTTGGTATTGGGCTTGGCTGTATTGAAACGGAAATTTTTAAGTACGTCGAATCCGGTAACCGGAACTTCCATTTCGCGCATGGCATCTACAAAAAGGAAAAACCAATTGTTCTTCAACACATCGTTCCCCTTCAACACGAGTGCAGCACCATCCGGACGCATGAAATTAGAATGCAGTCCTTCGAGTTTCCGGATAAAATCCATCTCCGCATCCTTATTACGATTGATCATCATCACGCGATCTCCGGAAGGAATAATGATGTTATCCTTATCGTTGAAACGGATATCGTATCCTTTATAACTGAAAGTGGGAACAAACAACAGATAGTCGCCCTTCTCCTGCAACTGCAGTCTGATCTCAGGATCGCCTTCTTTGATATCTGCCACGAGCGATTTGTCAAACTCAACCGGGTAGTTCCTGGAGATGGGCATTACTACTTTCTGCAGATACGCGGGCCATGCCTCTTTGCTGATCTTCAATACACCTTTGGGCATGAAATCCAGCAACACTTCAAAATCGTCTTCCTTGTCCCAGAGATACATGACATCGTCATAAATCATCATCCAGTCGGCCCCCCATTCATTGTCCTGCATCTCAATCTCCAATTCATTCACCCGCGCAACGGCCTTCACTTCAATCTCATCGCCAAGAGGCGTTACATGAAATGCCGGACGCAAGGGATCATTGCTGATCTTCACCTGCTTCAGGTTTGCGGTCACAAAGTTTTTATGTTCGGGGAGAACATAGAACGGCGTTCTGCCTTCATTCTCGCGGAAAAGCTTCCGGAGTTTGGGCAGCATATACTCAATGATCAGCGCCTTGGTATCTGCCGGCAACTCCTCATCATCCTGCTGGATAATATTTTCCCAGATGCCGGAGAAAGGCGAGTTCCGGCTCACAAACTTATTGATCTCGGATGGTTGGAATTTCCGAAGTTGCTGGATCAAGGTGGCGTCATCTTCCGTCATTCCTTCGGCACTCACAAAGCGGGAAAGATCAACCTTCTCTACTTTGCCATTGAATGCCGCCGCACCATTTGCTTCACCCACAACAGCGTCTATAGTGAATCCGGGAAACTGCTTGTGGTTGGCGTTAAATACCACGCCCACTTTCTGTGCACTGGTGATGGTGACCACTTCCGGCTCAATATTTACTACTTCTTGCTTGACTTCCACTTTTGGCCTCGGCGCGTTTGCTGGCGGTACGATGCGCTTGATCGAGGAATCCAAAACCCTTAAGAAGGGCTTGCCATCTTTGTATGCAAATTCAAATTTCTTTTCCCAGCCATCATCACGGGTACTCCATCCGTAGGCTTCCAGTAATTTGTTCTTCTCTTTCTCCCAGTTCCGAATGGAATCAAAATAATTAGGACCATAGGCATTCAGGAGTTGTACAAAGAGGATGACTTTATGTATGCAAAGCGGATGATTCTCTTCCTCACATTTGCAGGAGGTGTCAAAATTCCGCTCTTCATTTTTCTGGATGACTACCGGATAATGGCCGTCTTCATATTCAAGCATGGCCTCTACGCGCTCGTCTTTGGCTGCATTGATGGTGGCTTTTTGAGTACGCAGGTATACCTCAGCTTCCGCATAAGCATCAGGATTTGAAAGCAGCCTGATCGATTTCAGATCGATGTGCTTCATCTTGATGATGGTATGCCGCTGGTGGTACACGATGCCTTTCTCGCCCAGAATATTCTTATCCAGCAGTTCCTGCAATTGAAGCAGGGATGCGGTTTCGTGGCGGCAAATATCGCCAAGGTTATAGGGGCAGGTACAACGGATGGAAAGGGTCTTGGGGTCCTTATATTTCTGAATATAGACCTTATAGAAGGTGTTATAGTTATCGTCCTTCACCCTGAAGGTTACGGAGTTCAGCAGTTCATCGTGTTCAATAAACTCTACGTATCCGATAGCATGGATCTTCTTGCCTCTCCTGATCACTTCATCAGTCCCGCTATTATAAATAAATTTCAAAAGGTGCGATAATGCCATAAAATTTCAAGCAACCCACGGATGGAAAAAGGGTAATCTGCAAAAGTAAAGGAAAAAAGCTTGATTTAGCCTTGTTTAACCTCTTTGAAATGCGCTTCGCCAGGTGCTGGAGAAACCGCAGTCCAGCCCCCATCCACTACCAGGGTCTGCCCGGTGATATGGCCCGCTTGGTCAGACAATAAAAAGAGAGCTGCATCCGCTATATCGCCGGTAGTAGCGGGTTTCCGCAAAGGAGTCAGATTGGACCAGGTTTCATCATACTCAGGTTCGATGGCCATGGTACGCTCCGTAATGGTGGCGCCGGGTGCTATTGTATTGATTCTGATTCGATAAGGAGAAAGTTCGATGACGAGATTGCGGGCCAGCATCTGGATAGCCGCTTTAGTCATGGCATAAGCCGCAAGATATTTATGTGATTGAACGCCAACCACGGAACTCATCAAAAGAATGCTGCCACCTTGTTGTTGATTCCTCATTTGTTGGGCCGCCGCCTGGATAAGAAAAAATGTACCGGCCATGTTCAGTTGCAACAGTTGTTGCATAGCCTCCGGCGTGTAAGAAAAAAAATCACCAAATGTGGTGATCCCGGCATTGGCTACCACCCCATCGATCTTACCAGATTTTTCAACAGCAGCATCAACCATGTGGCGTATGAATTGTACATCCCCCGCATCACCTGCAATAGGTGTTGCGTCCCCGCCGGCGTCACGGATCCGTTTCGCCGCTTCAATCGCCAATACTTCATTGATATCATTCAGAAATACAACCGCCCCATGCGAAGCAAGACGCTCAGCAATGGTAAAGCCAATCCCTTGCCCTGCCCCGGTGATGATATATGTCTTGTTGATGAACATAATTGTATTCATTGCCACATTACCGCATTGCCACATTGTCAAATTGTCAATGGCTATCTCTCGTGACCTCACTCCCGGATCCGCCCACACAAAAATCCATATCAACCCCGAGGTGCGCCTGCAATACATGCCGCTGATACAGTTGCACATAGCCTCTTGTCGCAACCCTGTGCGACGGCTTCCAGGCCAGGCGCCTAAGTGCCAGCTCTGCTTCATCCACCAGCAGGTTCAGCGTGCGGCCCGCCACATCCAGTTCAATCCAGTCGCCATGCTGAACAAGCGCCAAATTGCCGCCCATGGCGGATTCCGGCGATATATGCAGCACCACGGTGCCGAATCCTGTTCCACTCATTCGTCCATCAGAAATACGCACCATATCATGTACTCCTAGTTCCAGTAATTTTTTCGGCACACTCATGTTCCCTACTTCGGGCATGCCTGGATAACCAATGGGACCAACGTTCTTCAGCACCAACACACTATCCTTAGTAACAGGAAGCAAAGGATCGTCTATACGTGCATGATAGTCTTCGATGTTTTCAAAAACCACAGCCTGGCCCTTGTGTTGCATGAGCTCCGGCGTGGCAGCCGTGGGTTTCAAAACGGCGCCATCGGAACAGAGATTACCTGTCAATACTACTAAACCGGTGTCTGATTTAAAAGGCTTCTCGAGTGAACCGATCACTTCTTCATCATAACAGCGTGCCTGCAAATAATTTTGTTCGATGGGTTTTCCGGAAACGGCGAGAGCCTTTTGATGCAGTCTTGCATGCAGGGCCTTCATCACTGCTGGTAAACCACCCGCGTAATAAAAGTCTTCCATGAAATACTTCCCCGATGGCTGAAGATTGGCCAGCAGAGGAATATTGGCAGATAAAACATCAAAATCTTTCAGGGTCAGTGGAATGCCAACTCTTCCCGCAATGGCGAGTAGATGAACCACAAAATTGGTTGAACCCCCGATGGCTGCATTCACCATAATGGCGTTCTCAAAGGCCTCACGTGTGAGAACTTTAGACATGCGCAGGTCCTCTTTTACCATTTCCACAATGCGCTGTCCGGAATATTGGGCCAATACTTTTCGCCTGCTGTCGGCTGCAGGAATGGCTGCATTTTCAGGAAGGGTCAATCCCAGCGACTCCACCATGCAGGCCATCGTAGACGCCGTACCCATCACCGCGCAATGGCCGCGGGACCTGCACATGCAGGCTTCGGCAACCGTCAGTTCTTCCTGGCTCATCTCTCCGCTGCGTACGGCATCATTGAACCGCCACACATCTGATGTACCGATGGTCTTGCCCTGAAAACGGCCAGTAAGCATGGCACCGCCGGAAACTACAATGGTGGGGAGATCAACACTGGCTGCACCCATCACCAGTGAGGGGGTTGTTTTATCACATCCGCATAACAATACAACTCCGTCCATAGGATTGGCACGGATAGACTCTTCCGTATCCATTGCGGCAAGGTTACGGTAAAGCATAGCCGTAGGTTTGATCAGCGTCTCTCCGAGGCTCATCACAGGAAATTCAACCGGAAATCCTCCCGCAGCAATTACACCTTTTTTGACGGACTCGGCAAGCTCCCGGAAATGGGCATTGCAAGGCGTAAACTCGCTCCAGGTATTGCAGATACCGATCACAGGCTTACCCCTGAACTCTTCATCGGGAATACCCTGGTTCTTCATCCAGGCCCTGTAAATGAACCCGTCTTTCCCGGTTCTGCCAAACCAATCCTGTGAACGTAATTTCATTGTATAGCGATTCCCTTAAAGATAATCATTTGCGTTACGTCACTATTATGTGCAACCTGATTCCGAAATGATATTTTTTTTACATTTGACCACCAACCAAACATGAACAAATCATTCTTTATGAAGAAGCAGTTATCATTCGCTGTTCTATTGACAGTATTGTCCTCAACCCTTAGCCTACAAGGTATTGCCCAAGATGGCAACCCGATCACCCAACCAAAACTCAGGGAAATGATTGTCCAATTGGGTTACACGGTTAAAGACATCGATACTGCAAAGGGGAAAGAAAAATTTGAAATCAAGACCACCAAAGACGGCCTCGATGTACCTATTTTATACCAGATCAGCAGCAGCGGAAGTTATATGTGGCTGACGGTTTCACTGGGTAATGCTCCTGCTAATGAATCGATCCTTAATGCTTCCCTCCTGAAACAAAACTCAAAGATTCAGCCCTGCCAGTTTTATACAACGGAATCAGGAAAACTCATGATGGGATTAGCCGTAGACAATCGCGGTATCAATAACGCGCAGTTGAGACGATATACAGAATTCATTACCGGAAAGGTGGTGGAAACGAAGGCGTTCTGGATGAGATAACAACGGCAATGTGGCAATGCGGTAATGCCTAGTGCCCTATGCCTTAATGACTAGCCTGTCTCCAACAAATTCCGGCAGCACATTTGCACCATCCGGGGTGAGACAATACCTGATATCTTTTTCCAATCCAAAGCCTGTGAGGCGATGGTAGTGGGAGGCTTCGTTCAGTTTCATGAATTCGTAAAGATCAGGCTGGGCAGACTGGTAGAGATTCAGCGCGATCCTGGAGCTATCGCATTTGATATCAAAATGGTCTTTGACCCTGTCAATCACTGCCCCGGCAAACAATGTGTCCTCAATGTTCACACGGTCTTTCCAAGCCGCACAACCTAACACCACATTCATTTTCTTTTCGATCAAGTGATCACAAACCGCACTCAGGTTCGGAAATGAACCCGTAATGATCTCTTTCGCTCCATTATCCAACGCCATATGCAATAGCTTGGTCCCATTGGTGGTGGTTAACACAAGATCCTTCCCTTGTATAAATGACGGCGGATATTCAAATGGGGAGTTTCCATGCTCAAGCCCTTCCGCAACTTTCCCATCCCGTTCACCTGCCGTGATAGCACCCATCGACATCCCAATTTCAATACATCTTGCTACAGTAGCTACGGGTATCACTGACTTCGCTCCGTTATGCAAAGCTGTTGCAATGGTGGAAGTAGCACGGAGTACATCGATGATCACCACGACGGCGTCTGAAACATCGTATAAATGCACTAGCGCTGGAGAGAGCGAGGTGTATAGTTGTGGCTTTGACATTCCTTTTATGCTAGGTTGGAGGTTGAGGGTTGGAGGTTGCAGATTTATGCGAATGGGATTTTTACAACCTTTGCTTTCAGAAGTTTATCGCGCACTTCAACATATATTTCGCTGTCGAGGCCAGACAAGTCTGTACGCACATATCCGAGACCGATAGCCTTGCCCAATGAAGGAGATTGTGTTCCTGAAGTCACCCTGCCGATGAGATTGCCTTCCGCATCCTTGATGCGATAGTCATGACGGGGAATTCCTTTATCGATCATTTCAAAACCGACGAGTTTTTTCTCAACGCCATTGGCCTTCTGTTTCTGGAGATATTCACTTGATGTAAAGGGCTTGGTGAATTTGGTGATCCATGCAAGACCGGCTTCCAGCGGTGTGCTGAAATCATCGATATCATTACCATACAGGCAATAACCCATTTCAAGACGAAGGGTATCCCGGGCACCAAGACCAATAGGTTTGAGTCCTTTGGGTGCACCGGCTTCAAAAATAGCGTTCCAGATTTTTTCCGCGTTATCGTCCTTATCCTCGAAATAAATCTCTACACCACCAGCGCCGGTATAACCCGTTGCACTCACCAGTACATTTTCTACGCCTGCAAATACGCCCTTCACAAAGGTGTAATACTTGAGGTTGAGGATATCCATTTCTGTAAGTGGCTGCAGAATCTTGGTAGCATTGGGCCCCTGGATGGCCAGCAGTGCGGTTTTGTCGCTGATGTTATGCATCTCAACATTCCCGGTATTGTGCCGCATGATCCATTCCCAATCCTTTTCAATATTGGATGCGTTCACCACCAGCATGTACACTTTATTCTCTTCCACACAATAGACCAACAGGTCATCAACGATTCCTGCATTCTCATTGGTCAGGCAGCTATACTGGGCCTTGCCATTGGAAAGTTTAGACGCATCGTTGGTTGTCACGCGTTGGATGAGATCCAATGCGCCTTCCCCTTTGAGGATGAATTCGCCCATATGGCTCACATCAAACACACCGGCATTGTTCCTGACGGCATGGTGTTCATCGTTGATTCCGGTGTAGGAAATGGGCATATTGTAGCCGGCAAACGGAGCCATCTTGGCGCCAAGTGCAATGTGTTTCTGGGTGAAAGGCGTAGATTTCATATCGCTGATTGGCGGCAAAAATAGTAAAAAGGACAGAGACAGATTAAATAAGGGAGAAGATAAAGGGAGAAGTGCGAAGTCTGGAACTTCGCACTTCTCCCTTTATCTT
>JBASZQ010000122.1:0-29963 GCA_049661025.1 Chitinophagaceae bacterium | reverse complement strand
AACCCCCAACCTATAATAAGAAATGTCTCAATTAGTAGGAATATAACGCAACTCATATCCTCTCCCGATCTCATACTTGCGTTTGCGAAATTTGTTCATCAAAAATCCGCCCACTGCAATACCACCGGCGATGGCTACAGTGGAGCCAACAACGGGTTCTTTGAGATAGGCTGCGTTGATGATATGCAGTAAAAGATAGCCGGTACCGCCGATCATGAACAAGGTACCGTTGCGGACAAATTCAAATTTTGCAGGTGGCTTTCGGATCCACTGGATATCAGTTACGGCATAGGGAATCAGAAATGAAGTAACGGTATCCAGTACAGACGTACCCCACATATTATACTGCTTCTGCACATTATAATACTGGATGAAAATACTATCGTCCTGCACTCTTCTGATAATGCCCTCCACTTCTAGTCCCTGGGTTCCCATATCGATCTTCATCCCATTGAAGTACGTCTTCACCGTTCTACCTTTCTTATTGCGGAGCGATACCATATCGTGACCTTTTACCTGCGCCTCAGCATAGCCGCTGATCAGTAGGAACACCATCGTCCAAATCCAACTTTTCAAATCACCCTCCTTATTTGTTGTCTAAAAATAATACACCATAAATTAAAACTGCTGCAAAAATGACGAGTATCGTTCCGGATACTCTATTGATGAGCAGGATATGTTTTGGTGTAAGGCTGTTCCGGATCTTTCCCGCCAGCATCACCTTAGCGATATCGGCCAGTATATTTATGAGCAGGCAAACGGAAAAAATGATGATCCGGTCCCGAAGTCCATGCAATGCAGAAAAAGCCGTGGCATTGATCAGCCAGAAAAAGATCACATTCGGGTTCAGGGTATTGATGAGAAAACCAGACAAGGCAATCTTCGTAAAGTCAGTGGTGCTGAAGGTTTTGACTTCTTCTGTTGCTGCGGCCCTGAGGTCCACCTTTTTGAAGAAGATATAGAAGATACCCATCCCGCCGAGGAAAGCTGCGCCGAAATAGCCAATTACCTCCCTGAATTTCAGGACATCACTCACCCACTGGGAAAAAAAATTGGAGATGAAAACAAGAAATATGTCGCTGATCCATACGCCGGCTACAAAGCTGAATCCACCGCGATGGCCGTTGTTGATGCTTTGCTTAATCACCGTAAAGATGACTGGCCCAACAGACAATGCCAGGATCAGCCCCAAACCCAAACCCTTTAGGATAGCATCTAGCATTATACGGTTTTGTGCTGGCCGATGAAGCGTTGCCAGTCCTCAAGCATTTTACCTTTTAGTACCCTTGGAAATTTATGTTGACCGCCAACCTTTCCCTTGAATTCCATGAAATCCATGAAGGTTTTCTCCGGCAACACATCCAGGAATATTTCTTTCAATGCGCTTTTCCGTTCAACAGCATAATCATCATTCAGCTCACACAGCTTCAGATCTATCTTCCTCCGCAACTCCTCGGCATTCACCTTGTCATCACAGGCAACATACCAATGGTGTGCAAAAAAGCTGCCATAGGGCGTACCGGCCACAGTATACTCGGGAATATCCAGATTCATCTCTTCACCCACCAGCTGCACGGCCTTATTCATATTATCCATACTCAGGTGCTCACCCACCAGGCTCAGGAAATGCTTGGTTCTACCGGTAATCACGATCTCGCAACGCTCCAGATTCACAAACTTGATGGTGTCACCAATGAGGTAGCGCCACGCACCCGCTGAGGTACTGATCAGTATCGCATATTCCTTGCCCTCTTCAACCTCATGGATCATGAGTGCTTCTGCGCTAGGCACGAGGCTTCCGTCTGCGTCAAAATTCTTATCATCAAAAGGCACAAACTCAAAGAATATATGCTCGTTGGTGACCAGCCGCATGCCCTCGGGATTGGGCCTGTCCTGATAGGCAATGAATCCTTCTGAAGCCAGGTAGGTTTCAATATACACCAACGGATGCCCCAATAATTTCTCGAATCCTTTCTTATAGGGTTCAAATGCCACACCGCCGTGCACAAAAAACTTGAGGTTGGGCCAGATCTCGTGGATATTCTTCAGGTTGTAGCGTTGAATGACCATCTCCATACACATCTGGATCCATGCCGGTACTCCCGTTAAAAATCCGATGTCCCAATTGGGGGCTTCTTCTACGATCTGCTCCAACTTCCTGTTCCAGTCTTTCTCCCTCGCAATGGCTTTGCCCGGTTTATAAAATGGCGAAAACCAGAATGGGGCTTTTTTGGCGGTAATGCCAGAGAGGTCACCGGCGTAATAACCCGGACCTTTCTGCAAATCCGTACTGCCACCCAGCATCAGGAAACCCCGACCTACATTTTTCCATTGTATATCCTCATAATTGCGGAGAGAAAGCAATTGTTTGACCATCACGATGCGGTTTCCGCGCATCAGGTCTTGCGTAACAGGTATATATTTTGACGCTGCTTCTGAGGTTCCCGAGCTCAGCGCAAAGTATTTGATCTTGCCGGGCCAGCACACATCAGGTACTCCATCGAGTGTCCGGTGCCACCACTCCTTATGTAGTTTAGAATAATCGTAAGTAGGGACCAGTTCCTGGAATTTCTTTCCGGGGTGGCGGGAGAGTAGTATTTCGTCGAAATGATACTTCTGTCCAAACTCGGTATAACGTGCCTTTTTCAGGAGCTTTTTCAAGACCCTGATCTGCTGGCGCTTTGGCGTTCTTTGAGGTATTTTCAGCGCCCGGGCAATCGTTGGAGGCAGGTTGAACTCTATGAGCGACATCTATTGCAAGATAGGTTATTCAATCGTTGTTTGGTTGCCATTTATCACGAACCGAGCCATTTATAACCTTTCGCTATCAGGTAAAGGTCCTTGTAAATGGAGTATTCCCGAGCGTACAATTGATCCAGTTTATACAGGCCGTTATCCGCATCCGGATGCCTGCCGCCCGGCTGTGCGTTTGTGCCAAGGATCCCTTTTTTGATGCGGGGCAAGCCGTTGTAATTACTCTTCTCGCTGCTATATCCGACCCAGGTGCATTTCCCTCCCAACACTTTTATGGTGTTTGTCAATAATCCAAATGGCTTCTTCACCAAAAACAACTGCAAGGGCCAGGTGATGATGAACAATAATGCCGCCAGCACATCCACCAATCGTTTCATCCTCCTGGCCGAGGGACCGCCGAGGGTATATCCTGCCACATCGGAAATCGCCTGTCCGCTGGATTTGCTGGAATCTGATCCAACAATGGATTTGGCGCCACCGCCCATGATACGCAAACGCGTATGCTTCGGAAGTGTTTTCACATGCCGGATGATCTCCTGGTAACTGATCCTGCCCTGGCAGAAAATGATCTCCCGCACAGGTACGTCTTGCAAAAAAGTATTCAAATGGCTTAACACAGTCAGGTGCGGACCATCATCTTCCTGCGGCGCAATCCTCCCCAGGATCCGCTGGCGTTTCTCTGCCGTTTCCATCAGGCTGCTCGCGTCTTCAAAGGAAGCCAGATCCGCAACCACAACGGTCCCGAGCTTCTCTTCTTCTTCGGCTTCAATCATGTTCAACCTGCGCATCCACCCCCTGCTGAGTACCAACAATACAAATGCATTCAGTGAACCCAACAAAAGAATCGCTCTTGAAAATCTGTACTGCTCCGGCAGCAAGGCGTAAATCACCAGCAAGGCCGTGGTAGCAATAACTGTAGAATGGATCACCCGTCCGCGTTTCTGCGACCGGTCATACAGCCCCGCATAATAGGCCGCAACAATAAACACCACCGTAAAGGCAGGAAAGGCAATGCCCAGCAAATCCCGGTTATAAACAATCTCCGGTTTCACCAATCCATTCCATGTATATTTTGCGGCGATGAAGGCGATGAGGATATTGACAGCATCAATAATAGGAAGACCGAGGCGCTTCAAAACACCCAATACCGCAGTGATAGCAGCGCGGAACCAAATGGCCAGCGTGATGAAGAACCGAAAGAAAAATGCCGTGACGGATGTGTAGTGCTTGTCCACAAAAACAGCCATGGCCTTATAAAACATGCGCACATAATTCAACGATCCGCGCTTGGTACTCTCCCCTTTAAAGTGGATCACGGTTGTATCCGCAACATAAAAATTCTTCCATCCGCCCCGCTGCAACCGATAACTGAGATCGATGTCTTCCCCATACATGAAAAACCGTTCATCAAAACTACCTACGGCATCCAATGCTTCGCGCCGTACCCACATGAAGGCACCGGCAAGCACATCTACTTCATGGTTTTTCGCGGGATCAAGATGTCCGAGATGATATCGTGCAAAAATTTTAGACGTCGGAAATAATGTAGCCAGTCCGGCCAATTTAAAGAACGATGTGGAGATCGATGGATACGCGCGTTTGCTTTCTTTCAGGAATCGCCCACTGCCATCCACCATATGAACACCCAAGGCACCTGCTTCAGGATGCGCATGCATAAACTGCGCGCAAATGCTGAAGCAGTCTTCCGCAACAATGGTGTCCGGATTCAAAAATAAAATATGCTCCCCTTTGCTCCTGGCCACGGCAAGGTTGTTGGCCTTGGCAAAACCGAGGTTCTCCTCATTCCAGATGAATTGCACTTCCGGAAATCTTGCTTCAAGATATTCCCTGCTTCCATCCTGCGATGCATTGTCTACCACAATGACTTCGCCGCTCACCTGTTTCATCGCCGCTCTTACGGAGAACAGACACTGCTCCAGGAAATATTTGACATTGTAATTGACGATGATGACAGAAAGCAATGGGAACGATTTTGTCAAAAATAACTATATCGGCAACCTATTTAACGCATAGCTTTGTAAAATGCTGAAGACAACCCTGATCAAGGCCGCACTTGATGCCGGAAAACTGATCAAAGCATTCACCGCCGGCAGTTTTGCCATTCAGTCGAAAGATTCCGTCAACAACCTGGTTACGGAAGCGGATCATGCTTCGGAAAAACTGATCATCAACATCATCCGGGAAACATTTCCAGATCATTATATCCTCACGGAGGAAACCGGTGCGCATCCCACAGATTCTCAATACAAGTGGATCATCGATCCCATTGATGGTACCGTGAACTTCGCGAATGGCATTCCCATTTGCTGCGTCAGCATCGCCATCGAAAAAGACGGCGAGATGCTCATGGGCGTGGTGTATAATCCATTTATTGAAGAGTTTTTCTTTGCGGAAAAAGGGAAGGGCGCCTTTTTAAATGATCAGCCGATCAGCGTCAGTAAAAAAAATGCGTTGATAGAATCCTGTCTGGTAACAGGTTTCCCTTATAAATATCCCGAGTCCGGCGGCCTTTTGGAAACCTTCGGATCCTTTATCAAGGCCGGCGTGCCGGTACGCAGGCTCGGCTCAGCCGCCATCGATCTCTGCTGGGTGGCTTGTGGGCGGTTCGACGGATACTATGAATTCTCTCTCAACGCCTGGGACAGTGCCGCAGGATTTCTCATTGTGGAAGAAGCGGGCGGGAAGGTGACCGATTTTAAAGGAAACCGCTACTCACCCTACCAGGAAAAAATCATTGCTACCAACGGCCAGATCCACGATCAGCTGGTCAATTGGATCAACCAAATCATCGGATAAGTTATGGAACAAAGGACAGAAATTGCTTCCCTTGGGGAGTTTGGCCTCATCAAACACCTGACAAAGGATTTCGATATTCAACAACCGTCTACCATCCTCGCTGTAGGCGATGATGCCGCGGTGATCGATCACCTCGGAGCGCAAACCGTAATCACCACGGACCTGCTGATTGAAGGCGTGCATTTTGACCTGATGTATACACCGCTGAAACACCTCGGCTACAAATCCGTGGTGGTAAACCTCAGCGATGTGTATGCGATGAATGCTCAACCCACGCAGATCACCATGAGCATTGGCGTGAGTAACCGATTCAGTGTAGAGTCCCTGGATGAATTCTATGCCGGCGTACTGGCCGCCTGCGAAACCTACGGTGTTGACCTCATCGGCGGTGATACGGCCTCATCCCAAAAAGGATTTGTGATCTCCGTGACAGCCATCGGCGAAGCCAAACCACAAAACATCGTCAAACGTTCCGGCGCCAAACCGGGCGATCTGATCTGCTGTTCCGGTTTCCTTGGCGGCAGTTATGTGGGCCTCTTATTCCTTGAAAGAGAAAAGAAAATTTACCTGGAGAGTCCCAATGTGCAACCCGATCTTGAAGGCGAAGACTATGTGATCCGTAGATTACTGAAACCCGAAGCCAGGAAAGACATCATCGATTTCTTTGAGGACCAGGGCATCATCCCAACATCAATGATGGATATTTCTGACGGTTTGAGTTCAGAGCTCCTCCATATTGCGGAGCAAAGCGGTACGGGTTCCGTGATCTATGAAGAAAAGATTCCGATCCACGAAGAAATGAGAAGGGCGGCCTATAAATTTGAATTAGATCCAACAGCTTGCGCACTTAGTGGTGGGGAAGACTACGAACTCTTGTTCACCATTAGTCAGTCGCATCTTGATAAGCTTACGCTCAATGAACAGATCTCTGTGATCGGTTATGTAACGGAGGCTGAAAAAGGAAATACGATCATCACCAAGGGAGGAAATGTTCATGCCATTACCGCACAAGGCTGGAATGCTTTTTCGAAATAAAGGAACGGGAATCCCGTTCTTCTGAAATACCTATGCCGCTGAAACACATTTACATAGCTTGTACCCTGCTGGTGCTTTCAGCGTTTGCGCTGTCATGTGCACACAGCACGGCATCACAGGCATCGGCACGCAAAGAGATCGTACACAAATATTCGCCGGATGAACTGCGCGAAGACTTTGATGTGATGCGGAACATCCTTGAGAAATTTCATCCCTCTTTATATTGGTACACTTCTAAAGACAGCATGGATATGCTCTTCAACGCATACCGTGCCGCCATCAAGGATTCCATGACGCAGCAGCAGTTTGGATTCAGCGTACTGGCGCCCGTCACCACGGCCATCAGATGTGGCCATACTTCATTCAGCTTTTCTAAAAAATACAATGAAGGAATGCGCGGCTTGAGGCTGCCATCCTTTCCATTATTCCTGAAGGTGTATGAAGACTCGATGATTGTGCTTGGAAACCTGAACCGAAGGGACTCTGCCATCCGGCGCGGCACAACAATTTTGGGGATCGATGGGCAATCCGTTGAACAGATCAGCAGCACGATGTTTCGATATATGCCTACAGATGGCTTCGCCAATAATATCAATTACATCCGTCTCTCCAACAACTTTCCTTACTATCATCGGAACATCTACGGTCTTAAAAAAACCTACCAGGTCAATTATATCGACAGCCTTGGGCAATCAAAATTGGCCACGGTTCCTTTGTACGAACCTGCTGCAGACACGCTGAACAGGCCTAAGCGCGATAGTACTAAGCGCGCGCCACGACCGCCAAAACCTTCCCGTAGCCAACGCATGAAAGACATCCGTTCACTACAGTATATCGCACCCGGCGACAGCATCCCATCGGCCTCAAAAATTCCCGGCGGCACCATGGTGATGACCCTGAATAGTTTTGATGGCCATGCCAACCTGCCCGGTTTTTTCAGAAGATCATTCCGGCTTATGCGGGAACAAAAGGCCAGTAACCTGGTCATTGATATCCGCAGCAATGGCGGCGGAAAAGTGAATCATTACACGCGCCTCGCAAGTTATCTCAAGGCAGAAAAGTTTCGGGTTGCTGATACTGCATATGCCGTTCGCAAAGGATTTGGTTCTTATGGAAAATATTTTTCGATGCGCACCCTCAATGCAATTGCCCTGGGTATGTTCACCACCAAAAGGGATGATGGCAAATATCATTTCAAATATTGGGAGAACCATGTGGTGAAGCCAAGGAAGAAAGATTTTTTCACCGGTAAAGTCTATGTGGTTATCTCGGGTCCAACTTTTTCAGCATCCACACTTTTTGCGCATACTATGAAAGGTCAGCAGAACGTGACCCTCGTTGGCGAAGAAACCGGCGGCGGTGCCTATGGCAACAATGGATTGATGATACCCAACATCACCCTGCCCAATACCGCGATGCGGGTAAGAATGCCGATGTTTCGTTTGGTGCAATATCAACACGGACCTAAAGATGGAAAAGGGGTTACACCTGATGTGTATGTGGGGCCATCAGGCATTGCGGCAGTGAACAACATCGATCTCAAAATGAAAACGATTCTGCAATTGATCCAATCATCCAATTGAGAAAGGATCTCTGTCTCGCAGGAAAGGTAGCTTCTCCCTGATCTGCTCCAATGCGGATTTTTCAAGGGTCAATGTTTTCACAACGGCTTCATTGGCCTGCGTAAACAAAACCTCACCCATGGGATCAACCAGCATGCTGTCGCCACTGTGATGAATCCCGTTTCCATCATCCCCCACTCTGTTTACGCCGATCACATAGCATTGGTTTTCAATGGCCCTTGCCTGAAGCAATGTTTTCCACGCATGGTTGCGGCGTTCCGGCCAGTTGGCCACATAGATCAGCAGATCATATTCCGGCGCATTGTTTTCTGTGGGTTGTTGCCGGGCCCAAACCGGAAAGCGTAGGTCATAGCACACCTGCAGGTTGATCTTCCAGCCCTTCACCTGCGCGATGAGCCGGCGTGAGCCCGATGCATAGTGTTTGTCTTCTCCCGCAAAAGCGAAAAGGTGGCGTTTATCATAATACCCATATTGCCCATTTGGCAGCATCCAGATTAAGCGGTTATAATACTGCTCGTTATCGTGTATGATGACGCTTCCGGTGAGAATAATCTTATGGTTGGTGGCCATCTGTTTCATCCATTGAACTGTGGGGCCGTCCATTGTTTCAGCGAGGGTCTCCGGTTTCATGCTGAAGCCGGTGCTGAACATTTCAGGCAGCACAATCACTTCGGTTTTTCCAGCGGATTTGATCTGCTCTTCCAGCATGGAAAGATTGGCCGATGGGTTCTCCCAATGAAGATTAGCCTGAACAAGTGTAACAGTAAGTGAAGACATGCTGCAAATTAATTAAATTACAACGGGTAGGAAAGCTATCCATCCACCAAACTCAATTCAACGCATATGCATCGGTCCACTTTTTTACAGCAGTCCGCACTCTTAGCCGCAGGCGCCCTGATGAATCCACTCCAATCCTGGGCCTCGGAAAAACCAGATGGGAAGATCCGCGTAGCCGTGATCGGTTGCGGCAGCGTGTCTGGCATGTACCTGCCACATTTGACGAAATCTCCTTTTGTGGAAGTGGTGAGTGTGTGCGATATTGTTCCGGACCGTGCGGCGAGCCGTGCAACCGAATTTAAAGTGGCCCATCGGTATACAGATATTTCGCAGCAGTTGGCGGGTGAGCCCTTTGACTTGCTGATCAACCTGACGGACATGCAGGAGCATGGACGGCTGAATAAAATTGCGCTGAATTCGGGCAAGCATGTGTGGAGTGAAAAGCCACTGGCCAATTCATACAAAGAGGGAAAGGCCTTGCTGGATTTTGCGAAATCAAAAAAGCTTAGGCTCTGGGGCGCACCAGCGGTAGTGAATTCACCACAGTTTGCATTCATGGCCAAATCCATTTTAGATGGCAAGCTGGGTAAAGTGGCCGCGGCGCATGCGCACTATGGACACACGGGCCCTACCTGGTCCGCATTCTTTTATGAAAAAGGCGGCGGAAGTTTGCCAGACCTGGGCGTATATAACCTGGCAACATTGACGGGATTGCTGGGACCGGCACTATCTGTAGTGGCGATGACGAGTACAGTTACCAAAGAAAGAACGGTTGACAATAAAGGAAAGATCAAGGTGGAAGCGGAAGACAATGCCATGGTGCTGATGGACCACGGTAATGGAATCATCTCGCACGTTCAATGTGGGTTCAACTATTTTGATCCTTATGGTCATGAAGGCAAGGGGCAGGACCATCCCACAATTACCATCTGGGGCTCGCATGGAAATATGGCGCTGGCGGGTTACGACTGGGCGCCTTATGGCGTTGACCTTGCGGTTTCATGGACGGAAAAACCTGTACGATATGAGCCAGATCCAAAAGATTACGTTTGGCAGCAAGGTGCATCTGTGGTGGCCGAAAACCTGGTGAAAGGAACAGAGCCGCGCATCAATGTGGAACACGCGCTGCATGTGTTGGAAATCATTGAGGCCGCAAGAACATCCGGACAAACCGGGCAACGCGTAAAAATCAGTTCATCGTTTCCTTATCCGATGGTAAAATGATCAAAGCAGAGATCATACAAGAACTTGGACGCGCCTACGCACAATATGCTCAGTACATCGATGGGCTTACGGAGGAGGAATTTCTGCGCAGCGTAAATAGCAAATGGACCGCCGGTCAACAAACGGACCATTTGTTGCGTGCAGTGAAACCACTTAGCCAGGGGCTGCAATTGCCTCGATTTTTTTTCCGGCTCTTGTTTGGCAAACCCAACAGACCCGGCAGAACCTACACGCAACTGGTTGCTAAATATCAACTCAAATTGCAGGCAGGTGGAAGAGCATCCGGTGCCTTTATTCCGAAAGACGTATCTTACTCTCAGAAACAAACACTGCTAACCGCACTCAACAACCATGTACACAAGTTACAGGTGAGGCTAACCAATTACAGTGAAAAAGACCTTGATCAGTATCTGCTCCCACATCCGCTCCTCGGAAAATTGACGATCAGGGAAATGATGTACTTCACGATCTACCATGTGATTCACCACCAGAGAAACATCCAGGAAATGCTTGAGCCAGCTAATCCTTAGGCTTTGATTGTAGATCTCATAATGCATCTGCACTGTCACATCGTACATGATTTATATATGTGTCTTTCTTGGGTTGATGTTCCGGCAGTAGCATAGAAAATTTTTAGCTCGCCTATGTGTTGAACAGCAATAGGATAACAAATGGTGCAGAATTCGTAACCTGACAGAATATGTTTTGGCTTCGTTTTTGATTTTTCATTCCAGCGATTGCTGCCAGACAACATTGTCCATAAGACCAAAACTGTTGTGATGATTAGTCTAAATGATGTTGCCCAGGTGGGTAGGTTTAAAAAAGTGAGCTACAAATTTATACGCGAGGACCAGGAGCGTCTGAATCGTATAGAACTGAAGCTATATGACAGCCAGTTGGAAGACAGTGTGAACGAGGAAGACCTTGCGAAATCCTCTGCCACTCAGTTCATCCGCCGCTTCTCCCCAGTGGGCGAATACAATATCATAGATGTTTGGTTGATCAATCGTGGCAACAGGTCCATCATTCACGATGGTATTTTTACCTTCTCAATCAAGGAGTTGTAAATTGTACGAAACATCTCCTCCATGGATAGAGGGTTCGAGGTTGACATCCATCGTGATGAATCCCGGCTTAAAAAGCAGGTTGCCTGTTTGATGCGCCATCAACTCAATACTAATTTTAAGAAGAATCGTTTTTTCGTTTTTCTGCTGCTGATCTGCACAGCCATCAGTACCGTGTTGGTAATTACCCTAAAAGATCGGGTAGCCGTTGGCGTTAGTGGTTGGTTTTTATTTTTCACTGCATTTCTATGGCTGGGTGCCATTGTGTTTGGAGGTACGGCGCTGCTTAATTATGTTAACGGCAAGCGGCTTACGAAAAGGTCGGTGGAAGAATATCTGGCTTTGACCCCGGAAAGTCGATTGCGGTTTGATGACGAGTCCGTCAACTACATAACAGGGGAAAACAGATTGGAATATGCCTGGTCTGCATTTACAAGTTACTTTGAAAAAGAGGGCACCCTTTTTCTGGTGCCAGAACAACAGATTCTGAAGGCTTTCTATTTTTCAAAAGACGATATTGGCGAAGAGGCATACGTGCAGCTCCGCTCACTGGCCGCCCGCAAGATCCGCTAGTGCGGCTTGTACCAATGGTGTTTCAAATCCCCTTTGCATCATATACTGGCTGACCTTAAATTTTTTCTGATAGGCCTGCAGGCCCTCACCCTTCAGCTGTTCCATTTTTTTCTCCACCAGATCCCTGATCGTTTTATTGTAAGCATCCTCGTCAATTTCCTGCATCCCCTTTTTGATGCAGTATGCACTCACCCCTTTCTGTTTAAGTGCGTGCATGATTTTCACCCGCCCCCAATGTTTGCTTCTGAAATAACCGCCCACAAATGCGCAGGCAAACCGCTCTTCATTGAGGTAGTTCTCTTCAATCAAAATGGATATTGCTTGATCTACGTCATCCCTATATAATCCAAAACTGTAAAGCTTCTCCTTCACTTCCTGGTGACAGCGCTCCTGATAAGCACAATAATGCCTCAACTTCTGTAACGCCTCTTCCTTACTCAGTCTTTTTTTTTGTATGCCCATTCCTCAATGCCTTTATGCCTCCTCCAATCGCGCCAAACACCCATACTCATTCTTCAACAGGTCATCATACTCATCCGCCCTGCGAAAAAGATTTCGGAAGGTCTCCGTTCCATTGTCCTGGTTCAGATCCATATCATAGATGATACTTGACAACACGATGTTCTGTTGAAAACAACTCAACACCAAACCCTTTACCCTATAGTTCTCCTCTAACAAGAACTGATAAAGCTTTTTGATATTGGCCGTATCCGTCGGCAATTGACAGAGATAGGCATCCGCCGCAACAAAGAAACTCTCTGTATTATAATTGATGCGGATCTTCGCACTACCTTCTTTTACTTCCCAATTGTTCACGCCATTGCGCGCCAACTTAATGTCCTTGCCCAGGAGTCGCAATATATCTTCCACCACCTTCGCCACACCTACAGTCTCCGCTTCTTTTTCCGGCAACAAAGGAAGACTCACTTCTGTTCCGCAACTCGGACAGTATTTTCCAGAATCAATATTGCTGGCCAATACCAAAAAATCACAGGAAGGACATCTTGCCGATATCTCCCCGCGATGCGGTTGATAAATGGCAAGTGCCGTCTTCAGGTAATTCACAGGCAATGCAAAACCCAAATTATCTCCACCGCGGATGATGAATGAGTTCACACCAATCACATCACCGCGCTGGTTGACCAGCGGACCGCCACTATTGCCCGGATTGATAGCCGCATCGATCTGGATAAACTTCAACCCATCCCTGATCCTATTCACCTTGCTCACCACGCCTTGTGTGGCAGAATAGTTCAATCCATACGGATGGCCAATGGCAATCACCGGATCGCCATCTTTTATGTTTTCAACCTCACCCAATACAATAGAAGGAAGATCAACATTTTTGGGTGGCTCCAGAAAAGCAAGGTCGTGCTTGGTATCTGAATACCACACGCGAGCCAACATCTTCTCAAACTGCTTCCCTGCAATGCTCACTTCCGGCGTGTCTTTGACCACATGCTGGTTGGTGACAATCAAGTCATGCTCCCTGACATAGAACCCCGTTCCGGTACCCGTCTGCGTAGCGATCTGAATCACCACATATTGATACTGCTCAATAATCTGTTGTGCCGATGTATTGTCCATATGCCCTACTGTCCTCCATCGAAATTTAATCCCTGTATCTCGGCCAGAAAGCTGAGATTGAAGTTAATAATGTTGTCGTACCGCAAGTTCTGTTCTTTCCACGCCAGATGCGGGTATTTTTCTTTCCAATTACCGATGATTCTACTGATGGCAGATTCAATTTCACTCCGCTCAAACTGGTTGGATGCCGGATCGTATAACAAATCCGGGAAGCCCAGGGCCTTGAAATACATCGGATAGTTGACCTGCATAAAAATTTCAATCAGCTGACCAAGCGGCTTCGGCAAACTGTATGAATACTGGCAATAGGTGAGGCCATACTCCAGGATCTGCCGCGCGATCTCCGGAAATTTATTATCCCGATACCACAGCATGTTCTGCCCCGCAGTAGTGAGTGCATCACTGACTACTTTATGCGGTTGCGGCGCAACAATAGAAAAGGTGGAAGTGGATCGGAAAAAATATGGCAGAATCTCTTCATCCTTTTTGTTGAGCAATGTGCGGAACGCCTCCGTCATCAGGTAGTTTTTCTCCTGTGCCGTTTTCTCTTCCTTGGTGAAATAAATACTGACGGCTTTTTCAATCTCTTGCAGGAGTTTTCCTTCCGGCGCCAATAAATAATCCAATCGGTATCCCAGTCCCAGCAACATATACGCAATACCACCGGCCATTTTATCTTTATCGAGGGTATCGATGTACGTTACGGTATTACTGATGAACTCGCGGAAATACTGCAGCTTCACTATTTTCTCCTGCTCGGGCAAGGGCTGGATATGGTCTGTATCAATCTGCTCCAGGTGTGCGAAGTCCTGCACGAGAAGATCGTCTTGTTTGTCTGCCTTGGTGGCCAGCTCTTTCAGTGCATAGTATAGTTTGTTTGGATTAGCCGTCTCGATCTCACTATCAAAGCGCATGCAGATCCGGTTATTCTCGAGGCTGTAACGGCAGTAGTACAATTGATAGTTTTGCTCCAGTAATCTGCGCATCACGGGTACACTCGGTTGCGGCATGCGGGCGATGCTCACTTCGGCGGTGAGTGATCTTCCATCACAATGCCCACGCACCACTTTTGAGCCCTGGTAGATCGTAAAGTCCAGCACTTCTCCCTTGCGGTCCGTATGCACATTTTTTGCATGATCATCTCGCAGGTAATTGAAAAAAGCGTCTATGCTTTGATGGTATTTTTTCTCCTTGAAGAGATTATCGGCCACGGTCCACTGGTTGACTTTCGCCGCAGTTTTGTTGTTGTCTGAATATCGACCAAAAACAACATCAGGGCGCGGCTCTTCTTTTTTATTCAGCCAACCGAAAAGCTTATCCAACATAGTCTCCTAAGGTATAAAGAATACGGGTAAATTGTTTAAAACTAGGGCGAATTGGTAAAGCCCGCCCCCTTATATTTGCTAACCACAAACCTTTGTTTTCATGAAGTTTATTGTCTCTTCATCGGCCCTCCTGAAACAGCTGCAACAGATCAACGGTGTGATCAACGCCAATACGGTGCTTCCCATCCTGGAAGATTTTCTTTTTGTCATCGAAAAGAACAAACTCACGGTAGTGGCTACGGACCTGGAGACGGTCATGAAGATCACAATGGACATTGAAGCGAAGGACAATGGCAAAGTGTGTATCCCCGCTAAGATCCTGATGGATTCCCTGAAGAATCTGCCGGACCAGCCGCTTACGTTCAACATCGATAAGAATTTTGCGATCGAGATCACGAGCGACAATGGTAAGTACAAGGTGATGGGCGAGAATCCCGATAACTTCCCCAAAGAGCCATCGGCAGATACCACTACATCGTTCACCATGAGCTCTTCCGCACTGGTGACCGCCATTAACAAGACCCTGTTCGCGGTGAGTAATGACGATCTGCGTCCCGCCATGACCGGTGTTTTCTTTGAACTTGATAAAAAAGGCATCACTGCTGTGGCCACCGATGCGCACAGGCTGGTGAAATACAAGCGCAACGATGTGAGCTGCCCCAAAGCAGATACGTTCATCGTTCCCCGCAAACCATTAAACCTCTTGAAATCAGCCCTTCCTGATAACCAGGACGAGCTGAAGGTTTCCTATAACAGCAACCACCTTTTCGTGGACCATGGCAGCACGCAGATGGTCTGCCGACTGATTGACGCCCGCTTCCCCGACTATAAAGTGGTGATCCCCGGAGACAATCCTTACAAGATGGTTGTTTCCCGTACGGATTTCCAAAGCGCGCTCCGCCGCGTGAGCATTTTCTCCAATAAGAGCACCAACCAGGTGGCCCTGAGCATTACTGGTTCCGAGCTGCAGCTGACCGCCCAGGATGTGGATTTCAGCTTTGAAGGTAATGAGCGCATGAAATGCCAGTACGAAGGCGAAGACATGGCCATTGCATTCAACGCACGTTTCCTGATTGAAATGCTTTCCGCTACCAGCAGTGACGAGGTGAAGATGGAACTTTCCACGCCTACCAAGGCCGGTATCATCAAGCCTGTTGAACAGGACGATGAAGAGGATCTGCTGATGCTTGTGATGCCGCTCATGTTGAATCAGTAAGCTGATGCAGCGTTATTGGGTTATTTGTTATTGGTTATTTTCTGAAATAACAAATAACTTAGTAACCAATAACATCCTCTAATGGATTCTATCATTCAGTTTTTCGACGGCCTCGAGAACCGTCCCGGTCAGCGCCTCGCTTTCCTCGTTGGCGGTATGCTGGTCCTTTGGATCATCGAAGGCGCCATTCCCCTCATTACCATGCGGTACAAGAAGACCAAGCTCCGCCACGCTGCGGTGAATATGGCCTTTACCGTGATGCATTTGATCATTCATACGTTTTTGGCGATTCTGATTGTGAAGATTGCCGACTGGACCAAGGTGAATCAGTTTGGGCTCACGCATTGGCTGGGGGCTAACGTTTTGTCGACCGTGATCATTTCTTGCCTGGTGCTTGATTTCTTCGGAGGCTGGTTTGTACACATCGTTGAGCATAAGGTTCCATTGTTCTGGCGGATGCACATCATCCACCATGCGGATAATAATGTTGACGTCACTACCGGGCTTCGGCACCATCCGCTGGAGTCTGTTTTCCGCGGCATCTTTTTCATGATGGGCATTTTCATAGGTGGCATCCCGATGTACGGGGTGATGATCTACCAGACCCTGGTGATCCTGTTCACGGCTTTTACACATGCAAATATTTCCCTGCCCGCCGGGCTGGACCGCGCACTGAGTTATTTCCTCGTTTCCCCCAATATGCACAAAGTGCACCACCACTGGAAGCAGCCATATACAGACAGCAATTACGGTGCGGTGTTTTCCATTTGGGACCGCCTGCTGGGTACTTTCCAGAAGCTGGACCCCAAAGACATCCGATATGGGCTGGACCGATATTATGACAATGAGAAGGACGAAGACTTTGGTGCCCTGATGAAACGCCCCTTCCAAAAACTAAATGATTGATGCGCACCATAGCAGTGATTCCCGCGCGTTACGCGGCCACCCGTTATCCCGCCAAGCTCATGCAGATGCTCGGGGATAAAACGGTGATCAGGCATACCTATGACAATACGGTTGGGACAGGTTTGTTCGATGAGGTACTGGTGGCCACCGACAGTCCGTTGATTGCAGACGAGATACTCGCCAGCGGCGGCAAGGTCTTCATGAGCAAAAAAGAACATGAAAGTGGCAGCGATCGTATTGCCGAAGCAGTGCAAGATCTTGATGTGGATGTGATCGTAAATGTACAGGGCGATGAGCCTTTCATGAAACGCGAGCCCCTGGCTGCGCTGGTGAATGCTTTTGCAGATCCCCGCGTGGAGGTTGGATCACTCATGCATCGGATCCATGAAGAAGACCAACTCAACAATCCTAATATCGTAAAGCTGGTGACAGATAAAGAAGGTTTTGCATTACTCTTCTCACGGTCGCGCATCCCCTATCCACGCAACACAGAAGTTTCTGTCAACTACTTCCGCCACATCGGCGTATATGCTTATCGCAAATCCGCGCTCATGCAATTTGTGCAATGGCCGATGAGCGCTTTGGAGAATATTGAGAAATTGGAGCAATTGCGATATTTAGAAAATGGAGTGCGTATTAAAATGGTGGAGACTGATTTTGTTGGGATAGGGATTGATACGCCAGAGGATCTTCTGAAGGCGAGGGAGAAGATAAAGGGAGAAGGATGGGATCGCCCGTTACAATAAGCTTATAGATCTTTCAAACTTAGCACCCATCCAAACACTGATTTATAAATCCTAACTTAGTCACAGTCCCATTACTGGCATCTTCGAGGGTTAACATTTGCGTTTATATGCAACTAAATTTTTCATTAACCAGTTTATCTAAGTAAGAATGGCTAATCAAATGCTGTTTTTCTTCAGTGCCCTAGGAGCATTTAATGGCATTATGCTGGCAGCGTACTTTGCAGTCAATGCAAACAAGAAACTGTTCTCAAACTACTACTTGTCATTTTTGCTTTTGGCAGTAAGTGTAAGAATAATAAAGTCTGTGTTCTTCTATTTCAATCCGGAACTATCAAACACGTTTATTCAAATCGGCCTATCTGCGTGTGCATTAATTGGCCCCTTCCTTTATTTATACATAAAATCACAGACCACTACCGAGAAATTAAACTGGGGCATTCACATCGCTCCGTATCTCATTGGATTGCTAGTCTTAGGAATAACGTATCCGTATGTCGAATTTCCAGCTTTCTGGAGCAAATGGATTGTGAAGGGTATTTACTTACAATGGTTTGTTTACATCGCTGTTTCCATTAAACACATTATACCAATAACAAAAAAAATAAAACAAAAAGAAAAGCTCACAAGTTCTGATATTTGGATTCTTAGCATATTTTTTGGCACCTCCCTTGTTTGGTTGGCATATTGCACCGCTGCCTATACTTCATATATTGTTGGAGCCTTATCATTTACTTTTATTATATACCTCATCATACTGCTCCTTATCCTAACTAAAAGCAAAACATCAAATTTCAATGAAGAAAAAGAGAAATATAAAAACAAAGAAATAGATAGCAAAACGCTCGAAGCAATAAATCAAAAGATTACGCTCATAAAAGATAAGGAGCTTTTTCTCAATCCGAATTTAACCCTTGATGAAACTGCAAAAGAACTGAAAGTCTCCAAACATCAACTATCGCAATTTCTGAACGAAAATCTAGGGCAATCTTTTACAAATTTAATTAATGGGTACAGGATTGAAAGAGCTAAAGAACTCCTGCAGACCCAAAAAAACTACACGATTGAAGGAATTGGTTACGACAGTGGTTTCAACTCAAAATCTACATTTTTTACTTCGTTTAAGAAAACAACCGGTAAAACGCCCCTAGAATATCAAAAACAGCATTCAGTATAGTTCTAATCTATAAAATCGCACTACCATTTGATCAGTTAAAACCTGTTTAAGAAGCCATATCTGCAAATTTGCTACACAAAGATTCAGATATGAAGAAATCCACACTCGCTATCATAGTAGGCCTTACAATACTCTCCATTAGTGTCACTGCAAAGAACGGGCTTAATGAGCCAACATCGAAAAGGCTAATAAATGAAATAGGCAACTCGGTCAATCAACCTCCGTTTGGAAATAAAACCCGTATCCAAGAATCCGACCTGGCCGAAGTTACAGAGGTTCTTATGGACTACATTGAAGGCACTGCTAATGGCCAACCCGAGAGACTGAAAAGAGCATTTCATTCGGACTTTAATCTATACTATGTAGACCGAGATACGCTCAGGGTTTGGAAGGGTAGCGACTATATTGGAAACATCAAGCTGGGCGAGAGGAATGATAGAAAAGGAAGAATCGTCTCCATAAATATTGTTAACAATGCTGCTAGTGCAACTGTAGAAATAGATATTCCTAGCAGAAAGAGGATTTACACGGACTACATGCTTCTTCTAAAATATCAAGGGGGCTGGAAAATAATTCATAAATCATTCACTTTTCAGCCGTATGCGGATCTTAGTGGCGAGGCACAAGAAATCGACAAAATAATTTCTTCTTACCATAAATATGACTTGTTCAATGGAAATGTCTTCATTGCACAAAAAGGCAAAGAAATTCTAAAAAAGAGTTATGGCAAGGCGAATTTTTCATGGAGCATCGATAACTCAACAAAAACAAAATTCAGGGTTGGCTCATTGACGAAGCAGTTTACAGCATTGTTAATTCTGCAACTAAAACAAGAAGGGAAATTGAGCCTTGACGATAAGATCATTAAACATTTGCCCTGGTATTTTCCTGCTACCGGAAGCAAACTGACAATTCATCATTTGTTAAGCATGACTTCGGGCCTACCAAATTACACGGATGAGGCAAACCCGACTATGGAACGTGAAGACCTGTCGCCAAAAGAGTTCGCCCTTAAATACTTTAAAGACACGCTGCTTTTTGTACCTGGAAAGAATATCAGCTACTCCAATACGGGATACTACATTCTGGGTTTGATTATAGAAGCGATAACAAAAAAGTCATACGAGAGTGTACTATGTGATAAGGTGCTTCGTGTTTTGGGAATGGATAACTCCGGCGTTGAGAGCCCAAACCAGTCGATACCACATTTGGCTGAAGGTTATACCTTTTATATGGGAGAGTATGTTATTCCGCATTCTATCAATACAAAAACAATGACATTTTCGGCTGGAGCAATTTATAGTACGGTAGAAGATCTTTTTCTTTGGGACCAGTCATTCTACACAGACAAATTACTCAACGCCGAAAACCGAAGATTGATGTGCTCTATATACTTACCAAACTATGGCTATGGAGTCGCAGTAAACAAGAAGAAAAACTATCTGGGTACCAATACAGACATTACACTAATCAGTCACGATGGCGGAATTGGCGGGTTTTCCAGCTATATGGCGAGAATACCGGAGGATAGTATTTTTATTGTATTGCTAGATAATACCCGAGCCGGCATGAGAGGAAAAGATCTGGTAGGAATCGCCAACAATATTCTTCCAATTCTCTACAACCTAAAAGCAGAACCACCTAAGCCCATGGCATATATAGAATTGTTGCTACTAATAAAATCAACCACCATAGACCAGGGGATATCTCATTTCAGGACAAATGTTGTTCAAAATAAGACGGTGTATGATTTCACAGGGCTGGAAAATAGTTTAAATCTTATTGGTTACCACTATATCTCAGTTGGAGAATTTAGTTCCGCGGTGAAGATCCTGAAGTTAAATACGGAACAATTTCCCAACTCTGCCAATGCGCACGACAGTTTAGGCGAAGCTTACTATAGAACTGGCCAATGGGAATTGGCATTACGCGAATATGTAAAATCCTATGAACTAGATCCCGGGAACGAAAACGCAAAGAAAATGATCGATCAAATTTCGAAAATAAAATTGTCTCCAGTTCTTCAATAATCGCGTTTAGATCAACAGTTTCAATTTCGGGTTCGGATTCGCTGGCCGCAATTATCTTAAAGTATTGAAAGATGATACCGCGCTAAAGAAATATGCCTGGATGTATGCTGAAAAAATGCAGTAGTTTTCCGAATACAATATAAATCACGACCGCCAGTGAAAATGACAGCAACTTACTTCCGATAGTAATGAGGCGGTTTGACTAAAATCTCATAAAATGACAAACAAAAAAGAAAGTGTTGTTTGGATAACCGGAGCCTCGTCTGGTATTGGCAAGGCTATGGCATTTGAGTGGGCAAGATTAGGATATAGGGTGGTGCTTTCTGCCAGGCGAAAGGAGCTATTAGACGCGGTTGCTAGGGAAATTAAAAATTCGGGGGGTGAGGCCTTGGTGGTTCCTGTAGATATCATGGACGAAAAATCAATTGAAGCGGCAGTTCAAAACATCATTGACAATTGGGGGCGCCTCGATGTTGCTGTGGCCAATGCGGGATTTGGTATTTTTGGAAGTATCGATTCGTTGACTGCAAAAGACTGGAACAGGCAATTGCAGGGTAATGTAACCGGATTGGCCCTCACGGTAAAATACGCCCTGCCACATTTGAAGAAGAACCAGGGACGCATTGGTTTGGTGGGCAGTGTTGGCGCATATCTTCCCAATCTTAACGTTGGCGCCTACGGCGCCTCAAAGGCTGCTGTGCACTCCATCGGTCTGACCCTACAGGTTGAATTAATGGGTACGGGTGTGAGTTGTACAACTATTCATCCCGGTTTTGTGGTGTCGGAAATTGCGAGGGTTGACAATAACGGCAAATGGGATCCAGAACGGACTGACCCTCGGCCGGCAAAACTCATGTGGCCCACAGACAAAGCCGCGAAGGTTATGGTCAATGCGATCATCAGGCGGAAAAGGGTTTATATTTTCACGACACACGGCAAGATCATAGTGTGGTTACAAAGATGGTTCCCTGGTGTAGTGAGAAAGATTGTCTCGGCGGGTCCAAAGCCAGAGTGATGGAATATTGATCAAAATATTCTTCTAAGTGGAAATGAAATCTTTGCAAGTACTCGTATTGGAGGTCATAAATAGATGTGTAAAAAACGCTCACATCACGATACTTTTCGCTTTTTAACGCGTAGTATTTTTCGTAACTTACTGCTGTGTAAAGAGGGGATATGTGGGCGGGATTCAGGATTGATAAGTTAACCAATTCTATTGAGCGCGCTGTAACAGGCGAGCGTTTTCAAACAAAGGTTTTACCTGTTACTGAAAAGGACGGCGGGAAGATTACCAAAACAAAGGGATGGCACTTCAATTGGAAACTAGAATTAAATAACCCCGAGAGGCTGGTTTTTAAAATTGTGATTGCCGGGGAGGCTGCTGTAATTCAGGGTTTGATGAGTTTGGAATTGAAATCAGACCACTTTTTTGTCCACTTGATTGAAAGCGCGCCATGTAATAAGGGAAAATCCAAAATGTATGTTGGTGTTCCCGGAAATCTTGTTGCTTTTGCATGCCAAATCTCTTTCCAGAACCGTTTTGAAGGAAACGTTTCATTCATCTCAAAAACTAAACTTATCAATCATTATATTCAGAGCTTGGGCGCTATGCATTTCGGAGGGGGTGTGATGATTATTGAAACCCGTGCAGCGTTAAAATTGATACACAGGTATTTTAAAGATCATTCATTATGAAAAAGCAAATTACAGACCTCAATATACATGTGATTCGCGGTAAACGTTCATTGACTAATAAGGAAGAACAGGCCATCAGCGCATACCTGCGGTCTAAAAAATCGAAGAAAAAAACTACGCCGGTTTCGAAAAAGTCAGCTGGCAAGTCGGCTTGACCTATGCGACCTGCGCGAACTGCGACCTACTAAGAAATTCCTAGTTCTTTCTGTATCTCCTCCAAACTCCGCCCCTTCGTTTCTGGCAGGAACTTCCATACAAAGATCAGGTGGATCACCATCATCACCATGTAGAAGATGAAAGAATAGTAGCCGCCGAGCGGACTGCCCTCCACTACAATCGGGAAGGCCCAGGAAATAATCGCCGCCATGACCCAATGCGTGAAGGAACCAAGAGAGCCTCCTTGAGAACGCACCGAGTTGGGGAAGATCTCTGAGATGAACACCCAGATCACCGCACCTTGGGAGAACGCAAAAAAGGCAATGAACCCAATGAGGTAAAAGATCACATTCTTATCCGCAACGCCGGGGTCCTTGAAACTCATAGCCGTTAGCCCCAGAAACAGGATCATGCCAAAGGACCCAATAATGAGCAAACGCTTGCGACCGAATTTATCAATTACAGACATCGCTAAAAGTGTAAACACCAGGTTGGCTGCGCCCAGCAGAATGGGCTGAAGAAATGAATTCGATTTATCAAAACCCGCCATCTCAAAGATTCGCGGCGCGTAGTAAATGATAGCGTTGATGCCCGCCAACTGGTTGAACATCGCCAGCAAAACGGCAAAAATGATCGGCTTGCGATATTTGGATTGAAAGAGCCGCTCCGAAGTATCCGTCTTCTCTACCGACTGTTGGATCTCCCGGATTGCCGCCTCGGGGTTTTCCTCTCCAATCCGCTGCATTACTGGAATGGCCAGGTTCACCTGGTGGTTCAGCGCCAGCCAGCGCGGACTCTCGGGAATCGAGCGAACCAACAAGGCAAACAGGCCCGCCGGGATCACCATCACGCCCAGCATCCAACGCCAGGAATCTGGACCAGAATCGCGGAACAGGTAATTTGTAATATAGGCCACAAAAATCCCTAAAACGATCATCAATTGGAAGGATCCGGCCAATCTTCCCCGCATTTTTGCGGGAGATATCTCCGAAATATACATCGGCCCCACAACTGATGACGCACCCACGGCCAGTCCACCAATGAACCGGAATGTAATAAACAGTGCCCAGCTGGAGACCAGAGAACAACCGAGGGCGCTGAGCAAATACATCAAGGCGATGGCTGTCAGCACTTTCTTCCGGCCATATTTCTGCGCCGGGGCAGCGGCCACCACTGAACCCAGCACGGTTCCCAGCAGACTCGCCGCTACGGTAAAGCCCTGCCAGAAGGAACTCAGGCTCCAAAGACTTTGCAGGGTTTTTTCCGCGCCGGAGATCACCGCGGTTTCAAAGCCAAAGAGGAAACCGCCGAGGGCGGCAATCAGGGCAATACGAACGGGAAAGCTCATGGGAAGCAGCGTTGGTTCAGTAGGAAATATATGCACTTTTCTGAAATAAATTTTCATACCTTACCCGTGCTTAAACGATTTAAAGCTGTTTATGACCCAATCTCCCATCTGGGGAATTGATCTTGGTGGAACCAAGATTGAAGGTGTGATCCTGCCATCGATCCACGACCCCAAACCGTTGCTTAGAAGCCGTATTGACACCGAAGGCCACAAAGGCTATGACCATGTCATCGGCCAGCTCGCCAAACTCGTTGAACAACTTTCTAAAGACTCCGGCCTCACGCCCACCCGCATCGGCATGGGCACCCCGGGCGTTCTTGATCCCATCCTCCACACGATGAAGAATTGCAACAGCACTTCGCTCAACGGGCAACCGCTGAAAAAAGACATCGAAGAAAGGCTGGGCATCTCTTTTGAACTGGCCAATGACGCCAACTGTTTCGCGCTCGCCGAAACACATTGGGGCGTGGTCAAGGAAAAAGCACCGGATGCGCGCATGGTCTTCGGCATCATCATGGGCACGGGCGTAGGCGGCGGCCTCGTCATGGACGGAAAAGTCTGGAACGGAAAACATGGCATCGCCGGCGAGTGGGGTCATAATTATTTAGACCAATCAGGCGGACCCTGTTATTGCGGCAAAGTGGGTTGCGTGGAAACCATTCTATCCGGTCCGGGCCTGCAACGCTACTATTCTTCCATCTCCGGCCATGAGAAAAAACTTAAAGACATCGTGAAGGATCATGATGATCCACACGCCAGGGCAACACTTGCAAGACTGCATGAGTATTTTGGTCGCGCTGTTTCTTACCTCACCAATATCCTGGATCCCGATGTGATCGTGATTGGTGGCGGCGTGGGCAATATCGATTCTATTTATACTGATGGCGTTGCTGCGCTGGGCAAATACATTTTCAATAATCGGTTAGACGTACCCGTGCTGAAACCCAGTCTGGGCGATAGCGCCGGCGTTTTTGGTGCAGCTGCATTGGTGGCTTAACTTTTTTGATTCATGTTTGTTTAACAAATGTGCCCGTTCGGGCGTTTGAAAATACACACATGATCATTGCTCAGGTTATCAATGCGTCCAAAGAGTTTAAAAGTGGCGACTCTGTGATCACCGCCCTTAAGCCTTCCAACATGGATTTGGAAACGGGCAAACTCACCCTCATCATCGGTCCATCGGGCTCCGGCAAAACCACCCTGCTCTCATTGCTGGGCTGCGTGATTTATCCCACTTCCGGAGAAGTGATTATCGATGGCATCAAGACAAGTCAGCTCAATGCCCGCAAAATGGCGGCAATAAGGCTCAATAAAATCGGTTTTGTGTTCCAGCAATTCAATCTGCTTGCACCGCTTAGTGCGCAACAGAATGTAATGCTTCCTATGAAGTTGATGGGCGTGAGCGATGCTGAAGCAAAAAGAAGGGCACAAGAAGCACTCGAGAAACTCAATATGATGCACCGCGCGAAGAGCCTGCCCAAAATGCTCAGCGGTGGTGAACAACAACGTGTGGCCATCGCGCGCGCACTCGCCACCAATCCGCCGATCATGCTCTGCGATGAACCTACGGCCAGTCTCGACAATAATTCCGCGCATACGGTAATGGAAGAACTCAAGAACCTGGCAAAGGGCGGCAAGGCGGTGGGCGTGGTGACGCACGATATGCGCCTGAAGCCTTATGCAGATGAGATCGTGTATGTGGCCGGCGGCGAAGTCAGTAAAACAGAAATCAATCAAACCATTTGACGTGAAGTATTTAGCAACCATTATGCTCATCGCTACGCTGGCCTCCTGTGGCGGCGACAAAAAAGAAGCGGCCGATGCGGCAAAGAAAGACAGCCTCGTGATTCCACAAGCAACAGAAGTGGTGGGTATCGGAAGAATAGAACCGGAAGGCGGACTGATCAATTTATCATCAGATCAAACCGGCATCATTCGTCAACTACTCATCAAAGAAGGCGATAGCGTTAGAAGGTCGCAGACCATTATGATACTGGATAACTCAGTGCAGAGTTCGCAGGTCGCAGAGGCAGGTAGGAGGTTGGAGACGGAAAATGCACAGATCGCTGTAAATAGCGCAGCTATAGCAGAGGCAGAAGAAAATCTGCGCAAGGCGGAAGAAGACCTCGTTAAAACCAAAAGGTTGGTGGAGAAGGGTGCGGAGACCAAACAAAAACTCGATGATGCTCAAGCGGATGTTAACAACAAACGCATCGTCCTGCAGAATCAACGCGCAACCCTTGGCGTAACAGAAAAACGCATCAATGAATTGCGTCAGCAAGTCAATACTGCAAAGACAACGGTTTCAAAATACACAGTCACCGCGCCATCCGATGGCCTCGTGCTGCAGGTGGATGTGAAGCCAGGCGAAGTGGTGACTACTGGACAGTCGTTCGCGGAATTTGCACCGGCTGGTAAGCTGAGTGCCTTGTGTGAGATCGATGAATTGTTTGCAGACAAAATAAAACCAGGACAGCAGGCCACGATCCGCTACAAAGGATATACAGATGTGGTAGCCACTGGTACGGTGACCTATACCGCGCCGTTCCTGAAAAAGAAATCCCTGTTCAGCGACCAGGTGGGAGAGAAGGAAGACCGACGGGTGCGCGAGGTGCGCATCGTCCTCAATAAACAAGACCTGCTCATTAACCGGCAGGTGGAATGTGTGATCAACATTAAATAAAAGAAAATGCTACGCTACGCATGGCAGTTCATGAAATACGACAAAGCCAAGAGTCTTGGCATTGTCATCGGGATTGTGATCAGCATTTTCCTGATTGGTCAGCAGACCGGTATTTTTCTTTTTCTAACGGGTGCGATGAAATCATTGATCACCAACTCTGATGCAGATCTCTGGGTGGTGGATTCAAAGACCATCAATGTGAATGCACTCGGAAAAATAGATCAGCGCAAGGTGTATGAGATCCAGAGTATTGAAGGTGTGAAAGCAGTATATCCTTTGGTGGTAGCTGGTGGAACAGCGAGGTTTGATGACGGCACCACAGCTGGTGTGCAGCTCATCGGCAGCGATGCGCCGTATACTAAAGTTGGCTTACGCGCAGGGAAGATCGTGGGTGGTTCGGTAGATAAACTTTTGGAAGAAGGTGCCGTGAGTGCAGATTTTTATGACCGTAACTCATTAGGTGGCGCTACCCTTGGAACCAATTTCGAGATCAACGGAAAGAAGGCATTCATTGCCGCGCAAACCAAGGGCGTACGCGGCTTTGGCGGCATCTTCATGTTCACCAATATTGAAAAGGCTAGATATTTCGGCGGCATTCCCAATAACAATTTCAGTGCCGTTCTGGTGGATGTTGTTGCAGGAACAGATCCTGCCATTGTGCGGGATCGCATCAACAAACAGATCTTCGGTGTGCGTGCATGGAAGTCGACGGACTTTGCACAGTCGACAGTGAACTTTGTCCTGGGCAACAGCGGTATCGGTTTCAGTGTAGGCTCGCTGATTGTGTTTGCGTTGATCGCGGGATTTTTCATCATCGGCCTAACCATGTATTCGGCAGCACTTGACAGGATCAAAGACTATGGAACCCTGAAAGGTATTGGTGCCACCAACGGCTACATCACAAGGTTAATCTTGTTACAAGCATTTCTGTTTGCCTTAGTGGGTTTTCTCATCGGCTATCTTTTTATGGAGATGTTCCGACAGGGCATCGCCAATGCGGGTACCACCTTTGAATATACTATTCCTATCATCATCACATTCTTTTTGATTACCCTGGTGATTTCTGTTGGCGGTGCGGCCTTCGCGATCAAGCGCATTGTTTCGCTGGAGCCCGCTTCTGTGTTCAGGGGTTAAAATATATTTTATGCAACGCGTTTTATTGATCATATCCTGTTTACTAACGATGGCTGCGCAATCACAAGACAGCGTATTAACGATGACGCTGGAAGAGGCACTGCAAATTGCGCGGAAGCAGCAGCCGGATCTTCGCAATGCGGAACGGAACATCGCCTATGCTCGCGCTGCTACACGCGAAGCAAAGTCGTCATACAAACCGAAGCTTACACTGGAGGGTGATTATCGATACAATCCCATCATTCAGACCAGCGTGTTGCCGGCCAATGCGTTTAACCCCGCTAATGATCCCAAAGAGTTGATACCCATTCGTTTTGGTACGCCATGGAATGGTGTTGCGGGTATTCGTTTGAAACAACCTATTTATGATCCAGCTAAACTCGCCACATTGGATGGAAACAAACTGGGTGAAGAACTTGCGATTGCAGATCAGAAACAATTGTTGGCGGATCGCGAAGAAGAAATTGTAAAGACCTGGTATAACATTATGCTCGATGCTGCAAAGGCGGGCTATTATGCATCTGACCTGGAAAGAAACAAACGCAACATTGAGGTGATCAATGAGCAGGTGAAGCAGGGTAGGGCATTGGACCAGGATCTGCGCGAGGCTACATTGATCATGAGTGAATCATCCATTGAGCTGGAAAAGACGCAGCTGGATACCTATAGTGATCAGGTATATCTCAGCTACCTGATGGGCTATGATGCCGTGCAACTGATCATGCCCAAAGAAAAACTGGAAGATGCCCTTCCATCGTCTGAGGGCTGGCGCACAACGATTAATCCGAGCAAAGAAGAGGTGAATCAGCGGGCAGACGTCCAGCGGCAATCGGTGAACATGAAGATCGCTGAAATCAATGTGAAGCAAACGAAGGCGGAGCAATTACCTGTAGTGAATTTTGAAGGATATCTCGGTGCCACCAATTTCACCAATCGTTTCAATCCATTTACCAATTGGTATGGTAGCTCTTTCCTGGGATTGAACATCCGTTATCCCATCTTCGGCAGTGGTGAGAAAAAAGCGCAGTTGGAGCAGGCGAAGTTTCAATTTGAGAACGAGAAAGAAACCCTGCGCAAGCTGCAACAACAGGCGTATTACGAAACCATCAACAGCAACAATAAAACCGCTTACGCTGCTAAAATGCTGGAGCTTCAGCGGAGTAAATTGAAGGTGCAGGAAGAAAAGATTTCCATCGTGAGAAGCCGGTTGGAAGAGGGACGCGCCCTGCCGCAGGACCTCCTGAATGAAGAAACCAAACTGGCCGAGATCCGCAAGGACCTTTACCAACACGCCCGGGATTATATGACCGCGCTAACAGAATTAAGGAAGTCCTTAGGAAAATCTCCGGCATCAAAGCAATAAAGCATTTAAATTGCTGAAAAGAAATAGTGATGCGTAAGGTTTGTCTTTTTCTCTTTGCTGTACTGATGTCTGTTTCTTCATTTTCCCAATCCGCACCGCAGGAAAAATTCCGACCCCGGTTTCACTTCACGCCGGAGCAAAACTGGATCAATGATCCCAACGGTCTGGTGTATTTTGGCGGCGAGTATCATCTCTTCTATCAATACAATCCGCAGGGCAATACCTGGGGACATATGAGCTGGGGGCATGCGGTCAGCAAAGACCTGATGCACTGGAATGAGTTGCCGCTGGCTTTGGCCGAAGAAAACGGCGTGATGATTTTCTCTGGTTCAGCGGTAATGGATCCCCTCAATACTTCAGGCTTTGTGAAGAAAGTAGGTCAGGTACCGATGGTGGCCATTTACACCGGCCACATGGAAGGCAAGAACCAATCCCAGCATATTGCGCACTCGCTGGATTCTGGTCGCACGTTTACAAAATTTGATTTCAATCCCGTGCTGGACCTGGACCTGAAAGACTTTCGCGATCCAAAGGTTTTCTGGCACGATGCCAGCAAGCGATGGGTGATGTCTGTGGTGGTGCCAGATCAGAAAAAGATCCAGTTCTACCAGTCGAAATCCCTCAAAGCCTGGACCTTAATGAGTGATTTTGGTCCGGCCGGCGACACCACCGGTATCTGGGAGTGCCCAGATCTTTTCCGCGCGCCAATCATCGGCAGCCCCGGCAATTATAAATGGGTGCTGATGCATTCCCCGGCCCCTTATATGCAATAC
>JBASZQ010000121.1:0-5743 GCA_049661025.1 Chitinophagaceae bacterium | reverse complement strand
GCATAAGCCGGAACATCAATGCGTACAAATTACTATTTTCGCACCTCAATTCATCTCAAACAAGTATTATGGCATATGATGTTATTGTCCTTGGTAGTGGCCCCGGCGGTTACCCGGCAGCCATCAGGGCTTCTCAATTGGGCTTCAAAGTTGCGATCGTAGAGAAAGAAAGTCTGGGTGGCGTTTGCCTGAACTGGGGTTGCATCCCTACCAAAGCCCTGCTGAAAAGCGCGCAGGTGTATGATTATATGAAACACAGTGCTGATTATGGCATCCAGGCCACAGGTGTTCAGCATGATTTTGGCGCGGTGATCAAACGTTCCCGCGGTGTGGCAGATAAGATGAGCAAGGGCGTGCAGTTCCTGATGAAGAAGAATAAGATCGATGTGATCATGGGATTCGGGAAGATCGCAGGGAAAGGCAAACTGGAAGTGACTGCTGCCGATGGAAGCAAACAGGTGGTAGAAGGGAAATACATCATCATTGCTACAGGTGCGCGTAGCCGTCAGTTGCCAGCCATGCCGGTAGATGGTAAAAAAATCATTGGATACCGCGAGGCTATGGTGTTACCTGAGCAACCGAAATCACTGATCGTTGTGGGTAGTGGTGCTATTGGCGTTGAGTTCGCAGATTTCTACAACAGCATGGGCACCAAGGTGACCATCGTTGAATTCATGCCACGCATCGTTCCTGTAGAAGATGAAGATATCTCTAAAGAACTGGAGAAGCAGTTCAAGCGCAAAGGCATCAACATCTTGATCTCTGCAGAAGTAACAAAAACAGATACTACAGGTGCGGGCGTAAAAGCCACCATCAAGACGGCAGCCGGTGAGCAGGTGCTGGAAGCAGATATCCTCCTCAGTGCGGTAGGTATCCAGTCCAATCTGGAAAACATCGGCCTGGAAGAAAACGGAATCAAAACGGAGAAGGGGAAAGTGGTTGTAGATAAATTTGGTCAAACTTCTGTTGCCGGAATTTTTGCCATTGGTGATTGTGCTCCCGGTCAGGCCCTGGCACACGTAGCCAGCAAGGAAGGCATTAACACTGCAGAGTATCTCGCGTTTCTCGAGAAGAAATCAAGTCACCAACCTGAGCCGATGGATTACAACAATATCCCCGGCTGTACATATTGCACACCAGAGGTTGCTTCTGTGGGCTTAACAGAAAAAGCGGCTAAGGATGCCGGTTATGAAATTAAAGTGGGCAAGTTCCCCTTCATGGCCAGTGGTAAAGCGAGTGCTTCCGGCGCAACGGAAGGTTTCGTGAAAGTGGTCTTTGATGCGAAGTATGGAGAATTCCTCGGTGCACATATGGTGGGCCAGGGCGTAACGGAACTCATTGCTGAAGTAGTGGTTGCCCGTAAACTGGAAACCACGAACCACGAAATCCTCAATGCAGTACATCCTCACCCCACCCTCAGCGAGGCGGTGAAAGAAGCCGTAGCAGCGGCATACGGGGAAGCGATAGATATTTAATGTGGCAATTTGGAAATGCGGTAGTGCGGTAATGCTGTGATAGCGATTGTGCTGCCAGGATTACCGCATTGCCATTTTAGTTAAATACTTTCTTTAAAAGCTCCGTGGTTCTCGCTGCGGGGTTTTTTCTGATCTCTTTTTCTTCCTCTGCAAGTTGTGTGAAGATTCCAGCCAATGCTTTTTCCGTCACGTAAGCAGGAAGGTCTGGATTGATTTTATCCTTGGCAACCCTGTTGTAGTTGGAAAATATCGTGTTCCAATATTTTGTGGCATCCACCTTTTGTAAACTCTGATCAATGACGGGCCGGAATGCTTCCGTCAACTGAGGTGTTGTTTTGCCTTTGAGATAATTTGTAGCCGCATTATCACCACCTTTCAGAATCCCCATCGCATCATCAATGGTCATGCTCTTCACGGCATTCACAAATATGGGTGCAGCTGATTTGGTAGCGTCTTCCGCTGCCCGGTTCATCGCAAGAATGGCCTGATCCACTTGTTTACCCATCCCGATCCCGCGAAGGGTCTCCTCAACTTTTTTCGCCTCAGGAGGCATGAGGATTTTCAATGCAGCGTTCTTAAAAAAACCATCGGCCGCACTCAGCTTATCAGAACCCCTTTGCGCTCCAACACTTAACGCCTCTTTGAGACCGGCAGCGATGTCTTCCGTACTCAGTGCGCCCGACTTACTTTTTCCCAATAATTTATTGATCGATGTTTTTACGCTTGATTGCGAGCTGTCTGTTTTTTTAGGGAAAAGCTGTGCCTGGGATAAAGTGGCACCCATCAAGGCGAGAATCAAGAGAGGTAATCGTTTTTTCATTCGGATAGTTTTAATCAAAACTACTTCCTAAAACGTAAAGGGCAGGTTAATGTTATCATAACCCGCCCGTTTTATTACAACGCTCTGAAACTTACTGTTTTACTATCCGAACGGCTTTCCGAAATCCGTTCAGTCTAATGAAATACACCCCTGGCCTCAAGTCTGCAATATTTAACAAGGGTGTTTCGCCCGTAAGGACACCATGTCGCAATGTTCTTCCTTCCATACTATACAGGGAATAGGCAACCTGGTGCAAAGATCCGTTTGATGCAGTCAGTACCACAGAAGACATCACAGGCTGTGGGGTTGTTTTCACATCCACTTTTGCTTCGTTGCCTTCAGGATCTGTGACAACAACCGGTTCACCGGTATTCCACGGCGCACCCAAACCCTTGGATTGCAGCAGCGATGCACGTACACCTCCCGGGAAGAAAAGACTGCGCATCCTGGATACCTGACCTTTGGTGAACATCACCATACAGGCATCATCCGTGAAGTCCATAAAATTCATAAACATCTCACCATTGGTATCGCCATTTCCACAACTGTTGTTCAGCTTGGGAAAACCAGGACATCCCTGGTTAAATGTCTTCTGAGGGGGAGTATCATCTACCTGATCAGAGCCGCAAGTGCCATCGCCCCAAAGGTGCTGCAGGTTCAGCCAGTGTCCAACTTCATGTACTGTGGTCCTTCCTTTACTGTAACTGCCACCCGCTTCACCAAAAACCGTTGTCTTGATCACCACACCGTCCTTATTTGCAGGTGAGCCTGGTGCTGAAGCATATCCGAGCAAACCTGGAACCAGGTTGCCTAGCCAGATGTTGAGGTAACTGCCTGCATCCCAGGGAGCCACACCACCATAAGATGGGTCTTTGATCTTGTCATCGTTCCCCCACAACAATCGGGAAGATTTTTTCCGGGTAATGCCAGTGGTAGCACGGCCATTGGGATCAACTTTTGCCAGTTCAAAACGGATATTCGCCCTTCCGGCCACTTGCATAAATACCGCGGGTATATTCAGCGATGAAAGATCAGTTAAATTAAAGTCGCGATTCAGTATGTTGATCTGAGACTGGATCTTTTCGTCCGTAATCTCATTCACAGACGTATTATAAAGCAGATGAACCACTACAGGAATAATGATCGTTTGACCAGGGTCTCCAGAAAAAAAGTCTGCCTGTTCATATATGGAAGACGGCAGTTGAATGCCGTTACGGTATACAGATTGCGGGAACTGTTGACGGATCTGTGACTGGTAATGCTCAGTACCACAAGATTTCTGTGCCAACGCAGGTAGCGCAGGTAACACCCAACAAAACAAAAGAAGTAAAGTGCGCATTCGATGTGGTTTCTGGTTTCGAATGGCTCTTCAAAAAGGCTATAGATCCATAGTCATCGTAAGGATTGGAGCATACGTTGCCGGCAGCACATGGCGGCGGAAATTACAAAGGAGTGGATGAGTTGGTTTCCGGCAGAAATGGGATAGTACCTTTCTGAAAGATCGGGATATGCAGTATGCATGATCAGGACTTCAGAGGTGTGGAGATTGTAAAGATGCCACATCCGGCGGAGATTTCAAAACCTTTAACCACTGCCATTGCGGTCAAAAATGTAGATTTGCAGCCAACGGTTTGATCATGAACCGGTTAACGAAATACATTTTTCAGTGATGAAATGGAATTTTTTTCTTGCCCTCATCGTAACCATCCTATTCCTCGCCTGTAACAACCCGGATTCCACATCCAAAACAGCGGAGGAAAACAATGCACCATCGGTACCGGAAGCACCAGCTATTCCTTATACTATTCTGAATGCTTATCCCCATGATACTTCGGCTTTTACACAGGGGCTTGAATTCTATAAAGGACAACTGTACGAAAGCACCGGACTGGAGGGAAGATCCACTTTACGCACGGTTGACCTGAAAACAGGTGCGGTGAAGCAACTCCACAAGCTGGCGCCAAAAGAATTTGGTGAAGGCATCACGGTTTTGAATGATACCCTTTATCAACTCACCTGGGAAAATCACATCGTCTTTGTCTACGATCCTAAATCCTTAAAAGTGATCAGGCAAATGACCTGGAACGGAGAAGGTTGGGGAATCACCAACGATGGAAAATCGCTCATCCTTAGTGATGGTTCAGACAAGCTTTATTTCTGCCGGCCGGCAGACCTGAAACTCGAGAAAGTATTGTCGGTAACGGATCATCTCGGTCCATTAAATAATCTTAATGAACTGGAGTTTGTAAATGGATCAATCTATGCGAATCGTATTGAATATAATTATATCGTAAAGATCAACCCAGCCAATGGGTTTGTAACAGGCAAACTGGATTTTACGGATATCCTGAAAAAATATGCGAAGATAGACCTGACCTATCTCCAGACCAACCCGCATGGGGCAGTACTCAACGGTATTGCCTGGAACCCTGAAAATAAAAAACTGTATATCACAGGTAAACTCTGGCCCCTGCTTTTTGAATTAGACATGCAGCCCTGAGTGGATACAAACCTTTATCTTTATTGCCCATCATTATTTGACCAACTTAACTGTAAAAAAACCTTCATGAGCCTAGTAGATTCTTTCGAGAAGATCCCGGTGCAGATTTTTGCGGATGATAAAATTGCGTCAGCGCATGTGGCACGGGAAATTGCTGATCTGATCCGCCAGAAACAAAAAGAAGGCAAGCCCTGTGTGCTGGGCCTGGCTACAGGATCAACGCCTAAAACCTTGTATAAGGAACTGGTAGCACTTCATCGTCATGAGGGCCTGAGTTTCAAGAACGTGATCACTTTCAATCTCGATGAATACTACCCCATCGAGCCAAATGCGTTGCAAAGCTATCATCGCTTCATGAATACGCATTTATTTGACCATATCGATATCGATAAATCCAACACACACGTTCCCGACGGAACCATTGATAAGAACGATGTACGTGCGTATGCTGCAACATATGAGAAGAAGATTGAACTGGCCGGGGGAATAGATTACCAGGTGCTCGGCATCGGCCTGAATGGTCACATCGGATTCAATGAACCCGGCTCTGGCAGGCATTCCGGCACAAGGCTGGTAGCGCTGGACAATACCACGAGACTCGCTAATGCATATGAATTTACAAGCATCGCACAGGTTCCCCGGTTAGCCATCACCGTTGGGATTAATACTATTCTCAAAGCGAGGAAGATCGTTCTCCTTGGCTGGGGTATACATAAGGCACCGGTGATCCGAAAATCTGTTGAAGGAACCGTGACGGATCATGTACCGGCTTCTTTTTTACAGGAACACCCTAATTGCTCATTTGTACTGGACGAAGGAGCGGCGCAGGAACTCACCCGTTTTAAAACACCTTGGCTTACTGGTGAGATCGACTGGACAGAGAAAACCATCCGCAAGGCGGTTTGCAGTATGGCGTTCAATATGAACAAGCCCGTTCTGATGCTAACC
>JBASZQ010000120.1:0-8928 GCA_049661025.1 Chitinophagaceae bacterium | reverse complement strand
GGTTAGTTGGTGCACCTCCCGGCTACGTAGGCTATGATGAAGGCGGTCAACTCACGGAGGCGGTCCGACGAAAACCCTATAGTGTGGTATTGCTGGATGAGATCGAGAAGGCGCACCCTGATGTATGGAACGTGTTGTTGCAGGTGCTGGATGATGGCAGGCTGACGGATAATAAAGGTCGCATTGTGAACTTTAAGAACACGATCGTGATCATGACGTCCAATATCGGATCACACCTGATCCAGGAAGCCTTTGAAGATGTGAATGAGAGAAATGTGGAAGAGGTGACGAATAAGGCGAAGGTTGAAGTAATGACCCTGTTGCGTAACACCATCAGGCCGGAATTTCTGAACCGAGTGGATGAGATCATTATGTTCACGCCGTTGCTGAAGAAAGAGATTCGGAACATCATTAATATTCAATTAGTTCAGTTGAAGAAGCTCGTGAGCGAGAATGGCATTGATCTGCAGTTCACCGATTATGCGATCGACTATCTCGCGGAGAACGGCTATGATCCGCAGTTTGGTGCGAGGCCGTTGAAGCGGCTGATCCAGAAAGAGATCGTTAACGGATTGTCAAAAAAGATCCTCGCTGGCGACATAGATCGTTCAAAACCAGTGGTAGTGGACGTTTTTGATGGAGTGGTGGTTTTCAGGAACGATGCTTTGCAAACAACCGCGTAAGCGTTTACACCGTCTAGAAGAAGGTCGCAGGGCGCAGGTCGCAAAGGTCGCAGGTACCACCCCGCGACCTCTGCGACCCGCGACCTGCGACCTATAAAAAGTAGCTATGAAATCAAAAGAAGACATTATTCCTCCCAAGGACTTTTGGATCGGTGCGGCGGATGCGCCGGTGAGCATGGTGATGTGGGGCGATTATGAAAGCCAGGCCTGTGCGGATGCGCATGAAGTGATCAAGCAGGTTTTGGAAAAACATGAAGGGAAGGTGCGGTTTAATTTTCGGCATTTTCCCCTAACGCAGATTCACCAGAAAGCACATAAGGCAGCGGAAGCGGCGATCCTCGTGGCGCAGCATGGCAAGTTCTGGGAGATGCATGATATGATCTTTCACAACATGCGAAACCTCGGCGCTATTAGTCTGCGTGAGTATGCGAAAGAAGTGGGGGTTCATGATAAGAATTTTTTGCCTAAGCTGACGGATTCTGTTTATGGATGGACGGTGCGGAATGATTTGATGGAAGGACTTGCACGTGGGGTGCGGACTGTGCCGGTGATTTTTATAAATGATCAGTTGTTTGAGAATCCTATTACTGTGGAGCAGTTATCTAAGGCGGTTGGTGGCTACCGGAGGAAGAAGGCGGCGTAGGTTGGAATCCTGGAATCCTGGAAGCCTGGAATCCTGTAATCCCGAAGTTGGAACGCTCCAACTCCAGGATTACCGAATTACAGGATTCCCGGCTTCCAAGATTCCAATTTTTCTTATCTTTTTGCCATGAGAAAATTATTCACGCTGGCAGTACTCACTGCCGTTTTCATCCATGTTAAGGCTCAGGTCAAAGAAATCCCCAAAGAGGCTCCGCTTCCTGCCGGAATTACCGCATCCATCAGCAAAGGATCGGTCACCATGGTGAATGGCAAAAAGATCGATTATACCACATACACCGGCTATCTCGATTTGCGCAATGATACGGGGAAGCTGATCGCGAAGATGTTTTTCGTATACTACAAACAAGACGGGATTGCATCGGCCAATAAGCCCATCACTTTTACCTTTAATGGTGGCCCGGGTTCTTCTTCCGTGTGGCTGCACATGGGTGGCCTCGCGCCAAAGCGGGTGTTGCTGAAAGACGATGGCACCGCAACCGCGCCGCCATATCAGGTGATCAACAATGAATATACCTGGCTGGATAAAACGGATCTGGTGTTTATTGATCCCGTGGCTACGGGCTTTTCAAGGCCGGCACCGGGTGAATCACCCAGGCAGTTCCACGGTTTCAATGAAGATCTGCAATCCATGGGTTCGTTCATCCGGCATTTTTTGAGCAGATTTGAACGCTGGGGCTCTGCCAAATTCCTGGCAGGTGAATCCTATGGCACCACCCGTGCCGCGGGATTGTCGAAATATTTGCAGGATCAACATCGAATTTATTTCAATGGGATCTTCCTCATCTCCGCAATCCTGAATTTTGGCAACAATGATTACTATCCCGGCAATGATATGCCGCGTGCTTTGTATTTGCCTTCTTACACAGCAGCAGCATGGTATCACAAGAAACTTGCACCGGAGTTGCAGGCAGATTTACAAAATACCTTGAAAGAAGCAGAAGCTTTTGCATTGGGTGAGTATGCTACCGCACTGATCAAGGGCGGATGGATGACGGATGCAGAGAAAGATAAAGTAGCTACCAGGATGGCATATTACACAGGATTGTCTAAAGACTATTGTTTGAAGGCAAATCTTCGTGTGGAAGAAAATCGTTTCTGGAAAGAGCTGCGCCGTAATGATGGACTGATCATCGGCAGGCTGGATGCACGGTTTACCGGAAGAGATCTGGAAGATGCGGGGGAGAATTTCAGTTTTGACCCATCGTTCTCCAATATTGATGGTCCGTTTACTTCCGCATTGAATGATTATTTGCAGAAAGATTTGAATTTCAAGGAAGAGAAAGGATATAATATTTTCGGGGATGTCCGTCCATGGAATTACAACAATGTGCAGAACCAGTTTTTGAATGTGGCCGATATGATGCGTGACGCGATGGCCAAGAATCCATCGCTCAAAATTTATCTCGGCAGAGGATACTATGATTTTGCCACGCCGTATTTTACTGCATTGTATGATATTGAACACATGCAATTAAGGCCGGAGCAGAGGAAGAATGTGAAAGTGTACGATTACAATGCGGGGCACATGTATTATATCAACAAACCCGATCTGATCAAGTTCAAGAAAGATGTGGATGAGTTTTTTGAATTTGCGCTGAAGAAAGACTGATTTATTCCTCAGCCCTTAGCTTTCGATCCAGATAAAATGTCCCAAAAGGCACAATCGACATCAGAAATGCGAAGGCTATTTTGTCGTAGGACCATTTCTTTGCCCGGGCGGCCAGGAATAGGGCGATGATGAAGAGCACGAATAGAAATCCGTGAATACTACCCATGAATCGGACGGCCATGGGCATGCCTGCAAAATATTTTAATGGCATGGCTATAAACAGCAGGAGGATATAGGAAATACCTTCAATATTGCCGATGGTACGGAGATTCTTAACTGTATTCATGGAGGGAGGTTGAAAGCGCAAAGATAAGTGGTGAAATGATGATACAAATTTAACCGGGAAGCATAGGGTTTTGGGATTAATTTTATCGTCCTCCTATTTTCATCAACAAAAACATTAGAAACATGTCAGAAAACAAAAGTGCCGTAGATGCTGCAGCAGATAGCCTGAAATCGGGTGCTGAAACAGCTGCAAACGCAGCAGGCCAAGCCTGGGACGCAACCAAAGAAAAGGCTGAACAACTGGGTGATAAGGCGGAAGAAGTTTGGGATAAGGTAGAAGACAAGGCTGAAGAGCTTTGGGACAAAGCCAAATCCGGCGAACTGGCAGACGAAGCCAAAGAAAAGCTCAGCGATCTGGCTGAAGGTGCCAAAGGACTTTGGAACAAGCTGGTGGATAAGCTGGACGGCGATGAAGAGCCTCCGGTTGAGCCCAAGCCTTAATTCAAGGCAAAACACTGAAAAAAGGTTAAGAGGTCGCTAAATGCGACCTCTTTTTGCATAATAATCAGGCGATTGCAACGTTTTTAGTAATCTTGCACCCATATCAAATGAAGAATAAACATCCTATGTATTCCAGTAACATTTTACGCGCTGCCTTAATCATCCCCGCCCTTCACGTACTGACCTCTTGCGGAGGCAGTGGAAAGGCTGAAGCCAAAGATTCTACCCAATCGGTAAAAGATACAACCGTGGTGGCTGCACCACCGCCCGCTCCTGTCATGGATTCTGCTGCCTATGTGGCCAAGATCCAGTACATGCTGAATGGCGACTCCTCCGGTAAATGGCCGGCAGCAGCACCGCTTCCACGTGAAGGTGCGATCTTACCTTTCAAACGCGTCATTGCATACTACGGTAACTTATATTCCACCCGCATGGGTATTCTTGGTGAATTGCCCAAGCCACAGATGTTTGCGAAGCTGAAGCAGGAAGTGGCAGCTTGGGAAAAGGCAGATCCCAATACACCTGTACAACCAGCGCTGCACTATATCGCCGTAACGGCTCAGGGTGCGCCTGGGGCCAACGGAAAGTATCGTTTGCGCATGCCGTTTAAGCAAATTGATACGGTGATGAAATGGGCCGATGAGATCAACGCAATCGTTTTCCTTGATATCCAGGTTGGCCTGGGTTCCATCCAGGAAGAACTGCCCGAGTTCATTGAGTATCTGAAGCGCCCTAACGTGCACATCGGCATTGATCCAGAGTTTAGCATGAAGGGCGGACAGGCACCTGGAAAGGCTATCGGCACCTATGATGCGGCTGATATTAACTATGTGACGGATTATTTATCGAAGATCGTGAAGGAGAACAACCTTCCTCCCAAGATCCTCGTGATCCACCGCTTTACGCAGGCGATGGTGACCAACTATAAGAATATTAAGAAGACGCCTGAAGTGCAGATCGTGATGCACATGGATGGCTGGGGTGAGCCTGCAAAGAAGATGGGTACTTATAAATATTTTATCCATGCAGAGCCTGTGCAGTTCACCGGATTTAAGTTGTTCTACAAGAACGACCTGAAGAATGCTCCGTATAAAATGCTGACGCCGGAAGACCTGATGAAAGCCAAGCCGATGCCGATGTATATTCAATACCAGTAATTACTGGGTCTGTGACATTTTGAAGATCACAAAACCCAGTGTAACCAAAAGCAGAATGGTGATCAATACCACCAGGGTCAGCGTTTGCTGATTCGGAAACAAAGGTTGGTATTTCCTTTTCTGCTTTTGTGTTTTTACCTGCAGCTTACTGTTGAGTTCATGCAATATGGTAGCGATGCGCTGCTTGTCTTTCATCTCTGAAAGTCCTTCCATCGCGTCATTGAGGAATCCTGATTCCGTCATCATCTGCTCTACCTCATAGACCTGCTCTTTGGAGAGCTTGCCTTCCAGATAGTCCATCAGCTTCTGTTCATCCACATGGCCAGAAGAGCTGTGCATGATATGTTGTGATTTATCGCTCATGTTCCAGCCTCTTGATAAGATTGTTTTTTAAATTCCTTTTTCCGTTTTGAATATAGCTCTTCACCTGCATCAGGTTAAACCCGGTTTTCTCCACGATCTCCTGGTAGGTTTGCTTTTGCAGGTAGAATAAAGTTATACAAGTCTTTTGTTCGGCACTCAAATCATTTACCGCCTCTGTCATCTTATTCAGCATCTCCTCTTTCTGGCGGAGGCTCTGCCGCTCCTCCAGTTCATCTGCCGATGCAAAATTACGATCCTCAATATTCACAACTTGCCCTTTATCCCGCAGCTTCATCAGGCAATGATTCCTGACGATCATATATAACCAGCTCTTGAAATAGGTAACCCTGGTCTTGGGCATCTCTACCAACACTTTCAGGAATACCTGTTGCACGGCATCCTTTGCTTCCTCTTCATGCTTCAGGTATTTCATGCTCACACCGAAAAGCAGGAAGGTGTAGCGCAGCAGAAGCGTCCCTAGCCAGTGGGTATCCTGGTCCTTGTAATATCTTTCCAGCAGTTGCTGGTCATTCATATGTTCAGGTGCAGGCATATCGTAATTTCGGTGTTTATTTATTGTAATGATGCAATAGTGATGTTAATTCCATAAAGTAGGTGTGAAACGCTGAATGAGGTTTTCACACTTCCGCGCCTTCACCCTAACTTTGAAAGATGTTTGCAGTTTGTAAAGTTCCGATAGCGCCCATCCGTCGCACTCCTGATCATGCTGCGGAAATGACCAGCCAGCTGGTCTTTGGAGAGTCCTGCACGGTACACGGACCCGCCATAAATGGTTTCTTCCACATCACCTGCACCCATGATGGGTACAAGGGTTTTTGTATGAGTAACCAGTTGATGATGAATGTTGATGAAGAAGAAAAGATCGATGGCATTTTCACTGGCTGGAGCAACACTATCCACGATTTTGCCGGTCATCCCATGGTCCTTCCTTTTGGTGCCCGATGGTCCAAACTTTTAGAAGGCAAGTTTGTGGTGGAACACTCCAACCTACAACCCACAACCTCCAACCTCTCTGAAGAGAAGCTTAAAGAAACAGCAGAAACATTCATCAACACCCCCTACCTCTGGGGCGGTCGCACCGTTTTTGGTGCCGATTGCTCAGGCTTTGTGCAGATGGTGATGAGTGTTTTCGGGTATGCGTTGCCGAGAGACGCCGGGGAACAGGTTGCAGTTGGGAGATTGGAGGTTGCAGCAGAGGCACAGTGGGGAGATCTCGCGTTTTTTGAAGTGGAGGGGCGGATTGTGCATGTGGGGATTTTGCTGGCTCAGGATAGGATCATTCATGCATTCGGAAAAGTGCGGATCGATCAATTGGATGAGACGGGCATTTGGAACGAGGAACTAAACGCATACTCGCACAAATTGGCGGCAGTAAGAACCTTGCGATAAACCTGATTTATTTTTTATCGATGAACAACATCTTCAGCGCAATCAGGATCATGAAGATCGCGAAGATTCTTTTGAGAGTGAGCTGTGGAACACTAAGTGCCATCTTGCTACCGAAATAGCTACCTACCACAAAGCCGATGGCCAGCAGACCAACAACACGGAAATCCACGTAGCCACTTTTGTAATAGTTCACCACGGCGAGGATGGCAACAGGCAATACCAATAGTCCTAAAGAAGTGCCTTGTGCCTGGTGCTGGGAGAATGCAAGAAAATACATGAGGGCGGGTACGATGACGAGCCCGCCCCCAATGCCAACCATGCCGCCCAACATACCGGCGACCAGTCCAATGATGATCACGATAACGATTACAGTGAGTGTCATGGGTGGTTTATTAAGCATCTTACTTTCGATGGAAGGTCTCCTGGTAAAAATCTAAAGCGGTTTCCACAATCTTCAGTGCCGTGGCCTTGTCCTGGAATTCTTCCACTTTTACCACTTTGTTTTCCAGTTTCTTGTATTCTTCAAAGAAGTGCCTTAGTTCAAGGAAAAAGTGTTTCGGCATTTCCTCAATGTTGTTGATATAGTTCACTGCGGGATCGTTAGTAGCCACGGCAATGATCTTATCATCGCCCTCACCATTATCAATCATCTGCATCACGCCGATCACCCTTGCTTCCATCAGACAAAGCGGCTGTACTTCTACAGATGAGAGCACCAGGATGTCCAACGGATCTTTATCATCCCCATAGGTTTGTGGAATGAATCCGTAGTTCACCGGATAGATGAAAGAAGAATATATCACTCGGTCCAGTTTCAGCAGGCCGCTGGGTTTATCGATCTCATATTTAGCCCTGGAACCTTTTGGAATCTCGATGACGGCGTTCACTATTCGCGGTGATTGTTCGCCGGGACTAACGCCGTGCCAGGGATGGAGGACAGTCAGCATAAGCTCTAAATTGTTTAAACGCTAAGATACGCAATTGGCAATTGGTAATTAGCAATTGCCAATTAGCACTTGTAATTGGAACTTAGTGATCCGTACCAACACCCAACTCCCAAAAACCAGTGCCAATTGCCAATTACCAATTGTCAATTGCCAATAGTTGGTTTTTAGTTCTTAGTCCAGTAGTCTATCACAAACACCTTGTCCAAATGCGGTTTCAGCACCTCCACAAACGCCAAATGCGCAGGGTGGGGAAGATAAACCTCTCTATCTTTTTCACTATGAAAAGTCACCAGGAAACAATGCGTAAATCCCAGATTCAGGTTTTCCGGACTGTTGTTGGTACCGAATTCAAACCCCCGGATCTCCTTGATCTTGGAAGGAAGGGCCCGAAAGCTGTCTTCTACTTTTTTGATGTCTTCGGCCGAAGTGCCGTCTTTGAATTTAAATACCACCACATGGCGAAGCAACGGTTTTTGCTGCCCGTACACCGGAGCAAAGGCCATGCTGAACAGAAGCATTGTGAGCGTGAGTATGCGCATATAATTATTTTCCGAAGTGATAGCCCAGTATGCAGGCGAGTAGGCCAAGGACAACTGAACCCACGATATACGTGATGGCCAGACCGTATTGCCCGTTACGGAGCATGTGGATGTTTTCCATGGAAAAGGCCGAGAAGGTAGTAAAACCACCGCAGAGTCCCGTCACCAGAAATAAGTGTGAGGATTGAGAAATGATTCCCCTGGAAGAAATCCCTATAAAATATCCAATGGCTAAACTACCGAGAACATTGATCAGGAATGTGCCCAGTGGGAACGGATGATGGAAGATGGCCGTGATGCCCCGGCCAGCAAGGTATCTACTGATCCCGCCGATGGCGCTGCCTGCTCCAACATAGAGGATCTCTTTCATTCCGCGATCGGTAAGTTTCCGGAGAAGGTGTAACTGAAATCAACCCACCACTCGCCGTTCTGCCTCACCATCTTGATCTCCATCGGCCGCTTGGAGTAGGAATTAGCGTAGTTAATGATCTGTACCGAGTCACTCACTTCTTCCACTTTATTCACCAGGATGCTCGCTTGCTTCAGCTCGATCAGTTCCTTGCCCGGTCTTTTCTTCATGTAGTCCACATAGCGCTGGTAAAGCTTTTTGTCTTCATCATCATTGATGATGTACAGCTCTCCTTTCACATAATCGCCGTCCAATTCCGCACGGATAAATTCCCTGGCAGCATCCAGTCCGTCGTCTGGTTTTTCAAACCCAACGGGGGAGGAATTGCAGGACAGCAGAAGCACAAAAGTGAGGAAGGCTATGAATTTCATAACTCAAATATACTGAAGAAAGGGCAGAGGTTGAAAGTTGGAGGTTGGAGG
>JBASZQ010000119.1:0-79064 GCA_049661025.1 Chitinophagaceae bacterium | reverse complement strand
TATACAGACGGAATCAATTTGAACATCGATATGCTCATCACCAATTATGAAGCGAGCGTACCAGCAGCAAGGAGAATCACCCCGGCATCCAGGTCTGCGTTTCTTGGAAATACTACAATTGTACCTTCTGCTGCTAACCTCACTTTAAGTCATATCATGTTGCAGAAATACATTGCATCGTATGGGTATGGCATTTTGGAAACATGGGTAGACATGCGCAGGTTCCATTATATAGATGAAGATGGCGGAGCGCAAGTATATGCTGACTTTACACCACCCAGTGGAATTGATCTATTTGTGAATAACAATAACAAGTTGGTGTACCGTGCAAGGCCCCGCTATAATTCAGAGTACCTGTATAACGTGAAAGAACTGGAACGTATTGGTGCACTGGCATTGGACTATCACACCAAGGAACAATGGTTCACCCAAAAGTAAACCCAGAAAAAAGCAAATTATGAAATTAAGACTCTATACGGTCGTTGCCGGCCTCATCGCACTGGGCTTCACCGCCTGCGAGAAAGACTACGAAGGCAGGATCAACTTACAAACGAACCAGATGTTTTCGGCTGATAAGGCGGCCGTGCAGTTCTATAACTCAACGTTGAACAGTGTGCGCACCTACGTATTTGTAGACAATGTATTGGCCTCAGGCAGTACCACAGGCTATGCCGCCGCATCTTTGTACCCTGGGACCTCCCCGTCTTTTATGACAGTGGAACCCGGTTCAAGGACAATTACGGTTAAGGATACACTAGCCACAACAACGCAACCCGCGGCTACAGTAACGGGTAGTTTCGAGGCAGGCGCAAAGTATACCGTATTCAGCTATGATACCCTGAACAGGGCAAAGGCGTTGTTGGTAAAGGATAATGTGGTGTTCCCTGCGGATACCACCTCAAGGGTAAGGTTTGTAAACCTGATCTTTTCCGCAACGGCTGTCCCCAATGTTGACATCTATTCTATGCGAAGAGCACAGAATATATTCACGAATGTGTCCATTAACACTGCTACCGATTTTATTCCATTCTTCTCCAGCTCTCCAATCACCGATACTCTCCATGTGAGGGCAACGGGTACCACAACCAATATAGCATCCTTGAACGGATTTAATCCTGTTCAGAAAAGAAGCTATACACTTGTGTTCAGGGGAAGATACCAGACAACCGGAACAACAGGAGTGGCGAGGACTTTGACCAGCTTTTTGACTTATTAAGATATTAAGATATTAAGAGATTGTGAGATTCAGGAAGACTCCTTAATCTCTCAATCTCTTAATATCTTAATCTCTTAATCTCTTAAAGCCCTCCGAGGAATCGTTCTGCATCCAACGCAGCCATGCATCCACTGCCGGCCGCAGTAACAGCCTGGCGATAAATCTTGTCTTGCACATCGCCGCAGGCAAATACGCCTTCTATATTGGTCTTTGAGGAACCTGGGATGGTTTGAATATATCCCGCCTCATCCATATCCAGGAAGCCCTTGAAGATATCTGAATTGGGTTGATGACCGATGGCCACAAAAAATCCTTTGATGGGAACTTCCGTCTTCTCTCCTGTCTTTGTGTTGTTGATCCTTACTGCTTCAACACTTTTTTCACCGAGGATCTCATCTGTTTCACTGTTCCAATAGATCTTGATATTCGCAGTATTCTTCACCCTGTCCTGCATTACTTTAGAAGCCCGCATTTCATCCCTACGGACAATCATATGTACCGTTGTACAAAGCTTACTGAGATAAAGCGCTTCCTCGGCTGCTGTATCTCCGGCGCCAACAATGGCAACCTCTTTTCCGCGGAAAAAGAAACCATCACAAACGGCGCAGGCACTTACGCCATAGCCGTTTAACCTTTGCTCGCTTTCCAGCCCCAGCCATTTAGCCGATGCTCCTGTGGCAATGATCACGGAATCTGCATGGATCTCTTTTTCTTCATCGATCCAAACCTTAAATGGCCTGGCCGAGAAATCAACTTTGGTTGCGAGGCCAAAACGGATATCGGTCCCCATTCGCTTAGCCTGTTTTTCAAAATCAATCATCATCTCAGGTCCCTGAACGCCTTCAGGATATCCAGGATAGTTCTCTACTTCTGTGGTAATGGTTAACTGACCACCCGGCTGGATTCCCTGGTATAAGACAGGTTTTACATTTGCTCGGGAAGCATAGATGGCGGCGGTATATCCGGCAGGTCCGGAGCCTATGATCAGGCAATGAACGTGTTCTATAGTAGTAGTGTCAGACATCGATATTTATTCAAAAAGTCAAAAGTAAAAGTCAATGCAAAGGTACAACAAACCGTCTTTGCTTCAGTGACTTAGCTCACTTGGGGATAATGAGGGTGCGATATTGAGCAGCATATCCTCCGAAATAACCCAAGGCGCCATTAGATACATTATTGATCACCTTGGTAGGGCTGGAAAACGGGTTACCGATACTCTGGAAATTGAACTCATAAGTTCTCCAGAAATCGTAAGTGGCCCTATCAATATTCGCGAGTTTCAACGTGGCCGTATCGCCTCTGCGGAAGTAAAGGGATGTATCAGAGTTGTCAGCATTTTTGTTCAATCCCCGATCCACCTGAATGGTGTAGGTTTTGCCGTCAATCACCTGGTCATCAAATACAGAATTGAATCCCGGATAAAAGGGTTCACTGTTGGTTTTGGTAAAATATCTTACATAATCACCAAAGCCCGGGCGGTCAGTAGCCCGAATCATCATTCTCACATAGGTGGTATCTGTAAATCCGGGGGCTTTCTCCCACCAAAGGGAGTCTATTTGTCGGGTAATATTGGGAATTCCTGTAGTGGCGGTATAGGACTTTCCATCTGCGTCTATCCGTAGCTGATAGTTGGTATTGAGTTTGCCCACAAGGCTGTCTGTAGTGTAGAAATACAAGCTGATGTTGTTGACCCGGAATGAGTCTTCCCTCAACGTGTAATCCCTGCCTGCTTCACTTACAACAACCCGGGCTCCACGCACAAAAGAACCGATGAGCATTTGGGGCGTGATCTGGCTGAAATAGTCGAGGCTCCGGGTGAGCGTAACCCTCGGTTTCACATCGTTCTCGATGGTAGCTTCCACCACCAGTCGGGGTATTGTTTCATCAAGTTCGATATCGATATTTTTTTCGCAGCCGGCAAGGGCCAACAGCGCCGGCAAAACAAACTTCCATCTACGCATACACATCATAACATTCTGGCGGCTGTAAAGTTACGATAAATAAAAAACCCCGGCTTAGGGGCCGGGGTTCCTGATTTAAGATTCATTATCCCAGATATGCCTTGAGGGCATTGCTGTAGCGGGCTTTTTGTAAACGTTTGATCGCCCTTTCCTTGATCTGGCGTATACGCTCTTTGGTGAGATCGTATTTCTGACCGATCTGTTCGATGGTCACACCGTTCTCGCCGTCCAGACCAAAGTAAGCATTCACGATTTCAGCTTCACGGGGGCTCAATGATTTGAGAACCCTGCGGATCTCTGCGCGCAAAGAATCCTTCATCACATCGTCATCCGTATCATCGCCACCTTCCAACAGATCGCCCATCGCTACGTCTTCAGCTTCGTGCACGGGTGCATCCAGCGAAGTGTGGCGGGTGTTGCTCTGGAAAATGTTGTTGATCTCGGTTTCGCTCATTTCGAGCAGTTCAGCCAACTCTTCGGTTGAAGGTTCTCGCTCATGTTCCTGTTCAAAGGCCATGTACGCTTTGTTAGCCTTGTTGTACGTGCCAATTTTGTTTTGAGGCAGGCGGACTAATCTGCCCTGCTCTGCCAAGGCCTGCAGGATGGACTGGCGAATCCACCATACCGCGTATGAGATGAATTTAAAGCCCTTGGTTTCATCGAAACGCTGGGCAGCTTTGATCAAACCGAGGTTACCCTCGTTGATTAGGTCGCTAAGGGACAAACCCTGATGCTGGTACTGCTTAGCCACAGATACCACGAACCTGAGGTTCGCCTGCACCAACTTGTTCAATGCCTTCTGGTCGTTCATTTTGATACGCTGCGCCAGAATGGTCTCCTCTTCAGGAGTGATCATTGAAATTTTAGAGATCTCCTGCAGATACTTCTCAACCGCCTGAGAATCACGGTTGGTAATCTGTGTTGCTATCTTTAGTTGCCTCATACAAACTTGTTGTTCAACCCAAAGGTTAAATCGTTTTAGTGAAAGACACAAACGGGATGGTGTGGGTTGCTACTGATATGTTATAAATATAATAAAAACCCGCTTGTGCAGTCGGCAAATTTACTCCGCAGTTTTTGTTTTTCATAGCACCTGTGGAAAAAAGGTTAAAACTGACACAAATAAGGTATATCGATGTCTGATACAATCAGTCCTTTTTTCTTTTGGAAACGGGGCGATTCCGGTAAATTCGCGGCCATGATCGCTGATTACAGGTCTGATACGGTGACTCGCCCCACGCCGGCTATGCTGGCTGCCATGATGAATGCTCCCCTGGGAGACGATGTTTTTGGGGAAGATCCCACCATCAATCAGCTGGAACAATTGGCTGCAGGCACTTTCGGCTATGAAGCAGCTATCTTTTGTCCCAGCGGCACCATGACCAACCAAATTGCCATCAAATGCCACACCCAGCCTGGCGATGAGGTGATTTGCGATAAAAATTCCCATGTATATGTGTATGAGGGCGGCGGAATTGCCTTCAATTCAGGCGCTTCTGTGCGGTTGCTGGAGGGCGACAGGGGCCGGATTACTGCTAAACAAGTGGCGGAATCCATAAATCCTGATGATGTACATCGGCCCATTTCCCGACTCGTGAGCCTGGAGAATACCTGTAACCGCGGTGGCGGAAGTTGCTACCATCTAACCGAGATAGAGAAGATCAGGAAGGTTTGTGATCAACATAACCTGATCCTCCACCTGGATGGCGCCCGTCTTTTCAATGCCATGGTGGCCAGGAAGGAAGATCCCCAAGCCTATGGAAAATTGTTCCACAGTATTTCCATCTGTCTTAGCAAGGGACTTGGAGCGCCGGTGGGCAGTCTTTTGCTGGGTGACCATGCATTGATTAAAAAAGCGCGGCGGGTGCGGAAAGTATTTGGAGGCGGTATGCGGCAAGCCGGAGTATTAGCAGCCGCAGGAATCTATGCCATGGAAAACCATGTGGAAAGATTAACCCAGGATCATCTCCATGCAAAGATGATTGAAGAAGCTCTTCGTGTAAAACCATTCATCGCAGAGATCCTGCCTGTTGAAACCAATATCGTGATTGCTTCGTTTAATGCTCCATATACCCCTCAGCAGTTCATGGATGCCATGAAGCAACACAACATACTCATGTTTGCCATCTCTCCTACCCAGATAAGGATGGTATTGCATCTGGACATCAGCACCGAAATGGTGGACAATACCATTAAGATCATTCAAAACTTATAACCCATGTTCCCATCAGTCAACCCTGTAGAAACGAAGGCCTGGAAAAACCTGGAAGCCCATTATCAACAGATGAAAAAGGTGCATCTGCGCGATCTGTTTGCACAGGATCCTGATCGCTTTACATCCTTCAGCAACTGTATTGAAGATATCGTCATTGATTATTCCAAGAATATCATCACTAAAGAGACCGTATCTCTTCTGTTGGAATTGGCAGAGGAGGCAAGGCTTCCCGAAGCCATCGATGCAATGTTCAAAGGTGAAAAGATCAACCAAACAGAGAACAGGGCCGTTTGGCATGTTGCCCTGCGCAATTGTTTCGATCACCCGATGGTGATGGATGGCAAAGATGTTATGCCCGATGTGGAGCGCGTGCTGGCACAAATGAAAACAACCTGTGAACAGATCCATAGTGGAACATGGAAAGGATATACCGGAAAGAAAATCACGCAGATCGTCAATATCGGTATCGGCGGAAGTGATCTCGGTCCGGTGATGGTAACAGAAGCACTTAAGCCTTATTGGGTTGAAGGCGTGGAAGTCTTTTTTGTCTCCAATGTGGATGGAACACATATTGCCGAAACACTAAAGAAAGTCAGACCTGAAGAAGCCCTTTTCCTTATCGCTTCCAAAACATTCACCACCCAGGAAACCATGACCAATGCACACACTGCGCGCAACTGGTTCCTGCAGCATGCGAAAGAGGAAGCACATATCGCCAGGCATTTTGTGGCATTATCAACCAATGAAAAAGAGGTAGTGAAGTTTGGGATCGATAAAGCCAACATGTTTGAATTCTGGGATTGGGTTGGCGGACGATACAGTTTGTGGAGTGCTATTGGGTTGTCCATTGCACTCACCATCGGATATGATCATTTCGATGAACTATTGCGCGGAGCCTATACTGTTGATGAGCATTTCCGGACAACTTCACTAGACAAAAATATTCCCGTCACCCTGGCGCTCATCGGTATATGGTACACCAACTTCTTTAATGCAGAATCAGAGGCTATCCTGCCTTACGACCAATATATGCATCGCTTTGCCGCTTATTTTCAACAAGGCAATATGGAAAGCAATGGAAAGTATGTGGATAGGAATGGTAAAAAAGTAGGGTACCAAACCGGCCCCATCATTTGGGGAGAACCCGGCACCAATGGACAGCACGCATTTTACCAACTCATCCATCAGGGAACGAGATTGATCCCTTGTGATTTCATCGCACCAGCTATATCACACAATCCCATTGGAGATCATCACCAGAAACTGATGAGTAATTATTTTGCACAGACAGAGGCCTTGATGAACGGGAAAACGGCTGAAGAAGTTGAGACTGAACTGGCTTCAATGCCAGAGGAAAAACGGAGTTCATTGCTACCCTTCAAAGTTTTTGAAGGCAATCGTCCTACAAACTCTATCCTTGTAAAGAAGATCACACCTTTCACATTGGGTGAATTGATAGCCATCTACGAGCATAAGATTTTTACGCAAGGGGTGATTTGGAACATCTTTAGTTTTGATCAATGGGGCGTAGAACTGGGTAAGCAACTCGCGAACAAGATTCTTCCCGAATTGGAGACTGATGAAAAAGTAAGCAGCCATGATTCGTCAACGAATGGACTAATCAATGCTTACAAAAGCATGAAAGTGTGAAAATGTATGGAGGCATGAAAACATTCACACCTCCATACATTCTTGTTTTATTTTTTGATAAACTTCAGCACATTCTTTTCCGTCTCTGACACAATCTGAATGAAATATACTCCTGGGCTGTATTGATCAATCCCTTCCAGCCTGTAAAGTGTTGTGCCTGCAGCAATGGTTCTTTGCGTAAGTTTGCGGCCACTCACGTCAACAAGGCTAATCTGCGTTGCGTTACGTTTGGAAGGAAGACTTAGATCCACATAAGATGAAGCAGGATTATTGAGGATACGATACCCGGTTGTTCGGCTGCCTACGGTTATTTTCAATGTTTTAGAATAGGTGAATCGGTTATCCTTATCCGTTTGGCGGAGTCTGTAGTAATACTCGCCAACGGGTACACCCCTGTCTGTGAATCGATACGCTGATGGCACCCCAAGCGCTGAAACTGTTCCAATTTTCAGGTAGTCGTTTCCGTTAGTTGAACGTTCAATGTCAAATCCTGCGCTATTTTGTTCTAATGAAGTCTGCCAGTTCAATTGCACATCATTTCCTTGTGGTGATGCAGTGAAAGTCAATAACTCAATTGGGAGCAGCGAAAGTGATCTTATCAATATCGGGTAGTCTTCAGCCTGTCCATACTGTGGATCGGTACAAGCAACTCCGATAGGCGGCACTCCATATATGGGTGATAAATCTTCCAGCACTCTCATTCTGATAACCTGATCTTTAACTGCCGAAGCTGGTATAATTACTGGGATATTTACTGTCACACCATTTGGCCTGGATGGAGGGGCTGCATTTTCAGTTATTCCGCCCAGGTATTCTTCGGCATCATTGAACACACCGTCATTATTAAAGTCTATCCAGACTTTGGCTTGTTCAGCGTTAAGCCCATAGAGGCGTAAGCTGAGGGATACAGATTGTCCTTCTTCCAGGTAAAAAAGATTCTGACAGGAAGTTGTATTGTTTTTATACCCCAGATCTACTTTTGACGTAGACGTTGTCACAGATATACCATTGAGTGTAAGGTTCATCACTCCTGCAAAATTAACCGGTGATGAAACAATTGCAGGTGGCGTAACGGGTGCACATGATGGTGTAACAGGTGAAACGAAGGGATTAATAGGAAACGTACTACTTAAAGCCCATGACCCACCATAACTACGGAAACTTGTTGCAGCAGCTGAGAGCATTCGTGCTTTCTGGCCGGCCGTAAACAGGGTTGCACAACTTGAATAACCCATGAAGTTGTTTTCGGTATTGATACTGTAAGGTCCACCTGTACAATCATTGGTTCCCGTTCTGCAAGAAAAGCTTTGGGTAACAGGATCGGTATCACAAACCCGATCGCCATCTGTTGCGCAGTCTGCGTCTGCAGAACATGTAGCGCCAGTGGAACCCTGAAAAGGATGAAACACGGCAAAAGCATGCCCCATTTCATGAGGAAGGGTTTTCCGGTTGGTTGCCATTTGCGTGGCCAGGATCATGGTGCCATCAAGTTGTTGAGAAGCACCGGGGAAATAAGCAAAACCACCAACAAATGTTCCCGAGGTACCGTCCTGACCATCAAATTTATTGACGACCCAGATATTATAATATTTGGTGGGATCCCATCGGATCAAATTTTTCACATCAAGTTCATCTACACCTGAAGTGCCTTGTGCATTCACGCCATTTGCCGCGTAGTTGGCTAGGCCGGATCCGTTCACTCTATTGATAGCTGTAGTGGGATTGCAGGAAGGGTCCCTTTGCGCCAAAGCAAATTGTATTTCAATGTCACCAACGCCTTCAATGCCCGGCATCGTACCATTATATACACTATTGAGGTAATCGATGGCACCCAACAACTGCGCGTCTGAAGGATTATCCAGGCTACCAATAGCGCCACCGGTATGAATGACATGGATCACTACGGGAATGGTGTACAGCACGGCCGCAGTGCCCAACTGTCCCTGAATACCACTTCTCGCCACCGGCGTGCGATTGCGTTCTGAGATAACCTTTTCAAGGTCATCCACCCGGGTCTTATAAACCGGATTCTTTTCCAGGGCTTTTTTATGGACAATATCGAATCCACAACGGGATTGCGCAACGGAAGCCTGTGAAAACCACAGCGCTATGCACAGCAGGAAGATATTGGATTTATTCAGCACATGAATACAACGCAGGTTAACCTGTTTTATGATATATGTGTATAAAAAAACCCTCCGAAGAGGGTTTATAAAGTATTGATTACCATTTATCTACTTCTTCGCTATGGCTGGTGTCTGGCCCAGGTTCATACGGCGCTTCCGCTTCTGCCTTCACTACAGGTGCGGCTACCGCCTCTTCCCTGACTTCGGATCCATACTGGTCATCACCTTCCCCATCGTTCTCATGGTTGAAAGCATCAAAATCAAAATCAGGCATCAGATCGGTTTTCACGTGATCCACCGCCTCAGTCAACGCTTTGATGAACTTGTTGAAATCTTCCTTGTACAGGAAAATCTTGTGTCTGTCATACCCATCGTCATTAAAACGCTTGCGACTCTCCGTAATGGTCAGGTAGTAGTCGTTACCACGGGTTGTCCTCACATCGAAGAAATAGGTCCTTCGCTTACCTGCACGTATACGCTTGCTGTACACGCTTTCCATTCTTTTGTCGTTGTTTTCGTACGCCACAGTTGTTTGATTTTTGTTATTAGTTGATGCTCAACGTTGTTGATCTTTCAAAGATAAAAATGTTTTTGATTTGTCAAAATTTCGTTAAGTTTTTTTAAATCGGCTGAAATGCAGGATGGACGTGGGTTTACTCGGAATCGGCCGATTCAGTTGACTGTTGCTTACGGTAAAGACTGGCATAATAGCCCTCTTTCTCCATCAGGGACTGGTGTGTTCCTCGTTCAATGATCGTTCCCTTATCCATCACAAGGATCTGGTCAAACTCCAGTAGACTGAAAATCCGATGGGTAATGATGAGCGCAGTTTTATCTTTCAGGACTTCATGTAAGTTTCCAAGAATCTGTTTTTCCGTTTTTGCATCCACCGCACTCAGGCAGTCGTCAAAAACAAGGATCTTATTATTCTTATAAAGCGCCCTTGCGATTGACACCCTTTGTTTCTGCCCTCCGGAAAGGGTAACACCCCGCTCCCCCACCATGGTATCATATTGCTGCGGGAACTGGTTGATCTCCGAATCTACACTTGCTTGCCGGGCGGCATCTTTTACCCTGTCTGTATTCGCATCTTTGCTGCCAAAACTGATGTTATGGCCGATGGTATCACTGAACAGAAAAACATCCTGCGGTACATAACCGATCTGGCCGCGCAGGTTGCCCGGCTCATATGACCGGAGGTCTTGTCCGTCTACCAGTATCTGGCCGATCTGTGGATCAAACTGTCGCAACAAGAGTTGAGCGAGGGTCGACTTTCCGGAACCTGTTCTTCCGATGATGGCTACTTTCTGTCCTGGCAGGATATGTAGATTTAGGTTATGCAAGGCCGTTATACCGGTATGGGCATAAGTGAAACTGACATCCACAAATGAAATATCCCCTTCCAGTTTTTTTGTAAATGCCGGGTTGGGCGATTGTATAGCAGGGACGGTATCCAAAAATTCGTTTAGCCGTTTCTGTGAGGCCGATGCACGTTGGATCATGCTGGCCACCCAGCCCAGCGCACTCACCGGGAATGAAAGCATATTGATGTATACTACAAACTCGGCGATAGTACCCGCTGTAGTGGTATGCTCCATTTGGTAGATACCCCCGATGAAGATTGTCAAAAGGGTACTGACGCCAATGATCAGGCCGATGGACGGAAAATAGATCGCCTCTACTTTAGCGAGGTTTACCGCACTCTGCCGATAAGACTCACTGTTATCGGCAAAAAAACGGAACATTGCAGTTTCCTGTACATAAGATTTGATCACACGAATCCCGGAATATGATTCCTGGGCATTGGTTGTAAGTTCACTGAGCTGGGCCTGTATACGTTCGCTTTTCTTGTTGATGATGGTGTTCACATAATATATGGTTACGGCAAGGATAGGCAAGGGAGCCAACACGTACAAGCTTAAACGCCAATCTTTGGAAAACATATAATAAAGGCTCATGCCAATCAATGCCACCAGGTTGATGAGATACATCAACGCCGGCCCTGTATACATGCGCACCCGGCTGACGTCTTCCGCCATTCGGCTCATCAGGTCGCCTGTAGAATGGGTTTTGTAGAACTGCATATCCAGCTGCTGGTAGTGATCATAGATATCGTTCTTCTGGTCATACTCAATGTGGCGGCTCATCACAATAATCGTCTGCCGCATAAGGAACATGAAGAATCCACGTAACAATGCCAGGCCAAGGAGAATGATACCGGTGTAAAGGATCATATCCCGGAAAGGAAGGTCGAAAAGATCAACTTTGGTGGTAAACCAATGCACAAGGGGGTCAACCGCCACAGATTTTGGAAATGATTTTGCAGTGGAGGCATCGTTTCCCATGCGGGTAGAGACCTTATCCACTACAAAGCCGGTGACCTGCGGAGCCAGTACGGCGAAATAGTTGGATACCAAAATAAAGACTACACCCAGGCCTAAACGCCAACGATAGCGCCAGAAATATTTGTTGACCGCTTTAAGGTTTCTCATGCTCAGCACAAAAGTACAGTATTAGCTATTAGCTAGTTGCTAATAGCTATTGAAGAAGGTGTTGGAGGAGCAGCTTACGAATGTATTCTGGCTGGGAGAAAATAATGGAGTGGCCTTTACCGGTCATGGTGATGGTCTTTACTTTGGGAGCGTTGACCAATTGTTGTTTCGCGTATGCAACGTTGCGGTAGTAGACCAGCCCATCCTTATCACCATGGATGAGCAATACGGGACAAGTGATCTTAGCCCATTGGGTCAGGCTCTGCAGAGCCTCGCGGTGCGCCAGTTTTTCTTCGGAACTCATCACGAAAGTGGGTGGAAAAAGGTATCTGATCACCGGTGTGGTCATCGGATAAGAGATCCAATATGTTTTCTCTTGCCCGGGTTCCAGTGATGCGGACATCAACACCAGCTGTGTAAAACGGTCCGGCAGGTTCATGGCCAGTTGTGCGGCCACAGGGCCTCCATAGGAACTTCCCAGCAGAATGGCCTTCTGGTTTCGGGTGAGGGAGTCAACAATGACCTGCAACAAAGCAACCTGCTCTTGTATACTGGTTAGAACCTCCCCGAAATCCGAGTATCCATATCCAGGCCGGTCAATCGCAATGATCTGGAATTTATTCAGAAAACGAGGATCGGTATACAGTGGCCGCCAGGCTGATAAGGACGAAGGGGATCCATGAAGCAGAATAAGCCTGGGAAGGGAGTCTGCGCCGGCCTGCAGGAAACGGATGGAACGGTCTCCTACCTGCTGGTGCACCACCCTGAACGGGAAGGGCATTGATTCTAAGGTCTCCGTCAGATCGCGGTCGTTCACTCGAAGTTTCAACACTGAACAGTTCCGGCAGCCTGCCCAGAGCATGACAAATAGCATCGGAAGCACATATCTTCTTCGCAGGAACATGCGCAAAAATAAGAGGAGAATCGATTTTTTTTGGGACGAAAGAAATGTGGACGTATTTTCGCGCCGGAGAGATGGCAGAGCGGTTTAATGCGGCGGTCTTGAAAACCGTTGACTGTTAAAGGTCCGGGGGTTCGAATCCCTCTCTCTCCGCCAGCAACAAAATTTCCCCCGGTCAGGGGGATTTTTCGTTTATAGGGTCAAGAAGTCCCCTTTCGCCATTTTTTGGTACTTTCAGTATAAGTCAATGCTGTTTCATAAGCACATACCAAGTTCTCCACTCAATAACTACATTGATTTTATACTATACCTGGAAGGAAACAACCAGGGTGCGGGCCTGCCTAAAACAGCCATGAGCATGGTCTTTAACCTTAACGACAGTTTCAAACTCTATAGTGATCATCATTTTTCGAGTTATACGGATTACAAAAAATACTGGATCGCCGGTTTGCAATTGAAACCAAGCTATGTAGAAAGCTATGGCACCAGCAAAATGATTGTGATTCAGTTCAAGACAATTGGCGCATATCTGTTTCTACAACATCCACTGGATATTTTTACCGATACATATACTCCTTTAGATAATGTCTATTCAAAGGAAGCGGAAGAAACCTGGGAACAATTGCAAGAGGCAAAAACAATCAAAGAGAAAATCCTACAAGCTGAAGTTTTCCTATATAAAAAGCTACTGAAAGACAGACTGCCACATGAAAAACTCCTTGTTGCTGCTAACTACCTGTTAAATACATCTGAGTTTAGTTCTGTAGAAGCTGTTTGCAAAAAAACAGGAGTGTCACGCAAACACCTTAATCATTTATTCAAGGCTTATGTTGGCGTATCTACAAAAACCATGAAATCGCTGCATAGGTTTCAATACCTTCTTGCTGAAATCAGCAAGAATCCGGATTTGAATCTCACTTCATTGGCCTATGAAATGGACTATTCTGACATGGCGCATTTCTCCAATGACTTCAAAAAACTTACCGGCATTTACCCCACCGCATACATAAAGCTAGTCAAAGAGAATCCTTCGCTGAAAATAGTTCCGCATTTCATTCCTGCCTCCTGAATCACTCTGGTTACATTTTTACAAGCAATTTCCAGTAACAACCCGCAATTTTAACTGATTCATTAAACAATCAACTTACGCTCAATGAAAGCAGAATTAAAATCAGCATTAGGGATCTCCATAGCCGGATTTATATGGGTAGTTCTGGAATATGTGTTCGGTCTTCACAGCACTCGAATCAATTTACACAGTTCATTGACATGGCTTGCCATAGTACCAATTATATTCTTTTATATAATACACTTTAGAGATTTAAACAGAAATTCAGCGCAAAAAATGACCTTCAAAAAAGGTTTCCTCAGCGGCATGATGGTCACCCTGTTTTCCATCCCCCTCAGTCAGATCGGATTTCTATTGTATTACTATCTGATCAATCCTAATTTTTTCACTGCTTTCAGGAAGTACACCGTCGAAAATAATTTTATGTCTCCTACAGAAGCAGACCAGTATTTCACACTACGAAACTATCTTATTCAAATTTCGGCAGGATCAATATTCATGGGCATAGTCCTCACGCTTATTCTTACATTGATTTTTAGTTCAAAAAAGAAACATTGATCAAGGGAGAACCAATTCCGCAAAAGCCACCATATATAAACACTTCATATGACAAAGAAAATTTCCCGGATAAAATTCATCGCTTCACTGACTACGCTACCAACTGTTCTTTACAGTTTTAAACAATCAAGTAATGGAGCTCAACGCATTCAGGATTCGCAGCGTCCCGAACCCCTTGACCCTAAAATCGTACAGGATTTCGTAAGACTCGGCCATCATGATCTTGAAGGGGTGAAGGCCAAACTGGCGGAAATGCCCGCATTGTTAAATGCAACAACAGACTGGGGAGGCGGAGACTTTGAAACAGCTTTAGGAGGCGCTTCACACATGGGCCGAAAGGACATCGCCGTCTTCCTGATCAACAGCGGTGCCAGAATGGACATCTTTACAGCAGCTATGTTAGGTTACACTGATCTGGTGTCATCAATGTGTGCCACCCATCCCGCTTTGCTAAATAGCAAAGGTCCTCATGGCATTACTCTTCTGATGCACGCACAGAAAGGCGGAGAAGAAGCCAAACAAGTGGTCAAGTTCTTAAACAGCAAAGGGATCATGAAATGAAAAACCAACTATTTCTAATCCTGATCTTGCTCTCACAAACATGCTTTGCGCAATATAAAGACACCCTGCTATCTGTCAATGGCACATCCTTATTCATTCGGGAAATTGGAACAGGCACCCCGATCATTATCGTTCATGGAGGTCCTGGCTTAAACCACGCTTACTTCCTTCCCCACCTGAACCCCTTATCAAAAAAATACAGGTTAATTTTTTATGATCAAAGAGCATGTGGCAATTCGTCTGGCAATCTGGACAGCTCCCAAATGACACTGAATCTTTTCACTGAAGACATCGAAAGTATCAGACAAACACTGAATCTCGGAAATATTGCTGTTCTCGGACACTCATGGGGTGCTTTGGTTGCCATGAAGTATGCAATCAAATATCCGAATCACATCAGCAGACTCTTTCTGAGTAACTCCATCAGTCCTAAAGCAGGCGAATTTGAAACCGAAACGAACCAACGTTTGAAAAGCCGGATGTCAGCAGACGACAGTATACGTCGAAGGACAATTCTGGCATCACAAGCCTTCAAAGAAGGCAATGTGGAAGCGTATGCTCAAATTTTAAAACTTTCGTTTAAATTCTCGTTCTATAACATAAGAAAATTCGAGCAACTTGATATAGAGCTTCCGGTAGACTACCTGGCCAAAAGAAAGCTACTCTTTTTTATGGCAAAAGAACTCAGCGTTTATGATCTCTACCCGAGTCTTAACAAAATTTCCTGTCCAACACTTATTATTCATGGCGCGTATGATGGAATTCCCGATGACCTGTCGAAAAAAATGAAAGAATACATCCCTGGTGCAGAATTGACTGTTATTCAAAAAGCAGGGCATTTCCCTTTCATCGAGCAAAAGAAAACGTACAATCAGATTATTGATCGCTTTCTGGCCGAACAATAATTGTCTAATATTTGACTAAAGTTTTTAATCAACTGAAATTTGATACTTTATGAGGATATTGAACATACTTCAATCAAAACATGGCTTATTTGCACGCATCGTGCTAACGGTCATTCTTCAATGCCAATTCACAACCAGTGTTGCACAATCGCCATTACACCTCATACCCCCACAACTGGAAAAAAGCTATCATTTTGATTTTAAGAAATTATTTTACAAGACTGATCAGATATTCGAAGACTCCATACAAAATTTTGGTGCTGCGATAAAACAGTTAGACGAGGTTTTGAAAAAACCACTCACGAAAAGTAATCTAGCCAGCACTACAATTCTTTTCAGTTCAATTGAGTACCGGTTTCGACAATTGGATCTTTATTTATTTCTACAGTTTGCCACGGATACAAAAAAGGTTAAGTCGGCGGAACTTGAAGACTCGCTGTACAATGAAATGGTCAAGCGAAGAGTCCTGTTTCGGGAGAAAATCAGGACGGTTGATGCAGCTTCATTTTCAACAGCCATAAAGAATAAGGAGTTGGTGCCATTCAGACATTTTCTTGAATCCATCAGGCTCCAGGGTAACCATGAGCTGACCAATGCGCAGTCTGCGTTTATTCAACCTTTCAACTATATGAAAGACGGTCAATTCTATACCGAAGCTTTAAATCGTGCAGTTTTTGATCCGATCATTCGTGGTTCAGACACGATGGATCTTTTCAGGGATATGGGCAGATGGCAAAATCATCCCGAAGCATCTGTACGCAAGGAAGGAAAAGATAAAATGGACGCCGGCTATCGTTCAGCCAAACAGGAAATCGGTTACCAATACATCGAGATGATCCGCGGCCTGGAAGCATTTGCTCAACTTAAACACTTCAAGGGTATCATTGATGAGAACTGCCAAAAACTCGAAATACAACAAGAAGTTATCGAACAAATATTGGCCGCAGTTGAATCAGGTGCAAAGAACAATGTAAATAACCCAGTTGATCGCATCATCGATGAGCATCGATTCCCAATCGACTCGGCAACCAGGCTGATGCTGGCAGCCTTTCAACCACTGGGACAAGTCTATGTAGCTGAAGCGAGGGATTTACTCAACCCAAGTAACGGCCGGATGGATATCGTTGGAAGCGAAGACAGATTGGGTATGCAGGGAGTAGCAAGTGTTTATCCGATTCATACCAGTGTATTCTTTGCCAGGAACTATGAAGGCTTTTTCATTGATCTGATGGTATTATCGCATGAAGCTGGCCATGCCATCCAAGCGTCAATGATGGCCAGAAACAAAGTATCCATACTAAACAGTACTGGGCCCGGCTATTTTACTGAGTCCTTTGGCAAGTTCAATGAACTGATAACTTGCTACTTCCTGGTTCGGCAATCACCGCAGGGTGTTGAAAAGAAATACTACACTGAAAAATATCATGAGCGATTAAAAGGGCTTTATGGGAGCGCCAGCGAGGCAGATATAGAATTCAGACTTATTCAAGGTATCACCAGCGGTAACGTCAAGCGTCCGGAAGATCTCGACAAGATTACATCCCAAGCCTTGGCAATCTATGAGAACCCGGAAATAGTGGACAGTTCTGCTGAGTTGTGGCTGCAAATGGAAACAAACTACAAAGCTCCGCTTCACAACATCAATGACATGCTGGCTTCCATTCTGGCGTTACACTATTTCAAACAATACTTGCGTGACCCGTTTGTTTTTTCAAGAAACTATGAAAAATTTCTAGGAAACGGATATGATGATTCACCATCACACTTATTGAAAAAGTTTTTAGGAATTGACATGATGGATCCATCCTTCACACAAAGCGCAATAGACATAATACAGGAAGAACTGAAAAAATCATACTAATCAGGACTCTGAAAAATACCCCTTCAAGTCAAACCTATAATTGTCTTCCAACCGCACCACATCCAACCTGCGGGCGCAGGAGAACGACCCCATATCGGAATCGCTATTGATGAGTATGGCGCCTGAAAGGATGAGATATTTGCAATTGTATTTAGTGGCAGCCACCAGCTCCATAATACGTTGATCAATGGCTTCATAGATCACCTCTGTTGCCTCAATGAGCGGAATGGGAGCACCCAGAATACGATCTTTCTGCGCAAGCAATATCTGCTCAATGGTGTTCATCTGGTAATCAAGGTCTGTAACCTGCCCTTGAATGATCACATTTTGCATCAGCTTACCCAGGGCAGCTTTCGCCGCGCCACAGCAACCTGAGTTTTTGGCTTGACCTATTCGATGAATCTCCCCTACCAGACCATCCCTGGATATTCCAATATGTGGCCCATAATAAATACAGACCGCACCATTATCCGGTACATGACTGGCAAAAGCACCCATTCCGGTTAGTCCGGTAAATGGGAAACCATCCAAACCACCCATTTTGAATGGCCCCAGAAACTCATGTGCCCTTGCTGGATATTGGATACTATTGACGTCATCACTACAAATACTGTCTGCAAGCATGATCAACGAAGGCTCCAACTCAAGTTTATCTTCCACAAAATCAATCAACCTGTTCACGGTATCAATCGTGGTCATCGCTTTTGGATAATATCTCCTTATGATGGAGAGCTTTTCTTTCTTCAGCATACATAAAATTTAAACCAGTTCAGAGAACAATATCATTGACAGGGACGATGGCCGGCGGAAGATGTTCGTCGTCAAGCATATCCAACAGATCGATTTCAATGGTCCGCGAAATCTGTGTGATCGGCACATCATTGGCATTGCCTTCAAAGGGATTCATCGAACTTTCCCCTACGGTATCAAGCGTATGAAACGCCCATGCAATCAAAGCTGAAAAGGGAATGTTCAGCCAAATGGTGTATCCCTGTAATATCGTTCCATCACCCAACTTATCCATCTCTCGTAAGAGTCCAAACGGTGCCAACAGAATAAACAGAAACAAAAGGTAAGTAGCGATAGACGAGAAATTTCTCGGGTATGGGAAGTTTTTTATGCGTTCTGCTTTCCCCTGATGGTCCGTCAAGCGCATCAGTATCTGCTGCAACTGCGTCCATTGAAAATCATTCAAATGACCTTCAGACTTGATGCTGGCTAAAGCTGCCGACTGCATCGCAATCAATTGCGTGGCCCGGTTCTTTTTCGATAGTACGTAGGACAGTTCTTCTTTACTCAGATAACTCCCCAAAGCTGTTTCTACATTAATCATTTGCTCACTGACTTCAAAATGATTTTTCTTGTAGTCCAGATTACGGGCTTGCTTCATGTTCTCCCAAGGCCTGGGTTCACGTAGTTGATAGCGCAATGCAGTTAGCCAGGCTATGTGCCGGTTAAATAAAACCCTGGTCCTCTCCTTCGATTTTCCTTGTAAAACGTCGCGCACCGTATATCCGAGACTCCGGCTGTCATTGATGATGGATCCGTAGATCTGCCTCGCTTCCCAAAGCCGATTGTAACTTGCATTGTTCTTGAACCCTACAATAAATGCAACCGCAGTACCCACAATGGCTACGGGCTGCCATGGAAGTGCAACGAAGCTTAAGCCAATCGCGTACATCGTTGTTGGTATTGCCGCAATAATCAAAAGCCAAAATACATCCTGACGGGTCCAGCGGAAAAACTCCCAGGGCGTATATCGTTTGCCGGTATGCATAATTCGGTATTGTAACTAAATATATTGCATTAACAACTGCACACAAAAAATCCCTGTAATGGAATACAGGGATTAAATTAATAAGTTCAAATTACCGTCTTACCAATAGTTATATAACCTTACATAAGATTTGCTTCAAGCATTATTGCGACAATTCAGTCAACAGCAACGTCTTTTCGATCTTACCTTTTTTATCGTAGGTTTCTTCTTTCACAACGCCTACACCTTTGGCAACCCACGACTTCATCGTCACTTTTTTGTTGCCAAGAATCTGGGTTTCCATAACAGAACTTACGATCATGCAATCAAAGCTGCCCGCAGGAACCGTAATGGTTTCCTTGCCTACCACAACCCTGTCATGTATTTTGATTTTTGCCGTCATGGAGATCGAAGAATGAATCATGATGTCAATTTCACTGTCGGGCAAGTTCTGTCCTTCGGTAAGCACTACCGGCATCACCACATTATTCCCTTGCACTTCGGTTCTGGTGTTGGGATCTTTCATATTGGCTGCCATCTGGTTTTTGACGATGGCCATTTGGTCAGTGATAGTGGCATCACCAGTGCACTCAATCGTATAATCGGTATTCACCGTTTCTTTTCCTTTCTTGTCAACAGAGACAACATGACCTGTTACTTTATTCCCAGAGTGGTTAAGGATTTCATACCTGGTGGTGCCGGCAGGTTTTTGCTGATCTCCTTTGTCGTATGAAGTCAACAGCATCTTCATACCTTTTTTAGTGGCCGCATAACCATTGCAGTCCTGGGCCTGTGCCATTGAAGGAAAAAGAAACAAACCAACTAAGGCTACAATTAATAATGGAGGGAAGTATTTACGCATAATAAAAGGGATGAATAACAAAATTGCCTGATTTGAGGGAATTAAAGAACAATTGTGAAAGGCATAATTTTCACATCAAGATTCTGTATTCTTAAACAAGAAAATACAACTTATGCCCACTAAATTGAGTCAGCACTTTCACTAAGTGAATTGCATTGGGGGAGATTGAAAAACATCAGGCATTACTTGGCCAGATCGATCTTCACTTTCTTATTCTTAATACGTTCGTCTTTGATCAATTGTAGCAAATTGCTTACCCGATTTTTTCTAACGGCCACAAAAGAAAAGAAATCCTTAACCTCAATCAGTCCGATATCGTCTTTTTTCAATTGTCCTTTATTGGTGAGAAAGCCCACAATATCTACCTTGTTCACTTTATCTTTCTTACCGGCTGCTACAAATAAAGTAGTCCATGATGGTTTTGGCGGCAGGATTAATTCCTGCGGAAGGGTAAGCGCAGCAGGTTTTGGTTCAATAAAATCCGGTACTCTTTCATGAGGCGCGAGAATAAGGATGGCAGTGCCGCTTGCATTCATCCGGGCGGTACGTCCATTGCGATGGGTATATGATTCTACGGTATGGGGCAGTTGATAGTGTATGATATACCTAATATGCTGGATGTCAAGTCCGCGCGCGGCCAGGTCAGTTGTCACCAACACATTTGAACTTCCATTTTTGAATTTACACAGTGCGCTGTCACGCTCTTGTTGTTCCATCGCACCATGGTAAAATTCATTTGTAATCCCCTTGTTTTTCAGGAAAGCACTCACCTGCTCAACAAATTCACGCTGGTTGCAGAATACTATCGCCGAACGGTCGCCAATCATGCAGAGCAGTTTGAAAAGCGTGTCCAACTTATCTTCATCCGGGCTGGCAAGGGTTTGTACATCAAGCGCAGCGATTTGCTCCCCTTTAACGAAATTAATGACCACAGGGTCTTTCATACCTGTGAAAGCGGGTATATCAACAGCTTCTGTTGCAGATGTCAATATCCGCTTTCGCAGATTGGGAAGGGAACCTATGATGAATGAGAGTTCTTCCTCAAAACCCTGCTCAAGCAATTTATCAAATTCGTCCAGTACCAGGGTCTGGATATCAGTGGTACTGATATTTCCCCTTCGGATATGGTCTGCCAGCCTGCCAGGCGTTCCCACAACAATGGCCGGAGCCTGTTTCAGATTATTCTCCTCGGTTTCCCGCAAATGACCACCATAACAACAGGTGATCTTAAAACCAGACCCCATTTTCCTGAACACCTGTTCTATTTGCAGGGCCAGTTCCCGTGTAGGCACTATCACTAATGCCTGGCATACTTGCCTTTCCTTGACTAACAGTTTGGCAACAGGTAACAGGAAAGCCAGTGTCTTGCCTGAGCCCGTATTTGCCAGCAACACCAATGCGTCAGCGTCTTGAACGGTTGCAATGGCCATCTGTTGCATTTCATTCAGTTCATTGACGTTTAGATTGGAGAGGGCGTCCTCCATTGAAAAAGATGACTTATGCATATTGTAAAAATAGACAGAAAGCACGGATAGGATTGCAACAATTTTCATATGTTGCCTATGTATGAATCTTTTTCTGATCATTTCGATCCTGGTTTCTCTTTCAGCGCTTTTCGCGTATTTGAACGAGCGTTTCCTGAAACTGCCAGATACCATCGGCATTATGGTGATCTCGCTGATCTTTTCTTTGGTACTGATCCTTACCGGAAATCTGTTTCCCGAATTGTATCATGCCACAGAGGATTTTGTTTCCAGCATTGATTTTGGTACGGTGCTGGTGGATATCATGCTTTGCTTCCTTTTGTTTGCCGGCGCTCTGCATACGGATATATCGTTATTGAAATATAACCACCGGGCCATTTCGGTATTTGCTGTTATCGGCGTTTTGTTGTCGGCTTTGATCACCGGAGTATTAATGTTTTATATGTTCCGATGGTTTGGTCAGGACATCAATATTTGGTACTGCATTGTGTTTGGCGCATTAGTGGCACCAACTGACCCTATTGCCGTGCTGGGAATTCTGACCAAGGCTGGCGCGCCAAAACATGCAGAGATAAAGATCGTTGGGGAATCACTGTTCAATGATGGTATCGGTGTAGTGCTGTTTCTCTCGCTGATCAAAATAATATCCATCGGCACTGAAAATATTACAGGCTCGCAGATCATCCTGTTGCTATTGCAGGAAGTGGTTGGAGGTATAGCGCTGGGCATTGTTTTGGGCTGGGTCGGATTTTATATGATGAAGAAAATCGACAATTACCAGGCGGAGATCCTGATCACCCTGGCCATGGTGATGGGCGGTTATTCGCTGGCTGAGGTGTTGCACGTTTCCGGTCCGCTGGCGATGGTGATGGCCGGTTTATTCACGGGATCACGTGCAAAGGCGGAAGCCATGAGCCATACCACAGAACTTTACCTGGATAAATTCTGGGAGTTGGCGGATGTTTTGCTAAACGCCATCCTGTTTGTGTTGATCGGACTTGAACTGCTGGTAGTGGAATTTAGCAAGCCCTTTTTGATCGCGGGATTAATCGCCATCCCCATTTCAATTGCTGCCAGATATATCTCTTTGATTATCCCTTCCACTTTCCTGAAGAAATGGGTGGGCACTGACCATAAAACCATCCAATTAATGACCTGGGGTGGATTGAGGGGTGGATTGTCCATTGCCATGGCGCTGTCCTTGCAGGATCCGCTTCCAAGGAATCTATTTGTGGCGATGACATACATTATTGTTTTGTTCTCCATCATTGTTCAGGGCCTGACGCTGGGCAAGCTCGTTAAAAAGCTTTTTGGTACTGCAGCATAACTAAATACTAAATTATTTAGTATTTTAATTGCTAATTAATTTAGTTTTTACTAGCTTTGGTAAATGGTTTCCAAGACTGATATCATTGCCAGGCTGCAACGGGAGATCATGCCCTTGCAGGGGTATAAACCCCGCTTGCAGCCTGCAATGGATCAGGGTTTGGGTAACCTGGTCAATGCTTTTCCAGGGAAACAGTTTCCACTTGGGGCCATTCATGAGTATCACTGCAGGGATATGACGGATCTGTCTGTAACCAGTGGTTTTATTGCCGCTTTGTTACATGCCTGTCATCTGCAAGAAGCACCCATTGTATGGATAACGGCATCGAGGCATATATATCCGCCAGCCCTGGCTGCTTTTGGCATCCGGCCGGAGCAGGTGATCTTTGTAGTGTTGCAAGGAGAGAAAGAAAGGTTATGGGCCATTGAGGAGGCGCTAAAATGCAATGCGTTACAGGCTGTAGTTGCGGAAACCCGGTCTTTATCGTTTACCCATTCCAGGCGTTATCAGCTTGCTGTGGAGCGCTCTGGTGTCACGGGTTTCCTCATCCGGGATGACCTGCCTGGTCCCACTACATCTATCGCCAAATGGAGGGTGCGGTCGAGGCCCAGCATCCCCATCGATCAACTACCCGGTGTGGGTTATCCTTGCTGGGAGGTGGATCTCTGGAAGGTTCGCAACGGGCAAACAGGAAACTGGCAACTGGCCTGGGATAGCAACCATTTTATGGATATGAGATCGATAACTGTAGATCAAGATGTTCAACTGAAAACGGGATAGTATGGGTAAGCGATTTGTGGTGATCTGGCTTCCGTATTTTCATACAGACCTGGTGGCGGGCAAGGAAAAACATTTGCATCAGCAACCCTTTGCGTTGAAAGAAAGTTTTCATGGCAAAATGGTGATCCGTGCCTTGAATCTTCCTGCACAGCGCCTGGGTTTAGCAAATGGTCAGGCTATTGCAGATGCCAGAGCCATTGCATCCAATCTTCAGGTAAAAGACCTGGATGTTGCACTTGCAAAGAAGGCATTGGAGAAATTAGGGCGATGGTGTATTCGATTCACTCCAGTTGTTGGTCTTGATGCGCCGGATGGGTTGATACTGGAAGCCAGTGGTTGCGCGCATCTTTGGGGCGGTGAAGAGAAATATCTTCAGTCGATCAAAGAAAAAATGGAAAGCTTTGGCATCAGCACTCGCATGGCGATGGCTGATACCATCGGAGTGGCATGGGCACTTGCGCACTATGGCCCTTTGCAGCTGCATATCGCATTTGGCACATCGATCCCGGATTTTTTGGAGCTGCCAGTTGCGGCCTTGCGAATAGATGAATCCATTCAGGATCAGTTGCAGATTTTAGGCCTCCGTAGTGTCAGGCAATTGTTTGCTTTACCATTGACCGTTTTGAACAAACGTTTTCCGGCTTTACTCTGTGAACGCATCAAACAGGCAAGCGGTGAAATGGAAGAATATTTTTTACCCATTGAACTGCCAGAATCCTTTGCCATACGGTTGCCTTGTTTGGAACCTATCATCACCAGAACGGGGGTTAACATTGCCTTAGAGAAAGCGCTTTTAGAACTGATTCAACTTTTACAGCAACAACAACTTGGGATTCGTAAGGCCGTTTTCACTGCTTTTGCAGCAGATGGAAAACAATACGATGCGGAGATCATGACCAATAGGCCCAGTCTACATGAAGCGCATTTGCTAAAACTTTTTGCCTTGCGGCTTGACAGGATTGAATACAGTGCAGGCATTGATCTATTCATGCTCAGTGCAACCCTTACAGAACGGTATCAACCTGCACAGGAAAAGATCTGGAAAGGAAGAACCGGATTGCATCACCAACAGATCGCTGAATGGGTTGATCAGATATCCATGCGCTATGGACCTAATGCAGTTTCCAGATACCTACCATCGGAGCACCATTTGCCTGAGAAAGCATTCAGGGAAAGTACAGGCTTGCAGGAAGACGCTACTTCTTCATGGCATGTTCCCACCAGAAGACCAATTCAGTTGATACATCCACCGGAAATAATAGAAGTAACCGCACCTATTCCGGATTATCCGCCAATGTTGTTTCGGCATAAAGGCAAACTACATAAGATCATCACCGCTGATGGTCCGGAAAGAATAGAACAGGAATGGTGGGCAGGCACCGGAAAGCACCGGGATTATTACATCGTAGAAGATGAAGAAGGTAAAAGATACTGGTTGTTTCGCAGTGGGCATTACGACAAAGACAAAACCTATAACTGGTATCTGCATGGATATTTTGTTTAGCCATGATCTACACAGAATTACAGGTTACCACAAATTTCAGTTTTCTTCGCGGCGGATCTCATCCCGAGGAATTGGTTGAGCAGGCTGTAGCATTAGGTTATGAAGCCATCGGCATAACAGACCGGAATACCATGGCCGGTGTGGTGCGTGCATTTTCCGCAGCGAAACAGCTACCCTTGCGTATCATTCCCGGGTGCCGGCTTGACCTGAAGGATGGCCCTTCCCTCCTCGCCTATCCAAAAAATAAAGATGCTTATGGGAGATTATGCGCATTGCTAAGTCTTGGCAACAGGAGGGCTGAAAAAGGCGCATGCTATCTTTACAAGAAAGATGTTTTTGCTTACCAGGATGATATCGTTTTCATTGCTGTTAATGATGAACCACTGACGAAAGACCACAGGCTAAGCCTCGCTTTTATTCAGGGGTTAACACTGTATGCAGCCAATCTGCACAAAGACTTCTACATGGCAGTATCCCGCTGCTATGACGGTACCGACCAGAAAAAAATGTTTCGTTTGCAGGAACTGGCCAGGAAACTTGCTTTACCCATGGTGGCCACCAATGATGTGCATTATCACCATCCAAACAGAAGAGCATTACAGGATGTATTGACCTGTATTCGGGAGAAATGTACGATACAAGACGCAGGATTTCGGTTGCATCCCAATGCAGAAAGGTATCTAAAACCCCAGGAAGAGATGGAACGACTGTTCCGCCAGGATCCGGAAATGATTGCGGCAACGGAGATCATTCGGAATAACTGCAGGTTTGCATTGGATGAACTTAAGTATCAGTACCCGGAAGAAATCACACCGGATGGAACAGCACCACAGGAAGTATTGACCCAGCTGGCTTGGGAAGGGGCCCATGCCTTTTTTGGTGAGATCATCCCGGAAAAAACAAAAAAGGCCATCCTCTATGAATTGGCCTTCATCCGCGAAATGGACTATGCACCTTATTTCCTGACGGTATATGATATTGTAAAGTTTGCCAGGGAAAGAGGCATCCTCTGCCAGGGCCGCGGTTCGGCAGCCAATTCAACCGTATGCTATTGCCTGGGCATCACCTCTGTGAATCCGGAAAAATTTGACCTTCTGTTTGAACGATTTCTCTCATCAGCAAGAAATGAACCACCGGACATCGATGTGGATTTTGAGCATGAGCGAAGAGAGGAAGTGATTCAATACATTTATGAAAAGTATGGCAGAGACAGAGCAGCCATCGTTGCTACCGTCACCCAGCAGCACCAGCGAGGAGCCATCCGTGATGTAGGGAAGGCTATGGGACTTTCTGTGGATACCATTACAAGGATTGCCGGCACATCCTGGCACTATACAGATGGCCAGTTTAACAGCAAGCAACTGGAAGACCAGGGCCTACATCTGAAAGACCCATACCTTCAAAAAGTTTTATCGATCACCAATCAATATATCGGATTTCCCCGGCAGCTGGGACAACACACCGGTGGCTTTGTGATCACCAGAGGCAAGCTGACCGATCTTTGTCCGATTCTCAATGCACGGATGGAAAACAGAACCTGTATTGAATGGAACAAAGACGATATTGAAACACTCGGGTTTTTGAAGATCGATGTACTGGCCTTAGGAATGCTGACCTGTATACGCAAAGCATTTGATCTTGTTCAATTACATGAAGGAAAAACACTTACCCTCGCCAATATCCCACAGGATGATCCAGCCGTGTATGAGATGATCTGTAAGGCAGATACCATCGGCGTTTTCCAGATCGAGAGCCGGGCCCAGCAATCCATGTTGCCGAGATTAAGGCCAAAGAACTTTTATGACCTCGTCATTGAAGTGGCTATTGTAAGACCGGGTCCTATTCAAGGGGATATGGTTCATCCCTATTTAAGAAGAAGGAATGGTGAAGAAGAAGTTAGTTTCCCATCGAAAGAATTGGAAGAGATTCTTGGAAGAACACTTGGCGTGCCTTTGTTCCAGGAGCAGGCCATGAAGATCGCGATTGTTGCAGCAGGTTTCACGCCTGCTGAAGCAGATGGATTGCGCAGAAGTATGGCCACTTTCAAAGCCAAGGGTTTGGTATCTGCGTATCATGATAAACTGATCAAAGGGATGACGGATAAAGGGTATGATCATGCATACGCAGAACGGGTATTTCGTCAGCTGGAAGGATTTGGCAGCTATGGATTTCCGGAAAGCCATGCCGCCAGTTTTGCGCAATTGGTGTACGTTTCTTCCTGGTTGAAATGTCATTATCCGGAAGTGTTTGCTTGTGCGTTACTGAATAGTATGCCGATGGGATTCTACCAACCGGCGCAGATCATTCAGGATGCCATCCGGCATGGTGTTGAAGTATTGCCTCCGGATATTTTACACTCGCAATGGGATAATACACTTGAACCTAAGAAGGGCTCATACTTCACGCTTCGCATGGGCTTCCGGCAGATCAAAGGATTGAAGGAAGAAGAGATGAAGCATTTTTGTACTCATCGCCCTGAAGTCATCCCATACGTCCATTTACTTCGGCAATGGTTGCAACCGTCTACCATGGAAACCCTTGCTGCTGCAGATGCATTTGGGTCCATGCAGATGGACAGAAGACAAGCATTCTGGAACATGATTCAAAAGGATCATCCTAAAGGCATGTTTCATCATCTTGATCCCATTGATGAGGAAGTAGCATTGCCAGAGATGTCGGCTCCGGAACAGGTTGTGCACGACTATACGGCTTTGTCTTTGTCGCTCAAAGGTCATCCTGTCCAGTTTTTGCGTGAAACCCTGCGTCAATTGCACATATGCACCACAGCAGATCTGCAAAAAATTTCCGCGGGTACTTATGTAAAGATTGCTGGATTGGTGCTGGTGAGGCAAAGGCCGGAAACTGCAAAGGGGGTATGTTTTATGACGATAGAGGATGAAACAGGTTTTGCCAATCTTGTGATATTCAAGGATCGGTTTGAAAAGCATCGTAAAACAATCCTTCAATCCAGACTGATCATTGCAGAAGGTCAGGTACAAAAAGAATCCGATGTGATTCATGTAATTGTTAAGGATTGTTACAACGGAAATATGCTGTTGAAAAAATTAAGGCCCGGAACACAAAAGAAAAACGATACCGGTATACTTGTGAAATCGAAAGATTTCAGTCTGATCCCAGATGCTAGAAACTTCAAATAAAGAAGGGCAGGATCAATGATCCCACCCTTTGTTTTCATAGTGAATGGATAGGTGTTAAGAGGCAAGCAACGGCTGCTGCTTTGTACCGTACCAATCAATTTTACGGCTGAGGTACATTGCAATGGCCAGGATAAAGAATAATCCAATGCTACCAACCAACAATGCCGTGTCTTCCAGCCTTACCAAAACAAAAATGAATATATAGAGAAGGGTAAGCACCAGGGTGAAGATGCCGGCAGTGCGCCAGTTTCCGAAATGGGACTTCACATAGAAGGAGATCAGTGTGACGGTGGCCAGGGCTGCAGCGGCATAAGCCCAGTCAAAAAGGATAAACTCACTGAAAGACAGCAACAAAGTGTAAAAGATCACTAAAGCAATGCCCACCAGGATATACTGCACAGGGTGTACCGGTTTTTTTTGCATGATCTCAATGATGAAAAACAGGGAGAAGGTAAGGCCGATGATAAGGATCGCGTATTTCACTGCACGTTCTGATTTAGCATACTGGTCCGCCGGTTGCACCATAGTTACGCCAAAGGCTAGTTCAGATGCTTTTAGCTTTGGAGACCGCAACAGTGTGCCAAATGGAAGACTGGCCTTGTTGAACTGCCAACTGGCGTTGAATCCAGAGTCTTTGACATCCCGGGTTGTAGGCAGACTGTTTCCATCAAAAGACGGAGCTGGCCAGGATGATTGTAGTGCATAGGTACTGTTGCCACCTAAGGGAACAAAATGCAATTCTTCACTACCTCTGATATTTAATGTAGTATTGAACGGAATGGCCTGGTTGATATCTGAGGCTGTGATACCAGCCACTGCAGACAAACCCTTTTCCATCAGGTCATCATCGGGCAGACCGGGGGACAATTCCACATCCCGGTTATTTGTTTTCACTACAACACGGGATTCAATTCCTTTGAAATCGGAAAGCGAGACACAAACCTTGATCTCATCCCATTTGATCTGTGAAGGGTTGATGTCTTTCGGAACTTGCATTGTGAAATGCCCCTGGGACTTGAGGGTAGATCGATACAACAAGACGTTATAGATCGATCTTTTCCTGATCTCATGTTGCAATTTTCCATCAACCTGCATTTCGTCTGGAAGAATCCAGAAATGAGATTGAACCATCACTTCTTTTTTCTCCTGGTTCAATGCAGTGTAGGTATAAGGAACAAAAAGGAACGGCCCTGCAATGGTTTGGGCGCCGGCCCATTTCTGGCTAACCTCTTGTGTAATCTCCTTTTGTCTTTGCTTCCGTTCATTCACGAGGTTAACAATGAACACGGTGGGAATGAGCATCAGCAGAATTAATCCGCCGGTGATCAGGGCCTTGGTCAGAATGCTGGGCGAAGATGGTACTGTTTCCATAATATTTGTATTAACGTTATCTATTGCAGCGTAAAAAAATTGATAAAGATGGGAACCCATGAAATGCCATGCCAGGCATACACTACTGCAGGCTATCCCGAAAAAAAGGAGCATGTATTCACCGCCTTCCGGTGCCATATATGACATCCATGAAGCAAAACCATAAACGAAAGCGCCGAAGAGGGTCAACAGCCCCGTGAGGACGGCAAAACGGATGTATTTATCCCTTTCAGAAATATCAAGTTTCCGCAAGATATTCCCTGAAAATCCCAGTACCAGGATAACCGGTGAACTAAGGATGAACCCTGCAATGGAGATGAATGAAGCTGTCTCCAGCGCATGTAATCGTTTGTAAAACAGTGCTACGGCAAATGTCATCAAAGACAAAAACACGTTCGACAAAAACCAAAGCATCACCGATAACCGAAAAGAATTCTTCATAAAAAGTACTTTGTATTTCAAAGTATAAAAGCAAAAAAAACTACTCGCTTAGCCCACGGATCATTTTCTCTAAAGCGTCAAGATGTACTTTAAATGCTTTCTCTCCCGCCTTTGTCACGGAGTAGGTTGTATTGGTTTTTCTTCCCACAAATCCCTTGTGCACTTTAATATAATCTTGTTCTTCAAGTGTTTTAAGATGGCTGGCAAGGTTGCCATCAGTCACTTGGATCAACTCTTTCAGTTCATTGAAATTCACCTCATCGTTCACCAAAAGTGCACTCATGATCCCCAACCGGATACGGCTGTCAAATACCTTATTCAAATGTGCGATCGGATTCTTCACGCGCTGATCCTCCTTTCATATTTCCACCACATAACAAAGCCGTATAAAATATGCAACACACCAAAGCCCAGTGCCCATAGTAAAAGCCCCTGCCTTGGCACCCATAGACCAACTAAACCAATAATCACAATGGCATATCCCAGGTATTTAACTTCTCCAAGAGTGTATTTGCTACCATTGATCAACGCCAATCCGTAAAAGATCAAAGAAACCGCTGCAACCAAATCATAGTATTGTAGGCTGATCATCCGGAGGATCACCACACCCCCTACTACCATCGGTAAGATCGTATTCCAAAGCAGCCGCTTAGATGTAGTGCCCCAAATGGCAACTCCTTCTTTTTTGGCTCTTGTCCAGGTGAACAGAAACGCTGTGGCAAGGGCCACCAGAAAAACACTGCTGGCAATGATGATCAGATCACGCATCAGGCAATCCGGACAACTGTCGTCAATGCTCCAGTTTGCGAAATAAGTCGTGATCCGTTGGTGGGCAATATAAGCACCCGCCAGGGCTGCCAGTCCTGCAGATACACCGCTCCATCCACTGAGGCTGATGAAGCGACTGCTTTTTTCCATCATTTTCCGGATATCCTGAAGGGCCTGAAGTTCCTGTTCGATTTCGGACATTTTAAAGTGCTTTGAATTTCAAAGTAACAATGAAAAAATCAGATTTCCAAACGGCCTTCGGAAAAATGGGATGAGCGGTCGGGGATAATGTTGACATGTTTACTTCTTCTTTTGTTCGTCGATGGACAAAAACTCAAGAACCAGTTTCATGTCATCGGCCTTCATGTAATTGATCTTGTTGACGGTCAGGAAATCATTCAGTCCGGGATACTGGTTTCCAAAAACATCCAGCAGGTTTTTACGATTTGCCAGTCGCAAATTGCCATATTTATCGCCGAAGTAGTATGTTTTATCCAGGCTGAAAGTCATCACTTGTTGTGCCACCATCTGCCGTAATGGATTCTGGGAATTAGACAACTGTTCTATGGCTCCGATGGAACTTCCATTTTGCAATTCACCATGCCCGCCAAGTTTCTCACGGTTGGCAAGCGCAACGGTTCTCCGTTCACAAAGCCTGATCTCCCTGTTGTTGGCGATCTGTTGCACAAAAAACTTCTGCACGCGATAGAATGTATCTTTCTCGATGACAATGTATTTCATCGACTCAATATCATTGAGTGCCATCGTATCCATCTTTTCATTGATGAAATCCATTTCTTCCAGCAAGGGTGAATAATTCATCATTGCGCCACCCAGGTTTCCGTTTTTAAATTGCACCTGCCCCGGTTTAAATGATGGATAGAGGTATCCAACACCAGCGGGTAATGATTGCATGATTACTTCGCCCGGCTGAACTTTATAAGTCTGCGATTGGGACAAGGCATCCTTGCTGAGGAGAAAAGTCAAAATAATCAGGTATTGTTTCATAAAGGTTGTTTTAGGTAACCCGAAAGTACAGCTTAAATTAATCTTTCCGTCCCTGTTCCAGAACGGCAAGTACTTCCGCGGTGAATCGGGCTGGTCTGAATTGTTTTGCATCGATCATACACCAGGTGGTTTGTGCTCGAACCAGCAAATCTCCATTTGAGTTGAAGATATTCACATGACGAATTGATTTGAATCCCGCCGTGTCCCCAACCCAAGTCTCGGCATAGAGCCCATCGCCCCATTTGGCGGATTTGATGTAATCAATCTCATGCCGAAGCACCACCCAGGCATACTGATCCCTAATCTCCGGCGTGGATAACTCAAACCAATGGGCGGCTGAAACATCCTGTACCCATTGTAGATAAACCACATTGTTCACATGGCTCAGCGCATCGATATCACCCGGCTGCATAACAATGTCCATCCGAAATGTCTTTCCCATGTCTGCAAAGGTGCAAATTTTGTACATTAGAGCGGCTTTTAAACATTTGACACCAATTACCGATGAAAGAATATTCCTTCCTCAGTCAATTTCAATCCTGGCAGATCACGATCTGTGTTTTGCTGATTATGATTCTTTTTTACTGGACCGGACATATGATAACCAGGCGCGCTATGCAAAAGAAACTGCCGGGTGAGAATAAGACAACCAATGTTGTGGAAGGATCCCTGCTTGGATTGCTCGCTTTACTACTGGGATTCAGTTTCAGCCTAAGCAACAGCAGGTACGATAAAAGGCAAAGCCTGGTGATTGACGAAGCCAATGCCATTGGAACAGCCATTTTACGTTGCGATCTTTATCCAGACTCGGTGAAAACCCCGTTGAAACTGGCCATCCGGGACTACCTGGAAGCAAGGATTAGTTATGATGATGCTGGTGCCAACAGAGACTCCATCCGGGCAGCCATTTTGGCTACGGAGCGTGCACAAAAGCGCCTATGGAAGCTCGTTAGTGATGCGGCCCAATTCCAGGAAAACGTTGTCAGAACAAACCAGATGGTGCCTGCACTCAATGAAATGTTTGACATTGCCAGCACAAGGCTAGCCTTATTACTTGCAAAGGTTCCTGATCTGGTATTCTATCTTTTGTTTACCCTTTGTTTTACGGGATCATTCCTGATCGGGTATTCAGATGTGAAACATCCTGAATGGGGCATAGTATCCAGTTTCTTGATCATGGTTGGTTTGTCTATTTATATGATCCTGGATCTTGACCGGCCAAGAACCGGCATCATCAACAACGAAGCCATCTTTCAACAGATTTCTGCTTTGAGATCGATGTTTAACAATCCATAAATTCGTCACTTCCTAACCAACATAGCATGAAAAGATTTTTATTGGCCGCTTTCCTACCCCTGTCTGCATTTGCACAAACTGAAGCAGATAAAGTGACCCTGATGGCGCAGAAACTGGACGCTAAGGTGATTGCCTGGCGCAGGGATATTCATGAGCATCCGGAATTGGGTAACCGCGAAACCCGCACAGCAGAACTGGTAGCCAATCATCTCCGGTCTTTGGGACTTGAAGTGAAAACCGGCGTTGCCACAACGGGTGTAGTGGGTATTTTAAAAGGCGGAAAGCCCGGCCCCGTAGTATTGCTGCGTGCAGACATGGATGCCCTTCCAGTGCCAGAACGGAACAGTCTACCCTTTGCATCAAAAGTCAAAACAACGTATAATGGGCAGGAAGTAAGTGTGATGCATGCCTGTGGTCACGATACGCACGTGGCCATCCTGATGGGTGTTGCCGAATTGCTCACCAGCATGAAAAAAGACCTGAAGGGTACTATCAAGTTTGTGTTCCAGCCCGCGGAGGAAGGTGTTCCCAAAGGTGAAGTAGGTGGCGCGGAACAAATGATAAAAGAAGGCGTGATGGAGAATCCAAAAGTGGATGTTGCTTTTGGTCTGCACATTGACTCCCAAACCGAGATCGGAAAAATCACCTACAAACCTGGTGGGGCGCTGGCTAGTGTAAACGATATGCGCATTGTTGTGAAAGGCAGGCAGGCCCATGGTGCTGCACCCTGGAGTTCTGTAGATCCAATTGTAGTGTCTGCACAGATTATCAATAATATTCAAACTGTAGTGAGTAGAAACCTGAATGTCACTGAAAATGCCGCCGTGGTAACGGTTGGCTCCATTCATGGCGGTGTTCGCTCTAACATCATTCCGGAAGAGGTAGAAATGCGTGGAACCATTAGAACCCTTAGTCCCGATGATGAAAAAATGGTCATAGAGCGGATAAAGAAGATTGTGAACAGCACTGCTGAAGGTATGGGCGCTACGGTACAAGTAGATATTCCATATGACAGCCATTATCCTGTTACATACAATGACCCTGCACTTACCCAAAAAATGTTGCCTACCCTTCAACGTACAGCTGGTGCAGAAAAAGTAGTATTGGTTCCCGCTGAAACAGGTGCTGAAGATTTCTCCTTTTTCCAGGAAAAAGTCCCCGGGTTGTTTATCTTCCTCGGTGGTATGCCTAAAGGATCGGATCCTAAAAAAGTAGCATCGCATCATACACCAGACTTCTTTATAGATGATAGCGGTTTAAGCCTGGGCGTGAAGACACTGAGCAATCTTGCGCTGGACTATATGAACATGAGTACAGCTCCCGCCAGTAAAAAATAAACTGTGAAGAAGCAACACCTCCCATCAAAAATCTGCGTGACCTGTGGCAGACCATTTTCCTGGCGAAAGAAATGGGAGAAAGTATGGGAGGAGGTAAAATACTGTAGCGAGAAATGCCGAAAAAACAAACTGCCGCGATGAGCGGCAGTTTTGTTTAGGCGTTAGGGTGAGTGATTAGGGGAAGGCCTCTAATTATTCTGGATCTTCAGAACCCATGCATAGTCTGTTGGTAGTTTCAGCGGAAGTTGGATCTCCACCTGATCTCCCACCAGCTTCCAGGGCAATGGAGATTTCACGCCGAGCATCCGAACTTTTGAGCCAGCTGCTGGCTTCACGGATTGCAACAGTACTTTATAATCCTTATGCCCTGTGATGATCGCATAGGTATACATACCATCTTTACTAACGGTGAAGCGTACCTGATCTCCCTCTTTGTATTGTTTTCGGGAATGCGTTCCGTAAATGGCCTCACCATTAACCTTCAGCCATTTTCCCATTTCGGCCAATCTCTCCACACTGGCTTGCGGAATCAATCCTGTTGCCTCTGGTCCCACATTTAGCAAATAGTTGCCTCCTTTTGCTGCTATGTCAATCAAATTATCAATGAGCATTTTGGACGACTTCCAATTCAGGTCATTCTTCTTGAAACCCCAGGTATCATTCATCGTCATACAGCTTTCCCAATCAGTGTCTGAAGTACCCTCCAGTATCTCCTGTTCCGGTGTACCGAAATCACCTGCGGCATTCGCGTAAGCGTTCATCCCTTGCATACCCTGACGGCCCTTTCCCACCCTGTTATTGATAATCAGGTCTGGCTTCATGGCCCTCAACCAATTGTACAGTTCTTTGCCTTGCTCCTCCGTCCATTCTGGAATCCATTCCCCATCGAACCATAGCACGGCAGGGTCATATTTTTCCAACAATTCCTTCAATTGTGGTTTCATATATGTATCCCTGTACTTATTCCAATCAGGCTTCTCGGTATGCTGATGCGTATAATCCTTTTTACTCTCTGCATCCGGTTGGTGCCAATCCATGATAGAATGATAAAAGCAAAGTTTGATGCCTTCGGCCTTGCAGGCTTCAGACAACTCTTTTAAAATATCCCTTTTATAGGGGCTGGCATCCATGATATCATAAGCGGATACTTTACTGTCCCAAAGTCCAAATCCATCGTGATGCTTTGATGTGATCACAATGTATTTCATACCTGCCTGCTTTGCGATGCTTACCCACTGTTTTGCATTGAATTGTTGAGGATTGAATTGACGAACATATGCTTCATACTCCGGAATAGGAATATTAGCCGTATGCATGATCCACTCCCCAACACCCTTCACTTCCTTGCCCTGGTAGATCCCGGCGGGCACGGCATAGGCACCCCAATGTATGAACATGCCAAATGTTGCGTCACGCCACCACTGCATGCGTGCATCTTTATCCGCCTTGGACTCCATGGTATAGTCTTTCTGTGCAAAGACGGTGTTGTACATCAACACGGCGAGCAGAAGAATGCGGTACTTCATAAACGGTTATTTGTTATTGGTTGATTTTTTGAATACTCCGATCTCGCTTAATCTTGCAGGTGCGGCTGTTTCGGTAATGCGTACCCGAAGTTTAGTAGTGGTCAGTTCCGGAAAATGCAAGATCCTGCATGGTCCAACGCTGGTAGCGTTAGCAATTTCTTTCCAGGCACCATCTATCCATGCGTCTACCGCCACGGCACTGATGCGCTGACCGGCGCGAATATCTTCCCGAAGCCTGATAAGGTCAATGCGTTGCGGTGCGGTCCATCCCGCTTCAAATGTATCACCGTCTACCGCACTCAAACGATCTGCATCTGTGAGCGGCAAAGGCAGGCCCTGCGCATTTGACGCAAGATTTTTTCCGAAGGTCTGCTGTAGTATCTCGCCGAATGCTTCCAGCGAACGCACGTCGTTCTCATGCAAGAGGCCGCGTGTGTCTGGCGAAAGACCTAGATCCAACGCTCCGCCCCTGCCAACGGATTTCAAATACAGTTCAAACAATTGTTCCGGCGTCTTCACTTTATCGTCCTGTTCGGGATGATAGAACCACCCCGGTCTTAAGGGCACATCGCATTCTGCCGGCGTCCATTGCTTCCCGAAGCGTTCACCACTGGTCAGGTTAGCTTCACTCACATCACCCGGGCCAGCCTTTGATTTGCCGGGCAAAGGAATCGGCGTTAACGTCGCCCAATTGGTTTCGCCCGCTTCACCACGCTCATTCCCTACCCATCGCACATCTGGCCCGATGTCGGAAAAAATATTGGCAGAGGGTTGCATTTTTCGTGTCATAGCCCAGGTAGTATCCCATCCGTAATAGGTACTTCTGTCTACATTCACTTTGTCTTTTCGACCGCCATAATATCCGTCGCCGCCGTTGGCCCCGTCATGCCAGCTTATAAATAATTTACCATAGTTACTATACAGCTCCCGCAATTGCTCACGATAGATCTTTACATAGGCTGGTGTGCCGTACAAAGGATTATTCCTGTCCCACGGTGAGCAGTAGACGCCAAAATGCAAACCCGCCTTTCTGCAGGCTTGTTCCATCTCCTTCACCATATCGCCTTTCCCATTTCGCCAGGGACTTTTGGATATATTATATGTGGTTGTTTTGGTAGGCCAGAGGCAAAATCCATCGTGGTGCTTGGCAACAAAAATGACGCCTTTGAATCCACCTTTCTTCACGGCACCAATGATCTGATCCGCGCTGAACTGAAGGGGATTAAAGATCGATGGGTTTGCATCACCATAGCCCCATTCCTTATTCTCAAAGGTGGTGGGTGTAAAATGGATGATCACATACATCTCCATTTGGTGCCACTCCAGTTGACGTTCAGAAGGGGCGACACCAAAAGGTTTTTCCTGGGCTGCAACTAGGTGCGTCAAAAGGCAGAGAACAACGATATAAAAAACATTCTTCATTGTACAACCGTGTTGGTTAGTGTGCCGATGTGATCAATACGAATGGAAACCTTATCCCCGGGTAACAGCGTGAAATCATCCGGTGGTACCATTCCCGTTCCTGTCATCAGGTAGCATCCTTTCGGGAAATACAGTTCCCTAAGTAACCAAGACACGAGTTCATTATGACCACGCTTCATCTGGTTGATCCTGATGTCCTGGTTAAAAAGCAGTTGCCCGGTTCTTTCAATTTGCATATAAATGCCAGCTTCTTTTTCTATGGGTGAAGCGGGCACATATAGACATGGACCCAACCCTGCACTTTGCTCATATGATTTTGCCTGGGGCAGGTACAAAGGATTCTCACCTTCAATGCTTCGGGAACTCATATCGTTACCAATCGTATAGCCCTCAATGGTACCCGCTGTTGAGATGAATAAGGTAAGTTCAGGTTCAGGCACGTTCCAACCAGAATCTTTTCTGATCCGGATTTCCTGATCAGGCCCTACCACACGATAGGGCTGCGCTTTGAAAAAAATCTCGGGCCGTTCAGCACTGTATACCCGGTCGTAAAAACTTCCGCCACCCGCATCTTTTGATTCATCCATCCTCGCTTTCATAGACCGGAGATACGTGACACCTGCAGCCCATACTTCCTGGCTTTGAATGGGCGCATCAAATTGAAGCTCTGGCAGAAAATCAACTTCATGCCAATGAGATACATCTGCGAGCAGAAAATGATGAAGACCTTTCCGGTTCACCAATTCATCCCATCCATACTGATGTGTGAACGTTTTTCCCTGATGCACCAACCAAAGGTGATGGTCCTTTTTATACAGCAGCATATCGTAATGTAAAAACTACCGGGTAAAAAGTCAAAAATTAATACCTTTTGGCCGATATTGTTTGGCATTCATTTAATCAAGATCATGTTTTCACTTGCAGGTAAAACAGCTTTGGTGACGGGCGGCGCAAGCGGCATCGGACTGGCTATTTCAAAACTATTCGCCGCAAAAGGCGCCGAGGTGCATATACTGGAGGTCAACGGGACGCTGGCGCAGGAGGAAGCCAGACAGATCCGCAACAACGGTGGAAAGGCAGAGGCCCACCAGACAGACATTACAAAGCAGGATGAAGTGCGTGACGTTGTGAACCGTATTGCATCGAAGGGCCCCATCGATATCCTTGTCAACAACGCCGGCATAGCACATGTAGGCAATGCAGAGACCACCCAGGAGGAGGATTTCGACAGGCTCATGCTGGTGAATGTAAAAGGTGCGTACAACTGCATCCATACCGTGCTTCCGTGGATGCGCGGCAGACAGCAGGGTGTGATCCTAAACATGTGTTCCGTAGTGGCCAGCGTAGGGATCCCTGATCGCTTCGCCTATAGCACCACCAAAGGAGCCATCCTGGCGATGACTTTGAGTGTGGCAAGGGACTATGTGAAACAAGGCATCCGATGCAATTGCATTTCTCCGGGACGTGTGCATACACCGTTTGTGGATGGCTTCCTTGCTAAAAACTACCCAGGTAAAGAAGAGGAGATGTTTGCAAAACTGGCTGCTACACAGCCCATCGGTAGGATGGCCGAGCCGCACGAAGTGGCTACCCTTGCGCTCTATCTATGCAGCGATGAAGGATCTTTTGTGACAGGAAGTGATTATGCCTTTGATGGCGGATTTATTAAGATAGCTAATGGCTAGTAGCAAATGGCTATTGGCAAAAGTCAATCATATGAAATTATTCAGATTTGGTTCAAGGGGTAAGGAAAGACCCGGTGTTATTTTTGAAGGAAAGAGGTTAGACGTGTCTGTATTCACGCCGGATTTTAATGAGGCGTTCTTTACGGACAATGGCGTGGAAAAACTGGCGGTATGGCTCGCGGGAAACGCTGACCAATGCCCTGAAGTTGCAGAGGATATTCGTTACGGATCTGCTGTGGCCAGGCCATCGAAAATCATTTGTGTTGGGCTCAACTACGCACAACATGCTATAGAGAGCGGTGCACAACCACCAGCCGAGCCCGTCTTGTTTTTTAAAAGCACTACCGCACTATGTGGTCCATATGACGATCTCATCATCCCTAAAAACTCCGTAAAGACGGACTGGGAAGTGGAACTCGCAGTGGTGATCGGTAAGAAAGCCAGCTACGTTGAGGAAGCAGAAGCCATGAAATATATCGCAGGCTATGTGATTCATAACGATTATAGTGAAAGGGAATTCCAGTTGGAAAAAGGTGGGCAGTGGGTGAAGGGGAAAAGTGCCGACAGTTTTGCACCCATCGGTCCATGGCTCGTCACGCAAGATGAAATTGAAGATCCTCATCACTTACGACTATGGCTAGACGTAAATGGTAAACGGATGCAGGACTCCAATACATCGGATCTTATTTTCAAACTACCTTTTCTGATTCATTACATTAGCCAGTTCATGACCCTGCTGCCAGGTGATATCATCACCACAGGCACACCATCAGGTGTGGGCCTGGGACAGAAACCAGAACCCTGGTATTTGAAACCAGGAGACATCGTGCGTTTGGGCATTGATGGCCTCGGTGAACAACAACAACATGCCGTAGCGTTTTCTCACTAATGCCCAATGCCCATTGCCCCATGCCTACTATAGATGCCCATATTCATTTTTGGAACTACGATCCTGTTAGAGACAGCTGGATAACAGAAGACATGGCTGTGATCCGCAGAAACTTTACGCCTAAAGACGCGCAAAAGGTTTTTACAGAGAATGATGTGGAGGGCTGCATAGCGGTTCAGGCAGATCAGAGTGATCATGAAACAGATTACCTGCTTCAACTCGCCCGGGAAAATGAATTTATCAAAGGCGTTGTGGGGTGGGTTGATTTCACGGCGGACCAAATAGAAGAACAACTCCATGCCTTCAAAAAAGAACCTCTGTTGAAAGGCTTCAGGCATATCATCCAAGGCCAGGCCGACGAAGCCTATTTCACCAACAAGGCTTTCATCCGATACATGTCTTTGCTTGCACCCCTGGGTTTCACTTATGACGTGTTGATCTATCATGACCAGTTGCCTCAAGCCATTCGTTTTACAGAGAAATATCCGGATCAACGTTTTATCCTGGACCACATCGCTAAGCCGGCCATCCGTCACAAAGCATGGAAACAATGGAAAGAAGACATCAAAGAACTGGCTCGGAATCCGAATATGTACTGTAAGCTCTCTGGTATGATTACGGAGGCCGATTGGAAGCAGTGGCAGTATCAGGACCTAGTCCCATATTTAGAAATTGCCGCTGAATACTTCGGTACAGACCGTTTGTGTTTTGGCTCCGACTGGCCCGTAGCGTTGGTGGCTGGTTCATATGCAGAGGTAGTGCAAGTGGTTCGTCAATTCATGGCCCAGGTTCCGAAGGAGGCAAGGGAAAAAGTAATGGCTGGAAATACCGCTACATTCTATAAATTGGGTTGATGGATCTTTTCTTAAAAGACAAAGTGATTGTGGTCTCAGGCGGTGCAAAAGGCATTGGCGAGGCCATCGTTATTGCACTGGCCCGCGAAGGCGCGATTCCAGTGATCCTTGGTAGGAACCAACAAGACAATCTCACAGCGCTTCAGGCAGCAGGTAGAGGGTCGCAGGTAGTAGCAGAACTGTCTGACCCTTTGCAATGCGCAAAAGCGATTGATGCGGTGATTGCACAATATGGGAGGATCGATGGACTGGTGAACAATGCCGGTGTGAATGATGGTGTGGGTCTTGAACATGGAACTTATGAGGGCTTCATGTCTTCCCTTCACCGAAACGTGGTGCACTATTATCTGCTTGCCCACCATGCCCTGCCTTTTTTGAAAGCATCCAAAGGTGCTATCGTGAACATAGGATCAAAAGTGGCGGAAACCGGTCAGGGCGGAACTTCCGCATATGCCGCTGCCAATGGCGCACGCAATGCACTCACACGTGAATGGGCTGTGGAGCTGTTGCCCTACAGTATCCGTGTCAATGCCGTGATCGTTGCTGAAAGCTTTACGCCATTGTATGAAAAATGGATTCGCACCCTTCCAGATCCCGAAGCAGAACTCAAAAAGATTACGGACCGTATTCCACTGGAAAATAGAATGACGAAACCGGAAGAGATTGCAGACATGGTTGTTTTTCTGCTTTCAGAAAAAAGCAGTCATACTACCGGACAATTGATTCATGTGGATGGGGGGTATACGCATCTGGATAGAAGAATATGAGAAACGCTACTAGCTATTAGCTAATAGCTAGTAGCAAAACCCTAACGATTTGACCATGCAGAAAAATAAATACTTGCTTCCTTTTATCCTTGTCACCTCATTGTTTTTCCTCTGGGGATTATCCTATGGTTTGCTGGATGTGCTGAATAAGCATTTTCAGGAGGCATTGAATATCACGAGAAAGAAATCTACCCTTTTGCAGTTCGCATATTTTGGCGCATACTTTGTTGCGGCTATTCCTGCAGGGATGTTCATGCGAAAACTGGGTTACAAAAAAGGTATTCTCTTTGGCCTCTTCCTTTTTGCTACTGGTGCGTTGTTGTGTTATCCATCTGCAGAATTAGCTAGTTTCCCATTATTTCTCTTTTCCTTTTTCATTCTTGCATCCGGGCTAACCTTTTTGGAAACTGCCGCAAATCCTTATGTCACCGTGTTGGGTGAGCCTCAAACATCAGCCTTCAGAATCAACCTCGCACAGAGTTTCAACGGCGTGGGGACCATCATTGGTCCGGCCATTGGCGGCGCATTGTTTTTTGGCAGCGGTGCCGGAGATGCATTGGGTTCCGTCAAGATCGTGTATGTGGGCATCGCCGCAATTGTATTGTTGGTTGCTTTCCTGATTTACCGGAGCCAGATGCCCGAGATCAAAGAGGAAGAACTGGTAACAGACGTCAAAAGTCATGCGGGTAAAAAACTATTCCAGCATAAACATTTCGTGGGTGCAGCCGTCACACAGTTTTTTTATGTAGCCGCACAGGTGGGCATTGCTGCATTGTTCATCAATTACTGTACAGAGAAGAAGCTGGATAAGCCGATCTCCAATGAACAGGCTGCCTATTTGTTTTCAATTGCGCAGTTGTTGTTCACAATAGGAAGATTCACAGGTACAGCGTTGCTGCGCAAATACGCACCTCAGCGTCTGCTCGCGATCTATGCCGGTATCATCATTCTGTTGTGTATGGTGGTGGTTTTTCTACCCGGCATGCTATCGATCTATTCCCTGATGGCCATCCTCTTCTTTGAATCCATTATGTTCCCCACCATCTTTGCATTGGGCGTGAAGAACCTGGGTAGTTATACCAAGATGGGCGGATCATTTATCATCATGTCTATCTCGGGCGGTGCCATCATGCCATTTGTGATGGGATGGATCGCAGACAATTACTCTACACAAACCGCATACATCGTTCCACTGATCTGTTTCTTCTTTGTGCTATGGTACGGTGTGAGGGGTTACAAAGCAGACACCAGCGCATGAAAAGATATTGCCTGACCGTTGACCTGAAAAATGACCCGGCACTAATCCAGGCATACGAGGATTATCATAAACAGGTATGGCCTGAAATCCTGCAAAGCCTTGCAGATAGTGGCATTGAATCCATGGAGATCTATCGCGTTCGCACGCGCATGTTCATGATCATTGACACTTCAGATGATTTCAGTTTCGAGAAAAAATCAGCTATGGATCTCGCCAATCCAAAAGTGCAGGAATGGGAAAAATTGATGGGCAAGTATCAACAAGCTCTGCCATGGGAAAATCCTGATGATCCATGGAAATGGAAACCGATGGACAAGGTTTTTACTTTCCCTGTGTAAGTGTATTCATCAGAATCCACCTTGTCCGGCATATAGTTTAATCGGTCCTTCCAGACTCAACTCCAGAACGGTGATATATTTGGTTTGAACAGGCCTTGGAAGGTTGATAAATACCAGGCCAGGCACAGCACTCCAGGATATCTTTCCAACTACTTTATGCGTTAACGCACTGTTGTTTCCCAGCACCCTGATGGATTTGATCTTGTTGGTAAGGCCCTTGACCAACAAAGGGCCGTCGGAATTACCAGACACAAAAAGATAAAGTTTTGTTGAATCAGCGGATAGTGTGGTGGGGCCAAAAAAATGTCCTTTGGGTATTCCCGCCTTGCTTCCAAAAATCGCTTCTCGGTTAGCCTTGTTCCAGTCACCCAATTCCCTCAGGATATTCACTTGTTCGGCAGGAATCGTGCCGTCTTCTTTTGGTCCGATGTCCAATAACAGATTACCCCCATTGCTGACCACATCAGCAAAAATACTGATGATCTCAAAGGGTGTTTTCCAATTGGTATCCGTCACTTTATACCCCCAATTGTCGTTGGTGGTCATGCATAGTTCCCACCATGGATATTTGGGCTGGCTCACCGGAATATTCTGCTCGGGTGTTTCGTAGTCGCCCCAGCCTGCCAGCCTGCCGTTGAGGACAGACAACGGATTTACCTTTAGTATTTCCGACCGGATGCGCATGGATTCCCATTCTTCGGCACTATGTTCCCAATCTCCATCAAACCACCAAAGATCTGGTTTGTACAGTTGGTTAACTTCTTTCAACTGACTGTGCATGAAATTCCGGTAACGCTGCCAACGTTCGTAATCATCTGCAATCGCATAACGGGTGCTATCTCGCGTGATGGCGGGAAAATCAGGATGGCTCCAGTCAATCAAAGAAAAATAGGCACCGGCCTTGATCCCACGTTTACGTATAGCCGAATAAAAAGGTGCGAGCAGATCGCGCTTTGCAGGTGTATTATCTACCACATCATAATGCTTCGCTTTCGTGTTCCACAATGCCACACCATCATGATGTTTGGTGGTAATCACGGCGTAGCCAGCGCCCGAATAGTGGATCAGCTCGGCCCAGGCTTCAGGGTCATATCGAGAAGCTGTAAATCCCTTGGTTTGCTGCATGTAGTCTGCCCAACTGACCTTCCTGTTAAAAAACGCCCAGCTTTCATCGGTGCTATTCACCGCGTAAATACCCCAATGGATAAATATGCCCAGTTTTGCATTTTCATACCACTTCATTTTATCCCTGATCTCCTCAGGATTCGTCTTCTGCTGCCCTTGAACAGCAGAAATCAACAGGAACGAAAGCAAAAAAAACGCGTGTCGCATGCATCAAATATTGGCGTCAAGTTAATGATTTACTACATTGCTGAAACATCAACCTTGCCATTGTTATGCGATATATACGGAAAATCCTTCTGGGTCTTGTAGCGATCATTGTGATTGCGGCGATAGCGGTCTTCATTTACCTGCAGTATTTGCAAACCAGCCTGAACGACGAGTTAACACTCAAGGGACTCAAGGACAAGGTGGAAGTATTGTATGACAACTACGGCATCCCACATATCTATGCCAACAATCAGGACGATCTTTTTCAGGCTTTTGGCTATGTGCATGCCAGGGACAGGCTGTTCCAGATGGAGATCCTGCGGCGGCTGGCAGATGGCAGACTTTCCGAGGTCTTTGGAGAAAAAGCATTGCCCACAGATAAATTCTTCCGCACCCTCAGCCTGCGCGAACATGCGCGGATGTCCATCGATTCATTATATCAGGACAGCACTCTTCCATATGTAAAAGCGGCGAAGGCATATCTGCGGGGCGTGAACCAGTATCTTGACCAAGGCAAAACACCCATCGAATTCACCTTGGCCGGAATACCCAAACAACACTTCACTATGGAAGATATGTTGGTGGTGACTGGATACATGGGATACACTTTTGTGGGCACGTTTAAAACAGAAACCATCGCCAGTTATATCTATGACGCATTGGGGCCACAATACTATCAAGATGTGATGCAGCAATGGCCGGATAGCAATCACCGGATCCCGGTGCAGGCAGGTGAAAAACGCAATACAGACAGTGCGATGAAAGTGTTGGCGATGATGACGCAGCAAATGGAACAACTCTCCACAACCCTACCTCATCCAAGTTTTCATGGTTCCAATGGCTGGGTATTGTCTGGTCAAAAAACAAAGTCCGGTAAACCCATTTTATCAAATGATACGCATATGGCGTATGCACAACCTTCCGTGTGGTATGAGGCCTATCTTGAATGTCCGGGGTATAGTGTCTATGGGAATTTCGTTGCGGGTGTAGCGCTGCCAGCGCTGGGGCATACCGCGCACGGCGCCTGGGGTCTCACAATGTTTGAAAATGACGATGCAGATCTATATCGCGAAAAAGCAAACCCGCAAGACGCTAACCAGGTTTGGTATAAAGACCATTGGGAGACATTGCAGGTCAGGAAAGAGATCATCAAAGTAAAGGGCAAGCCCGATGAAGTGTTGGAAGTAAAGAAAAGCAGACATGGCTATATCCTGAATGGTGCTTTTGAAGACATTGATCATATTAAAGAACCCATTGCATTCTGGTGGATCTTTCATCAGTTCGCCAACAGGCATCCGCAAGTGTTTTACAACATGACCATTGCAAAGGACGTGAAAGATGCTGCAAATGCGGTAGCACCACTCACATCACCTGGTTTGAATTTTATGTGGGCCGATGTGAAAGGCAACATTGGTTGGTGGGCCGCCGGCAAACTGCCGATCAGGCCCGCACATGTGGATCCGCAACGGATTCTGGATGGCAGTTCCGGAAACGATGAGATAACAGGCTGGTATGATTTTTCTTTCAACCCACAAATCATCAATCCTGAACGCGGGGTGTTGTATTCCGCCAACAATCAACCGCAAGACATGGGCAAGGGGTTGATTCCCGGATACTATGTGCCTTCTGACCGTGCAGCCAGAATTGAAGAACTATTGTTCAATGATAAAAAAGACTGGACGGAAGAAGAACTTCGTACAGTGATCAATGATGTTCAGGGAACCAGTTATGCGAAAATGCTCAAACAGATCCTGCCGCTGATCAAGAGAAATGAACTCACGCCTACGGGCCAACAGGCTTTAGGGATGCTGGAAAAATGGAATGGAGACCATCAATTGAATCAAGTGGAACCCACCATTTTCTATCGGTTTATTTTTCAGGTCATCGAAAACACCTTCCGGGACGAGCTCGATCTCCAAAGAACATATGAGTTTCAGAACACCTACGCGTGGAAAAGAAACATGGAGCATTTTATGGTCAATGACAGCTCAGCATGGTGGGATAATGTGAAAACCAAGGAATTGCGTGAAACGAGAGCCACCGTGCTCACTACAAGTATGGAACAGACTGCGCAATGGTTAACCACTGATATGGGCAAGGACATGACCAAATGGACCTGGAACAGGGTGCACACCATTGAACATAAACATCCTTTGGGGATCGTGCCTGGTTTGGGAAGATTCTTCAATGTGGGTCCCATTCCGGTGAATGGAGGCAGGGAAACCCTGAATAATCTTATCTTTAGCCTCGATTCCACGGGCCGCTATCCCGTTACTGCCGGGCCGGCACTGCGTAGGATCATCGATATGGCTGACCCTTCTGTTGGGTACAGCGTAAATCCCACCGGACAGTCCGGTTATTTCCTGAGTAAACACTATGATGACCAGGCCCGGATGTTTGCCGAAGGCGGCAAAAGACCGGAGCTCACCAATCGCCAATCCGTTGAAAAAGTCCTAAAGGGAAAAACCGTCTTTAAACCTTAAGGTCATGAACAGGATTGCCTCGCTGACAGGAATGATCATGTTGTTCCTGCAACTTCACTCGTATGCGCAAATGGATGGCTGCACCGATCCCGCTGCAAACAATTTCAATCCGCTGGCTACCCGAAACGATGGCAGCTGTACATACAATGCTGTGTCCCGCACGCCCGTACTCAAATCAAACCTCAACCCTGCTTTGGTGGAGAATTCAGGTTTGATCTTCTGGAACAATCGGATCTGGACACATAATGATGGTGGCAATTCAACAGCATTGTTTGAACTGGACACCACGGGTACGATCATCCGAACGGTGAATGTATCCAATGCCGTGAATGTGGATTGGGAAGATATTGCGCAGGATGAGAACTATGTATATGTGGGTGATTTTGGAAACAATGCCAGCGGGAACCGGCAAGACCTGACCATCTACCAGATTGCCAAAGCGGATCTGCTGGCAGGAAACACGGTTACTGCTTCGTTGATCCGTTTCAATTATGCAGACCAGACTGATTTCACGGCGGTAGCGTCCAACACCACCAACTTTGATTGTGAAGCTATGATTGTGTATAACGGTAAGCTATACCTGTTTACAAAACAATGGACGGCGCTGGGCACTTCTGTTTATGAACTTCCAGCCAGCCCAGGAACATGGTCTGCGCAAAAAATTGGTTCCAACACTGCACCGGCAGGGCTTGTAACGGGCGCCGATGTTTCGCCTGCACAACGTTCCATTGCTATATGTGGATACACTTCTGGTGGTGCGCGGTTCCTTTATTTTTTGTACGACTTTACCGGAACAGATTTCTTTTCAGGAAACAAGCGTTTTGTAACGATGAGTGGATTAGGTCAAACGGAAGGGATTGCCTTCAAGAATCCTGAATACATTTTTGTATCAAGGGAAAACTTAAGCAGGGTTGTTTTGGGTTTTCCCGTTACTATCACCCAAGCGCTTGAGACGGTAAACTTGACCACTCTCTTGCAACCATATTATCAACTGCTGCCGATTGAATTGATCAAACTGCAGGTTCAGCATACCGCAACAGGTCGTGAAATTAAATGGGAAATTTTCCCTGCAGATGAATTTACGCGTGGATGGTTGCAAAGAAGCGCATCCGGAAACAACTATGAAAATGTTTATTTGATTCCCACGGCAAAAGGAAGGTATATCGATGAGGATCCGGCATTCATGCAGCAACAAGCGTATTACAGGTTGTTGGCGCTCGACAAAGACAATAGGCCTGCTTATAGCAAAGAAGTGAAAGTTGCACCGCCAGCAGGTTCAACAAATGTAAAGATCACCGCATCAAATGTTGAAATGATATCTACATCACGGCTACCGGGTGTCATCCGCATATTTGATATTAAAGGCAGTAAGTGGATCGAGCAGTCGTATGTTCAGGTAAAAAAAATTGACATCAGCAATTTGCCCAGAGGACAATTCATATTGGTGGTATCCTCGCAAGATGGAAACATCCTTACGCGCAAATCCTTCATTCGCTGATCAGGATTGTTCTTCTCGATGCTTTACAACCACCAGGTCATCCACTTCTACAGTGATGGGCATCAACCCAAATTGCAGGATTGCTTTCTTCCCACGAATTTCCTTGATGGTGCCTACCTGATTGTTTTGGCGCATTAACGCAAGATCCCCGATCCTTGGCTCACCGCCCACTTCAACAAACCGGGCATTTAATTTCTTTTGCTTTTTCTCCGAGACCTGTTTTTGTTTCTGCGCAAACAACAGTACCTGCAACTGTTTCATGAGCTCTTTCTTATCTTCCTGCCCTTCCGCTTTGCGCCAATCAAACACGATCTGTTTCAACTTGCGCTCCATTTCTTTCAGGTACTTGATGCGATCCTCGGAAATCCTGTTTTGCTCTCGCTGCAGTTCAACCTGTTGGCGATGCTTTTCTTTATCAAGATGGATCTCCATCTCTTTTTTCAGCCGTTCGTTGTGTTTGATCAGCTTTTGGAGGTCTTTGTCCTGAGCTTCAATTTTCCGGAGATCCTGCTCTGTTCTGTTCAATAATTTGTCCAGACTAAAATGATCTTCATCAACCAGCTTACGCGCCTTATCGATAATCCTTTTCTCCAGTCCGATCCGTTCTGCAATCGCAAAAGTATAAGAGCTTCCTGGTTTGCCCACATTGAGTTGGTACATGGGTAACAGGTTCTTTTCATCAAAGCCCATGGCGCCATTGACAATGCCCACCGTTTTACCGGCCATTACTTTTAGGTTGAGGTAATGGGTAGTGACTACTCCATAGGAATGTTTCCGCAACAATTCATCCAGGATCACTTCCGCAAATGCACCACCCAGATTGGGATCACTGCCACTGCCTAGTTCATCTATAAAAAACAGGGTTCGTCCACTCGCGTTCTCCATGAAATGCTTCATGTGTTTGAGATGGGAACTATAGGTAGACAGTTCAAACTCTATGCTTTGGGTATCCCCAATGTGGATCATCAGCTGCTTGAAAATTCCGAAAACGGATCCAGGTGCAACCGGCACCAACAGACCAGCCTGTACCATCATTTGCAACAGGCCAATGGTTTTCAGGGTAACCGTTTTACCACCAGCGTTGGGGCCTGAAATCACGAGGATACGACTCTTCTCATCGAGCTTCAGCGTTACGGGGATGGTGGATTTTGCCTGCTTTCTATTGTAGAGCAGCAAGAGTGGATGATAAGCTTTGATGAGGTCTACCTGGGATCTATCTACCAGTTCAGGATAGATCCCGTTAACGTCCACACCAAACTTTGCTTTGGCACGAATGAAATCGTATATACCCAGGATCTCGTGCCATTGTTGCAATAAAGGCGCATGGCTGCTCAACCGGCGGGTAAGATCCCGCAGGATCCTGTACACCTCTTTATGCTCTTCACTTTCCAATGAAAATATTTCATTGTTCAATTCAATGGTTTCCTCCGGTTCAATGAATGTGGTTTTTCGGGTATCGCTTTCACCATGAAAGATCCCTTTGACCTGACGTTTGAATTCAGCCTGCACTGCCACCACCCGTCTTCCATTTAGGAATGACTCTTCAATGTCTGCTGTATAGCCGGATTTGTTCAGCTTCTGGATGATCTTGTCGAACATACGTCTCAATTCAGACCTGCGCCTGAACAGACTCATTCGTATCCTTGCCAGGTCTTCCGATGCATTATCCCTCACCTGCCCACCCTCGTCCAACACTTCATCAATACCGGTAATGATGGACTTTTCATAATGTGTTGTACTGATCACTTTATGCAGTGCGGGGTAGTGCTCAGTCCGGTCCGCATCAAACCAACGGAACAATTGTTGGGTGTGTTCCGCGAGTCTCCTGATCTGCATGAAATCTTCCCCCGTAAGTACGGCGCCCTGGATGCCAAGCAGTTTCAGTTCACGATGAAGATTGATGGCCTCTTCGTTGGGGAAGTACTGCCCGCCATTCAGTAAAAGGAGGTATTCATTGGTCTGGGAAAGCTCCAGGTCAATATACTCCTTGCGGGTATGGATACGCATTTGGACAGAGCGGTTGCGCCCCATTTCCGTATTACAATACTGATGTACAATCTCCCTGATCTTGTCAAACTCCAGTTGAAAATCAGCAGATTGTGGGAAGAGTTTCACGTGAACAATAATTTTTAAGGCTGCAAAGATACATAAATGCGGTGGGGCACTTGCACCTTCCACAAACCATTGTTAAAGTGAACATAATTCTTACATTGCAGCCACACGGATTAACATAAACCACGAGATTAATCCGTTGGCATTAAGGACCTTTGTACTGATAAATTACAATGAAAAAATTCTACCCGGCATTTTTACTCCTGATGACCACCCTCGCCTGCACCCGGCGGGAACAGTCGCACACTACGGTACCCGCTGCTGAACATCTTCAGGCATCCTCCAATCAGATGAACAACGAAACAGCAATATTTGGCAACGGCTGCTTCTGGTGTACGGAAGCAATTTTCCAGCAACTTGAAGGCGTCTCCAGTGTCCAAAGCGGATACAGCGGTGGCCACGTAGAAAACCCTACTTACGAAGAGGTCTGTGAAAAAACGACCGGACATGCAGAAGCCATCAAAGTGGTATACGATCCCTCAAAAATCAGTTTTGATGATTTATTGGAAGTGTTTTGGCAAACCCATGATCCTACTACCCTGAATCGCCAGGGAAACGATGTGGGACCACAATACCGCAGTGTGATCTTTTACATGAATGAAGAGCAAAAAAAGAAGGCAGAATTCTATAAAGAGAAGCTGGGAAAAAGTGGCGCCTTTGACAATCCCATTGTTACCGCTATCGAGCCATACAAGAATTTCTATGTGGCAGAAAACTATCACCAGAATTACTACAAACTGAACGGATCACAGCCTTATTGTTATTTTGTGATCAGGCCGAAGATGGAGAAATTCCAAAAAGTATTCGCCTCCAAAATGAAAAAACAATAAAATAGCTAATAGCTAGTAGCTAATAGCTATTTTAGTACGTCTGAGCTCCAACAGATTGAGTGAATTCGGCTGAAAGGCTGTGATACCGGGTCTTACCAGATGGATGGCCATGTCGTACCATAGCGGAATGACAGGTGCTTCATCCATCACAATCTGATCCATCTGCTGGTAAATCCCATATCGGATGGAATCATTGGTCTCCGTTAGTGCCTTGTCATATAATGCATCAAACTTTGCATTCTTAAATCGGGTATAATTAGGTGGCGCTGGATTCTTGCCATAAAACACGGACAGATAATTTTCTGCATCCGGATAATCAGCGATCCATGAGCCACGGAAGAAGACTGCTTTGGATTTGGCAATCTCCTCCAGAAGCGTTGCCCTCTGCACGGTTTCCACCTTTACTTTCATCCCTACATCTTCCAATTGTTTCGCCACGAAGGCGCCCAGCTCGGCATAGATAGGAATGGTCTTAAGGGTAATGACTTCCGCATCTGCGCTGTATCCTGCTTCTTTGAGGAGCTGTCTTGCTTTCTCGGGATCATATCGATATCCTTTCACTTTTTCCATACTGAAAGATGGAAGGCCTGCCGGAACGAAGCCAGATTCTGCAGGGGTGCCGATGGAGTTTCGCAGGTACATCATCATCTTGCGCCGGTCAATGGCGTGATTCATGGCCTGCCGCAGTTTCTTCCAACGCACGGGCGAAGCGGCAACTAAACTATTGACGGTATCATATAGAATGCCCAGATATTCTGTATTGAGATAAGGCGTTTTGAACATTTGAATCCTGCTCTCCCACTCTGGCTTCAGGTTGCCAGTTTTGGAAAGGATCTCGTCCTTGAAACTCGCCTCGATGTCGTTTACGAAATCAAGTCTGCCCTGCCTGAACTCCATGAACTCTGTGGCCTTGTTATCCAGAAAGCTCAGTTTGACCGCGTCAAGATAAGGAAGGCGATGACCCGTACTGTCTGTTTCAAAATATCGTTCAAAACGGTGGAGGATAAGGTTCTGGCCTTCTTCCCAGCTCTTCATGACAAATGGGCCCGTACCAACGGGGTTGCGTCTGAAATCTTTTCCATATCGTTGCACCGCCTCTTTTGCGACAATGGAACAATACTGCATGCTCAGAATGCCCAGGATCGGAGGAAAGGGTTTCTGCATTTTTATCTCCACAGTAAGGCTGTCAACGGCCCTGAATGGCGTGATACTATCTACCCTTCCCCGGAAAATCCATGCGCCGGGACTGGCCACAGCTGGATCAAGGATCCGGCCCAGACTGTAAACTACATCGTTCGCAATGAGTTTACGACCCCGTCCTCCGGGAAACACCGGACTATCGTGAAAAAACACGGAATCCCGCAGGAAAAAACGGTAAGTCAATCCATCTGAAGAGATCTCCCAGGTTTTGGCTAGAGACGGGTGGATACGAAGATCAGCCTGTATCTCCACGAGGGTATTGTATAGTTGGTGTGTGATCCACATCACCGGCTGGCTCTTGGCAAAGGCCGGATCCAGGGTTGTCAACCCCTCTGGCTGGTTGTAACGGAAAACCTGTTTGTTTGAGACCTGATGATCTCTACAACCAGCGCTGATGAACAAAACAAAAAGGAGATATCGATACATATTATTGGGTAACCCGGCCGGCTCCAAGATAACGTTTGGCCCAATAGGCTTCATCAAGATCGCTGATGGTTACCCCGCCGGAAGTTGACGCGTGCACAAATTTATTGTTGTGAAGATAGATGCCAACATGAGATACCCCGCCACGTGTATTAAAAAACACCAGGTCTCCTTCACGAAGCTCAGATCGCTCCACGGCTACTGCTATTTGTTTTTGTTCTTTTGCCGTTCTTGGCAATGCTAGTTCGTAGGAACCTGCCATCACTGTCTGTACAAATGCGGAACAATCAACCCCCCGTTGCGTCATGCCGCCAATCTTATACGGCGTTCCCCACCACGCGTGGATCAATCGATAGAGTTCTTTGTTTGAAAGGTATTCCACCTCGGTATTGAGCAGGATAGAATATCGAAACTGTTCCATCGTGGCATCTCCCACAGACATACCTGTATTGAATTGGATGGCAGATCGATAGTCATCTTTAATAGGCGGAAGATCTTCTTCTTTCTGTGGTGCAGGCTTACTATCCGGGTTGGTAGTCACCACAATATCTTCTAAAAACGGAGTGTTTTGCTTTGAATAGGACGAGCTGCTACGGGCCGGCGACTGCACAGGCTTGAATACCTCGCATCCCGCCAGAAGTATCATGAGGAGCCATATGAACGCATGGGGTTTTTTCATGATCTACCGGAATGTGCAAATGTAAGTGGAAAAAACGGCTTAATCCGCCAGTGCTTTTTCCCGACCTTTGTAGGCTCAGCGCAATCATCATACCAGAAACCAATGCAGCGGTTCTCACACCTACACGTCCATACCCAATATTCGTTGCTCGACGGAGCGGCTAATATAGAAGCCTTATATAAAAAAGCGTTGGCGGACAATATGCCTGCCCTGGCGATATCTGACCATGGCAACATGTTTGGCGTGTTCAAGTTTGTGTCTGAAGCCTACAAGCATAGGGTTGATCCTGATGATAAAAAAAGTCCCCTGAAAGTAAAACCGATTGTGGGTTGCGAGTTTTACCTCACGGAAAATCGGCAAAGAAAAACCTTTACGAAGGAAGAAAAAGACCCCAGGCATCATCAGATCCTGCTGGCCAAAAATGAGCAAGGCTATAGAAACCTGGTGAAACTTACTTCATTGGGATATATCGAAGGATTGTATAGCAAGTATCCGAGGATTGACAAACAACTCATACATCTTTACCATGAAGGACTAATTGCTACTACCTGTTGTTTAGGTGCAATGGTGCCACAGATGATCTTGCGCAAAGGAGAAGAAGAAGCGGAGAATGAATTCAAATGGTGGCTGAATATTTTTCAGGACGACTACTATGTAGAGATCCAGCGCCATGGTATGGCGGAGCAAGACAAGGTGAATGAAGTATTGCTGCGTTTTGCAAAGAAATATAATGTGAAGGTGATTGCCTCTAATGATTCACATTATGTGGATCAGTCTGATTTCAACGCCCACGATATTCTGCTTTGCATCAATACCAACGAAAAAATTTCCACCCCGGCCCTTCGTGAATTCACGGATGATGATGTGCTGATCAAGAACAAGCGTTTTGCTTTTCCGAATGACCAGTTCTATTTCAAGAAGACGGAAGAAATGAACAAAGTGTTTCAGGATATTCCTGAAGCCATTGACAATACCAATGAGATCGTAGATAAGGTTGAGCTGCTTGACCTGAAGCGGGATATCCTGCTGCCGCACTTTAAAGTGCCTGCAAATTTTCAGACGCAGGATGAGTATCTGGAGCATCTTACCTGGGAAGGTGCTTATAAGAGGTACGAGGTGGTAACAGCGGAGGTTGAAGAGCGGTTGAAATTTGAGTTGTTCACCATCCGCACCATGGGATTTGCGGGCTACTTCCTGATTGTATCAGACTTCATTAAGGCAGGCAGGGACATGGGTGTGTTTGTGGGCCCTGGTCGTGGTTCCGCGGCAGGTTCCGTTGTAGCCTATTGCATCGGAATCACCAACATCGATCCCATCAAATATAACCTGCTGTTTGAGCGATTCCTGAATCCAGACCGGAAGAGCATGCCGGATATTGATACGGATTTTGACGATGAGGGCAGGCAGAAAGTCATCGATTATGTTGTAGATAAGTACGGGAAGAATCAGGTAGCGCAGATCATCACCTATGGTACGATGGCTGCCAAGATGAGCATAAAGGATGTGGCGCGCGTGATGGACCTTCCATTGCCGGAATCCAATGCACTGGCCAAGCTCATCCCGGAGCGACCCGGCGTAGTATTAAAGCGGGTGTTGCATGCACCGTTGAGTGGTGAGAAGAGCCTGGAAGAAAAAGAAGGATTCTCCAAAGACGAGATTGAGAATGTGAAAAAAGTAAGGGAGATCTATGATGGGAAGGACATCCGTTCCCAGATCCTTCATGAGGCCGAGATCCTTGAAGGTTCCGTGCGGAACACGGGTATCCATGCGGCAGGTATCATCATTGCCCCAAAAGATCTGACTGAGTTACTACCCGTTTGTACGGCCAAGGATTCTGATCTCTGGATCACACAGATTGAAGGATCGGTGATTGAAGAAGCAGGTGTAATCAAGATGGACTTTTTGGGGTTGAAGACCCTGAACATCATCAAGACCTGCCTGGAGTTGGTAAAGGAAAACCACGGAGTGGAGATTGATATCGATAAGATACCGCTCGATGACGAAATTACCTTTCAGCTGTACCAAAAAGGAGAGACCATCGGTACATTCCAATTTGAAAGTCCGGGCATGCAGAAATATCTGCGCGTACTGAAGCCAGATAAATTTGACGACCTGATTGCGATGAACGCCTTGTATCGTCCGGGGCCGATGTCTTATATCCCCAACTTCGTGGATCGTAAACATGGCAAGGAGGCCATCACTTACGATCTTCCGGATATGGAAGAATACCTGAAAGAAACCTATGGCATCACGGTCTACCAGGAGCAGGTGATGTTGCTGGCCCAAAAGCTCGCCGGCTTTAGCAAGGGTGATGCAGACGTGTTGCGAAAGGCAATGGGTAAGAAACAGAAGTCGGTACTGGATAAGATGAAAGGACAGTTCATCAAGGGAGCAGGTGAGAAAGGTCATCCGGCAGACGTGCTTGAAAAGGTATGGACCGATTGGGAAGCCTTTGCACAGTATGCGTTCAACAAATCACATTCTACCTGTTATGCGTTTGTAGCTTACCAGACTGCTTACCTGAAAGCCCACTACCCTGCTGAATACATGGCCAGTGTACTGAACCATGCAGGTAGTATTGAAAAGCTGACATTCTTCATGGAAGAGTGCAAGCGGATGGGTGTTAAGGTTCTTGGTCCTGACATCAATGAATCGGGCAAAGGATTTTCGGTTAACCATAAGGGTGAGATCAGGATCGGGTTGGGTGGATTGAAAGGAGTGGGTGAAGCGGCGGTGGAAAGTATTATCGAAGAAAGGGTAAAGCGAAGTCATTTCAATTCAATTTTTGACCTGGTGAAAAGGGTCAATCAGCGTACCGTAAATAAGAAATCGTTGGAATGCCTGGCCTATTCCGGTGCATTCGATTGTTTCCCTGCATTTCATCGGGCACAATATTTTCATACGCCCGAGGGTGATAATACTACGGGACTGGAGAAGATCATCAAGTACGGGAACATTTATCAGGCGCAATCCGCCAATACGGCCAATACATTGTTTGGTGATATGCCGGTAATGGAGATCCCGCCCCCGCGCATTCCAGACTGCAAACACTGGACCCTCACGGAGCAGCTTGATCATGAAAAAGAAGTGACCGGGATGTTCATTAGTGGTCATCCGTTGGATCATTTCCGGTTTGAGAACACTTATTATGGAATCATGTCAATTGCTGATTTCAATGATTTCAAACAATCCGTGGAATTGCAGTCTCAACCCACCAAAACCATCAGGTTGGCCTGCCTGGTGACTACGGCAATGCACCGTACTTCGCAAAGGGGCAGCAAATATGGGATACTGGGGCTGGAAGATTTCTCGGGCAAAACAGAGATCACCCTTTTTGGGGAAATCTATATGAAATACCTGAACTATTTTGAACCCGGTACTTGTTTGTATGTGACGGGGAAGTTCGAGAAATGGGAGAAGCGGAATGAGTGGAACTTCAGGATCAGCGAGATCTGCCTGCTGGAAACCATCAAGAAAACAATGACGAAATCAGTGGAGATGAGCCTGATGGGGGAACTATTGAAGCCTGAATTGGTTGAATTCCTCGTTAATAACCTGAAAAAGCACCCGGGGAATGCCAGGGTGAAGTTCAGGCTGGTGGAGCCCAAGAACAACTGGAATATTAACCTGGTTTCTATGGCAAAAGGGGTAGAAATGAATGACGAATTGTCTGCTTTCCTGCTAGAGAACACCTATATAGATGTCAATGTGGTGACCAGCAATGGCAATTAATGTCAGTTCATCATGGCATTGAAATTGGAACTAATTTTGAGCAAGTAATTCATCGATACAATATATAAAGTACAAAACATGGCAAAAGAATTCACAGACTCCAATTTCCAGACAGAGGTGATCTCTTCTGGCAAATTAACCGTTATTGATTTTTGGGCAGAGTGGTGCGGTCCTTGCCGCGCAATCGGGCCCATCATTGAAGAACTGTCTAAGGAATATGATGGTAAGGTCAACGTGGGTAAGGTTAACGTGGACCATAATCCCCAGCTTTCAATGAACTATGGGATTACCAGCATTCCTGCTATCCTGTTCATCAAAGATGGCAAGGTAGTAGATAAGTTGGTGGGTGCGCAGCCCAAGGGCAACTTTGTAAAGAAGATTGAGGCACATATGAGCTAAACTTAGATATGTAAAAAGCGAAGAGGGTGTTTTCAGTAATACCCTCTTTTCTTTTTATTTCTTTCCAAGTTTGTAGAGTTGAAATATCTCTGTGTCGGTCAGCGCTCTATTGTAAACCCTTACTTCGTCAAGAATGCCGTCGAAAAATTGGGAATCCCCCTGCCACCATGAACCAATTCTCAACGGATCAGTGTCACAAATTTCCATTGCATCTGCACTCTGCTGGGCAACCAATTTCCCATTCAGGTATAGCTTGTGCACGCTACCATCAAAACTGCAAGCAATATAATTCCAACAATCTATCATTACTTCTTCCCCACCGCTTGTTATTTCAGGGAAGAAACCCAAAGACGATTCAACCTGGCATTGTCCAAGCCGTTTAAATTGTGAACGGGCTTGTCCGAAATCGTTGATAGCAATATTGAAACCCGAATTGTATTTGGTACCTGGAACAACAGTATAGGCCCTTTTACTGATCAAGGATTGGTACCCGGAGCCTGTGGGATTGAACTCAATGTAGAATGTAAATGAATCCAAGGCGCTAAACTTCCTATCTGTAACTTCAAGGTACTGCCCCTGGTTTAGGCGTAGAGCGCTACCCTGATCAAAATATCTGTCATAGTGATAAGTGGCACTGCCACCAACAATTCTTGCGTTATTGGCTTCGCTACTCGCGTCATTCAGGCTGTTGTTGAACGGTAGATGGAGGATTAACCCCTTTGTTGTGGTTTCCGGGACTGGCACTGGTTCCACGGGTTTATCATCTTCTTTTTCGCAACCAACAAACAAAAAAGCCAGTAAAATCAAAAGGGCGAAGTACTTTACCATAGGTTTATCATTTAAGTGTTCTGTATCAAAAATAGCATTTTGCCCAACATTGTCAAACACAGTTGGTATCACATCAAGACTGTAGTTTGAGGATGATCCTACCCGTTTCATCAATCCGATTAATGAGGGGCATTCGGCCATGTTGACTAAAATATTCAAGGACGGCTTTTTTAGCACCTTCCCAATGTCCGAAATCGTCAATAATCAACACACCAGAATTAGCCAATAGAGGGTACAAATGAATCAATTCATGCATGGTTGAGCTATACCAGTCTGTATCCAGGCGCAGCAAGGCGATGGATGTTGGTATTGCCCCCGGAATGGTATCTTCCACTTTACCCTTGATGAATTTGATCAATGACGATGGGTATCCAGTGCGGGTAAGATTCTGTTGTACTTCATCCATGGAGGAAAAGCACCAAACAGAATTTGAATCTGATTTATCAGAAGCTTTCAGCAATTCATCAGCGGTTTTCCCAGAAAAATCGCGATCCTCAGCCGTGGGCTCACTCATTCCTTCGTAGGTATCATACAACCAGAGAGAGCGGTCTTCCACCCCAAGTGAACGAAGGGTTTTGGCAATCATCATTGAGCTGCCCCCTTTCCAAACACCGCACTCCACAAAGTCTCCGGGAATCTTATTTTCGATGACAAAATTGATGGACTGATAAAGTGCAAACAGACGCTCCGGGGAAGTCATTGTAAAAGGCCGCACCTCCTGATACAGCTTCATGAACTTCTCATCGCCTGAAAGATCAGGGGGAAGACTGGGCTTACTGCTGATGAGTCTGAGATTAAATTTTCCTGCAAGCTTATTTAGCATTCCGATCATGGGCATATCCTGTTGGTGGCCCGAAATTACATTGCGCGCACAATCCCCGTAAATTTTATTTTATTCATACTTTTAACCCCAATATGTCCCAAAAGACCCTTTCGGTACACCCAGACTTCCATCCAGGCATCCTTCATCCGCTGTATCTGATCAGATCAGGACTATATGCGGCGTTCCGGCACTTGGTCCCACAGTTGAAAGGAAAACTGATGGATTTCGGGTGCGGCCTTAAACCCTATGAAGCAATGTTTACGGTGGATGAGTATGTGGGTGTAGACTATAAAGGTGATGGGCCAACGTATAGCCATCACAAAGTTGATGTTTTTTATGATGGGCATACCCTCCCTTTTCAGGATGACCATTTTGACTCGATCTTTAGCAGTGAAGTTTTTGAACACGTTTTCAATTTGCCAGAGATCATGGGAGAGTTAAGAAGGGTACTTAAGCCGGGAGGGTTGATTCTTGTCAGCTGCCCTTTTGCCTTTGGTGAGCACGAAGCTCCGGCTGATTATGCCCGTTATACTTCTTTTGCTATGAAGAGCCTTTTTACTTCCCATGGTTTTGAGGTTGTCCATTATGAAAAAACAGGAAGTTTTATCGAAGCCATCGTACAACAAAGAATAGCTTATTGGGACCGCCATGTGATCAGCCGGATCGCGGGCATACCCGTGCTAAGGACTATTGCCCGCGTCATCATATTTGGTGGAAATAATGTATGGGCCTCTCTTTGGAAAGCTGTTCTGCCCAAGTCCCAGGAACTCTACCTTAACAATGTGATGCTGGCCAAAAAACTGCCGTCATGAGGATCGCCTTTGTTTCGTTTATAAAAGACCCATGGGGCGGCAGTGAAGAACTTTGGGCTGCAGCAGCGGAACAAGCAATGACAGAAGGGCACGAGGTAGTCATCTCAGCTGTCAAACTCAATGTTCCAGCGCCAAAGTTTGAGGTATTGGCTGAAAAGGGCGCTAAACTTCAATATAGAAGAGGTTTTATCAATCCTGCATGGACAAGGAAAGAACGCGTATTCCGTAAAATCATCCTCTTTCTGCAGAACATTATTCAAAATCCTTTTCACAAACTATTCCGTACCGACCCTGATGTGGTGGTTTACACAGGTGCAGCTTACTCCATGACACTTAACAAGCCATTGTTTGACGGCTTAATGAGGAAAAACATTCCTTATATATTGAACATTCAGGTGAATGTTGAATATGGGAGACCCATAAATAATGAAGAAGCAAAATACCTTTCTACAGTATACGAACAAGCTGCAGCTTCGGTATTTGTGTCAGAGAGAAATCTGGAGGTAGCGGAACGGCACTTACTGTTACGGATCAAGAATGCGAAAGTTTTGCGTAATCCGGTCAATCTCCCGGCAATTTCTGCACTACCTATGCCTGACATAGAAGACGGGATACATATCGCCATTGTGGCTAACCTGCTTGTTAACCATAAAGGCCAGGATCTTGCGCTGGCCCTGTTTCGCATGCCCAAATGGCGATCAAGACCTTTGCATTTACACCTCTATGGCAGTGGTTATGATGAAACCTACCTCAAAGCCCTCGCGTCTTTTTATGAAATAGAGGATCGTGTGCGTTTCCATGGGAAAACGTCTGACATCCTTTCAGTATGGAAAAACAACCATATCCTTTTGCTACCTTCCCTGAATGAGGGAACGCCCCTGGCATTGGTTGAGGCAATGTTATGTGCACGCCCGGTCATTACTACTGATGTGGGCGGAAATACAGAGTGGGTCAGGGATGGAGTGGATGGATTCATTGCTGCAGGGGCCAATCTTCAAGCACTTGATGACGCATTGGAGCGTACATGGCAACACAGGACAGCCTTGGCGGTAATGGGACTAAGTGCATTTGAAAGAGCTAAATCTCTTCACGAACCGGCTCCGGGGAAGCGATTCCTGGAGCTTATTCTTCAACATGGCCAATAATATGATCCGTAGACAAAGCCTGGTATCGAGCACATTCACCTACCTTGGATTTGCGATCGGAGCAGTTAATATATTGGTCCTGTTCCCCCGCTACTTCACGCCAGAACAGTTTGGCTTAACAAGAATCCTGCTGGATGTGGCCATGCTCCTTTCCACAATATGCACACTCGGCAGCATCCCCATCGTCCTCAAATTTTTCCCTTTATACAAGAAAAATACCCCCGATAGGCGTAATGACCTACCATGGCTGAGCATCGGTTTGGTTACCCTTGGCTGCTTAATCACCGTATTGATACTGCCTTGGATGAAACCATGGATCATCCGGAAATTTGGTAGTAAGTCGCCATTATTCGTTGATTACTTTGATCTCCTCTACCCTTTTACCATCACACTGGCGTATTTCAGTTTGTTTGAAGCATATGCATGGTCATTGCGCAAAACAATACTCTCCAATATCCTCAAAGAATTTGCATTCAGGCTCCTGACTACAATACTCATTTTCCTTTTTATCGGTGGCATAGTTAAGTATAACCAGTTTATTACTTTGTATGCATGGATCTTTTTGTTGCCTGTGATCATTTTTCTTTTGATGATGTTTCGGGAAAAACTATTGACTCCGGTACTCAAGCCGAGCATTTTAACCAGAAGGATCAAATTCAAAATGCTCTCCTTTGGCGGTTTTCTTTTTGCTGGTGCTGTACTTAACATTATTGCAAGAACCAATGACACGATCATCCTCGCTAGTCAAAGTCAGGGTGGCTTGAAAGACGCCGCGGTATTCACCATCGCCACCTATCTTGTTACGGTGATGGAAGTACCCCAAAGAAGTCTTGTTTCGATTACCACACCATTAATTGCGTCTGCCTGGAGGTCAAAAAATATTTCCCTGATCAACAGGTTGTACCAGAAGACTTCCCTGAATTTGATGATTGCAGGCCTCGGCATCTTTGGGCTTGTTATGCTGAATATCAGGGAGATTAGTAACCTTTTAGGTCCGGCATATACATCATTAGCAGTCATTGTCCTGATATCCGGCATTGCCAAACTGATAGATCTTTCAACCGGATTAAATACGCAGATCTTACTGCTTTCCAAATACTGGAAACTGGATTTCCTGACCAATATGTTGTTTGTAGCTTTAAGTATTCCGTTGAACTACTGGCTTACCAAACAATTCAACAGCTTAGGACCTGCTTATGGAAATCTAATTGCATTAGTCATTTTCAATGGGATCCGCTATGGGATGATCTGGAAGCTATTTGGCCTGCAGCCCTTTACCTGGAACAACCTCAAAGCCCTTTTTCTGGCAATTGCACTATTTGCGCCCATTTGGTTTATCGGTGAATTGTTCTCGCCCATAACAGGAATGGTGGTAAAATGTATCCTATTCGGCGCGCTGTTTGGCTTTTTTATCCTTAGATGGAATATATCTTCAGATCTCAATGACCTCTTCAGGGTTGCTTTAAAAAGATTTTCTAAATTCAACAATTAATCCGCAAATTCGCCATAACGGCTAAAACTACTGCATGAGTCTACAAGTTGAAAACCTGCTGCGGGGAATGGTGGGTATGTTCTTTCTGATCCTACTCTGTTTTGTGTTCAGCAATAACCGCAGAGCCATCAACTGGAGACTTGTCTTGTTTGGGGTCATCGCACAAATTTGTTTTGCCATCGGTGTACTGTCCAATGGCAAATACAATTTCTTCCGGATCATCATTGAGTGGATGTCCCAGAAATTTGTAGAAGTCATTAACATCTCCCACAAGGGCACTGAGTTCATATTCGGAAGCCTCGCTGATCCTACCGGTAGCTGGGCTTATATTTTCGCCGTGCAGGTGCTTCCCAACATTATATTCTTTGCAGCTTTGTCTGCCTTGCTTTACTATCTGGGCATCCTCCAGAAAGTGGTGCATTTCTTTGCCATCCTACTAAGCAAACTCAAGATCTCAGGTGCAGAAAGCGTATCCACTGCGGCCAATATTTTTCTCGGACAAACTGAAGCGCCACTCATGATCAGGCCCTTCCTGGAAAAAATGAACCGTTCCGAGATCCTGATGATCATGGTGGGCGGAATGGCGAATACTGCCGGATCTGTGTTGGCTGCTTATGTTGGATTTTTGGGTGGGACCGATGTGGCCCAGCAAAACTATTTCGCCTTGCACCTGCTCAGCCAGAGTATCATGAGCGCTCCTGCAGCCATCGTTGTGTCTAAAATCCTGTTTCCACAAACAGAAAAAGTGGATACCGAAATCAAGATCAACCAGGAGAAACTGGGCGACAATGTACTGGATGCCATTTCCATGGGAACAACAGACGGGCTTAAACTGGCCGTTAATGTAGGCGCTATGCTGGTGGTATTTACCGCCCTGATGTATTTGCTGAACTGGATCCTGGGATCCATTGGATACCATACTGGCCTGAACGATGTAATCGCAAGATCTTCAGGAGGCCGTTATGACGGACTGAGCTTCCAGATGCTGTTAGGCTATATCTTCTCTCCCATTGCATGGATCATCGGCGTGAACAGCAATGAAATGGTGCAGGTGGGTCAATTGCTGGGCGAGAAAACCATTATCAACGAATTCCAGGCCTATATCAGTTTTGGGAAAATGAAGAATGCCGGAGCCATCACGGATCCCAAATCGATCCTCATCACTACCTATGCACTTTGTGGATTTGCCAATTTCGCTTCCATTGGTATCCAGATCGGTGGAATCAGTCAATTGGCACCCAATCAGCGTAAAAATTTGACGGAATTGGGACTTAAAGCCCTGTTGGGGGGTACTATCGCTTGTTTAATGTGTGCATGCATAGCTGGAGCATTATCTTAAGCAAATAGCTAATCGCAATTAGCTACTAGCTTTTCACTAAATTTGCATGTTGAATTGAGCTACTATGATGCAGATTGCACAGGATCTTTATGCCGATACCAGCGTCTCCCCTGAGTTGCTGACCATTGCCGAGAAAGTTAAGTCCGGAGAAAGGATTTCAAAAGAAGAAGGCCTGAAATTATTCAATGAAGGGTCCCTTTCTTTCCTGGGCTCGCTGGCCAATTTCGTTCGCGAATCCAGGCACGGTAATACCACCTACTACAACCGTAATTTTCATATTGAACCCACCAATGTGTGTGTGTTCTCCTGTAAGTTTTGTTCCTATTCCCGTCTGTATGCGAAACGTGAAGAAGGCTGGGAATTGAGCATCGATGACATGTTGAACATCGTCAAAAAATACGATGGTCAACCAGTGACCGAAGTACACATTGTAGGCGGCGTTCATCCGAAGATGGACATTCATTATTTCGCGGACCTGTTGCTCAAAATTCGTGCACACAGGCCAGATCTTCACATCAAAGGGTTCACTGCAGTGGAACTGGACTATATGTTCAGGAAAGCTAAAATGACGGTGGAAGAAGGAATGACCTACCTGCGGGATGCAGGCCTTCAAAGCCTTCCCGGTGGCGGTGCCGAGATCTTTGATCCTGTGATACGTGAACAGATTTCTGCAGATAAGGTAGATGCCGATGGATGGTTGAATATTCATCGTACCGCTCATTTATTAGGCATGCACAGCAATGCAACGATGCTGTATGGGCACATCGAAAAATATGAACACCTGATTGATCATATGGACCGGTTGCGGACCCTTCAGGATGAAACAGGTGGCTTTAATTGTTTCATCCCATTGAAATTCCGGAACAAGGATAATGAGATGAGCCACATTGAAGAATGCAACATCGTAGAAGATATGAAGGTTTATGCCATGGCCAGGATATTCATGGATAATTTCCCCCATTTAAAAGCCTACTGGCCCATGCTGGGACGGCAGAACGCACAGCTCACCCTTTCCTTTGGCGTGAATGATCTTGACGGTACCATTGATGATTCCACGAAGATCTATTCCATGGCAGGTAGTGAAGAACAGAATCCTGCAATGACCACAGAAGAGATCAAGAATCTCATTCGTCAGGTCAGAAGAGAACCGGTTGAAAGAGACACACTATACAATGTGGTAATTTGAGAATGCGGTAATGCGGCAATGAGAGATGGAGAGAATGGGAGATTAGCGGAGCTGGCCGGTGGACCAGATTACTGCTTGCATTGACTTCATGAATTTGGTTCTTAGCTCGATGAGTTTTTGCCGTGATTCCAGTACTTTATTTTCCCGACTATTGAGAATGAACAAAGTACTTTCTCCGTTCTTAAACCGCAAATCTTCGCCCCTAAATAACCGCTGGTAGTTATCCAGGCTTGCTTCTGCCAACCGAACCTGCTGTTGCAGATTTGCTAAATCATTAAAATAAGACTTCACTTTGTTTTGAATAGACAAGCGTGTCATGGAAAGATCAAGCTCAGTTTCCTGGATCTTGATTTTCGCTGCGCGGTACTCACCTCTACCTTGTGAAAGCCGCAAAGGCATGCCTATATCAAAGCCAAACTTGTAGTTATTCTGATAATAGGCCCAACTGCCGTTCTTGAAAACATTGTAGTCTGTATTCAGAATATTGTAACGAAAATCAACGGTTGGTAAAAGGTTCTGGAACTTGAGCCTTTTCTCTACATCGAGGCTCTGCAGTTTATAGTTATAAGAAGAGAGTTTTGGATGCAGGTTGCGTGCAGTGGCCAATAGTTCATCGAGAAGAGGCAAGGCACTATTGTTCACATCGTACCCTTTCCAACCGGGATCAGGTAACACCGTCTCGGGCAAATAATAAGGTGAATCATTGGCCAGCCACAAATAATTTGATAACTCAAGCGCACCGTTACGCCAGCGAAGCCAGGCATCGTTTCTTGCGATCTGAAAACTTTGCAGTTGCGCCAACACCTCAGTTGTATCTATCGCAGGCCTGTCGCCCTGCCGCCACCCTAGTTTTACTAGGTTGAGGCGCTCCTCATTCACACGCACGGTTTCATTAAGGATCAGATACACTTCATAAGCCTGTACCCATTGCCAATAGGTATCAACAGCGTCTATGAGGAGGTCATTGATCGCCAGCGACTGTTCCACTTTAGATTGTTCCCTGAAAATTTTTGCTTGTTGAAGTGCGGCGCGCCGCTTGTCCATCAACAAGTTCTTACCAACAGGGACGGAAACGCCGAGGTAGCTTGACCTTCCCAAAGACAACTCAGGATTGGTAAGCGTTCCTGCGTTGTTTTCAAGTCCGGCCTTTACTTCCACACCAAACCAGGTAGGGATCTTGAGTTCCGGGTTCAGATAGTTGTAATAGTTCTTTCCATCAAATGTTTTTCGGTCTGATGCTACATAAAATGCGGGATCAAATCCTGCCCTGGAAGCAGTAAGATCTGCCTGGGCACGCTCTACCATCAGACTGGCTTGTTTCACCATAGGATGATAAGCCCTTACGATATTCAGGAACTCTGCTTCAGACAGGGTTCTGGTAGTATCCTGTGCGTGGGACAAAGAACAATAAAACAAGACAACAATAAACAGGCACCATCTCATCGTAAACTTATTTTTTTCCCGCAGTTGATTTCTTGTCTTCTTCTGTGTTCTCCGTTTTATAGTAATCCGGAGGGAAGCCGTTGATGTTCCGCCACAGTTCATACCATACGGGAACATCTTTCAACAGCGCGATGCCCTGGGCGCCTGCGCCCATCTTCAATTGTTTTGGCCAGGGCTTTTCACCTTTTGATTCTTTAACCAGTACGCGGAACATGCCATTGGTGGCTACAGAACTTTCCACAGCAGCAATTTCGCCAGAGAATGTTCCATAGGAAGCCTGGGGCCATCCGCTGAACACAATGGCAGGAAATCCATCAAATAGAAAACGAACAGTCTGGCCCTTACTCAACAATGGTAAATCCACAGGCCTCACAAACATTTCCACCGCATATTCAACATCCTGCGGAATGATCTCCACCAATACATCCCCTTCTTTGAGGATCTCGCCGATACCTGATTTCTTGGCTTGTACAACTTGCCCTGCCTGTGGCGCCCGCAATGTGTAAAGTCCACTGCGGACGTTATAATTCATGTATTGGTTCTTCAACTTTGCAATATCGCCCGCACCTGCCTGTACCTGGGAGAGCGACTGGAATTTATCACCTTGCGCCTTTGAGATTTTCTCATTGTATTGCTGGATCTCTCCATTCAACTCAAGTTGCAGACGAAGCATTTCCTGTTTGGCATTGCCAAACTTGATCTCTGCACTGGTCCGTTTAGCAGATGATTCCTGAAAAGCCTGGTTCCGTTGTTCCAGTTGTACCAGCGAAGCAAGACCAGAATCATACATGACTTTCTGCCGTTTAAACTGTTCAGACTTGATGTTAAAGTCATTGACAGCCGCCATCACCTCCATACTGTCACTACGGATCTTCATTTTCTGCTGGGCAATTTTATTGTTTAGTTCCGCTATCTTCAATTCAAGCGCTTGACGCAGTGCAACAATCTGCACATCTGCAGTCTGGGCTTTACCTTCATAATTCTCTACCGCCAGCTCTTTCGCATTGATCTGCTCTTGGGTTCTCTTCAAAAGTTCGGGATCAAAATAATCGTCCTTTACCTCCGTGATTTGAACAAGCGTATCTCCCTCTTTCACAAAGTCACCTTCCTTCACATGCCATTTCACCACCTTACCCGGAATCACGGTAGGCAGCTGCTGTGGCCTTTGTTCCTGCCGTAAAGTGGTCACGGATCCGCGGGCGCGGATATTCTGTGTCCACGGTAAAAACAAAATGATCACCAGGAAAAGCAAAAATCCAAATACCCATTTCTTCACCTGGCTTTTCCGGCCAACCAAATAGATATTGTCATAGGATTTCAACTCCAGTTCCCGGCATTGCGGCTCCATTTCCTTGTTAATAAAATCAACGCCCATGCTGTAAAATTAATTCCTGTTTATTTGTTGATCACTTCCGTTGTTTCGTAATTGCCCATCCACAAGATATAGCACCACATCACATTTCGCCGCAAACTCCGCGTCATTGGTAGCCACCATGATGGTGCATTCATTCTGGTTCAATAAATAATTTTTGATCTGTTCTTCCATTTGCTTCTCAAACCCTGTCCATGGCTCTTCCAACAACAATAACCTGGGTTCATTCACAAGAGCACGAAGTAGCAGGATTTTTTGAATAACGGATCTGGATAACCGCTTACCTACAGGGTCAAGCACAGTCTCAAAGCCGTCGTGCTGCTCTTCAAGAAAGTCTTTTAGTCCTACTTTTTCTGACAGAACCATGACTTCGGTTGGCTGGATGCTATTGTCACCCATAGTGATATTCTCCAGCACGGTGCCGTTAAATATATCCTGCGCGCTTAAAAGGATACCTGTTTTTGCCCTCAAAGAATCTGAATGATAGTTGCGAAGTGGAATGTTATCGATCAGTATTCCTCCTTTGAAATCTGTATATGCACCACTGATCACCCTCAGTAGGGTAGATTTTCCGGATCCATCAGCACCCATCACCGCAACCTTTTGACCCGGCTGGATGTCAAAACTGATGTCTTTCAGGACAGGCGACTCATTATATTCAAATCCGAGGTGCATCACCTGGATACTGACGCCCTGATTGCGATCCGGAAACATGATCTTCCCATCTTCATCTACTGGCTGGTCCGTGATCTTTCCCAGCTTTTCTACGGATGTGAGAACATCATACACTTTGTCCAGGTGCAGGATCAACTTCTCGACGGAATTCAATATCAACAGAATCACGATCTCAGCCGCCACAAACTGACCAAGGTTGAGCTGCTGGTTGATCAGCAGGATACTACCAACGATCAGCATTGCAGCAGTGATCAATACTTTAAAACTGATGAGTGTCCAATACTGGAATCTCAAGACTTTAAAATGCGATGTTCTTGCGTTTAGGTAGCCAGCAACCAGTTGGTCTGTTTTACGCATATTTAAATAGCTACCCTTAGAAAATTTAAACGAACGTATAACTCTCGCCAACTCTTCCAGCCACCCGGCTACTTTGTATTTGTAGTCGCTCTCCTGAATAGACGTTTCCATTCCCCTGGGGCTGGTATAAAACAAAATCACTCCCACCAGAGTGATCAGGATAAGACTAAATATAATGAACACCGGATGATAAAAAGACAGCAATAACATCCCGAAAATAATCTGGATTGTTGCAGTTGGAATCTCGAGCAATAACTTTGAAATACCCTTTTGGAGGGAGATGGTATCAAAAAAACGGTTCACCAATTCAGGGAGATAGTATTTGTCTATGCTTTTTAGATCAAGCCGGGGAATCTTATGCGCATATTCAAAAGAGTATCGTACAAACAACTGCTGTTGCACTTTTTCAATCAACTGCATTTGTTGCACGGAGATAAATCCATTAAAAAGTACCCCCAGTACAACTAAAACGATCAATACGATGAGTGAGGTGGAAATGGAGCCGCCCAATACAAAGCTGATGATGCTTTGGATACCAAGTGGCAGGGACAATTGAACCAGACCGTTCAGGATCGCATAGAAATATATGGAGGTGATCTCCTGTTTTTCCAGCTTGAGTACTTGCAAAATCCTCGTTATCGGATTTTTCCGGGTTGTAGAAGCAGTTTCTGCCATGGGTTACAAATTTCCAAAGAAAGTTGGTGCTTGTTTAAACTTCAATCAAGCACACTGCAAATTAATTCGACATATGACAAGTTCAAAGGCTAATTGTTGACCATTTGAACAGTTTTTTCCAGACCTTAACAAACCTTAACATTCCGGCAGTGAAATAGGGATATGAACGGCCAGTCCCCCATCTGCTGTTTCCTTATACTTATGGCTCATATCAACTGCCGTTTCCCACATCGTTTTAATCACCACATCCAGCGAAACCTTAGCAAAATCAGGGGTTCCCTGCATGGCCAGCTGGGCCGCGGTAATGGCTTTGATGGCTCCCATGGTATTGCGCTCAATACAGGGGATTTGCACCAGCCCGCCGATTGGATCACAGGTCATTCCGAGATGATGTTCCATGGCAATCTCTGCCGCCATGATGCTCTGCTTCTGTGTAGCGCCCATTGATTCTGCCAGGGCCGCTGCAGCCATTGCTGAAGAAACGCCAATTTCAGCCTGGCACCCACCCATTGCGGCAGATATAGTGGCACCTTTCTTAAAAATGCTGCCTATTTCAGACGCTGTGGCCAGAAACTGAATGATCTTGTCTTCCCGGTTGCCGTCCATGAACGTGATGAAATACTGCAAAACTGCAGGAATCACGCCTGCCGCGCCGTTTGTTGGCGCCGTCACTACCCGGCCAAAAGAAGCATTTTCTTCATTCACCGCCAGCGCAAAACAACTGACCCAGTCCAGAATATACCGAAAATCCTGTCCGCCTTCTCTCATCACGCGGACCCAGGAATCGTAATCATGATAAGTCCGGTCTCCCACCAGCTTGCGATTCAATTCAGCAGCCCTCCGTTTCACCTGCAACCCTCCGGGAAGTATCCCCTCTCGATGGCATCCACGGTAGATGCAGGCCTTCATTACTTCCCAGATCCTCAGCAACCCAGCCCTTGTTTCCGCCTCCGGCCGCCAGGCGCTTTCATTTTCCATCACCACTTCATGAATCGACATCCCCGTTTTCATGCACCAGTGGAGGAGATTTGCCGATGTATCGATGGGGAATGGAAGAACAACTTCAGACTGTTTCATGCTATCTCCGCCCTCTTTCACCACAAAGCCCCCGCCAATGGAATAGTAGGTTTCCGCAATCGCCTCGCCATTGTGCAGGTTCACCAGAAATGTGACTGCATTGGGATGGAAAGGTAGGCTTTCATTCATGAGGAATTCGATATCCTCATCCGGATTGAATGGCACCTCATGCTTACCAGCAAACAGGAGTAAACCCATCGATCTGATGTCCTGGATCCTGTGATCCAGTTGATCGGGTTCAAAATGTACGGGATCCTCCCCGCACAGACCAAGTTGTACAGCGATATCCGTGCCGTGGCCCTTGCCTGTTTTGGCAAGCGAACCATATAGTAAAATACGGACAGCAGCCACCTGGAATAGCCATCCGCGATCCTCAATCCCCCTACAGAACTGTTGTGCAGCACGCCAGGGTCCCAGGGTATGAGAAGATGATGGACCGATCCCCACTTTGAACATGTCAAAAACGGAAATGGCTTCGTGTGGCAAGCGAAAAAATTTAGAAGTTCAATAGCTCGATATCAAAGATCAGGATAGAATTAGCCGGAATAATTACATTTCCAAGATTGTCTTTGATTTCTCTTGATCCATATCCCAATGTGGGCGGAATATACAATGTGGTCTTGCCTCCTCTCTTCATTTTGGGAATAATGATCTGCCATCCCGTAATCAGGTCTTGGAGCGGGAAAGTCAGCGTATTGGGCCCATCAAAAACATTCCCATTGGTGAGGGTTCCCTTGTAAATGAAATTAATCGTACTACACACCGTTGGGGTTGCAGTTCCAGCTCCTTCCTGGGTATTTACATAAAAAACACCACTGGGATCCTGGATCGCTGTAATGCTTTTTGAAGTCAGATAGTCTTTTACAGCCTGGATCTCATTGGCAGGTGCCACAATTGCAGGCGGTGCTAATTTGCATTCATCGTCTTTTTTGCAGGAGCTCAACAGGGCCAGGATCAATACGGACAAGCCTAAGATTTTCTTCATGTTCTCGGTTTCAAGTGGGCAAAGATAACGAATTGAGGGCAGAGGGTAGAGGTTGGAGGGCAGATGTTATAGCGTTTGGTTTTTTTTAACGATGAGTTCCTTGTAACGCTGGTCCAGTTGTTCCCACCTGAACTTTTTATACAATACGGAAACGAAGGCGGTTATGAGTAAAACCGCAAAAACCAATACCAGCGGATTAAACTGGCTCATCCCTACTGCATCGGCCCTTTTGTACCAGAATCTTCCTACGATATAGTTAACGGCAATGGGTAGGGAAAAAAGCAATCCGTAAGGGATTCCGGCAAGGATCTGGTAACCCAGCATGGATTGCTTTTCCCGGTTCGTTTCCCAATAAACGATAAACTTCTGTTCTTCCTGCGTTAACATATTATAACACAAAGTTCTGCAACATAATAAACCCGGCAAAAAAACGTTTTAAACAGGTCAAAGTGATGATCCAATAGCCTAAAAACAGAAACCAAGGTGAAAATCTCTGAAATCCTCCTCAGCTTTCTCCAAAAGAACAAACGCTTGTCTCTGCCTGGACTCGGCACGTTTACGCTGATGGATGTTGCCTATGCTATTCCGGACAAAGCACAGCAGGCCGCGTTTCCACAGGGATCGGTGTCTTTTGTATACAGTACTTCTACACCGGAGGATCCCGCGCTGATTGCAGAAATCTCCGCCATCACCGGTAAGATCAAACCCCTCGCCTCTTCAGATTTGGAAGCCTTGGTGATCCAGGGCCAACAATTGATCAATATCAGCAAACCCTTTATGATTGAAGGGCTGGGCTCCATCCAGCGCACCAATAAAGGGGAGATCGAGTTTATCCAATTGGTTGAGATTGATCCTAAAGACACTCAGGCCAAGCATACAGAAGACCAGGGTGAGGCCATCAAGTTTAGTGAAAACTACCTGAAGCCTTCCGGCAAAAGAACAGTGAAATCGAAAGGACTGACCATTGTGAGCCTCGCCGTTGTAGGTTTTTTACTGCTGGGATGGGTTGGCTATTTCGTTTACCAGCAATCAGCCTCAAGAGATAAGCAGCCCATCATCATGGGAAAAGAACCGATGGCAATCCAGGATACTACTACGCAAAAGTCAGTTGTATCAACTGACGAAGAACTGCTACCTCAACAACAGTCTGTAGATTCAACACTGTCTAATCCTGGCAGCGAAACGCTCCAATTGAACAACCCAATAAGTTCTGTATCTTCAGCAGCCAGCAGCGTCAATCCTGAGGAATCTTCAACCATACATACAGACAGTATAGCAAAACCTGTTGTAAAAAAGAAAGATCCTGTACGTAAGAAGATTGTTGTACCAACGGTTGACTCCACTGCCACGAAGATTTCCGTTCCTGTCAAAACATCTGAAGCAGAAGTTTCCGCACCCATAGATTCTCTGAACCGCCGCTAGTGGCTGGTGCAAGAGGAAAATCTGAAAGATGAATGTAAATCGCGCATTGTTCATCGGCCTTATTACTGTGGCCGCCATAGTAGATATTTATCTTGGACAACAACACTCCTCCGCCAGGTTGTTTTCCAAACCATTTCTTATGCCCATTATCATGGGCTATTATGTGATATCCACCGGCATTTCATCTGTCTTTTCCAGGCTTTTTCTGGCCGCGTTATTTTTTTCATGGCTGGGAGATATTTTCCTGCTCTTTGAAAACAAAAACGGTATTTACTTTATTCTTGGTCTTTCCGCCTTCCTGACCGCCCATGTACTTTACATTATTTACTTTTCAAAAACCCAATCAGAGACCATATCCTTTTTCCGGAAACGGCCCGTTATGTTCCTGGCTATAGTGGCCTATGTTGTTGAACTATTGTACTTGCTTTGGCCTCAGTTGGGGCCGATGAAACTGCCGGTACTCATTTATGCCCTGGTGATCGGATCAATGCTAGTCATGGCCCTGTGGCAATACGGAAAACTTCCCCGCACCACTGCCCTACTGTTCATCATCGGCGCTATGCTGTTTGTTCTTTCTGACTCAGCACTCGCATTGAACAGGTTTTACAAACCGCACCCTTACAGCGGAATCTTGGTGATGGCTACCTATGTAGGTGCACAGGTATTTCTTACGCTGGGTAGCATAACTCACCTAAGGCTACTTAAAGAAAATACTAGTCATCTACAAACGGACGCGCTCACAGCAGGAAATGCGTGATCATCTGGTGAAAATGATGGGTACCCTGTTCTCTTGTAGCCGAGTATCTGCCGTGGCTGTAAAACCTGGACCTTACCCCTTGATGAACATTTTCCACCACTTCCTCGTCTTCTAATTCAACCTTGTCCAGATCTGACCCTGCTCCCTGGTTATACAATTCTTCTTTCCATACATAGGTAAGGAACCTAACATTCGTTTGTTCCATACCGTTCGGTTCAACAATATTCACAGAGAGTCCCCAAGGATAAAAATTGAACATCATGTTGGGAAAAACGAAGTAATAATAGGCTGCTACTTTTTTCCCATAATCCTGGTGATGGGCAGGAAGATCAAAACAAGCCTCATCTCCTTTGGCGATCCCCAATTGTAGATTACTGTATGGATATAGCTCAGTGGTATATTCTCCATAATTGATCACAGCGTTCAATCCCGCATGCACAAATGGTATGTGAAACCCCTCCAGGTAATTCTCACAGTAAAACGCCCAATGAGCGTTCACTTTAAAAGTTCTGCTAAGATCAGGCCTCGGCACAAAGGCCTCCAACGGTAAAAAGGAAAGCCTTTCCGTCATTTGCCCAAAATAATCTTGAAAAGTATGTGTGTAATCAAGTGTTGTAAACAGGAAAGGACCCCACTGCTTCAATGGAAGCTGATGCAGATTATCTGAAGCAGAAGGAAAGTTCTTCACCTCAGAAAATTCGGGCATCGATTTAAACCTACCGTCGAGGCCAAACATCCGCCCATGGTATTTACAGCGGAGGTGTGGCGTGGTGCAGGGCTCGGTGACCACCAGGTTGCCGCGATGCGTGCAAACATTAGATAAACAGTGCAAACCACCATTTTCATCCCGGCTCAGCAACAATGGCTCATTCAAATAACCTGGCAGCAGCGTAACCGGCATGCAGGATCCAGCGGTGGGAAGCATGCTGTTATCTCCCAACCATTGCCAGGATGGTGCAAAGATTTTCTCGCGGGCTTGTTGGTAGTAGGTTTCCGCTGTATAAAACGCTTTGTTGAGGGTGATGGCCTGGGCGATGTCTGGGTGAATAGGTTCCATGACATGGGTTGTTTCACCAAATATAAGTTTGATGTATTTAAGTTCACTAATGAAGATCAGTAATTGGCGTAACAGGGATCATTCCACCCTATCAGGGATTGGCGCAACTTTATGGCATCAAATTTAACCACCATCATACTTTAAACTGAATGTCATGAAAAAGGAATACTGGATCAAAGTAGGCAATGTTGACAACCGTCTTGTCATCTATCTCAACGGAGAGATCATCTGGGACAGTGGCATCATCCATGATGATCCAAAACTGCATAAAGCTGTGGAACTGACCAACCTGCTTCGGGATGGGGAACATTTCCACAACGAACTTATTTTTGAAGGCTTCAATGACACTTTCCATGCCAATGGATCAGAAGATGATGTGGCTCCATGGCATTTCAGTTACAGGGTGGTAGAGCTTACCCTTGACGGTCAGGGAAACGTAGAAGAAGAGACGGACCTCATTAAGCCCTATGATGAAAAACACTACTCTAACCCGAATATCCGCGCGCTGAACAACAGGTATATTATCAAAAGGAAAAACGGCGCATTCAAAGTTATATCCAACGCATTGTCTCAGCAGTTTGCCGAGTAATAAGATTCAGTTTAAACGATTCTCAACACTAATCAAAAAAAGCCCGAATGGGCTTTTCCTTTTTATACGCCATTCATGGAGTTCAGTTGACGGATTCAAACGGATTCAGTAGTTTGGAACCATGAAAAAACGATTGCTGCTGGGTTTACTGGTAGTTTGCTTTGCCTGCGAAAAAGACGAAAGCGCAGATGGCAACAACAATATTGCCCTGAAGGATGCACTGAATGGTAATGAATGGAAAATCACTTCCATTATTCTGACCACCAGCGATGGCGGTTTTGCGAATATTTTTGATTTGAACTTTCAGCCCTGTGAGAAAGACGATCTGCTAAAATTTAATACTAACAAAGTATTTACCAAGAGCGATAATATCAATATCTGTAATCCAGAGGGCAACAGTGTATTTAACAACCTGAACGGAGGTTCATGGGATTCTCAGGCCTCAGACAGCACCCTTGTGATCGCCAAAGGGTTTAATGCGCAGGTTTACAAAGTATCGGCCTGGTCCGCAAATACCATGACCTGGAAACAAAGCTCAAAAGACTATCTGGGTATCGAAAACACTTTGACCTTCACCCTCATCCGCTAATCCCTCCATTGCCGCATTACCGCATTGCCACATTGCCACATTAAAAAAGGCCCCGTTAACCGGGGCCTTTTTCTTAGTAGTCCATTCCGCCCATTCCGGGAGCGCCACCACCATGGTTGTGGAGAGGTTCTTCCTTCTTAGGTTTATCAGCGATCACACACTCAGTGGTCAGCAGCATACCTGCAATAGATGCAGCATGCTCCAGTGCAACACGGCTCACTTTAGTAGGATCGATCACACCTGCTTTCAGCAGATTCTCATATTTATCTGTACGTGCATTGTAACCATAATCAGCTGTTCCTTCTTTCACTTTTTGCACTACAATGGAACCTTCGATACCAGCATTGGCAACGATGGTGCGCAGTGGCTCTTCCAGTGCACGACGAACGATCTGGATACCGGTGTTCTCATCTTCATTGGAACCTTTGGTCTTGGCCAGTGATTCGATAGCGCGGATGAACGCGATACCACCACCAGGTACAATACCTTCTTCTACGGCTGCGCGTGTAGCGTGCAGTGCATCATCAACACGGTCTTTCTTTTCTTTCATTTCCACTTCAGTAGCTGCACCAACATTCAGTACGGCAACACCGCCACTGAGTTTGGCCAGACGCTCCTGGAGTTTCTCTTTATCATATTCTGAAGTAGTTGACTCGATCTGGGCCTTGATCTGCGCGATCCTTGCCTGGATATCGTCTTTCTTACCTTTACCACCTACAACGATGGTATTGTCTTTATCGATGGTTACCCTTTCAGCGCGACCGAGGTAGGTCAGGTCAGCGTTTTCGAGTTTAAATCCTTGCTCTTCACTGATCACAATACCCTTTGTGAGGATTGCGATGTCCTGCAGCATTTCTTTCCTCCTGTCACCGAAACCAGGCGCTTTCACAGCAGCCACTTTCAGGGTACCACGGAGTTTGTTTACTACCAGGGTAGCGAGTGCTTCACCTTCCAGATCTTCAGAGATGATCAGGAGCGGCGCACCTTGCTGGGCAACTTTCTCCAGGATGTGAAGGATATCTTTCATAGCAGAGATCTTCTTATCGTAGATCAGGATATAAGGGCTTTGCAGCTCTACTTCCATTTTATCCGCGTTGGTCACGAAATATGGAGAAATATAACCACGATCAAACTGCATACCTTCAACGATATCTATGCTGGTTTCAGTTCCGCGGGCTTCCTCAACAGTGATCACACCGTCTTTACCCACTTTTTGCATTGCTTCGGCAATCAGCTTACCAATTTCATTATCGTTGTTTGCAGAGATCGTAGCAACTTGCTCGATCTTCTTTGTATCATTACCAACAGCTTGTGATTGCTTCTGCAGATTTGCAACAACAACATCAACAGCTTTGTCGATACCACGCTTCAGGTCCATCGGATTAGCACCTGCAGCTACGTTTTTCAAACCTTCAGTGATGATAGACTGTGCAAGAACTGTAGCAGTAGTTGTACCGTCACCGGCAACATCAGCAGTTTTAGAAGCTACTTCTTTCACCATCTGGGCACCCATATTTTCAATAGGATCTTCCAGTTCAATTTCTTTAGCAACCGTAACACCGTCTTTCGTTACAGAAGGTGCACCAAATTTTTTCTCAAGAACCACATTGCGACCCTTAGGACCGAGGGTAACTTTCACAGCATTCGCCAGGACGTCCACGCCCCTCTTCATCTTGCTGCGCGCATCGATATTAAAGAATAATTGCTTTGACATATTCCGTTTTGTTTGAATGAATGATGAATAAAAAAAGAACGATCTCCTTAAACAACAGCGAGAATGTCAGATTCCCTCATGATCAGGTAATCTGCTCCATCGATGGTGATCTCGGTACCGGCGTACTTACCGTAAAGCACCGTGTCACCGTTCTTAACAGTCATGGGCTCATCTTTCTTGCCGGGGCCTGCTGCGATCACAGTACCTCTTTGTGGTTTCTCCTTTGCAGTATCAGGGATGATGATACCGCCAGCCGTCTTCTCCTCAGCGGGAGCTGCTTTCACGATTACCCTGTCGTGCAGTGGGGTAATGGTTAACTTCTTAGCCATAGCGTAAGATTTTTGGTATTTAATTACAAGTAATGAATTAGTGCCTGTCTGGCAAGGCGCAAAGCAACGAATATCGTACCAGTTGACCAAACCGGGAAAACTTGACAGATTTGGGACCATTATCGTCCATTCTATGAAATGGTTGTCAGGTACCCCAGAGGGATCGTATGCCATTTTTTCATACGCTCAACAAGGGCAGACCCGGGAATTAGGCCTATATTTGCGCCCGAAACAGTTCTTTTCAGTATGATCAGCAGACGAAATATTAGGGTAAAAGTGATGCAGACGCTCTATACAGTGGAATCCACAGAACCCGCCATCAATGTGACGCAGGCCCTGAGTATACTGGACAAGCACTTGGAGC
>JBASZQ010000118.1:0-3068 GCA_049661025.1 Chitinophagaceae bacterium | reverse complement strand
CTCTAATCTCGTCAATATCTTCGAGTGTGGGTATCTTGCCGATATTTATATTGTGATTAGCAGTTGCAATATTCATTGCATATTCTAGAAGAACTTCAATTTCATCATCTTTAATAATTTTTTCCTTTTCAATTTCAGCTTTGTCTGGCCCATCGTAGGTTTCAAGATGTCTACGCCGATTAAATTGACCACCTCAAGCCGGAGCAAACTGACCACCTTTTTTGTTGGCGAAGATTTTCAGTTCAAGCATGTTTTGGATGGTTGTTAATAATAAGATTTTAGATTAATTAAAAAGCTCCTTATTTATTTCAAATTTAGTTGATTGATTCTATATTCAATGCTCGTTTTTTTCTCAATGATTCGCCTTTCAGCTCTATGCGGTGTGCTGTATGAACGATTCTGTCAAGAATAGCATCAGCAATAGTTTGTTCTCCGATCACCTCATACCATTTGTTGACAGGGACCTGGGAGGTTATGATGAGCGAGCCTTTTCCGTGCCTGTCCTCTACGAGTTCCATCAGTGCAGCTCTGCCGGCTGTATCAAAAGGCTGGATACCAAAGTCATCCAGCACAAGCAGGTGTTGCCTTTCGATTTTCGCTATTTCTTTCAGGTAAGAGCCATCAGCTTTGCTCATTTTCAGTTTAGAGAACAGCTTTGGTACATTGTGATAAACCACCCTGTAACCCAGGGAGCAGGCATTGTAGCCGAGTGCAGAAGCGATGTAACTCTTTCCGCTTCCGGTAGAACCTGTGATAAGCAGATTTTCTGCCTTGTCGATAAAATGACATTCGGCATATCGCATGACCTGGTTCTTGTCAAGATTTCGTTCTGGATTATAATGGAGACCTTCCAGCAGGGCTTTGTACCGGAAGCGGGCATTTTTGATCTTTTGTTCAACAGACCGATTCTGCCTTTCATCCCATTCAGCATCTACGAGGTGGGAGATGATCTCGTCCGGTGTGTAATTGTCCGGGCGGCCCGATTCGATATTGGCTTTAAAAGCACGGTGCATGCCAAGTAGTTTCATCTTGCGCATTTTGTCTAACGTGTTTTCATTCATTTGTTTGTTGTTTTGAGGTTATTGATAATAGTTTTCTCCGCGTATGTTGTCGTGGAATGGCATCCGGAGCTGGTCAGTTTCGTCCGGCGTGTCTCGCAGATCCAGTTCCCGTTCCAGAATGGTCTGTATGGATTTGTAGTTGTAAACGCCGTATCCCAGGGCTCTCTGGCAGGCTTTAATGAGCCGGTCATTGCCGACCTTTTTGGCAAAACCAAGAATGCCCAAACATGACTTATAAGCCTGTTCAGGATGTTGTTTGCGATCCAATACTTTCAGGATATAAAGTTTTACATCAGGGTGGATCGTTTCTGCCCAGGAAGTGAACCGCTCAGGAGTCCACTCAGATACAAAACGGTGTGTAGAAGCCATGTGATCTTTATCAGTAGTGTATTGATAGGATACTTTGGTCCGGGTATGGAGTGCTATGGATTCGTAGTTGTAAAATATTTCCACCGTATGGCGACAGTATACCAGCTTCACTTTTTTACCAATAAAACGATAAGGAACACTGTAATAATGCTTATCCACACTAAGGCCTACATGGCCGTTTTTGGCCACCGTAGCAAAGAGGTGTTTCTTCAGTTCATACCGAAGGGGTGGTAATGCCGCCAGTGTATTTTTTTCTATCTCCTCAAACTGCTGGCGACGGCTATAGTTCCGGCCTTTTAAAAATGCATTGTTGTGCAATTCTAAAGCGGCACTGATAGCCGCATTCAACTCCTCAAGGGTATGGTACACCGCAGAACCGATCTTCCCGTAAATACGGGTATAAATAATCCTGACCGCACCTTCCACCAATGCTTTATCCCGGGGTTTGTAAGACCTTGCCGGCAATATAACTGTACCGTAATGCGAAGCAAAGTCTGCAAACGTCTCATTGATGACCGGCTCATACTTACTGCTTTTGGTGACGGCTGATTTGAGGTTGTCCGGTACAATAGCAGCCGGAACTCCGCCGCAATAGTGAAGGGCATTTTCACATGCTGCAATAAAATCCTCCTTCTGCTGGGACATCACCGCTTCCACGTACGTCAACTGGCTGGCACCCAGTATGGCCACAAACACCTCGACATCCCTGATCTCACCGGTTTGCAGGTCTGTAATAGAAAGCTTATCGCCGGCAAAATCAATATATAGTTTGTCACCAGCCTTGTGCTCCATACGCATTGTAGGGTTCACCTGGGCTTTCCACAATGCATAGTAATGTTTGAACTGGCTTAGACCAAGACCGTCAGGATACTGTTGCTTGTACTGTTCCCATACCTGCTGACGGGTGACGCCTTTTCTGCGCAGTTCCTTATCTATAGAAGGAAAGCGGCTGAACAAAGCCTGCAGCTTCTCGTTGACAGGCTTATCCGCGGGTTTTACAAACAGATCCTCGAGATCCTTATCGCTCAACTCACTGATCTGTTCGAAGGTTAAGAGGCTTGTTTTAAATTCCCGAAGATATTTTTTAAGCGTATTGCGGGACATCCCCGTCTGCACAGCAATCTGCAGATTGCTGCGACCCTGGCTACATAACCGGAGAATTTGTCTGATTTTACTCATGCTGATCGGATTGTTTGGCATTCATCTAAGTTTTGCCGGCAAAACTTAGATGAATGTTCATCCAAAAAACACGAACTTTTATATCTTCAGCAGGTGGTCAGTTTCAACCGGCGCGAGGTGGTCAATTTGCTCCGGCCGGAGATGGTCAACTTAAATCGGCGAAGGGTGGTCAGTTTCACCGGCGCATACATTCAAGAAATTGGTTATAGAAATTGGGTGATGCTTTAAGTAACCTAGCCCCTAAACCGCCTAATACATAAACTTTATCGAAGTTATTTATGAGTTTTATTGCGATCGTAATTTCATCCTTAATCCAATTAAAATATCGTTCTCTATCTGCTCTAGCTTGATCAAATGCGTAGCGCCATTGCTCTTTAAGTTCTTCGCTTAGATAAATCGGATTATTCATTTTGAAATGCCTATTATTTACAAAATGCCTATTAAGAGTTGTGTATAACG
>JBASZQ010000117.1:0-159939 GCA_049661025.1 Chitinophagaceae bacterium | reverse complement strand
GGCATAGACCAGCCCCGGTTCATCGAGTACGAACTGTGATGGCGTCTTGGCCGCGGCGGCTATCACAGGCTTGAACTCCAGCGTGGCATTGCTGCTCTGGTAGGCAAAACAATAGGCCCTGGTCTTTCTTCCGGCAAAAATACTGTCGAACGTATACACCTGCACGTCAGAGGGGAATGTAGTGGTGAAGCTGCTGTTCATCTTCCACCCCGGGGGCAGCGTGATCAATGGCGTCACAACGGGCGGTGGCGGTACGGTCACCGGCGGATCAACCGTGTCGTTTTTCGAACAGCTTAATAAAGCTACTCCTACAGCAATGAGCAATAATTTTTTCATGATCAATACACTTGTTCTTTCAGCGATGGCAGCGTTTCATAATAGAAGAAGCATTCTCCTTCAAAACCATATTGCCTGTTGAGGCGTATCATTTCCCGCAGCATGTCTTCCTTCACGCGATATCCATTGCCCAGCGAGGTCAGTATGCCGGGAAATACTTTTTTCTTCATCGCTGCAGGAACCTGCTCGCTCAACTCTTTCAAGACTTTTTCATAAGCCTTGATATCATAGCGGTACAACTGCGGAAGGATATTGTCAGCATATCCTCCTTCCAGCCATTTGGGCCAGTCTTGCAGGTAGTTCTCCTTGGCCCAGGGATAAACACTGGGTGCCCAGGATACCAGGCAGTCCGCGCGTTCTTTTTTCACTGCGGCATATAGCGATTTACCATAAGCACTCAGCTTGTCGGCCTTCCACTGCAGCCAGGTAGGATCCGATGGATCTTTCGGTGGTACGTTGCCGTTATGTTCGCGCGCATATAGCTTCAGCGTGTACTCATCGTACCCTCCTTCCGCCGGCATAGCCGGAAGCCTGTCGTCTCCCTGCACGCCATCCACCTTGTATTTCCTCACCACTTCGCATACCAGCTCCGTCATCATCTTCTGCACTTCGGGATGCAATGAATTCCACCAGAAGAAATTGTTTTTCTTCAACAGTCCACCGTTTGCATTCTTGCCCACCCAATGCGGATATTTCCTGAACCAGACGGTATTGGAATCCTGGTAGGCATAGGCGAAGCCGTATTCAAACCATGCATAGACCTTGATATCAGCCTTATGTGCTTTCTCTATGATCACGGCCAGCGGATCCAGCGATCCATAGGCCGGATCCTGCCTCACGCCGGAGTATTTATAGGCAACATCAGAGGGATACATGGTTTTGCCTGCATTCCACACCACCACGAACACAGTATTCAATCCAAACTTCTTGCAGTTGCTGATGGCTTCCTCGATATTCTTCTCCGAGGTCAGCGCATTGCTGGCCACGTTGGTGATCCAGGTACCGCGGATCGGCTGTGCATAAGAAGCGGCGACTATCATCACACTTAGTGCTATCGTCAATATGTATTTCCTCATAGTAGTGCCTGTCTGTATTCCATGTATCGATTAAAAAGATGATGCGCGGACGTGTAGGAAGATTGCGGGCTCATGAAATGGGAGAACTCGAAAGTGATGGCCTTATCATATCCTTGCCTGCGAGCGGCTTCCAGTTTCAGCCTCAGTTTTTCAAATTTGATCGGTAAGAACTTGATGGGCATGTCGCGGTCAAATGATTCCGCGTTGGTCCAGCATTGCAGCCCGTGGGCGTCGGCCATTTTCTTGTTGACCGCGAAGAAGGCATCGAGCTCATCATAGTCGATATGCCCGTCCTGGAAGGCCACGGCATCCACGGCGCCGTGGAGCGTGCTGAAGATCTCGTTCCACTCGCGCTCATGATCCGCCAGTGAAACGGCATCCTGTTTATTCAATTCAGGAGAGGCCGCGAGCACAGCTTTCTTTCCATCGATCCATGGAGAGATGAAAGTATGCAGTCCGCCACTCACCTCTTTGCACATGCGGCCCAGCGTACTGAAAGCTTCAGCAGATCCTATGGTGCGCCTGCTGATCTCCATGCTGAGATACCATCCTTTAAATGAAGGATGATGTCCATAGCGTTGCCATGCTTCGTCGATGATGAACTTATTGCTTTCTATTTCGTGGGTGAGATCTCCGGTGTCCCAGTACTTGCCGGAGTCATAAAGGCCGAAGTAGAACTTCATACCGTATTTGTCTGCCAGCTGCAGGAACAGTTCTACAAGATCCACGGGCGGAAGATAAGCACCATGGTGTTGGGCAAGGTAGGCAGAGGGATAGGTCATGAATTTCCTGTACCCACAACGGATAAGGATAACCGTATCTATGCCCATCAGCTGCATGTGGCGGAAATCGTTTTCCCACTCTTTCGCGCCCCAGTTCTGGTGGGGGATATCGTGACTGATCTCATCAATGAATGTCCCGGTGATCAACATGCCTCGAGGTTATAATTTGTTCCACCAATATTTTTTCAGCAGCCATGAAGTAACGAAGAATATCATCGTCCAGATGGCGAGGTTGATATTGTTGCGGATCATGAAGAAGATGGGGATCACCACCTGGCTCATCTGCCAGATCATTCCCGTCACTACGTTGAAAGCATCTCTGCCCAGGTCTTTATTGGGCTGGAACGATGGATCTTCTTTCATCACCGCTTCCCTGATGGGTTTCCAGAAGCCCCAGGGCCTTGTCTCCTTATAGAATTTTTTTACCTGCTCGAGATTCTCATGCGGCGTAAGGTAAGTACCCAGCAAGCAACCCAGCAATGAGATGAGGAAGATGGCCGGGAAGAAGTAGATGTCGGGCACCGTGCCGCTGATGTTCAACGCATCCAGGATGGGCTGCTTGAAGAAGAGGAGGATGGTGGAGCCCAAGAGGCCCGCGAGCATGCCGCCGAAATACCCATAACCGTTAAAGCGCCACCAGATCCATTTCAGCATGTTGGCGCAGGCATAGCCGCCGTACAATGCAGAAGTGATCCATAGCGTGAGCGTATTCAGGGAAGAGGCGTTGAAGCCGAAGATAACGCCTACCACCACCAGCACGAATGATGCGATGATGCTCAGCTTGATCAGCTTTTTCTCCGGCGCCTGCGGGTTGATATATTTCTTATAGATATCGTTGACGATATATGCGGGTGCCGCGTTGATGAAGGCGGCGAAGGTGCCCATGAATGCGGCGAGCAGTCCTGCCAGCAGCACACCCTTCCATCCAATGGGAACAAACTTGTTGATGGCCAGAGGCAGTACTTTTTCGAAGTCTATGTTCTTGCCCATGCCCGCGATCTCAGGCTGCAGGTATACCAGCCCGAGGACGGCAAAGCCTGCAACCATGATGTAGCGCGGGATATACATGACAAGAATGGTGGAAGCACTCATCTTGGCGGCTTCCGCTGGCGTGCGCGTGGAGAGGATGCGTTGCATGTCATAGCTGGGCACGGGCCCCGCGAGCGAAGCAAACACCCCTTTGAACAGCATCATCATGAAGAGGGCGCCGAACAGGCCAAAGCCATCGTCACTGATCTTTTCATTCACCGCCGGATAGGGGGTGTTGGTCCAGTCGAGCCCCAGGTCCATCCCAAACCACATGCTGTCCCATCCCGCGGGCGTTGCCGCCGCGATCTGCTCCGCCGTCACGCCGGTATAGGCGATATACCCGATCACGAAACAGCTGATGGTCATGATCACGAACTGCAGTACCTCGGTGGCCACCACGGAATACATGCCTCCTTTCAGCGTGTAGAGCGTGGTGATGCCGATGACGATCAGCGAGTAGACGTGCTCGTTAGTTAGGTGAAGCGCGGGGATGGAGAGGTCATAGGGCAGGATAGACGTGCAGAACTTGCCTATGCCTTCAAAGAAATAGGCCATGAAGCCCAGCACGCTCACGATGGCGAAGACGACAATAATGATATGCGAAAGCTTCGCGCCGGTGCCGTCGCCAAACCGGAACGTGATCCACTGCGCTCCTGTCATGGTGTTGGACCGCCGCATCCAGATGGCGAGGAACACGAAGATGAAGACCTGGTTCCATACCGGCCAGAGCCAGGGGATCCACGCGCTTTTCAGGCCGTAGACGAAGAGGATCATGACGGTCCACATGGTGCCGCTGATATCCCACATGCCCGAGGCGTTGGACAGGCCCAGCATATACCATTTGATGGAGTTGCCGCCGAGGAAATAGGCGTTCATGTTCTTGGTGGCTTTGGCCGACAAATAAAACCCGAAGCCCAGCGTCCCTAAGAGGTACACCAAGATGATAACGATATCCAGCCAGTGTAACGCCATGCAGTTAATTAAAAATTTTAATAACTATGATAGGAAGGTATAAAATATTTATTAATTTTAGACGGAATCGTAAAATTTTAAGATCGATAGTATGTCTAGACTCACTGCCTTTAGGGCCTTCCCGGTTCTCGTGCTGATGGCTATGCTGGCCCTGGCCTCCTGCTCCAAGGGTGGAGACGGGGGAACCGTCACGCCGCCACCGCCACCGCCGCCGCCCACCCCGGCCTGGGACCCCAACGCCTACCGCGGCGTCTGGATCACCACCACCGCCAGCACGGCGCTGGACAGCCGCGACAATATCAAGCAAACCGTCCTGAATTGCAAGACCGCCGGGATCAACCATATTTTCGTGGTGGTTTATAATAATGCCAGGACCATCTACCCCTCGCAGGTCATGAACAGCGTGATCGGCAAGCCCCAGCTGGAGCGCTTTGTGGGCAGGGACCCTCTACAGGAGATCATCGAGGAGGGCCGCGCCGCCGGCATCAAGGTCCATGCATGGTTTGAATACGGTTTTTCATCCTCTTTCTCCGCAAATGGAGGTCCGATCATCGCAGCAAAACCCAACTGGGCGGCCAGGGATATCGGGGGGCTGTTGGTGGTGAAGAACGGATTCGACTGGCTCAACGCTTTCCACCCCGAAGTGCAGGACTACATGATCTCCCTGATCAAGGAGGTGGTGACCAATTATAATATTGACGGGGTGCAGGGAGACGACAGGCTGCCGGCATGTCCTTCAACCTCCGGTTATGATCCCTATACCGTTGCCTTATATAAGGCAGAGACCGGACAGGATCCCCCCAGTAACGACAAAGAGACCAACTGGGTGAACTGGAGGGCAAAAAAGCTCAATGCCTTCCTCAAACGACTCAGGACCGAGGTAAAAGCCATCAAACCCAACCTCCTTTTCACGATGTCGCCTTCCCCCTACCCTTTCTCCCTGAATGAGTATCTTCAGGCCTGGCCCACATGGGTAGACAGCGGATATGTGGATGCGGTGTTCCCACAAGTGTACCGATACGACATTTCCGCCTACAATGCCACCCTTATTCAACAGAAAAATGCGGTGAATGGAAACCTTTCTATCGTTTATCCCGGGGTTCTGGTGAAGTCGGGCTCCTATGTAGCCACGGACGGTTTCCTGACCCAGATGGTCCAGGCCAACCGGAATAATGGCTATAAAGGCGAGGCATGGTTCTTTTATGAAGGCGTAAAAGATAAATTGCCATTTTTTCAAGGTCAGTATCCATTTATAAAATAGATTTATGTCTCGATTGCTTGTCATATGCTGCCTGTCATTAGTGATGGGCAGCTTTTGTTTTGGGCAGAAGTACACAAGGTTCGTTGAGCCATTCCTCGGCACGGGAGGTCATGGGCATGTGTATCCCGGTGCCACTACGCCCTTCGGAATGGTGCAGCTCAGTCCTGATAACGGAGAGAACGGATGGGACTGGTGCAGTGGTTATCACTACAGTTCAGACAGCATCGCCGGTTTCTCGCACATGCACTTAAGCGGAACAGGGATCGGCGACTGGTGTGATATCTCCGCACTTCCGTTGACAGATACCACAGGATCTTCCCGCACCTACATTAAGATCCCCTTCTCGCACAGCAATGAGTTTGCATCCCCCGGTTACTACTCCGTGAAGCTGGGCAATAACGTTCGCGCAGAACTTACCGCCACGCCGCGCAACGGATATCACCGCTATCATTTTCCCGAAGGCAAAGGATGGCTGCGTTTTGATATGGGCTTCGCGATCAACTGGGACCAATCCACTGGCGCAATGTTGCAACTGCTCAACGATTCCACCCTCGTAGGATACCGTGAATCAACCGGATGGGCCAAGGGGCAGAAAGTATATTTCGCCGCGAGGTTCTCCAAGCCCGTTTTCAATAGCCGTGCTATCGACGACTCCGCCCGCAACGGAAAAATATTTTCGGGCCGATACGTGAAAATGTTGTTGGGCTTCCAGACCGGCAAGGACCCGCTGCTGGTGCGCGTAGGCCTCAGCAGCACCAGCTGGGAGAATGCCATCGCATCACTCGGTGAAACAGATAAGAAAGGCTTTGAACAGGTGAAGCGCAGCGCCGAAGCTCAATGGGAAAAAGAACTCAGAAAGATCAGGATAGACACCACGGACAAGATCGCGGCAACTAAATTCTACACGGCACTGTACCGTACCAACTTATCGCCCAACTTGTATTCGGATAAGGATGGGCGTTATGTCACGCACGATAAGAAACTGAAGACACAATCCGGCGACAAGTACACGATCTTTTCCAACTGGGATATTTTCCGAGCGCTCGCGCCGCTCTATACTTTCACGCAACCCGAGCGCCTGCCTTCATTCATCAACTCCATGCTGAGTTTTTATGACGATAACGGTTTGCTGCCCGTGTGGGATATCAGCACCTGGGAAGCGAATACGATGACGGGCTATCATGCCGTGCCCATCATTGCCGATGCGATACTGAAAGGCGTGAAAGGGTTTGACCACCAGAAAGCCTATCGTGCGATGAAGTCGTCCGCAAACCAGGACCAGCGCGGCACGCAGGACTATATCCGTTTCGGGTATCTACCGCATGATAAGCATGGATGGAGCGTGACGTATACGCTGGAGTATGCGTATGATGATTGGTGCATTGCGCAGGTGGCGAAGAAGCTGGGCTATGCAAATGACCACCAGACCTTCATGAAACGCGCAATGAGTTATAAAAATCTTTTTGATCCCTCAACCGGATTCATGCGCGGCAAAGACAGCACGGGAAAATTCATCGAGCCTTTTGATCCATTGTTATCGGAACATGGATTTGAAGGGCAGTATATTGAAGGCACGGCATGGCAGCACAGTTTTTTTGTGCCCCATGATATCAAGGGCTTTGCCGCATTGTATGGCGGCGAGAAAAAGCTGGTGGCAAAACTGGATGAGCTGTTCAATTCTCCCTCCATATTGCATGGAGACAATGTGTCCATTGATGTGACCGGACTTATTGGACAATACGCGCATGGCAATGAGCCCTCGCACCATATCATTTACATGTACACCATGCTCGGCGAGCCGGCGAAAGCCGCGGACAAGATCAGGATCGTGGTGGACAGTATGTACAAGACAGGACCGGATGGACTTTCGGGGAATGACGACTGCGGACAGATGAGCGCCTGGTATGTGTGGACTGCGTTGGGAATGTATCCGATGAATCCATCATCCGGCGAATATGTTTTCGGTTATCCGTTGGTGAAAGACGCGGTGGTTCAACTACCCTCCGGGAAAGTACTTAGGGTGAAGACGAAGGGAAAGGGGAAAAGCATTCAATCCATTCGGTTCAATGGAAAGCCAATACCGGTAAGATCCATTTCTCACAAGCTGCTCATGCAGGGAGGAACCATGGAATATGATTTGGCATTCTGACATCCGGATCTTAGATCAGGATAAAAAAAACAGCCTCTAAAAAGAGGCTGTTTTTTGTTTTATTGCCATCCGGGATTTTGCGGAATCCCGTTCGGGTTTGCGTCTACTTCAAACTGCGGTATTGGCCAGAGCTTATACCGTTCATTTGAGTTATTCCTGGTCTGGTTCCTGAACCGTATGCGCTGGCTGATGCTGGCGCCGTAGTTGGGAACTTCATTGGCATCAAAGGTTGGTGTTGAAGGCACAACGGCGGGGTCAAGTGCGGCACCAACAACGGGGAAGCTGTTTGCGCTTCCATAGATATCCCATCGTCTCAGGTCAAACAATCGTAATCCTTCTCCACCGAATTCCACTACGCGTTCCCTGCGCACGATCTGGCGAAGGGTGGATTGTGCGGTGGCGGTAACAGCGGGCTGTCCTGCCCTGCTGCGTACGGCGTTGATGGCGTTGGTCACCGTGGCATCGATCTCATTCAGTTCCACCTTAGCTTCTGCATACATCAGCAGAATATCGGCATAACGCATGAGGATATATCCTGTCTTGGTTTCCCAAACGTATTGATTGGAGTCGATGTATTTCCTCCACACATATCCTACGCCACCGATATTACCTGTAGCAGAAACCTGCCACTGGATACCAGAAGCCTGTGCGCCGATCCAGTCGTTGTTTCCGGTTACGTTATCAAACACACCGGTGTTCCAGTTGAAGCGGCGGCGGATGTTGGAGTAGATGTTGAAGATCGTCTTCTCCTTTGGCTGGACGTATGGCAGCTGCGTTCCTGTTTTGAGCGAGTTGTACACCATGGTATCGCCAGGCATATATACTGTCCACTTCAAACGGTTGTCGCGATTCAACCTTGGGTTGGCGGGATTATACACCGCGCTTTGGTCGATACGCAGTCCGTCTTTTCCTTCATAACGGTCCACCAACACTTGTGAAGGGAAATGCGAGCTTTGTGAGTTGGTCACCTGCCTGGGCACGCTGATCACCGGGCCCCAGTTCTGGGGATCCAAAAGGTCAGTAGGATAGGCCTGGTTGAACATGATCTCCCTGTTGGCATTGGCGGTTTGGCCATTGAGCAGGAAAAGGTTGGGATAACTTGGGTTGAGGCCATACTGCGCGCCATCGATCACCGCCTTGGTAGCAGTAGCTGCTGTGCGATAGTCTTTGATCAGCAGTGCAAGCTTGGCCTTGACACCCAGAGCAACACCTTTGTTCACGCGGCCATTGCCGAGGATGGGCTGCGAGTTCGCAGCATCAAAACCTGCAACGGCTTCATCAAGGTCTTTATACAGTTCCGCGACGATCTCTGCAACGGGTTTACGAGTTGCAGAAAGTATCTCCTGAACGGTGGGCGGCTGCTGGTAGAAAGGCACGGCGCCAAACTGGTACATGAGGTGGAAATAAGCCCATGCACGAAGCGTGAGCGCTTCCGCACGGATCCTTCCGTAAACAGTGGGCGAAACATTGTCTTTCCCATTCTCCATACCACTCAGCTGTTGGTTGGCCCTTTGTACGAGGCGCCACTCCTGGTTCCAGCAGGTGTTCACCAGGGAGTTGTTGACGAGGAAAGGACCGCCATCGCCGAGGGCCACCTGGTCTTCGGCATTACCGCCACGCTTCATGGCGAGGTCAGTTGATGCTTCAACGGCAAAAAGTAAAGGCGTGTTGTTGGGGAACTGCCAGAACGCAGCGGCATAGACACCGTTAAGGCCCAGCTCCATCTCTTCCACCGTTTGCAGGTAGTTGGTTGCCGACGATGCATCGAGCGGTTTCCTGTCGAGGAATTTTTCACAACTGCTCATGCCGATCAGCAGGGTCAGTAGCGACAGATATATGATCTTGTTCATTTTCATCTTATTCGGCTTTAAAAGTTAACATTCATACCAAAGGTGTATGTGCGCATCACGGGATAGAACTCCGCGTTGGCGTTGTTGATCTCGGGATCAAATCCATCCCATGAATCGGTGAAGGTGAGCAGGTTCTGTCCGGCAACGAAAACCCTGAGCGAGCTGATCTTCAGCTTCTGCGTCAGTGAAGTGGGCAGTGTATAACCGATGTTCACGTTCTTGATCCTGAAATACGCCGCACTGCGGATCCACCAGTCAGACACGAGGAAGTTGTTTCCTCCGAATCCTGAAGGCAGCAGCCTCGGGAACAATGCCTCCTGGTTGGTGGGCGTCCAGTAGTCTTTCTGGTGTTCGAGCATTGACGCAGCGAAATCATTGCTGGCGAATGGCACGGCACCGGTACCGCTGAGATAGTTATCCCTGCGCGCAACACCTTGTCCAAACAGGTTGAAGTCGAAATTCTTATAACCGAGAACGAGGTTGATGCTGTACTCATACCTGGGGAAGGAGTTGCCGAGGAACACGCGGTCGTTGGCATCCACTTTTCCATCAGGCTTTCCGTCCACACCGCTGACATCGGCATACTTCATATCCCCGGGCTTGGGTCCCGTAGTGGCCACAGGGCTCCAGGGAATACCAAACTGCACCGGTGATGTCTTGATATCATTGGAATCCCGGAAGAATCCAACGGCCTTATATCCGAAATAAGAGTTCAGTGCATATCCGGGTTGCGTCCTTACAGAACCGCCGTCAATGAATGGAAGACCATCGATCAGTCCGGTCACGTTATTCTGTACGTCAGCGAGGTTACCCGTTACGTCAATTCGCCAGTTCTTGAAGCTTTTCCTGTAGTTCACGGAAACTTCAAATCCTTTGTTCTCCATGTTACCCGCGTTCACGAATGGGTTGGCGAGACCGCCTGCAGATGGAGGAAGCACGCGGGGAAGGATCATATTCTTCAGCGTCTTTACATAGTAATCTGCCGTGATGCTGAAGCCATTGCGGAAAGTCAGGTCCAGACCTACGTTCCACTGGTTGGCTGTCTCCCAGCTGATCTCCGGATTGGGGAACTGGAGTACAGCAGTACCTACGTTAGTGAGGCCATTGAAGTAGGCATTGGTACCGTTGGTGGGGTTGCTGTAGTTCGCCTGTCCGTAGAAAGCATCGAAGGCATAGAATGAGCTGAAGTTCTGGTTACCGTTACCGCCGATAGATCCGCGCAGTTTACCGAAAGAGATCACATCGGAAAGTCCGTCAAAGAAATTCTCCTTGCTGAATATCCAGCCTGCTGATGCAGATCCGAATGTTCCCCACTGCTTGTCGCGCTCCTGTGAGAAACGTGATGAACCATCGCGGCGTCCGTTGAGTTCAAGAAGGTATTTGTCTTTGAATGCGTAGTTGAACCTGCCGAAGAAACCTACGAGGGCGAGTTCAGAAACGCCGGCGTTGTTGTCACGCGCGCCCGTACCGAGGTTGAGATAAGGCTGGTTAGGGTTGATGAAACCCTGGCGTGAAGCGCCGAAGAAATAGTTGCTGTACAATTCGCTCTGCGCACCACCCATGAACTTGAAAGCGTGATCGCCAGTGCGGAAACTATAAGCAGCCTGTCCCAGCCATGTCTGGTAGATATCGTTCCTCCAGGCTTCAGACAGCTGTGTGTTGCCGGGCCATACGCCGATCTTATCATAACCCTGTGTAGTAAGGTTGGGCTGGTAGATATCAGCGTTCTTGATGAAGGTCTTGGTATAAGGATTGCGTTTCTCACGACCCCAGTAACCTTCGATCTCAAGACCGGTAACGGGATGCAGGTTGAATCCGAAGCGCGTGAGCATGGTGCTTCCCTTGGTCACAGAGTTGCCTGTGGCTTCTGCCATGGCCAGCGGGTTGCGGTTGTTCGATTGTGCCGCTGTTCCATATTGGCCGGGGCCGTATTTACCACCGCCTATAGCAGGAAGACCAATGGCCTGGCGGATGATGAATTCGGGAGAGCCGGTAGAAGGGTTCACGGTTTCGTTATCTGTATAGCCGAGGTTACCGATCAGCGTCAGCCATTTCGCCACTTTGAATTCAGGGTTGAGCCTGATGTCAAACTTTTCGAACTGGTTGTTCTGGATCAGGCCTTTCTGGTTGAAGTAAGTGAACGATGTGAACATGCTGAACTTCTCACCGCCTGCAGTAAGCTGTACGTTGTGGTTCTGCATGAAGCCGCTGTTGGTCAGCACTTCACCGATCCAATCCGTATCGATCACATCCAGGTTGTTGGGAGGAGTGGTTTTGTATTTGTCGATCAGCGACTGCGGGAACACCACCGCATTAGGGTTTCCCGTGCGGTTCTGTTCGGCGATATTGCTGAGCTCCATGTGTTCAACGGCGTTCACGCGGTTGGGCAGCGAGGTGAAGCCCTGCTGTGAGAAGAAGTTGTTGTATGCCACTTTCATTCCCGCTTGCGTAGCGCGTTTTGTTTTCACCACGATCACACCGCTGGATGCGCGGTTACCGTAGATGGCTGTGGATGCCGCGTCTTTCAGCACGGTGATGGATTCGATCACGTTGGGATCGATCTGGTTCAGTGATTCAAGTCCGGATCCTGTGGGCAGGAGCAGACCATCGATCACTACGAGTGGTGTGGAGTTACCCTGGATGGAGCTTTCACCGCGGATACGGATGAAAGCGCCGTCAGCACCAGGTCTACCGGATTGCTGCTGGACGGTGAGGCCCGGGGCCAGACCCTGCAGCACCTGGCTGGTGGATGATACCTGCCTGCGAGTGAGGTCATCGTTCTTCAGCACGGATACCGCACCGGTGAGGCTTGACCTTCTTTGTGTACCGTAACCCACCACAACCACATCGGTCAGTTGTTTGGATTGAACTTCAAGTACAATGTCCAGAATGTCTGCGGTCACGGTCACCTCTTTGGTGACATAACCTGCGCTGGATACCACCAGCACGCTGTTGCGATCAGCACTGATCGCATAAACACCCGCACTGGAAGCAGCGACGGTTCTGTTGGTTCCCTTGACGGTGATGGTTGCACCCTCAACAGGAGAACCTGTAGAAGCATCGGTCACTTTTCCTGTGACCCTTGCTGTTTGTGCCATCAGCCACGTTGCCGAAGTGAGCACCAGACACAGCAATAGCATTAGTCTTCTCATAATTCTTGTTTTGGTTTTTGTGAATCTTTAGCGTTGAGTATATAGTTCGAAAGTTTTCCAGACCTGGTAGAGGGAACGGGGAATATGAAAACATCCTTTCCATTTGCCGCCTTTCATGTTCAGCAGCACATCGCCGCGGCGGTCCAGGTAGCCGAACCATTCGCCGTGTGCTTCATCCCTGAAGTGCGACCATGTATAATCATGCACTTTTTTGAACCATGCCGCGCAGGCATCATCACCTGTGAGCGTGTAAGCTTTGGCCAGGGCTACCAGCGTTTCCGCGTGCACCCACCAGAGTTTCTGGTTCCATTCCAGCTGTTGAGTGGGGTGGCCTTTCACGTCCAGGAAATAGAAGATGCCGCCGTATTCCTTATCCCATGCGTATTCCAGCGTGTCCAGCACAATGTTTTTTGCTTTGCTGACCAGTGCATCGTTTCCTATGCGCTTACCCAGGTCCATGATGAACCACATCGCTTCGATGGCATGTCCGGGATTGGTGAGGCGGCCTTCAAAGCTGTCACTCATCGTCCCGTCAGGCTTAACGTTTTCGAGGATCAACCCCAGCGATGGCTGGTAGAACACGTCCATCACTTTGTGGATGATGCCGGGGATCAGTTCCTCTACTTTGGAGGAGCCCATAATGGGCTCCATTTCCAAAGCGAGGTTGCAAAGGATCATAGGCAGGCTGAAATTCTCTAACTGTCTGGTGCCTGGATATGATTTATTGTAGGAGCCTTTCCAATTGTGCTGGCGTCTGAGAATATTATTAAAGGTGTTGAGGGCTATGTCTTTGTACTTTTTATCCGGCTTCACCAGGTAGAGCGCGGCAAAGGCCATGCAGGCAAAGCAGTCGGAGAATATATTATATGGCTGCACCAGCGGCTTGCCGTCTTCCGTGAGCGAGAAATACCAGTTGCCTTCCGCGTCCCTTCCGTATTTCTCCAGGAAATCAGCGCCCAGCAGTGCCATGTCCAGCCATTCCTGCTTCTGTTCCACTTCGCGGTACATGAATGCGAAACACCAGACCTGCCTTCCCTGCAGCCAGATGAACTTGTCAGTGTCGTAGATCTTGCCTTCGCGGTTGAGGCAGGTGTAAAAACCGCCATGAAGGGTGTCCGGGCTGTATCTCTCCCAGAAGGGGAGCACGCTCTTCAATAACTCGTCCCGGTACAGGGCCGCATAGGCGGATAAGTCCAAGGGAGAGCTGGAAACCTCTAAATTTTTGCTTTCATACATAAGATGCTAAAGAAATTTTCTTAACACTCCCTTAAAATTATATTTATTTATTTAAGACTTCAAACTTATTTAAAATTTTTATTTAGTCGGCAGGTTTCTCTTAAAGTGTTATTTTTAGCGGTAGTTATCGCCAACATGACACATCCCGGTTCCCATTCTTTGTATTCGATTTTTTCCGAGGCGGCCTCCACGGGCGTGGCTTTTAAGAATAAATCGCTCAAGCGGGCGATCATTAACCTGCTGGACGGCTTTGACTCCGCCACGGTGAATGACATCTCGAAGGAGCTGAACATCTCGGTCCCCAAGGCAGCCAGCCTGATCAACGAGCTGATGCAGGAGAACCTGATCAGTGATTACGGCAAGATCGATTCCAAGGGCGGCAGGAAGGCCAGCATCTACGGCCTCGTGAGCGATGCCTGCTTTTTTGTGGGGGTGGATGTGAAGAAATACTATGTGAACATCGGGCTGCTGGATTTCAAGAAGCACCTGGTCACCGTAAAGGAGAACGTACCCTTCACCCTGGCCAACACTCCGGAAAGTTTACAAGCACTCATCAATATCATCAAGGGATTTATTGACGATGTCCCCGAACTGAGGCAACGTATCCTTGGCGTGGGCATCAACATGAGCGGAAGGATCAACCACCTCACCGGCTATTCGTATAGCTTTTTTCATTTCCAGGAAGAACCGCTGAGCAGCATCATCCAGAAGGAGATCGGCATACCTACTTTCATAGAAAACGATTCACGTTCCATGGCCTATGGTGAGTTCATGGCGGGCGTGGTGAAATCAGAACGCAACGTCTTGTTCATCAACGTGGACTATGGCATTGGTATGGGCATTCTCATCGATGGTAACCTATATTATGGAAAGAGCGGTTTCAGCGGCGAGCTGGGCCACATCCCCTTTTTCAACAACGAGATCATCTGTCACTGCGGCAAGAAAGGCTGCCTGGAAACAGAAACCTCGGGCATCGCGCTGCTCAATGCAGTGAAAGAGAAGATCAGTCAGGGTACTTCCTCCATACTCACGAACAAGCATAAGAAGGTGGACGATCTTCAATTGCAGGATGTCATTGACGCCGCGCTTAAGGAAGACATGCTGGTCATCGAAACACTTGATGAGATGGGAGAAAAGCTGGGCAAAGCCCTGGCTGTCCTGATCAATATCTTCAATCCGGAGCTGGTGATTCTTGGAGGACTTGTCAGCGAGACCGGCGATTTCCTGCGGCTGCCCATCCGCTCTGCACTAAATAAATATTCCCTGGGCCTGGTCAATACAGACACCCAACTTAAAGTCTCCAAACTTGGTTCCCGCGCGGGCGTAATGGGGGGGTGTTTGATCGCAAGGGGGATGGTATTGAAAGACAATTAGCTTATAACACCTATCATGAAGTATTTATTTGTATTCATTACCACATTGACTAATTGCCTCATTCTCTCATTGACATCGCTTGCTCAACCGGATTGGATCAAGCAGGGCAACATCTACGAAGTCAATGTTAGGCAATATACCAAAGAAGGAACTTTCGAAGGATTTTCAAAACATATTGACCGGTTGAAAGGCATGGGTGTACAGACCCTTTGGTTCATGCCGCTGAATCCTATTTCCAAAGAAGCACGGAAGGGCAGCCTCGGATCATATTATGCGGTGGCAGATTTTAAAGCGGTGAATCCTGAATTCGGGAAGCTGGAAGATTTTATGGCAATTGTCCAAAAGGCACACGGCATCGGCATGAAGGTGATCATTGACTGGGTGCCCAATCACACCGGCGCGGATCATTCCTGGATCACATCCCATCCGGAATTTTATGTGAAAGACAGTTTGGGTAAGCCCGCTGTTGCCTACAATTGGGATGATGTACGACAACTCGATTTTTCCAATAAGGTGATGCAGGATAGCATGATTGCAGCGATGGCCTATTGGGTGAAGACGACTGATATCGATGGCTTTAGGGTAGACGTGGCTTGGAACGTTCCTGAAAGTTTTTGGGACCGATGTATTCCTGCGCTGAAGAAACTGAAACCAAACATGTTCTTTCTGGCCGAAGGAGACAAGCCCTATCTCGCCAAAACATTTGATGCGGTATATCCCTGGACGATGTTTCACGCGATGGAGAAAGTAGCGGCAGGAAAAGCCCCGGCAGATACCTTGGATACAGTGATGGCGGAGAATCGAAAATTATATCCCAAGCGCACCATCCAGATGTATTTTACCAGCAACCATGATGAGAACTCCTGGAACAAAGCGGATTATGGAACCTTCCCAGGCGCAGTGCATGCACCTTTTGCAGTGTTCTCGCAAACCATGGCCAACAGTGTACCGCTGGTGTACAGTGGGCAGGAAGAGCCCGTGGTAAGAGCCTTGGAGTTTTTTGAAAAGGATCCCATCGAATTTAAAAATTACCAGCGTTCTGGCTTCTACATGAACCTGCTAAAACTCAGGGCTTCAACGCCTGCACTCTCCAGTGATGCCAGCTTCAAAAAAATCAAAGTAGGTGATGAATCAGCGCTCTACGCATATGTAAGAGAAAAAGCGGGAAGCAAGGTTTTCGTGATCCTGAATTTTTCCAATAAAGAACAAACGATCTCCATCACAGACAAAACCCTGTACGGTAATCCATATAATGTGTTTGCCTATAAACGCGAGATCCTGGGCGCAAAAACCTGGAACATCGAGCCCTGGGGTTATGCGGTGTATAGTTATTGAAACTTCGCGAACTCACTTTTCTTTCTGGCCTCAGACCAGAAGCCGACCATCAGTCCAATGGCAATAGCCAACAAGGTTATATCCAACGCAATATTTGCGCGGATGCGAAAAAACAAGAGCACAAAACTCACCACAAGGGAGCTGACGTAAACCGCAAAAATGATCCTGTTCGGTTTTTTCAGCAGCAATGCAGATACCACAGACACAACAAGCGAAGTGATGATGATGGTAAGCTTGGTGCTGGTAAGATTGTGATCCCTGAAAGTGAGGAAGGCATAACCCATCAAGACCAGGGATAGCCCATAGGCCCCAATCCTGAGTTTCCTTAGCAAATCATGGTTGTATAACATAGGTTTGTGTTTCCAGTACAAAAATATGGCTTAATGAAATTATCTTCCTTGCCTAATTCGTTTTAAATCATAAGCAATGAAAAATTTTCTTGTCGTCATATTTCTGATAACTCTTATACAACTCAATGCGCAAGAAAAACCAACGCCAACAGACGCGTTTAAAATTAGTGGCGAGGTAAAGACTCCCAAACAAATTGGCTTTGTTGAAATAGAAAAACTAACTGTTCATCCCATTGGCGATGTGGTGATCACCAACCATGCCGGTGAAGTAAAAGGAACGGCGAAAGGACTGATCTTTAATTAACCCATCGGAGAAAAACTATATATCGTCACCACTAAAGACGGTGTGGCATTGAAAAACATGGCAGAGCGATTGTTGTTGATCTCCCCAACAGACCTGAATACCGGGCGGCGTTATGTAAAAGGTCTTGCAGAGATCCAGGTTAAGCGCGCGCAATAGCCGCCTCGTAATCCCTTGGAATGGTTGTTGTATCTTAATCTTTCAAATCAACAGTATGGAAAATTACGATACCATGGTGGATGCCCTTAGCACACTGAAGCAACAGGGCTATACGGAAGACTTCAACCTCGATAACAATTGCCTCGCTTGCAGACAAGGATTGTTCAAGGTGAATCCCGATGAGTTTCAGATTGATAAATTTTTTCGATTTGAAGGAGCTTCTAATCCGGATGATTCATCTATCCTGTACGCGATCTCTTCAGAAGCGCATGGAATCAAAGGCACATTGGTGAATGCATACGGTATTTACAGTGATGCGATGACGGATGAGATGTTGAAGAAACTAACGGTGTAGCGTACCCTATTCTATGGCAAGTGCTGTAGCGGCTTTGTTGGATTTGATGTAAAACACACCATCAAAAGCATTGAACCAGTTTCCTTTCATCTCAAACTCATAACCCCAGCCCCGCATCACAAAAGCTTTGGATGCTGCATCTGTTTTTTGAATCGCGCGGAAATCTGTGAATGCATAATTGAATTTGAGATCCTGCATTACATTGGTGTAGAAATCTTTTTTGCTTAAGGGTTTCACTTCATACGGCCTGCCGTTTCTTTGAAACGGAGAGCCTGATGTGCCTTCAGAAGAGGTGAAGCCGATGATGAATACATCGTTCCCAAACTTCTTGAACGCTTCGTTACCCATGGTGGTATTTTGTATCCTCCTGTAATTGGAAATATCTACTTCTATCTGATCGATGTTCTTTGTGACATGCCGGTTCTGCGCCCACACAATGATCTTATGGTCTTTATACCTTTCATCGGCGAGCCACCGCAGGTTATCAGCCATTTGCCGATCGTGAATGGTGCCGTCATGTTTCAACTGCAGAAAATTATATCCTACGGGCACTTTGCGGTTCAGCCAGCAGTTGGCTGCATTGCCCATGAAATTGGAAAAGGTTTGCTTCCACAGCCCCGTAGAATCCAGCTCCGGATGGGCTTTCAGATCCGTCATGATCTTTGACGTGAAGTTTCGGAGATAAGTGATGGTGGTGTCCGGTAATCTTTTTGCACTATCATAATCATTGGCACGCACCAAACTGGTCACATAATTCCAGTATGCCGGATCCTTGGTATCATAACCCAATGCAGTAAATAATTTCGGCACGCGGAGCATGAAATTTTCCACCTGTTCCACATCATAGATCTGGCAATCAATACCTGAGACAATCAGCGGGTTGGGCCCATGTGCATACAGCTCTATGTATTTTTCCATGTCCTTGAACTCCGCCACATCGGTCCAGATATGCGTCACGGCCTGCAAAGCAGCATAACCATTTTTGCGGGTTTCCCAGATCCAGTTCACGCCATTGAAATCGCTTTCAAAAGCAAGTACGGTAAAGCCGAGTTTTTGGTGGAGGTATTTGACGAGCCGGGTTTTTGCTTTCAGGGTTTCGCCATCGCCGTTATCCATTTCGCCGAGGATGACGATGCGGGCGTTGCCGATGGAAGCCGCGAGAGCCTGCAGGTCGGTATAATCCGTATCATTGGTGACGATGGTCCTGATCTCACGGGATTGTTGACGGATCAGGTCTTCCGTGCTTTGTGCATGGACAAACATTGTTGAAAGGAACAAGACGAAACAGGCAATTATTATGCGCTTCATACCTTATGAATCAGTGGGTTAACGCAAAATTGGGTCCATAATTGCGTAAGGAGTCAAAGCTGTTTGGCTTACTGCCTGATTTAACTTTTTCTATTGCAGGATGAAGCTGATGGGTTGCCTGCGATAAGCCTTAACGGGCTTTCCGTTCAAGGTTGCGGGCTTCCAAGGTGGCGACTCGGAAATGATATCGATGGCTATTTCAGCTAGCTTGGAACCCGGTGGAAGGCAACGTGGCACGCCGGCATCAGCACAACTCAGCGCTTTAATATTGGTTACGTTTCCATTTTTGTCAATAATAAATAGGATCACTACAGTTCCCTGTTCGCCCGATTTGCGGAGTTGCTTTTCTTTTTTGTTCAGTGCTTTGCTGACAAAGGCGGACCATGCAGGGATACCACCCGGAAAGTCAGCGTCAATGGCAATATCGTCGGGATTAAATGCTGGAACGCTGTCCTTGTTGGCATCCTGGCTGAAAGTAAACTGACTGATGCACAGTAGCAGACAGATCAATAAGTGTTTTTTCATGGTACAATGCTAACGCATGTTCCACGGAAAAAATTATGTCTGTCCAGGATTTACACCGGCAACTGAATGGTAAATGTGGTACCCTTGCCCGGCTCAGAACTCACCTGGATATCACCTCCTTGCGATTTCACAATGTCATAGCTCATGGATAATCCCAGCCCCGTGCCCTGCCCTGTGGGCTTGGTGGTGAAGAAGGGCTGAAAGATCTTATGAATGATGTTTTCCGGAATTCCATCGCCATTATCCTCAATAGTGATCACCACTTTATTGGCTAGTTTTTTGGTACCCACACTTACCAGCGGCTTGTAGCTTTCACCAGATTTCTGCGCTTTATCGTGCACAGCATAAAAGGCATTGTTGATAATGTTCAGCAACACCCGGCTGATATCCTGCCGCACGATGTTGATCTGCCCAACAGCGGGATCTGCATTCATACTAAAATCAGACTGGAAATTTTTGTCCTTTGCACGCAGGCCATGGAAGCTGAGCCGCAGATATTCATCTGCCAGCGCGTTGATGTCTGTCAGTTCTTTATCGCCTGTTTTGCTATGGCTATGCTGCAGCATGGATTTCACAATGGAGTCTGCACGTTTGCCATGAAAAAGGACCTTATCCAGGTTTGCATCGATATCGTCCAGGATCTTATTCCTCTCCGTTTCATCTGGCTCTGCCTTCACCTCTTCAATCAATTCTTTATTCAGGTCTGAAAAATTATTGATGAAGTTCAGGGGGTTCTGGATTTCGTGGGCAATGCCTGCGGTGAGCTCACCCAGGGATGCCATTTTTTCCTGTTGGATCAATTGCTTTTGGGTGGACTTAAGCGTAGACACTGTTTGCTCGAGTTCTATTTTCTGTTTGGTGATCTGCTCTGTTCTTTTACTCACTTCGGCTTCCAGTTCCTGGTTACGTTGACGGGTAGCCGAAGTTCTCCAGCGAACAATGAGCCAGATCAATCCGAGCAACGCAAGCGCACCCAAGAGTTTGAACCAGGGGGTTTGGTAGAACAGCGGCTTCACTACAAAATAGAATCGTTGTGGCGCATCGGCCCAGACGCCATCATTATTGGCTGCGATCATTTCAAACACATGTTCTCCCGGTGGAAGGTTGGTGTAGATCGCTCTTCTGTCTCCTTTGGAAACGATCCAGTCTTGATCATAGCCCACCAACCTGAATTTGATCTGTGTTTTTTCGGGGGCCAGGAAGCTCATGGCACTATAACTGATGATATATCGATGGTCACCCGGCGGAATGGCTAAACCTGAATCTGCCGGGAAGAATTTACCATCTACGGAAAGTCCGTTGATTGCGAGTTTTGGCTTGACGGAATTGATTTCTATTTCTCCTGGGTTCATCACTACCAGCCCGGAGATATTCGGGAAGTATAATTTCTTATCTGAACCTATGATGGGATGCCTGGCCCCAACAAATTGTTGATTCACCAAACCATCACCCTCATCCAGCATTGCCCAATTGATCTTCTTATCCGGATCTTTCAGATAGGCGAGAATTTCAGCTCTGCTGACCTTGATCACGCCCAGATTGGTGGGTAACCAGAAATAGCCAGATTGATCTTCCAATACTTCAAAGCAGGCGGAGTATGGCATTCCGTCCTTGATTTCGAGAACATTCAGGCTGTCTGCTTTATTGCGAAGAACTGCGAGCCCCTTCGCGGTTGCAAACCAGATATTGTTTTCTGCATCTTCATAGCTGCTGAACACCTGCACACCACCTACTCCGGCGATGGTAGGGAAGTTTTTCAAGTCTTCATTTTCTTTGCCAATAAAAATGCCGCCAGCATATGAAGTGATGACCCATTCTCCGTTTTCTCGTTGCTTTGCAGAGCTCAAAAAACCAATGTAAGGCACCTTACTTTTGAATTTCATAAAGTGCAGGCTATCGCCTTCACCAAAAGAACCAACGCCCTTTCCGGCCACAGCAAAATATACTTTACCATCTATACCGTTGGTTGCATAACGGACCTGCCTGTCTATGGTCCACTTCTTTTTCTTCCCTTTTCCTATGTAGTAAATCAGGCCATTGGAACAAATCCATAAATCATAACTTCGGTCCTTGAAGAGGTAGTAGATTTCTTTTGGTGATAGTATAAACTGCTGGGTATCTTTTGAAACTGTTCTGATGCCATCGGCAGAAAAGGTATACAGCCCGTTATCCCGTGTAGCAATCAGAAATTTTCCGGAGTCCGTTTCAACAATGCTGTTGATCCTGCTATTGATAAACCCGTCATGTTCTGTATAGTTTGCAAACCTACTCTCTGAAAATTTAAATAGGCCCTTGTCAGAGGCCACCCAGATATTTCCTTCGGTGTCTTTCAACATTCCCTGGACGTTGTTGAGCTTCATTGCTCCTCCGCCATCGTAGAAGGTAAATTTGTCATGCCCCTGTGGTAAGTACGCCAGTCCGCTTCTGGTACCGATCCATACGCCTCCATGATCATCCTCCAACATAATGCTTCTGTTGAATCCTGCTGGAATGATGGCTTGATTTTCCATTCCTTTAGGAACGGTCAGTTTTCCATTTTGCCAAAGGAATACGCCGAGATCACTGCCCACCCAAAGTCTTTTTTTGGAATCCTGCAGAAATGAATTGCCGTTTTTCATCATCGTATCTCCACGAACTTCAATTGACCCCTGTTCAAAACGAATATTGGTCAAACCCAATAACAATACCGATCCAATTGGATCAACCCAAGTCATCGACTGTTTTGATTTCCAAATTTGAATAATACTGTCTGACTGGCGTGTACTAATGAAAGCAGTATCCAGTGTTTTATAGTTGAGCAGATGAAAACTGCGAATCCTTGGTCCAACTACGATCGCGAGATCTCCATCGTCAGTCACACCTAAAAGGGAAAGATTATTCAGGTGGGTTAAAAAACGTTGCGTCTTGCCATTTTTTATCCTGATCAGTCCACTCCCTGGTGTGGGCACCCACAGTGCGCTATCCGGTGTTTGGTAGATCACCGATGTAATTCCATCGGACTTAAATGCTGTGTCTGTTCTTGAATTAAATGTTGCAAACTCAACCCCATCAAATCTGATGAGACCTGAGTAACCCGAAAGCCAGATAAAGCCTTCCCTGGATTGGTAAAGATTCAACGAGATATCGTTGGGCAATCCCGTTCTGGAGTCCCAATGCGTCACTTTGAATGGCCTGAATGCTGCCTGGGCAGACAATTCTGAAGACAGGGCCACCGCCAAAACAAACAGGATCAGGCGCTTGATGAAGATCATGGTTTAAGATAGTAAAAATTTATGCGATAGGTAACACTACCGTGAACTTCGTCTCCCGTTCAACAGAAGACATAACATTAATTTCACCGCCATACGACTTAACAATGTCATAGGCAAGGGAAAGGCCCAGGCCCGTACCTTGACCGGTAGGTTTTGTGGTAAAGAATGGCTGAAAGATTTTGGAGAGATGCTGCGGTGCAATGCCGGTTCCATTGTCAGTGATGCTGAGCGTTACAAATTTATCAGTGTATTCTGTGGCCACCTGCACTTTTCCCTGGTACGGTGAGGGACTGGTCCTGATCTTCTCTGCTACTGCCTGGAAGGCATTGTTCAATACATTTGTCATTGCTGCGGAGATCTCCTGCGGTGTGAGTTTTAACACAGGCAGCGATGGATCAAATTGCGTTATCACTTCAATATGCCCCTCATTAATATCTTGTTGATAGGCTTGTTGCAGTTTCTTAAGCGCATCATTCAAAAGCGTGTTCAATTGTACTTCACTCAGAACACCTGACCGGATATTGCTGTGTTGTAACATGGATTTCACAATGGCTTCAGCACGTTTGCCATGGTGAACAATCTTTTCTGTGTTGGACCGTAATTCTTGTAGTTCAGCGGAAGTTTCTTTCTTGTTGTCCTGCATTTCCGCGATCAGCTCCGTATTTAAGTCAGCAAAATTGTTGACGAAATTCAGCGGGTTCTGGATCTCATGTGCAATGCCCGCAGTGAGCTCGCCCAATGAAGCCATCTTTTCCGCGTGAATGAGTTTTTGTTGGGTTTGTTTTAATTCATCGTAGGCTTTGGTCAGCTTCTCATTGTTGGATTTTCGCACGGCGCTGACGCGGTATAAGAAGAGGGCCGAGATCAGCAACAATGCGGCAAGGCCAAGGAGCGACAACTGGATCAGGCGGTTCCGGGCTTTCGCTTCTTTTTGTTGTGCGTCAAAAATGGATTGTTGTTCCGTTAGCTGCAAAGCCTCAATCGTCTTGATCTTTTCTGCATTGAACATCTGATCCCGGGTTGCTGCATATTCTTTTTGATAGGCAAGACTTAAGACCGGATTGTCTTTCTCATAGAGTGCAGACAGGAAACCCGTTGCAGCCATGATGGTTTGCGGAATGCCTGCGGCCTTGCCTTTTTCTAAGGCCAGTTTCCCATAGTATTCTGCGGAGTCTTTTACACCCATGGCGCTAAACGTCTTTGCTGTGCCCAGTGCCAGTTCGGGAAATTGCCGGAATGCCGCCAGGGCTTCCGGATAGTTTTTTCTTTTTAATGCCACACTACCCAGGATCAGCCAGGTGTTCAGTTCCAGATCCCGGAAGCTTGCCAGTTTCATGATCTCTCTGCACTTTTCACCATAGTAGGCAGCAGAGTCTGTCATGTTGAGATTGTCATAAATAATACCCAGCTGCATGTAAGTGGGCCATCGGCTCATTACACCCTGTTTGCCGAAGTCAGGATCATGGAGTGACAACATCGCCCAATATTTCGCGTCCTGATAATCTTCACGGGTATTGCTGACTATGACACGCAGGTTATATAAAAATTTCTTGAAGGAACTGTCTTTACCTGTACTCAAACGCATTGCTTCGTTGATCTCCTGCAAGGCAACGGGCCAGTTGCTAGTGATGGAGTGGTAGAAAGCTTTTTGACCGATGGCCATCAGCACACCCAGCGAGTAACCTGTTTTTTCAGAAACTGCTCTTGCCTTGTTTGCCCAATCCATCACCCCTGCAGAATCAAATCGTTGCAGGTTCATGGCTGAGAGCATCAGCATTCCCGTTACTTTGTTGGAATCATCTTTGGCCGTGGGCAGTGCCTTCATAATGCTGTCAACCACCCGCTGATCATACTCGAGGGGTTGTGCCTGTGTGAATAGACAGCAGATGATAAGGATGCACGTGAATGCTAAATGTTTTAAAGGGAAGAGCATTCCTTAAGATAGCTATTTTAGGGCAGTATAGGAAAGGGAGAAGATAAAGGGAGAAGTACGAAGCCGCTCTTCGCACTTCTCCCTTCTTCTTCTCCCTTGCGCTATACACTAGCTCTTAAGACTGCTAACAGGATTGGCCCCCGCTGCTCTCGCAGATTGTAGCGCAACGGAAACGAATGCGATGAAGGTTGCCACCACGGCCGCAAGCAAAAACATCCAGGCACTTATATTGGTGCGGTACGCAAAATCATTCAGCCACTCACGCCCCGCCCACCAGGCCAGTGGCATTGCAATTAACATGCCTATCGATACCAACACAAGGAACTCTTTTGACATCAGCATCACAATCTGCGCGCGGGTGGCACCCAGCACTTTACGGATGCCGATCTCTTTGGTGCGCTGCACCGTCACAAAAGCGGAGAGGGCAAACAAACCGAGGCAGGCCAACAGGATGGCCATACCTGCAAACAAAGAAAATACCTGCGCCGTTTTTTGTTCTGTCACATAGAGCTCAGCAAAATCCTCGTCCAGGAATCTATAATCAAAGGGCCGGTGCTGGATTCTCGCCTTCCAGGCTTTCTCCATGGCCGCAATGGTCTGCGGAAGGGCCGCGCGGTTCACCTTCACAAAAACCTGCTGCACCATACTGGGATCGAGAAAGATCACCAGCGGACCGATCGGCTGATGCAGGGACGCGAAATGAAAATCTTTCACCACACCTTTCACCGTTCCGGAGACGCCGCGGTCTACGGTTTTTCCGATAGCCTGCTCAGGACTCCAGCCCATGGCCTTTGCAGCAGATTCATTGAGGATGAAACTGGCTTTGTAGTTGGCGCCGTTGTTGGAAGTATCCATCTCCAGGAGATCTGCCTTGATGAAATCCCTGCCTGCGAGCAACTGCATGTTCAGGGTTTTGGTAAAATCAAGCTCCGCAGGAATCGCGTTAATCGAAATATTTTTTTCACCCATGGTGGTGTTGGCATGAAGGCCATCGGACCACTGCACGAAGCTCGGACTCTCATAGGCCCCTGTAACTGAATTGATTCCGGGGATTTGTAGCAGCGCTGTTTTCATTTCTTCAAATCCCGCAGGCCTGCGGAAGTCGGCCGGAAGGATCATCACGCTCTCCTTATCATAACCCAGCTCTTTATTTTGAATATAATTTAGTTGGGAGGTCACAATGATGGTGGCCACAATCAAAAACACAGCGATAACAAATTGAAGTACAATCATTCCTTTCCGCAAGATGCCGCCGGAGGCGCTGATGCGAATGCCAGATTTTAGTACTTCGTTCATTTTATTTCCGGAGAGGATGAACGCAGGATATGCGCCTGCCAAGAGGCTGATACTCAGCACCAGTATAAGCATGAAGAGGATGGACTGCGGAGAAAAGAGATCGCGGAATGTGATCATTGATCCGGCGATGTTGTTGAATGAGGGCAATATGATGACAGTGGCAATGATGCCAAGTAAAAGACTGATGAGAGTGAGGATGAATGACTCGCCCAGGAAGCGTGTACGCAGTTGGCGTTGATTTGCACCGAGTACTTTCCTGATGCCTACTTCGGTGCCGCGGGTGGCGGACATAGCCGTGGCGAGGTTGGCATAGTTCACGCCGGCGATGAAGAGGATGAGTAAGGCGATGATACCCAGCACATAGATATAGGTGATGCTGCCGCTAGGTTCCAGTCCATCCAGTTTGGAATACAGATGCACACGCGTGAGCGGCTCCAGCTTGTGCGTCAGGTAGCCTTCACCGTTAGAGAAGACGGATGCGGACACTTCTTTCAGGTAATTGGTTATTTGTGATTGAAGTGGTTTGATCTGCTCCGCATTTTGCAGGAGGAGGTAAGTGACATAATTGGCTGTAAACCATTGCTCTTCCTGTTTGGCCGCGCCGAGGGTCATGAAGGGCACAACGATGTTGAAATCAATTTGTGAGTTTCCCGGGATTTCTGCGGTGATTCCACTGATGGTAAAATCCTGCTTGTCTGACAGCCGCAGCGTTTTGCCCAGGACATTGGTGGAGCCGAAATATTTTTTAGCGATGGCTTCCGAGATAACAATCTGATCTGGCTTGCTCAGGCAGGTGGCGGGATCACCTTCTATTAATTTGAAGGAGAAGATCCGGAAGAAGGAAGAGTCTGCGAAGAGCACATTCCGCTCGGTGAATTTTTTCTCGCCATTGGCCAGCACGCGGATGCCCTTCATGGTTCTGGTGAATGCTTCCACCGCCGGAAACTTCCGCGCGAACTCCGGACCTACTTTGGTCCCCGTAACTGCGGCTTCCTGTTTTTCCGATCCCTCGCCATATTCCATCGTTACCCGCACAATGCGGTTCGCGTTGTCGTGGAATTTGTCGTAGTGGGTCTCCTGCCAGATATACAATCCAATCAGCAGGCAGGCGGTGATGCCCAGGGTGAGCCCAATGATATTGATGAAGGCGTAGGTTTTGTTCCGGCGCAGGCTGCGGAGGGCAACGAGCAGGTAGTTTTTGAGCATTGCGGTTGGTTGTGTCTTAAATATAGACGATCTGCGCTGTAGAAAGTTACAGGCTCTTGTTAAAGTGAGAAGATGAAGGGAGAAGTGCGAAGACCGGTGCTTTGACATCTCTTTATCTATGTGTACCTTTAGATAGTGGACATTAGAAGCATCATATCAAAAAACCCTGAGGTTTTAGGCGGTATACCCGTTTTTGCTGGTACAAGAGTACCTATTGAAACGCTATTTGACCACCTGGAGTCCGGCGTTCCTCTAGACGAATTTCTGGATGATTTTCCTAGCGTTACGAAAGAGCAAGCCGTAGCACTTCTTGAAATAGCTAACAAAATTCTGAATTCAAAGGACCTTGAGAAGCTGTATGAAACTGCTGCTTGATGAAAATCTCCCCAAAAGATTGAAACTTCTCTTTCCTTCTCACGAAGTCTATACTGTCAAAGAAAAGCAGTGGAACGGTATTAAAAATGGCGAATTGCTTTCGCGGATGCTAGTTGATCAGTATGATGCCTTACTCACATTCGACAAAAACATGCAGCATCAACAGAATTTCTTGAAGTATTCTTTAGCAGTTTTTGTACTAAACGCATCTACAAATACACTCGAAGCGTTGAAACCTTTGGTACCTAAAATTGAGGCATATCTGCAATCACCGCCTCTACCCTCCGGCGTAATCCTGGTTAGCGCATAATTGCGACACACCGACTGTTTCACGACAGAATAAAGAATTTTTGGCGACAACCCACTTGGATTTACGTCATAATCACGACAGATAACCGGGAATTACGTCAATAATACGACAAGGCAAGAAAAACTTCGGGAAGCCTCTTCGCAATTCTTCCTTCATCTTCTCCCTTGCAAAAAAGATTCACTGTAACATAAACCGCACGGCAGCCTCCGAGTGAATCAACGCGGTATCAAAAATCGGGACTGGCAGTTCACCCGGTTTGATCACCAGCGGAATCTCGGTGCAGCCGAGGATCACGCCGCCGGCGCCCTGGCTGACCAACTCATTACTAATGGCGAGGTAGCGGGTCTTGGTTTCCGGCGTCACGATGCCCTTGCCCAACTCTTCATTGATGGTCTGGTGAATGAAGATCCGGTCCGCTTCGTTTGGGATGATGGCCTCAATACCCAGCGCAGCAAGTTTATCTTTAAAGAAATCCTTCTCCATCGTGAACCGCGTGCCGAGCAGCGCTACTTTGCTAACGCCCTGGGCCTGGATGGCTTTGGCCGTCACTTCGGCGATATGAATGATGGGAACAGGTAAGGTAGACTGCAGCCTATCTGCAATCAGATGCATGGTATTGGCACATAGGAGAATGGCTTCCGCACCGGCGTTCACCAAATGCATACAGGCTCTATGTATGGTTGCATAAGTAGCATCCCAATCATTAGCTGCATTATTTTTTTGAATGGGACCGTAGTTCACAGAGTAGATGATACATTCCGCAAACTCCATTCCCCCCAACCGCTCATTAACACCTTTATTGATATGGGAATAATAATCTACCGTAGAGATCCAGCTAATGCCGCCAACCAGTCCAATTTTTCGCATGGCATAAAGGTAAAAAAAAGATCCCGGTAGAAACCGGGACCAATCAATATATGAGTGTCGAGATAGTCATTAGGCATAGGGCATTTGGCACTTTCTGAACTTCGCACTTCTCCCTTTATCTTCTCCCTTGCAAAACCAATCAGTCCTGGTTATTAGTAGCAACAGCTCCCCTAACCTCAACGGGTTTCCCGTTTTCCATCGGCACATAATCATAACTCACCTTCGCCGTTGCTGTTTTATTTGTCTTCAGGTAGAACATACCATCAAACACGCGGAACCAATCGCCCTTCATTTCGGTATGATAGTTCCATGCGCGCATCGTGAAATATGAATCCGTGTTTTCATGTGCGCCGATGGTGCGGAAATCAGTGAACGCATATACAAAACCTGCGGTGTTGAGGGTGTTGGTGAACCAATCATTCCTGCCGGTCTCTTTGATCTCAATTGAATCCGCGGCAATATTTTTATCGAAGATTTTTCCTTCCAGTGAAGTGAAGCCGATGGTGAAGATATCGGCACCGTATACACGAGAAAGTTCAGTGGCCATGTTAACGGTCTGCACTTTACGCTGCGGCCTGTTCACCACCAGTTCAATGGTTTCATTGTTGCGGGTGATGTTCTGGTTATCGGCCCACACAATGATTTTGCGCGAAGCATATTTTTGGTCAGCAATCCACAAAAGATTTGCGGCCTTCTGTCGGTCACGGATGGTAGTATTGGGTGTACCGATGTCATCCCGCAGTTGCCAGTTCATGTATGCATTGCCGAGATAGTTGCGCAGGGTTTGTGACCAGAAACCGAAACGATCTGCTTTCTGGTTTTTATTAATGTCTTCAATGATCTGTTTGGTGAAATACTTCAGGTAACCGAAAGTGGTGTCTTCCATTTTCTTCACGGCTTCGGGATCAAGTGCTCTCAACAGCGTATTCACATAGTGCGTGTATGCGGGATCGTTAGTCTTGTATCCGAGGTCTTTAAAGAGTGTGTTTACCTTCAAAGAAAAATGAACCACACCAGGTTTGAAGCTGGATTCAATATCATAGCCGGTGATTTCCAGTTGGCGACCACCGCGAGAGTTCGCAGAGATATAGTCTTTCAGCGCGCCAAACTCTTCTGTGGTGGTGATGGACTCCGGAACCGCGATCAGGGCAGAATCCCCGTGGCGCTTGGTATCCCAGAGCATATTGGTACCGTAGAAATCAGAAGGCATGGCTAAGACGCTGAAACCCAGACGCTGGTGCAGGTATCGCACGATGCGGGCTTTGGCGCGGATGGTTTCGCCATCGTTATTGTCCATACCGCCGAGCATAACAATGCGGCTGTCACCGATGGCTTCAGCCAGGTGATCAAGGTCGGCATCAGTAGTATCCTTCAGGTTAATGGAGCTGATGGGCCAGGTATTTTTCTGGATCAGTTCCAGTTTATCCTGGGCCATGGTGCCGAGGGCAAGTGTTAGGGAAAGGGTAGATGCAAGGATTGTCTTCATTGGATTTGGATGATGAAACAAAGCTAGAAAGACGCGCTGGTAGCCACAAGCCTGTTCACCGACGGTTCCCTGCCATTGGGCGAATTCTGTTCTTAATAACGGGAAATGAGTGGGTTTCGTATAGCGATTGTGATGATGGGAAAGGGAGAAGGTGAAGGGAGAAGTGCGAAGCTAGGCGCTTACACCCTGACCTGTTTCCTGCACTGCGAACTTGCGAACTGCGCCCTGCGAACTAACAAACTGACTGTCTGTGCCTTATAGAAGCTACTTGCTGCAAGGCCAGCTATTTTTTACATGGATGGCAGACGCAAAGTAAAACTTGTACCAACGCCTTCTATACTCTCCACTTCAAGAGTTCCTCCATGCGCCTTTACGATATCGTATGAAAGCGACAGCCCGAGACCGGTGCCCAGGCCCGTAGGCTTGGTGGTGAAGAAAGGCTGGAAGATCTTGTGTTTGATCTGCTCGGGAATGCCGGATCCGTTGTCTGAAACGGTGATGTTGATATTGTTCCCGGTTCGTGCAGTGGTGAGTGTAACGAGTGGCTTAAAGGAAGAGCCTTCTTTCTTAAAGCGTTCTGCTACGGCATAGAAGGCATTGTTATAAAGGTTGAGCAGCACCCTGCTGATGTCTTGTTGTACCAGCTGGACCTTTCCGATGCTTTCATCCAGGTTTGTTTCCATATTCGCGTTCATGGTGTTATCCTTGGCACGGAGTCCATGATACGCCAGCCGAAAATATTCGTCCGCCAGCACATTAATATCTATAAGCTCTTTCTCCCCCGATCCCTTTTGGCTGTGCTGCAGCATTCCCTTCACGATGGAATCTGCACGCTTTCCGTGATGCCTTATTTTATCTTCATTTGCTTTCAGGTCCTGAGCGATGGCTTTTACTTCATCCAGGTTTCCTGTGTTGGCAGCTTCCTCCAGTTCCGTGATCAACTCGCTGTTCACTTCTGAAAAATTGTTCACGAAGTTGAGCGGGTTCTGGATCTCGTGCGCAATGCCTGCGGTGAGTTCACCAAGTGAGGCCATCTTCTCCGACTGGATCAGCTGCGCCTGTGCGGCTTTGAGTTCTGAAAGTGTTTTGGTGAGCACGGCATTTGATCGCTTTTGTTGTTTGTAGTTTCGAAACAGTATAACAGCGATCAGCAGCGACACGGCAAGTCCGGCAAGCAGTCCATATTGTTTTAGCCTGTTACGTTCTGCGATCTTTGCCTCTTCTGCCAGCCGGATCCGTTCCTGCTCCTCCAGAAGGATCTTCTGCAGGTCCTGGACAATCGCGGGGCCATATAGTTCATCGCCTATGGCTTTTGACAATTTATAATAGTGCAAGGCTTCATTGACGTTGATGCCTTCATTCTGTTGTGCCAGCAAGGTACTGGCCTCCAATGCGCCGTATTTGAATTTGATCTGTTGTGCTTCGGCCAATCCCCTTCTTGCATAGTGGATGGTAGAGTCCCGGTTGTTCAGGTTCCTGTGAAATCCGGCCAGAAAATTAAAAGCGAAAGTGCCATAGAAATGGTCTTGGTTTTGTTCATTGATGACCACGCTTTGATGGAGGTAGTTGAAAGCGGCTTCATGATTTCCCAGATCGAAGCTAACGGCCCCCGCTTCCATCAGGATCCAGGAGACAATTGAATTGGAGCTGTTTTGTTTCAGGTATTCAGTAGCCTTGGCGATGTGGACGGTGGCGCTATCGAGTTGACCATTTCTTCTGAAGATCCGGCTGATGTTTGCTTCAAGCTGGCAGATGTTTTTCTGGTCGCCTATACTCCAATACTCCGCTCTTGCCCTCTTGAAGTAGGATACTGCCCGAGGGTTGTCATTCAGTTGCGAGTAGATGATGCCGATACTGGTAAGGCATTTAGCGGTAACGTCAGGATCTCCCACCTGCTCTGCAAGCTGTAGTGCCTGCAACAATGTCTTTAAAGCTTTGGGGAAATCGCCTTCCAGTCTGTATTGGTTTCCCAGTGCATCCAAGGCCAGTGCTTCACCTTTTGCAAAGCCGATTTTTTTTGCAAGCCCTAATGCCTGCAGGCCATATTTATCTGATGAATCCGGTTCTGTGCGATAGAGGGTTGACAGCCTGGCCATGATGATGATCCTGCCGGTGTCTTCCGTTGTGGCAGACAGTCTTTGTTTTATACTGTCGATCTTTAAAAAATCTTCAGCGTCCAGGATGCTCTGGGAATAGCCGGGCAGTTTCCACATAAAAAGACAGAGTACTATAAAGACAATCCTCATAAGGCTTATTGTTAATCGTTATTTCTCATTCCGGTATCACTATTGTAAACACCGATCCTTCCCCCTCCACGCTCTCCACCCTCAACTCCCCGCCATGCGCTTTGACGATGTCATAACTCAAAGACAACCCCAACCCTGTTCCCTGCCCCGTAGGCTTGGTTGTAAAGAAAGGCTGGAAGATCTTTTTGATATGGGCCGATGGGACACCGCTGCCGTTGTCTTTCACTTCAATCCTTACCTCGCTGTTATGCCGGCAGGTAGAGATATGGACCGATGGCTCGTAGCCAAGGATGCCGAGCTTTCGTTTTTCATTGACAGCGTAGAAAGCATTGTTGATGAGGTTAAGGAGCACGTGGGCGATGTCTTGCTGCACGATGTTGACCTTGCCGAGGCGCTCATAGATATGGCCGATGTTGGACATCTCATTATAGTAAAGCAGTTCTTTTCTTTTTTTAAAGATGGCTGCCGACTGTTGGTAGTAGTCCAGTGCTTTGCGGTAATCTTCCAGTTCCATGTATACATTACCGATGCGGTTTAGGGTAAGGCCAACGATGTGTACATAATCCACTTTTTCTGCAAGCTCTAATGCTTCAAATCCATACTGGAGGGCTTCGGGCAGTTTCCCCTCTTCCAGCACGATGGCACTTTTCAAGGACAACAGTTCTGCCTCAGCTTTCCCAAGGCCTTGTTTCACGGCAAGCTCCCGGGCCAGGTCATTGTAATAGTTGGCAGAATCCACTTTTGAAAACCGGTAGCCATTTGCCAGTTGCCCTGCCAGGTACATTTTTGCACTATCATTGGTTTCCTGCACATAGGCGGCCCTTAGCCCCGCGATGGTTTCCTGGGAAACCTGTGCATGTAAGCCGGTGTGACATAAGATGATAGCGGCAATGACCAGTTTAACTTTCTGCATGGGGGCAATAGGTTTTATACGCGGTTCATCCCGCCGGAATGCATACATAGCCAAGATAACTTTTTTAGCGGCTTATTGGAGGAGGCGCGCTCCACACTTGGTTGGGACGATGGATACCGGCATTTTCATCCGGCTGATTTTTTATGCCGCCGTGCAAAAAATGGGGAGATTTTGAGGGGAATCGGTGGAAATGTTTATATTTGCAGCCCCTTTAGGGGATTTCCGGCAGGACCGGGGATAGATGGTGCGGTAGCTCAGTCGGTAGAGCAATGGACTGAAAATCCATGTGTCGGCGGTTCGATCCCGCCCCACACCACAGAAAGGCGGACAGCATTGTTCGCCTTTTTTACTACTTTCTCACGCAAGCAGCCTTTCGAGCCTTTCCTTCCACTTTTCCCAATCCCTCATATGTTCTGTTTGAAGGTCAAAAAACCTTTGGGTATGCTCATGATAGACCAGATGACAGAGTTCATGAATGATCACATAATCAATACAACCTTTCGGCGCCTTAATTAACTCCGGGTTTAAAATAATCTTCCCCTTTGGGGTACAACTTCCCCACCTTGTTGGCATTTCACGCAAAACAATTGAACTGGGCTCGACTTTATGCTTTTTAAATGTTTCAATCAACGGCTGTGCAATTGCCTTAAACTTACTTTGTGCGTGTTGTAAATACCACTCCTTGAGCAAACCCTTCACGTTTGCCTTATTTTTTGCATTAACCTGAATGAATTTCCCCTTCAATCTCACTGATTCCTCAGTACCTAACTCAACATGCAAACGGTATTGCCTTCCAAGATAAAGATGTGTCTCCCCGCTTACATACTTTCTTGCCGGTGTTTTGGGTTGGAAGGAAAGAAAGAAACTTAGCTGTTTGATAATCCAAGCAGCTTTACCTTTTACTTTACCTTTCACTTTTTCAATAGAGGTATTAATTGGAGCTTTTACCAACACTTCCATTTCGGGTGTTACAGTAATACCCAGCGACCTTCGGACAGAATACTCTAACCGAAATGCAATGGTCTTGCTCCCAAATTGTACTTCTTCGTTCATCACTTGTATCTGATTTTGGCCACTTCAATACAATCTTCAGCTATCTTATCCATTTCCTTAAAAGTTAATTCAATATTGTACTTGTCTCTCACTTCATCAATCAAATAGTCGCCTATCTCAATCAGCAATTTTCCGGTGATGTTTTTTTTATATTGCCAGTCTATAATGGGTTTCCCATTATCCAAAACTGACTTTTGAATAAGATCGTCAATCTCTAATGCTGTTTGTGCTAATACTTCTTTACGAGCAATATTATCTTGGAATTTATCTGTAAGTGCTTCTGCCGTTAAGCCATAAAATGCTTTGGCTACATCCTTGTCCCTTAATTTATCAGGAACATCATCATCAGTCCGTGCCAATACATTATTCATTATATCCTGAACCTTAGACAGGTATTGAGCTTCATTGATACGCTTGGCTTCATAATCTGCAATCACCTCTTTCAGCATCTGGGAAAACTTTTTATAAAAGGCAGGGTCTTCATCCATTTTTTCTGTGATATGCTTAGCAGTTCTACTGGCAATTTTATCTGCCTTAGCTGCTTTCCCTGTTGTATTCTCTACCTCTTGCTGAAACTTGTCCTTGTCAAAAATATTCACAAGTTCTGTGATAGTTTCTATCTTCTCAGTAGTGATGTGTGTATCAATCAGCTTTTGAATTTGACCTTCATATTGCTTATAATCGATTTCATCACTATACCTTTCTACAACCGCGAAACGAAGTTTCAGGAACATGGTCAAATCTTCTTTGTAACGGTTTATGGTCTTTTCATCAACGTCTTTATGGAATTGAATAGAAGACAATGCCAGTTTCAAACTTTTAGCAAAGGCTGCAAGCTTGTCGTAAAACAAAACCCGTATTGCTTCATCTTTCAGCAGTTGCTGATATGCTTCTGCATCACGCTTATTGGCTATGGTCTTAAAAATGTCCCATAGGTCTGAATGCTTTTGGGGCAGCTTTTTAATTTCATCAGAAATATTAGTTAGTGTGCCTGCCAAATCTTCTTCGTCAAAATCCTCAAAAGAAGAGTACATCTGTAAGGCATCATCCAGATTCTCAATTACACCATAGTAATCGATGATATAACCGAATTCCTTATCAGGATATATCCGGTTTACCCTAGCTATTGCTTGAAGCAGCTTATGGCTTTGTAAATTTCGAGTAAGATAGAGTACTGTATTCTTGGGCTCATCAAATCCAGTCAGTAGTTTATCAACTACAATGATAATCTCAGGGTCTTTTTGATTTTTAAACCTGTTGATGATGTTCTTTTCATAGCTTTTAGCATTGCCATGTTCATCCATCATCCTTTTCCAAAATTGATTTTCCTTTTGAGTTGACTTTTCATAGGCGCTTTCTTCCCCTTCACGTTCGTCTATGGATGAGATCAACACTTCGCTGCTTACAATACCTATTTCGTCCAAGTATTCTTTGTACTTGATGGCATTTACCTTCTTATCGCAAACCAACTGGCCTTTAAATGGCGTCCTTCCTTGCCAATTGTCACGGAAATGATAGCTGATATCCCAGGCGATCATTCGCATCTTCTGCTCAGCTGAATTCATGTGATCGTAGCGGGCAAATTTCTTTTTTATATCTGCCTTCTGGTAATCGGTCAGCGGTTCGGATACCATGCCAAAAAAGGTGTCTATTGGACTGGCGTTTACATCCTGCAATGCTAATCTTCCTTCATAAAGAAGCGGCACAACAGCTTTGTCGCTTACTGCCTGATCAACTGTGTAAGCATCAATAATACCACCAAATTTGGCTGCTGTGCTTTTATCCTTTTTAAAAAGAGGAGTGCCGGTCATTGCAACAAAGCAGGCATTCGGCAGGGTTTTTTGCATGTCAATATTAAAAATGCCATGCTGAGTTCGGTGGCCTTCATCCACTAGTACAAAAATGTCGTGACTCTCTAAGGGCTTGCTGATTTTTTTTACAGCAGCGTTGAACTTATTGATTATTGTGGTAACCACTGCATCGCTCTTGCTTTCCAATAGCTCCACTAATCGTTGTCCGGTGGTAGCATTATCAACAAACTTGCCACACTTGCGAAATGTGCTGGTAATCTGATTATCCAAATCGGTTCTATCCGTTACTAGAACAATTTTTGGGTTCTTTATACTCGGCTCCATAGCAATAGCTTGGGCTAACATTACCATTGTCAGAGATTTTCCACTTCCCTGTGTATGCCATATTACACCACCTTTTCGTCTGCCGTTTTCAATTTGCCTTATGCGCTGCATGGATTTTTTGATGGCGAAATACTGTTGATAACGGGCTATCTTCTTTTCGCCATTGTCGAACAGAACGAAATTGAAAATGATGTCCATTAATCTTTTCGGACGACATAAACCAAAAAGATAATGATCTTGTTCTGTTGGCAGGATTTCTTCCTGTCCTAAAGCATCAAAGTATTGTCTAACATATTTAAAACGTTCAGAGAATAATTGCTCTTTTACTGACGCTGTGAGTTTTTGGTTTTTAAGCTCTAGTAATTTGCTTGTGTAGTTCCGTTCTTCTATATTGCTACTGAACTTCTCCTGCCACTTGGCCCAAAACTTTTCAGGTGTGGCATTAGTTGCATAGGCAGCCTCCAGTGTGGCGATACTTAAAGTAAGTTGTGAATAAACATAAAGGCTTCTTATTCCATCTTCCTGCTGATTACGTAAATGCTGACTAATAGCCTGTTTCAAAGGCTCTTTCATATCAGGGCGTTTGCACTCGATAACGCAAAGTGGAATACCATTCACGAATAGCACCAGATCTGGCCTGTAATGTTCGTTGCTCGTACTCCGCATTACACTGAATTCCTCAGTAACTTGGAACACATTATTGCTGATGTTTTTCCAATCTATGTATTGCAGGGTGAAACTCTTTTTGTTACCATCAACACTTTGCTCCAATGCTTGTCCCAGGGTGAGTAGGTTATATGCTTTTTCACTGGCAGCGATGTAACCTTCATTCATAGGAAGATTCTTCAAAGCTAATATGCCCCGCTCAATATTTTCATCTGTAAAAATGCCGGTTTTAGTAGCACTCACCCGAATACTGTTAATTTCTTTTAATTGCTTTCGTAGCACATCTTCTAACAATACATTGGTGGTTTTGCTGCCTCTTTGCCTATCTGCCTCAGCCGGACTTAAATAGGTATATCCTAAATTGACCAACATTTGCAATGCCGGAATCTGGCTAATATGGTCTTCTTTGAAACTTGGAGTTTCCATAAACTAAATTCTATTGTTTTACAATACCTAAAGCCTTTTTAATATCTCCATCATGACCATTGACTCTCCTCCATGGCTTACCAACTAAACATTTTTCAACAACCAAATGACCCCTTAGGTCTTGATATATTTGATGCTTTTTACCGTCATCATGAGTGATGATTAACCTGTCTGGCTCTTGAAGAAAATCGGGCTGAGAGCGCAATAAACCGTGTACAGCTTTTAGAAAAGTATACGGTTGCTGATATCTCTGGTCTGGGTCTTTATGAACAGCCTTTGAAATTAATCGTTTGAAAACATTATCCAAATAAATCGGCAAAGTATTAGTATCGAGGATTGTACCGTTCAGGATTCTCTTGCCAATGTATGTTTCAAACAATTTGTGCCTGTCAGAATGATTTCGAATAGACTCAAGTTTCTGAATTTGCTTTTCTGTCAACCATTTATTTGGATCATTAATTGGATAATTACCACCGAGCAACTGGTAAGCAATTATGCCTACTTGATAAATGTCTGATTGATAGTAAAATCTATTTGCCTTAAATGACTCAGGGGGCAAATAATATAAATCCGATTTTGATGCTGTAACATAATCATGCGCATCATGTACAGCTTTTACAGCCCCAAGGTCTGCTATAATTGGCTTTCCAGTTTCCAAATCATATAAAATATTACCTGGCTTCAAATCACGATGAACAAGTCGATGCTTTGAATGCAATTCAGTTAGCCCAGACAATATACCTGCAACAATATCAAGTGCTTGTTTAGAGCTAATTTTCTGTGCATCTATAATGCCTTGTAAGTCCCCCCCTGAAATTCTAGGACTCAGGAAATACGCAAAGTTTTTGGGAACGAAACGCAGATCAAATATTTTAAGAATGTTCTCATGATCAATTTGTCTTAAAATAACCGCTTCTTCAGCTTCGTCATATTTCGGATGTGACCAATAAAATTTGAGGACAACTTCATCCCCCATCTTAATCCTTCTGCCAAAGTAAACATCACCATTTAAACCACGCCTGATATATCGATATACTTCAATATCCGGGTTCGTCCTGACAAAATTCCGGATTGTTTCAACTACAACGTCATCGTTTAAATCTACGTCTACGTTTACCATTACTTTCTGATTTGATAGTAAGCTACATCAAAAGCATCCTGCTGATACTTATGCTTAGGTGCTATTGATTTTGTTTTCTTTTTATAGAATGCGCTCAGGGTTTGTTTCCAAACAAGGGTTACTGGGATATCTTCATATAATTGTATTATGCCTTCCAATTTGAAAGACAAGGGTGAAGGCGCCATTTCACCTTTTCCATTTGCATTTCGTGCTACAATTGCTATGCTATCCGGTCTTATTGAATCAAAAGCGGAATTAATTTGATTACGAAACTGCCTAACCTGTTCAGGCTTTGTATGATCTTCAATACTAAAGCGGGCACATTCATTAGTCTGAATGACAGTTCCATCATCTTGCATTTTTAAAACGACCAATATTGCTTCACCTCCCTTAATTTGTAGTCCAATTGTTTTCTTCACTTATTATGGTTTATTTTTAAATAGTATGGTAAATTGTTCTGAAGTACCTTCCAAAACACCATTTGTCCTCAAATCCTCAAGCTAACCGGAACTACCTGAAGGGACTGATTTGTATGTAAAGCTCCCAGCCATGCTACTGCCACTAATGGCGGCAAGTTGCCATGACTCAAGAGGGTAAGTTCTGTCAGGCCAATTTCCATGATGAATAATTCCACCGAAGTTTTTCGAAGGATCGTTATAGTCGTAGTAGAGAACAAAAGGATTCTCATCAATCACTCCACCCTTGTCAGGCCTGAGACCTACAAAATTATAAAGCATTCCCACACTGCTACCAGATGCGGCCCTAATGAAACTGTTGCACTTTTCTACCAATCCATTACTGGTAATTGGCGCTGGCAATTCATGATTGTCTAGCCTCCTGTATTCGAAATTTCCTACCATATATTTTAAATCCTCTTCATTAGGAAGCTTGTCAAGTGGACTAAATTGATTTTTTGCCATGAGCTATATTGATTTATACTTTAACTCTTACCTTCCCCGTCAACAACACCTGCATCAACCCCTTTTTCTGTTCCCTGAACTTCTCTGCTTTGGCTTTAAGTAAGCTGATTTCCTTATCTGCTGATTGTAGCATCTGGGCAATAGCGGATTGTTCTTCTTTTGTTGGCGGCAACATTGTTTTCACTATACTGAAATCCTTGAATTTGCAATTCAAAGTATCATCGACTAAACCTTGTGATTTACGCCAAAATAGATTTGTCATTTTCGGCATCTTGAATAGGTATGAAAAGAAAATTGAGTCTGCATTCTTCTTGGGAGTAACAACAGTGTATGCAGGACTTACAATTCCTTCTAGTTCAGACAAGGCACTTCTTCCTTGCCACATTCGCATTGTGTTGTATCCAATGTCGCCAGGACAAATTCTTTTGTATTTGGACTTATCTTCATTTGATGTGTCTTTCTTTATTGATTCATCTTGCGGATAAACTCCATTCTGACCGATAGAAAGTAAAGGCAAATCGTAATATTTGGTTTCGTTTCTTTCGGTGAACATATCACCCAAATGTATTTCCTTCCACCCCCCCTGAAACCCATTCAACCTTTTCTTCCCCGTCAGCAAATTTTGCATCAGCCATTTTTTACGTTCTTCCTTTTGGGCAATGATTTGTTCGTTTTTGTGGATGGCTTCATCCCAGGTGCTGAGGACTCGGGCTATTGCTTTTTGTTCTGGTAGTGAGGGAACAGGAAGTTTGATATTAATCATATCACCAACATTCAAGTGCTTCATTGTTGAACCAGTTTCAATGGTTTTTAAAATGCGTCTTCCAGTGACGGAATTAAAAAAATGACAATAAAACAATGGTGAAGCAATCGCCATTTTAAATCTTGATATTACTAAAGCGTGGCAGTTAGAACCTTCAAGATGTTTTGGGACAATTGTAGTAACACCAATGTCTCCTGTTTGAATAGTAAGTAAATCACCCTCTTTTAGGTTAGACTTTTTATTCTTTTCATGAAATGCTTTGGTTACCTTCTTTATCCCATTTAGATTAAAACCGCCTTCTGTAACATTGTATCCCTGAATATATAATACTCCATCCCCAGTTTCATCATAGCTTTCTCTAGCCTTACCAACAAACCCGTTTGTGCAAAGCGAAGTCATTTCATCTAAAACCATCACTTCCCAGTCACTCGGAATTTGAGTGTTGTAAAACACTTTTGTGTTATTTGCTTTAATCTTCATGTTGGTATATTTTCATAAGATAGCATACGACTAATCCAGTCATTTCAGCAATATCTGATGCATCAAATTCTTCTGGAGGATAGTAATCGGAAAGTCCGTCAACCGCTCCTTCTGAAATAACAATAGGTTCTAAATCATATTTGACAGTAGGGGTGCTTTTTAAAAGTTCATTGAATTTACCTGTCCACTTTTCTTGATCCTTAACTTTTAGTCCCTCAATTTCTTCTTCAGAGGTTATCTGCTTGGGATTATCTAATCTTCGATAAAAAAGGCAATAGCAACTGAGTATCCCATTTGGGGATATCCGATCTTCAAGTGATACAGCATTTGCCATTCTAATGAAATCATTTTCTATGTCAGAAGCACTTTTATTTATAGCCTTTATTTCAATACCTATTAAAGATTTTAGCTTTGGATTGATAAAAAATGCCCCTTCTTTTCCACTAGATGGTTCAGTTGTGATCGCGATATCTATTCTTCCTGATTTATTTTCTTTTAACTTAACATCTTCAATCCCTTCGCAATTCACCTTAATAGGATTATGATTCTGTCTCTTAATGAACTTGCTTGGGTCAAAAACTTCACGTTGTGTCCATATGATATCAGGGAAAGCGCCATTATAAAAGTCTTTTATTGGATATTCAAGCTGAATCTGGCAGTTATTAGTAAAAGCCCAATCCAACAATTTTTGCGCTATTGTTATAACAACTAAACTTTCAATCATCCTACTTTGAAAGTCTGTATAGTTTCCAGTTAAAAACAAATTGTCTCTATATGCTTTTTTTGCCCCTTCCTTAATGATAGTCTCAATATCTCTTAAATCAATTGATTTTGTATTTTTCATTTAAGTATTTCTTTTAAGTAGTTATCAATTTCAGTTTGCACCGATTTTAGTTCATCCTCCAGTGTATCAATCTCTTTCTGCACCGCAGCAATATCCACTTCAGCTTCTTCCTCAAAAGTGTCCACATAGCGGGGGATGTTCAAGTTAAAATCGTTATCCTGTATTTCTTCGACAGTAGCCACATAGCTGTACTTGTCTTCCACCACACCGGGCTGTAATTTTCCGGCTACAAAATCACGGTAGGTGTTTACAATGTGTTCAATATCGCTTTCACGCAGCTTGTTTTGGTTTTTGGCACTTTCGTAGTGCTTGCTGGCATCAATGAATAAAAAGTTGTTGCTTGTTTTTTGCTTGTTAAACACCAAAATAGCAGCCGGAATGCCTGTGCCAAAAAACAAGTTCGCCGGTAACCCAATTACTGCTTCCAATAAGTTTTCCTCAATTGTTTTCTGCCTTATTTTCCCTTCACTGGCACCCCGGAACAATACGCCATGCGGCACCACCACACCAGCTTTACCTTGTTCGTTCAACGTTTCAATCATGTGGCTGATAAACGCCCAGTCTCCCTTACTTTTAGGCGGAACTCCACGCCAAAAACGGTTGTATTTGTCCGTTTCCGGGTCATAACTAATTGTGGTTTTCCCTTCTTCTTCATCTTCTACTTTCCCCCATTTATCTAAAGAGAATGGAGGATTAGCTACCACAGTATCAAATTTCATCAGTTGGTCACCTTCTTTCAGCTTCGGGTTGCGGATAGTATCACCCCAACGGATAGTAGCATTGTCAAATCCATGCAAAAACATATTCATCACAGCCAATGCCCAGGTACTTCCATTAGCTTCTTGTCCGTAAAGAGAAAAGTTATCGGAGCCCACTTCATTAACAGCTTTGATGAGCAAAGAACCAGAGCCGCAGGTGGGGTCGCAAATTCTTGATCCAGGTTTTGATTTGGTGAGTTTAGCTAACAGCGTAGATACCTCGGCAGGGGTGAAAAATTCTCCAGCCTTTTTACCGGCATCACTGGCAAAGTTTGCTATCAGAAATTCATAAGCGCCACCAATAATGTCGTTACCATCCAAATGCGAAGGACGCAAGTTTAAAGCCTCCTTATTGAAATCGAGCAACAGGTTTTTTAGTCGGGTGTTTTTGTCTTTAGGTTCACCCAGTTTACTATTGTTAAAGTCGATGTTCTGGAAAATGCCTGCCCCATCTTCGCTATACAGTTTCTCACGGTTGGCTTCTTCTAAATCAGTTAATGCTATGTTGATGAGTTCGCCAATATTAGATTCATTGCGATGGTCGTACAAATATTTAAAATGGCTGTGTTCCGGCATTATGAAGCGCTCATGCTGCATGGCACGTTTGGCACGTTCGATATCACCGTTGTACTTTTTTAGGTACGCCTCCATCTTATCATCATGCACATCGCTGAGGTATTTCAGGAATAGCATGGTAAGCACATAGTCTTTGTAAACGCTAGGGTCAATGCTTCCTCGGAAAGTGTCGCATGCTTTCCAAACCGCATCATTAATGTCTTTTTGGGTGATTCTCTTTGTCATATTTTATTAGTTGAAGCATTCATGACTCATAGAGTCCAAATCAATATTAAATCGGGAGGTGAGGCATCCGGCAATGTCTTCTTTTGCACACTGGTGCTTCTCATAAGCCACCTGACCAGTGCTGTGGTGCTGAATGGTCACTTCAAATTCACCGCTGCCATCATCGCATCTGCATATTTCAATTTTTACTTTTTCGCCAGCTTTGGTTTGCGCATCGCAGTATTGACAACCGCAGCTTGGACAAGGAATGTTTATTACCATACACATATCATTTTATTCGTTCAAAAATTTGTTTTTGGATCTTGGTTTCTCTTAACTCACTAAGCCTGTTCTGGATTTCGTTTTCCCTTCTCATTAGGGCCGATATTTGGAGGATCACATACTGAATCCGCTTTTCAGGTTCCGGGATTTCCAAATCCTCCAACATGGCTTTGGAAATTGAAAGAATTGCGGTGCCGGTTGCCTGCTCTTTAAGCTTTTTCAGTGTGCTGGGCTGATTTAAATACCATGCAAGGAACTGTGGCAATAATCCCTTCTCTTTCACCCGAATCACAAAAAAGGACGTAGAGGCAACTGCCGGCGGGTTATGATTTTCATAAACCGTTGCGAAGTTTTTTGTTCCTTTTGCAGCGAACAGGATATCCCCATCTGAAAGCAGGTGCTTTTCCGTAACTTTATCTTCCATGAGGTCAGGGTAAATCTCAGTTTTAAGCAGGCCATTCTCATCAAAATGCTTGACCTGTAGATAAACCAGGTCACCCTTCGCCTCTGGTTTGGCAAAGAGTCCTGTTTTAAGGGTCGCTGTATCTCTTAATTCTCGCCTCACGAAATATTATTTTGAGTAGTGAGAGTACAAAAATATCAATTTACCGTATAATTTCAAGCAATTTGATTAAAATAATTCAGTAGGAATTCTACAAAATATTTAAATATTTTCTAAGTATCTGTAAATCAGCTATTTATGTACTTTTGGGCGCTCTACACTTTTGTATACATGGTTGGAGGTTTTCGAGTTCGGGAAATCAAATTCACATTTGATAAGGCTTTTCTCCTAAGTTTCGAGATGTATACACCCGAAACATTCTTGATTATATGAAAATGATGTTAAAGCATTATTGGAAGACAAATTCAAACCCTACGGATTCAACATCGGAATAAATATTGGCGAAGTTGCAGGGCAGACTGTTCCACATGTACATATTCATGTAATCCCAAGATATCCGGGGGATGTTGAGAATCCTATTGGAGGGGTGAGAGGTGTAATTCCTGCAATGAGAGAGTACTAAAAATTCTGTTTTTACAGACATTATTAACTCGGGTGTGAGTTTTACAAAGTCTTTGCATCGTATCCCACCGGTCTGGTACGCTGCTTGTACGTCGTCAAATAAATTCGGACAGTTTCTTAGCTGTATCGACCCCCCTAATTACTAGACAATTCAGGTGTTTAAAGTTAGTCGGTTTGAGGTCCTCCCAGTTTTTGAGCTAGTCTAAAGGGGGGGCACTTTCATAGAATTGAGGCAGATATTGACTGGCAACTATGATATGAAATGACTGATTTTCTATATATAACCTAATATAGATTAGAAACTTTGTTCAATTACAAGAGTCCATTCTATATCATAGTCGTCGTCATTGTCCCAACAGGCGTACTGAGTTAGTGTACTTTTGCCTACGTTTATAAATTCAGACCTAATAATCTCAAGAGGCTCTTTTTTGTCGCAAGAAAATAAATAATGCCAATTTGATTCTTCAGCTACGAAGAAAACGAATTGCATATTATTAGTTTCTAAGTATTCGGCAATAATATCAGAATATCCATAGAACCAAAGTTGTTTTGATTCAAGAGATTTATCTTCGTAATCTTCAGACCGACCTTCGCCAATTACTTCTGAGAAAAGGACTTTGTATCTTCGTTTGTTCATAATATTTGTATTTAGTTCTACTACAAACTCATCTTTCTTTAAAATGTCCATATATCGACTGCAGATTCCGGAACATGTTGAATTTCCACTCCGTTTTAATATTGACTCCGGTTTTCGGGATCTTGAACTTAAGCCAGATTATGAATAATAAAGGAGTTATATTTCCGATAAGCATAAAGTTTTCATGAGGAGTTGCCCTTCCTTCCGCGTCAAAGGTTATTAAGTGTAAAAGAGTTATGAGGTCAAAATTTGATGTAAGACAATTCGTCAAAATAGTTAACATATTCAAATTAAAGAAGTATATCCAGCCTAAACGCCAACTGATTCATCACTCTCTCAGGCAAGGAGATGCGGCAAGCGATACGCTCAGTTGATGTAAGATCCTCCTCATAGTCTTCTCCCATCAGGATATTAAACCAACGTGCCCGGTCCATCACAACTTTGTACATTTTTTCGTCCTGTGTAGCAGCTATATAGGGGTGATAGATATGTATGGGCCTACCGCATTGCTCGACTTTGGCGCCGATACGATCTACCCGGCCGGTACGCTGTTCCAGAGTGCTTGGGTTCCAGCAGAGATCATGGTGGATGATGTACCTGCAATTTAAATGGAGGTCTACCCCCTCGGCCATAACGCTTGTAGCAATTAATACATCTGGGTAAAACGGTGTGTTGAAGGTCAGCATCAGATTCTGCCTGGTTGTCATATCCGTGTTACCGGACACAGGCCGAACGTTAGGTAAGGTGTTCTCTGGTAAGTCTTCTCCCATTAAAAAAACTTCATCACGCTTTCTTCCAATACGAATCTCACCGGTTTGGATAGACTTAAGGGCCTCGAGATATTTTCCCCTCTCATCTTCACCACAGCGATGAGCCAAAAATGAGAAAAAGTTATTAATCAACTGCTCAAGCGAGAGACCGCTATCATCCTTAGATGCAAACGCCTTATCCAAAACATTGTCTTCATCATCTTTCTCGGCTAAGGGAAAAAATCGGACAAGAAAGGATGGTGTTCTGAAATATCTGATGATCACAGACAATAGTTCAGCGCGATGGGGAACCAATTGTTCGTATGCCTGGATTAGAGAAAGTACCTTGTCTTCAAATATTCTCCGCAGTGCGTAGCCTTCATCAAACTTATTACCGATTCTTTCAAGTTCAGCTACTGCCTGCTCTCTTGGGCAGTTCAAGGCCGCCGATGCTTTTTCTTCTATGGAATTCCTCATGGCCCTTGAAATGGCGATCCATAATGCCCGACTAGTTTCCAGGTAGTGGCAGAATACCAGCACTTTTTCGCCTTTCTCCCATAGTTCTATAACTTTTTTTACCGTTGCGTAAACCTTCGGGTGTATGATATTATCAGTCACCCGCCCCACCAGGGAATGGATCTCGTTTAGGTACCATTCGGATTCCTTATCATCTTCAGGCCGTTTTAATTCGTATTCCTCATCTATATCTGTGGGTTCTACTTCCCAGTCTTTTTTCCTGGTGAACATAAAGGCCTCGTAACTAGATGCAAGCCCTTCGGCAAATACTGGTCTCGCGTTGGGGTTCAAAGAAGAAAGTCTTGCTGATAGCAAGAATGGCAACAGAGCAGAATCTTCAACCGGTAGTCCGGTTTGTCCGTTAGTGCTGGCAAGGATAGATCTTCCGGGATAAACAGCTCTTCTTTCCACCCCCCTAAATTCCCCTGTGAGTTCCTTTTTCTTCAAGTGCCGGATCAGATATTTTCTAAGTTCATGCTCTGCATGTTTCATTTTCTTTTCCAGTTCCCTGAACCTTTCGACAACTGACAGCTGCTGCAGGTTCAGTTGATCAGGTACCGCTGTTTCTATCTGATCCCACCAGTTCTCTATTTCGTCATAGTGGATTTCATTTATGATCAGGTCAGATGCACTTAGGTTGCCCCAGGCGCGGTCGAAGCGAATTGCAGATTCTTGTGTCTTGTCAAGCACTTTCCGGAGCGATTCTATGTTATTGGTGTATACTCTTGGATTCAGTTCGGGGCTTGATTCCCAGCTAATGCCCTTGAATCTGTCGAGTATATTGCATAGTTCCTGGTGGCCTAGCTGGAATGGAGTTGCCGTGAGGAATATCATGCGTTCGAAAACATTGTGTAGCTGGCCGGCATTGATGGCGTCATCGTCTAGGTTATCCTGGAATAGTTTTGCAATCTGCGTTTTACTATTCTTCAAGTGATGCGCTTCGTCCATTATCAGCAGCGGCAGCGAGTGATTGAGCTTGCTCAGACAGCTGGTCCATATTGGAACCAAAGCGTTATTCAGCTCCTGCCGAAATACTTTTACTCGGTCCTTAAGACCAGATGATTCTCTCGAAGGCAAAGCCTTTAGCAGATTGAAAACCTCATCAAATTCAGAACTCGGCATTTGGTTAAGGATTGAGGTGATCTGTTCAGGCACGGGATCATCTGTCTTATTGTCCCACAATTTTGATTTAACCAGTATCTTTTTCCAGTCCGCTGGACTATGATTCATGAGTTTTTCAATGATTGAATACTCCATACGCTGTAGGTGCTGAAACAAAAGAATATTTGGACCAAATTTAACCAAGCTTTTATAAATCTGTTCTGTATCCCTTCTACGGTACAGAGCCCGCTGAATTATGGCCAATTTCAGCCAATTGTCTGTGAGGTTTCTAGTCAATGCAGTATGGGTAAGGAAGATGATATTATTCCTAACGGAAGGTGCATCGTCTAACAACTTCAAGAATTCCACATTGTTTTCTGCGCGCCCAAATCGTACCTTTTTTCTAAAATCTTCAGGAAGACATTTTTCTACGAAAACCCCAAGATCTTTAGGCCATTTTTCTTTCAAACCGGAAGGCATCATTACCACTACCGGACGTGTTTCCTTGTCCTGCAACGCAACAGATACTGCAGCTGCAAGTGCGACAAAAGTCTTACCCATGCCAACCTCGTCGGCCAGAATCTGGCCGGGTTCATAGTGAAGACGTTCAAGTAGGGCTTTTGCTGTAAGTGTTTGCCGATCAGCGTCTTCCTGTTGGATGCGGCCAGTAACATGGAGATCAATCTCAGGTAGTAAGGAGTAATTCCAAGACATAGCTAAAATGTTTGCAGAATTTTTCTGGAGTATTCTGTGATATGATGATTTTCTGACTGCTCCCACAGTCTAGTCACTCTCAAATTCAATTTCTCTCGAAACTCATCGAGGTATTGTTGTATAGTATTAACCGGCAGGGTCCCATTTTCTTGGCTTGGTTTTACACCCCCCAGTGTTTTCCAGATCTCGGACAGGAAGAATACCGCTTCGCTTTTGGTAACGGATTCTTTTGCGATGGAATCAATGGCTACCATGATTCCAACGGGGCCGTAGAGTTTCCATTCTAGTGCTTTCTCTGTAGGGAAGGGCATTTCAAGACGATTTTTCAACTGGTTGATGGCAAGTGAATATTTACGCGTTCTTTGCAGAATGTGGGTTGATGAGCTGTATTTTTTTAATGGATCCAAGTCAATTCCCTGAAACTTTTCTTGGTCAGCTTGCCTTTGAAAATATTTTCTCAGTATGCTATGTATCGGTTTGGCAGAAGTAATTAGCTCTGTGAGGACTTCAAGCGGCAAGTTTGCTAAATCTTCAGGCGGAGGGAGGCAGGATTGATCTTCAATATTTACAGGCATTGTAGCAGGGATTTCTATATCCTTCCAAGTGATAAGTAGGTAGGATGGCAGATTTTCTTGGGGAATATCCTTTAGTAATACCAAAGGTTTACCCGAGGCAAGCCAATCGTTATGGGAAATGATTTTATTCATGCTGTTTCCATGTGGAGTACTGATTGTGAACTCATTTGGAGCATTATCATCATTTAATTTGATCTCGAGGACTAGGTTTGTTCCGGATTGTTTAATGGTCGCGGATTGAAAGAATGCTGGAAGTGCAGGTTCCTGGATTAGCAGATCTGATTCTTCTTCTTGCGATGGCTCCCATTTTATCGTATCTGTATTTACGTCATCAGCTGAAGGCCAAGCATTGTCGAGGACTTTATAAAAATCGGGATACTTTATAGCATCACTTACGATAGCGATGTTAGCTTCTATATTTGAAGAAACGGAAAGACCGAGCCCTTTTGTTGTAAAGTTGGAAGAACCTAGAATATAGACGAACTGTTCCCGGTCATTTTCAAAATAGTAAATTTTTGAATGTAATTGTCTTGTTGTATTGTCTTCTCGAGAGGAGGGGTCTATCAAATAAAATTCTAAACTAACGCCAGAGCGACTATTTGGTAAAGTCTTTTTGATTGACTCAGGGGCATGTAGTCGCAAAGGTTTTTTATCCATATCCTTATCTCCTGAAGTATAGATTTTCAATTTTATATTACCTTTTTTCTTCATTATTTCCCAGGTCTTTTCGGTTGGCAGGTTTCGATTTCCGCCTGCATCAAAAAATGGACTAACGACGTATGCATAACTTGGACCAACATCTCCAAAATGCTGTTTCCATATCTCCGATACCTGTTCAGTTAATGCAGGTCTACCAGGTCTAATGATGACTGGGTAACTGAAGTGTTCTTGGTTTCTTAAATTTAACGAAGGGTCTGGCAGGGTTTTAAGGAATTCAATATTCGCATTGAGAAATCGGCGGGAGCGATTTCTTACTTCTTCCGCGCAGATCGTATCCATACTAAGCCAATCAAGCATAGTGTTCAGTAGCGAAACTATTGTTGGTTTGTCTTGTACAATATTTTCGTTGATATCAAGCGCAACCATGATTTCGCGGTTCTTTCGGTAAGCGGTGTCAGTAACATTTGCAGAGCCCACCAGAATTCTCAAATGCCTCGTCCACCTTAAGACGGTTATTTTCGCGTGCATGATGCCCTGACTAATTCTGTATGGCATCAGATCCCATCGCATATTTCTTACTTGTTTGGCGAAAGCCTGGTCGAGCCAGACTGCCACACAGTCAACACTGTTCAGCTTTTCTTCACGTTCAACAATGTAAACAATTCCATCTTCTACGTTTGACTCCATATCAAGGAAGCGTGGCAGGCACTCTTCTTCGAAAAAGTCCGATTGGAAAGTAAATGTTGTTGTAATGCATCCTACTGGGGCTCCAGAATGATCCGGCTTGTTCCAGTGGTCAAGTAGTCTTGCTTGTCCGGGATCTGTTTTTTGTTTCTTCATCCTTTCAGGTCTAGGTGAAAGTTTATCAGTGATGTTAGACGATATTGATTGACATAGTCATTTTCAGAAAGGTAGGTATCGCGTTCGCGATACGCTGGCCTAATCATGAAACCTCCGTTTGGGAATTCTTCTAGCCAAGACATTTTGCCGTTTGGAGGTTTATGCTCCTGAATTTTCTCGTGATGACTAATGAGAGTGGATATAAATTCATCAGAGTTATTTAGCAGTTCAAATGACTTGAAGGTCTCTTCAAATGCATGTCCTTCATTAAAACTGCCGAGGAGTCTAGTGGTTTCTTGGAACTGTGTTCTGAATACTGAAAGGTCGAAATTCAGACTGAGTTGTTCTTTAAGCTCTTTTACAGAAACTTTATGTGTAATTCGGGAGAGATACTGAAGAATTTTATAAAAAGGGTTATGAATCGATCTGGCAAATACTTCATATGCTTTGATGGCCTGTAATAACTCACATAGATTGGCGCTGGCTCTTGCAAGCATGAACTCGTGGTAACGCCTTTCCGTCCGCAACTCATCTTCCTGTAGGGATTGTTGGAAATCCGGAACAGCGGCAATCATCTCCTGGCGGAAGCCCTTAACGTCGTTGATCAGTAATTTGTAGAGGAAATCTTTTTCTTTGGGACCGCCTTGTTTAGGAGCGAAGAGCGGAGCAATCTCGTCAAACACTTTCCAGTTCCACCCATATGCAACTTCGCCTCCGTCAAGCCCATCTTCAACCGCTTTTTGTAGTTTTTTAAAGAGTTCTCTTCCCCGCCCTTGTTGATTCGAAATAAAACCCGGATAGTTCTGCTCTTCTTCCCAGATGCGAAGTAAATCTGCTCCTTTCTCTCCTAGTTCATTGTCTTTAGCAATATCAAGTTCTTCTGCTAATGTGCGATACACGCCATGGAATCCGAAAGTGTAAGCATTCTTCAGGTAGCGGTTCATGGACAAAGGGTCCTTGCGTAGCCATGCCTCTTTCACTTTACGGATTCCGGGAAGGCCTAGTAATTCATCTGCGCCGCTGTACATTTTGAAAAGCGCCTGGACAACATACCATTCAAATACTAGGAATGCTTCAGTTTTACCATCTTTTGCTACTCTGTCGGTATAATGTTTGCACAGTAGTGAACTTGCGGCAGCTGCTGTAAGCAGGCGGGGATGTCGCATCCTTTGCCTGATACCGGGGAGTAATTTAGACGAAAGCCTTTCACCAATTGATGCTAGGCCGAGTGGGTCAATCGTGCCTTCATCTTTTGATACAGGGTCATAGATACTTGCGGTGACTAGCATAGGTTAAGGGTTTTCTTTGGTTGGTTAAACTAATATAACAATTTATTTATCGTCAGCTTCATGACATTCGTCAATAAAATATCAGTTCTCTGAGTATTTGAAAACACTCTGTAAACCATTTGCAAAGTTTAAATGTGCAGCATGTGGATTTCACAATTGACGGGATTCTTGTAGGTGCGGTATGTTGTCGGAATTGTAGCCTTATAGTGCGATACTACATTTGGAAAATTCTCAATAATAGGAAGACGCTCATCTGTTTTGTGCAGAAAACAATCAATGAGCGCAATGAAATATCTCTCATCAGTATCAACAATTGAAAGAAGCTTATTTAGGTCCGCTTCATAATTTTTATGGGTACTCTCGACCTTTAGCTCAAGCACACATATTTTACCATCTACCAAGAACGCAATATCAGTTATAGTTCCCTTTATAAGTGAAGTCTCTCGAAGCCATTCAACTTCACTTCCATTGAATATTTTATTCCTGTTCTTATATATGTTTAAGCCAATTTTGAAAGCGATATAAAGTTCCGGAGCAAAGAATATTCCTTTCCCAGATTCAGAAAGTTCATTCTCAATTTCTGCCACAGACATCGTCACAGTATGGAAAAGATGCTCTTTATTGGTCGTTTTATTTTCTTCTTTCACTACGTATTATTTGATATTGATTTTTTTTGTTTGTTTTTCGTTTATGACTTCGTTGGTGGTCGTTTAATTTTTGATTAGTAAATGATTATATCAAGGATTTTCGGTGAGCTTTCACCACTACGAATGTTACATTACTGTCAGAAACAATGGATCGCTTCGAATAGGAACACTGGAGTCCGTATAGTAAGAAAACCTATCCCGATACCATATACAACTACATTCCGACTAATTTTAAACACCTAAACAGTCGAGGAAATAACAGGTCGATATACTGTGAATTGAATCTTTTTAATAGTTGATATTTAAAATTATAAATAATATTTAGTTTTAAACTACTAATTATGGGTATGCTTACAAAATGGCTTACTCTTTGAAATATCACTAATATATAATGCTTGTGAAGTCTTACTTTGTTAAGTGTGGCGTAGACTGTATTATAGTTTCAAGTATTCCATTTGGATACAAGGAAGTAATTTTGAACCAGAAAAAAGCATTTGTTGCTTTTGGTATGGGGGCTAGATTCGGAATTGTACAAATAGACAAACCTTTCTTGTTAGCACTTGCGCCTGGAGATGAAGTTCCCTTTACTATATCGGATGTTAGAGTTGATGGATTCGAGGATCTTTTTATTGCTTCATAAAGTTGATATGCCAAGCTATTTTTTCAGATGCACTCGGAATGGAATACTTGTTACTGACAGACCGGTATGGAACGGAGCTGCTTGGTGGAGTGGACCAAAACCTATTTTAGGTGAATTTTTTGATGAAATACTGGTAAATGGATTTGATTTCAATGATAAAAGTGCAGAAGAAGTAATGGAATGGATTAGGATTGGTGAGATTCGTTTTGGGTTTTTTGTACTGAGGATCCGGAAGAATTAGGACTAAATGTTGGAGAAGAGGTTCCAGTGCATATTACAAGGGACTTATGTAACAATGAAAAATTTTCATTCTGGCCTGCTGGGATTAACGTCTGTTGGGCCTCTCCTGATTAATGTATTTCGATAAAATTCTTTTTTATTGAGGTAGGTGGGCAATAATTGAATATTGAATAGAACATAAGTAGCGTATTTTTTTTAAACAAATTTCAAATACTCAGTAAGCTTTTCTTATTAAATTCATCATGGGACTGGTGTTTCTGTAGGGGGATGCTACATACAATGGAAATTTCGGTGCAATCATCGTTATTCCTTTTGCTTCTTTTATAGTCTCATTGATATATATGAATCGTGAATAAGAAAGCATATACATCGATCCTTGTGATTTTGGCAGCCTTGGTCAGTTTACCTACACAATCCCAAACCTTCCAATTCTCCCAGATCCGGATGTTCTGGAAGGATGGGAAGGGGCAACCCTATAACAACTTCAGCAATGTGCTGCAACAAAACCCGAAGTTGGTCTTCCTGATGAATGGCGGAATGTTCACGCCGGAACATGAACCGGTGGGGCTGTTCATTGAGAACGGGAAGGTATTGAGAGAGACCAAGATACTCAAGGATCCCAGCGTCAATTTTGGTATACAGCCGCAGGGTATTTTCGCGATCTATAAAGACCGGGCAGATATTCTTCATGTACCTGCCTCAACGGTGGGTATGGTCTTCGCTACGCAGTCGGCGCCCGTCCTGGTGATCAACGGCCAGGTGAACCCCAACCTCCCAACGGGTAAACTGATCAAGCGCAACGGTGTGGGCATCAAAAAAGACGGAACCATCTTCTTTGCTCTGGAGACGATGAACTTTAAAGATTTCGCAGAGCACTTTATCAGGAACGGCTGTGTGAAGGCACTCTACCTGGATGGATTTGTTTCCCAGGTCTGCCATAAGGGAGAGCCTATGGGAACTTCGGGTCACTTCGGCCCCATGATTGGGGCGTTTTGAATGGCTACAAGCTCAAATAGGAGGAATGTATGTACAAACTTCATCACATCGCTTCTCTCCGTATTTTTAATGATCATGAAAAAGGGATTATTATTTTTTACTTGTTGTTGGCTCTCCATTACTGCTATCTCGCAAACTCTTTTCCCAGATCAATGCATCGGCCAATGGAGCGGGATGATGCAGATCTGGCAAAGGGGTGAATTGAAAGACAGTGTGAAAGTGGCGTTCACTGTGGCCCGCCTCACAGACAGCAGCTGGCAGTGGCGGATGGATTATTTATCTCCTGCAAGACCCATGACCAAAGACTACGTGCTTCGGAAAAAATCGGCCACCAGGTTTGTGACCGATGAAGGTGATGGAATTCAGTTGGATGAATTTGTCTTTGGCAACAAGATGTATTGTTTGTTCAAGGTGGGCGGAAGCACCCTCACTGCGGTTTATGAGTTGCTGGGGAACGGAGAGATGTTGTTTGAAGTGACCTCCGCAGGCGCACCCACGCCCACCGGTAGTGGTGTGGAGAATTTCCCGGTAACATCGGTACAAAAAGTTTTGCTCAGGCGGGTTCGGTAATGCGATATGCATCGGTGACACAGTACTGCGCAATTTACTACCGTGTGCAAAAGATTACTCCTTCCCAACTTGTTCTCAGCGCTGTATTCGCTAATAGACTTTCAAAATGCATAATTACAGAAATTTAACTGGCTAATTGAAAGTTTAACTTTCAAATTGCAGCACCAACTTCTATGAACGAAACAGAAGTGAAATGCAGATCAGTTAGAACTCCGCCAAAACATAACTCGTGCTCCTTCCGCCACCTACTTCTTTGATCAATATTTTTTTATTCAGTAGGTCCTGTATATCCCGGAGTGCGGTATCAGGGGAGGTTTTGGCGATCTTTGCCCATTTGGACGTATTCAGTTTGCCTTCAAAACCGTCCAGCAGTTTGTTCACCATCAATTGCTGTCGGTGGTTGAATATGGTGCTGGCATGTTTTTCCCAGAAGCGTGCTTTTTGGAGAACGCCGGTCAGGATTTCGGTGCTGGCTTCTAGTGCCCTACCAAGGCATTCCAAAAACCAAATGAGCCAATGGGTGATGTCCATCGATCCCTTCTGTGTGCTTTCAAGGATATCGTAGTAGGCTGTTCTTTCTTTGCGGATCTGCGCACTCATACTATAAAAACGCAGGTCCGTTTCGTCAGCACGGGAAAGCTGCAGATCTGCAATGGCGCGGGCAATACGGCCATTTCCATCATCAAACGGATGTATGGTTACAAACCATAAATGCGCTATTGCTGCTTTGATAACGGGATCCATGTGTTTGTCTTCATTGAACCAATGCAGGAACAGTCTCATCTCTTCATCGAGGCGCGTTGCATCTGGTGCCTGGAAATGTATTTTTTCTTTACCCATCGCCCCTGAGACCACCTGCATGGGATCGTCCGTTGTATTTTCCCGCCAGGCAGCCACGGTGATTTTATGCATTCCGCTATAACCCGTGGGAAAGAGTGCGGCATGCCAGCCATACAATCTATCTGCGGTCAGCGTTTGCTGATACTGTTGTGTGGCGTCCAGCAGCATTTGCACAACACCGTCCACATGCCGGTCCGCTGGTACCAGTCCGCTAATATCCATGCCCAGTCTTCGCGCAATGGAAGAGCGTACCTGCTCGGCATCCAATATTTCCCCTTCAATCTCACTGGACTTCAGTACATCCTGGGTAAGCACTTGCAGGTTGGCCTCAGCCTTTAGCTGGAACCCCATTGCTTCCATACGGCCCAACAGTCGCCCCTGCCTGTTTCTGGTCCCTGCCAGTAGCGTGGTTAGCATTTCCTGGTTCCAGGTAAACCTGGGCCAATGAGGGAGTTGATGAATATATATAGACATTATCCGCTAATTGTGCGGTAAATATAGCAATTATTCGCATCAAAAGTAGTATTTACCGAATAATATGCGGTGAATAATGCTTATAATCCCTGTAAACAATATCGTCCTTCAGGTCCTGACAAATCTAAACGAATTGTAAGGGGATAACCTGACGTTTTAAAGTTGGCATCACATGCCTACAGACCAGTTTCGCTCCATCGATTTTACATTTGCTCAAGGAAACACATTGAAGTAATGCGGCTTGTGACGAAACAGTTCATCATACCGCTCCGGGTTCAATCTACTTCACAAAAACGATGCAATGCTGTATGGGCAGGTTGCTGATATTCTTTTCGAATGTAAAACCAACGGCCGATAGTTCTTTAATAACCTGGGCCTCGCTCATTTTATGGAGGCCTTTGATGGCAAGGGATTTGTCCTCAGCGCGGAATTCAATCATATACAACTTGCCTCCTGGTTTCAGCGCATTGTACATGGCTTTTCCCATTTCGTAGGGAAATGAAAACTCGTGGTAAACATCCACCAATATCATCAGGTCAATACTGGCATCGTGAAGGGGTATTGTTTTTTCAGTTCCTAATACGGTTTTTACGTTGGTCAGTTTTTCTGTTTTGATCCTATTGTTGAGGTATTCGATCATCTCAGGCTGTACGTCCACAGCATATATCATGCCGCCACCGGAAAGAATTTTGGACATCTTTTCCGTATAGAAACCGCTGCCCGCGCCAAGATCAGCGATCATCATACCTGGCTGTATATCGAGATTCTTTACCAGGAGGCCGCTGTTCTCTTCTTTGTCGCGCGTTTCCCGTTCCAGCCAGTTGATACCATAGTGGCTCATCACGTGGGCTATCTGCCTGCCCATATACCATTTGTTGATACCATTGGGATCGCCTTCTTTGATTTCATAGCGGCCCTGGCTAACGGCGGGTAACTGTAGCAGCAGGAAGGCTAGTATGGATAAAATGCTGTAATGCATGATGGCGAATTGACCTACAAGGTTAATAATGATAATGCTTTTTTGCCAATACCTTTGCGTTTGTTTATCATGATGCATATCGGTAACATCACCCTTCCTGATTTTCCACTGTTACTCGCGCCCATGGAGGATGTGAGTGATGCGCCTTTTCGCATGCTCTGCAAGGCAAAAGGCGCGGATCTCTTGTATACTGAATTTGTCTCTAGCCACGGACTCGTCAACGGTACCGATAAGACCAAAAAGAAAATCGAGATTCTGCCGGAAGAGAGACCCATCGGTATTCAACTCTACGGCGGCAATGAAGAAACGATGGCCATGGCTACGGCTATTGTTGATCAGGTGCAACCGGATTTTGTGGACATCAATTTCGGCTGCCCGGTCAAAGGGATCGTGAGTAAAGGTGCAGGGGCCGGCGTGTTGAAAGATCTACAGCTCATGGTGCGGCTCACCGAAGCTTGCGTGAAAGCCACCAGCCTTCCTGTAACCGTGAAAACAAGACTGGGCTGGGATGAGCAAACGATCAATATCGAAGAAGTGGCGGAAAGGCTGCAGGACGCCGGTGTACAGGCACTCACCATTCATGGTCGCACCCGCGCGCAGTTATACAAAGGCGAAGCAGATTGGACCCTCATCGGAAAAGTAAAAAACAACCCCCGCATCAACATTCCTGTTTTTGGCAATGGTGATATCGATAGTCCTCAAAAAGCATTGGCCTATAAAAATCGCTATGGTGTGGATGGCATCATGATTGGAAGGGCAGCGATTGGCAATCCATGGATCTTCGGCGAGATCAAGCATTATCTGTTAACCGGTGAAGAAAAAGCGCCGCCTACGGTTGCTGAGCGCGTTGATGTTTGCAGGCAGCACCTGCAAAACTCGGCAGCATGGGAAGGTGAGTGGAGAGCGATTAGAGAAATGAGGGGCCGATATGCAAGCTATTTGAAAGGTCTTCCCCAACTCAGGGAGATTTTCTATAAAGCACTCATGACGATGGATAGTATTGAGGCGCTGCTGGACATTTTTGATCGCATCGAGACGCATTATGCCGACTTTGTCACAGAGCGCATATCCGTTAGCCTGGTCAATTATCATGAGCATCTGGAAAAAGGCTTTACGCCATCACTCCCCACTTGTTAAAGAAGGTGTGGGATTCAGATGAATCTCTTCAATGCTTCTGCTGATGCGACTTTTTTCCGCTGCCAGTGCCACGAGATGGCTTTCCACGGATACTTCGATAGAGGAACTCAGCAGCGCGGGATTCTGTTGTCCCACGGCCTGCAGCCAGTCTTTGATCAACCGATGATCGCCGCCGCCATGAGGGTCCGTCTTCATTTCCCATGTCGTCTTTCTTCGGTTACGGAACTCCGTTAGGGTGAAGGTTTCCATATTGCCCGTGATATCTCCTTTAGATCCCATGATACGCGTGCGGCGGCCCTCGTAGGATACATGCGCCTCCATGGAGAATGCGGCCGTGACGCCATTATGAAACAATAGGTTCACGGTGAGATGATCCGGCTGGTCGTTATCCATCTTGTACACACATCGGCCGTAGTCTGTGGTCTTCAGCTGCTCCAGGATGAAGGTATCCCACTCGCGCTCTTCCTCGGGCATATCAAACACGTATAGCCGCTTTCTGTCCCGCAGATAAATTTGCAATGCAGAATAGGCGCAATGTTCTTCTGCTTTACATCCATCGGTACATCGTTCTGTACTTCCTTCTGGTGCATTCTTGGTGGTGAACCATTTCAGGTTGCCAAAGCAATGCACGTCTTTCACTTCATTGTTCACCAACCAGCGAATGATATCAGTATCATGACTTGATTTTGCGAGTACAATAGGTGATGCGGTTTTACTGCTTCGCCATTTGCCGCGCACATAGGAGTGACTCATATGGATTTGTTCGATGGGCTCCATGTGTTGTACGCTGATGATCTCACCAATCAGTCCATTATCAATAATTTCTTTCAACTCCCGGAAATACGGTGAGTAACGAAGCACATGACACACGCCCACGATCTTTCCGGATTTTTGCGCCTTATCAAGGATCATCCTGCATTCATATTCAGTAGGCGCGATGGGCTTTTCCAGCAACAGATCATAACCGGCGTCCAGCGCGACCATGCAGGGTTCGGTGTGCAGGTGATCCGGCGTGGCGATGATCACCGCATCGGCAAATTTCGGGGTGCTGAATATTTCATTCCAGTACACAAAACATTTATCATCCGGAAGCCGATGCTTGCGCTGGAAAGATTTGAGCCGGGTCAGATTCACATCAGACACCGCAACAATCTTCATCTCATCCGGGTGCTTCAGCGCATAGTCTGCATAAATATTTCCGCGATGCCCTGCGCCAATGAGGATCACGGTAACGGGCTTGGGCAAGTCAATGTGCAATGGGTTTTCAAATACATCTTCATGCATGCCAAAAAACCGCGCTACCTCTTCCCATCCTTTTTGAAACCCGTTGGTGACGTTAGTGAATGATCGAAGGAAGCTGCGGGAGAGGATAAACTGGCGTAGGGACATGCAAGAATATTTGTATTCAAATGTAGACCCAGTTCCGTGCAGAAAAAAGATAAATAAAGTTTGAACAGTGGTTGGCCAGCCCAGCGGCTTTGTTATTTTTCCTCTCCTGTCAACAAGAGAAATAAGGAGCTGTTGACGTAGAAATTATCCCGACCAACCTTTTGTTTGACAAGTATACCTGAAGCAACCAGCTGTTCTAGATAACGAATAGCCGTGTTTCTGCTGATGCCCAGATCCTCCTGTATAAATTCAATTTTGGTGTAGGGATATTTGAATAAGTTTTGCAACAGATCCTGGCTGTATATTTTTGGATGATGGGTGCGGATGCGTTGCTTGTATGCCTGCATTAAGTTGTTGATAGCTGTGATCTGTTTGATCGCTTCCATAGAAGTTTGTTGCACCCCATCCAGCATAAACAAGATCCAGGGTTCCCAATCATTTTTTTCCCTCACTGTTTGTAATAAGCCGTAGTAATTCGCTTTATGATGGATGATATACTTGCTCAGGTAGAGCACAGGCAGGTGCAATAGCTCTTTTTGAACCAGGTATAAAATGTTGATGATACGTCCTGTACGACCATTCCCATCATAGAAAGGATGAATGCTTTCAAACTGATGATGGATGATGGACATTTTCACCAACGGGTCCGCTTCCATCATGCCATCGTCATTGATAAACTGTTCCAGGTTGTTCATCAACGCAATGATGGTATCGTAATCCTGTGGTGGCGTATACACCACCTCTCCGGTTTTGTCGTTCAACAACTTGGTACCCGGAAGCCTTCGAAACCCGGCATTGTTTTGCTCAACCGTTTCCTGGATTTGCAGAATACTATTGTTGGTCAGCAACTGATGTTGTTGCACCAGCTGCAGCCCCTTTTTTAATGCCTGCGCATATTGATGAACCTCCTTGGCGGCAGGACTGGTAAACTCGTTTTGCAAGGCATTGCTTTGATACAGCTCATCATAAGTGCTGATGATATTCTCAATGGCGGAGCTTTCCCTGGCTTCTTGCAATGAAAGTGTTTCCAACAGAATGGCCTGGTTGGGCATGCTGGTGATGATGCCTTTCAACTCGGCCAAAGCCTTGTGCGCCAAAGCCAGTTTCTTCAAAACAGCCTTGGTTTCGAGATCTTGTGATATGGGAAGAAATGGAACCAATTTTGGGTTATGTTCTTTAAATATAACCCAAAAATAGCAAAAATTGGGTTATGTTACTATTGTAAAGTAGATTCAACATACTAATACAACCCAAAACGACCGAAAATTAGGTTGTATTTCATCTATATAACCCAAAAAACCACATTTTTGGGTTGTGTTTATGGGCTGTGGAGATGAGCCTGGCAGGTTCAACAGATCGCTCCCGCATCAAGCAAATCCCCACACTCACCAGCCAAACCAACCACAATGTGCTGCCCACAAACCCCGCAAAGCCAACCACCGGAAAAGTTGGAATCACGGTCTGGAAAAATTCCGTTTGTGCCAGCAGATAGATGATAGAAGCGATGTAACCCAGCACGGCCATCCATCTTGGAATAAAGCCGGCTTTCAGCATCGACCAACTCATGGCCAAGGTCCAGATGATCGTAAACAACTGACCGATATATTCTCCCAGCAACACCCCGCCAAATTGATGGATCATCTTGAATGCGGTGATGGAAGATTGTTGAACGATAGCATCGCCCGTGGTATAATCCTGCGCAAGCATCGGCACCACAAACACCCATCGGAGCAAACCGATCATCTGCGCGATGAGTCCGGTGATGCCGATGCTAGTGGCCCATGATGATTGCGGATGCGTTTTACGCAGCAGCACACCTGTTCTGCTGTAAGCTACGATCAAGGGTAGTCCGAGCACTGCAAAGGCCCACCAGGTCAGGATCAGCGGCGTGCCGCCCTGATGGAATTTGGTCAGGATGGTGCCTGCGGGTTCACGCAGGATATCCGGGTATTGAAAAATAATGGTGAGGATGGTGTATGGAACAAACACGCCGATAGCACCGAGGATGAAAAGTATGCCTGTCTTTTTCATGGGATGATTATTTGATGGTGATGTTGTAACTGATGCCAGGCGTGGGATTGATCTTGAGGTCCTTTCCTTTGGATGCAAGGGCGATGGCACCCAGACGAAGATTGAGGCCTTTCCAAACCACAAAGCGTAGGCCCGCTTCAACCGCAAAGGCATTCGTGTTTTTGTATTCGCGTGTGAGTCCGCGGAGATAGGATGTGCCTGCATAAAAGGCTGAAGGCGTTTCCTGTTTTCCAAAAGGCAGGAACCAGGCGGTGGCGCCGGTTTTGATGAAGGCAGTGGTTACCCCTGATTCAAAATTGGTGACGTAATATCCCGCGTGAAAGGAGAGCTGCTTGTGCTGGTATTCCAATCCGATCGAGGGATTGCGGAAGCCGTTGACGGCGATCTGGTGTTTCGGAAACCTGCTTTGGGCGTGGCTGGCTACACTGGCCAGGAGGAGAACGATGAGGACGATTTGCTTTTTCATTGTGATGATTTATGATGCAAATCTCCACAAGGGCAAATCCTTTATACTGGACATATGTCCATAAATGAAGCGGTCTACATTTTCCCTCTTAATCGGCTAAGATGTCGCGGCGTCATACCCATCATCGATGCGATGTATTGCAGAGGCACTTGCTGCAGTATTTCAGGTTCTTCTTTCATCATCTTTGCATAGCGGTCTTCTGCACTAAGCGTGATCAAATCAAACTTTCCCTTATCGATACAACAGATCTGCCACTCCAGCAACCCGATGTAAAATGAATTGAATGCCGGCAGATCCTGCTGCAGGGTTTGCATATCATTTTTCTCAATGGTCCAGATCACAGATGCTGTGATGGCGCGGATGTTTTCCCGCGCGGGTATTTCAGAAAGATAACTGAGCAGGGATGCAGCAAAATTATTCGGCAGGGTAACATAGGTGGTGCGTTCCTCGCCTTTATCTGTAATGGAATAATATTGCAGGAGGCCTTTTTCCAGAAAGGCGATCTGCTTTGAGGTCTTGCCTTCTTTCACAAACAGATCGTTCTTCTCCAGCTCCTGTCTAACAAATTTTGAGGCGATGGTGCCGGCCTCTTCTGCTGAGAAACCGAGGTTTTGAAAATAGGCTTGTACCATGGGAATGATTCAGATGTGAATGTACAGAACTTGTTACCTTTAAAGACAACCCATCTATATGCGAAAATGTTTTGCCTTCCTGATTGGAATTAGTTTAGTGATGAACTCCATGGCCCAAACGCCATCCATTTCTTTTGAAGACTGGATCAGTCTGAAGTCTGTGGGCGGTGTAAGCATCAGTCCGGATGGTAAGCATGTATTGTATTCCGTCACGAGCACCAACTGGAAAGACAACAATTATGATACGGAGATCTGGTTGAGCAGGGATGGGGGGAAGCCATTTCAACTAACGGCCACGGCTAGTGGCAGTAGCAGCAATGCGCGGTTTACACCAGATGGAAGATGGGTGAGTTTTGTAGCGGATCGGGGCAGCAAGAGCCAGATCTATCTGATTGCCGTGGATGGTGGCGAAGCTTTTCCCATCACGGCAGAAGATGATGGTGTGGGAACTTATGAGTGGCGACCTGACATGCAGCAGATCGCGTTTACGCGGGTAGATCCTGAGTCTAAGGAAGCGAAAGCGGAGAAAGATAAATACGGAGGGTTTGGGGTTGAGGGTACAGAGTACAGATTCAGTCATTTATGGGTGTTGAACTTCAACCTGGATTCTGTAAAAAATGCGGGTAGGCTTCCCTGTTATGACAGCAAGGATAGTGCGGCAAAGAAAATATGTTGGACGATGCCCAAGGCGAAGCGTTTAACCAATGGAAATTTTACAGTCGGCGGATTTGATTGGAGTCCAGATGGGAAGCAGATTGCGTATACGCGGCAGCCTAATCCGTTGATCAATTCCGGGATCTATGCAGACATTGCTTTGCTTGATATGTCTACTGGTGTATCGAAAACCATCGTTCAAAATCCCTCTTCAGATTTCTTCCAGCTCTGGAGTCCAGATGGAAAACAGATCGCTTACACCAGTAACGTAAATGATACGGTCACTCATTTTTTCAAGAACAATCGTGTGTTTATTATGGATCTTGCTTCTGGCAAAAGCAGGGAAGTGTTGAACCAGATCGATGAAAACAAGAACCTCATCAGTTGGAACCCAGACGGACTATTCATCGGGTATTCTGATAAGATGCGCAATCGTATGGGAAGATTGAACCCGGAAACAAATCAGGTTGCGGAACTGGGCACGGGGCTCGATGTTCCCGGAGGCGGATCTTTCAGCAAAGACGGGAAGCAGGTGGCCATCATCGGCAGAAATTTTGATCAATTAAATGAGGTATACAAAGGTGCGCCTGGAATGCAGATGCAACGCGTGAGCGATATGAACACACAGATAGCCGGATGGAACACACCGGTGAATGAGATCGTTTCATGGAAGAGTAAGGATGGCGCCGTGATCGAGGGCGTGTTGATCAAGCCAAAGAATTTTGATCCATCGAAAAAATATCCCTTGCTGGTGGTGATCCATGGCGGGCCCACGGGCATTGATAGACCGGAGCCCACACCTACTTATGTGTATCCCATTATGCAATGGTGCGAGAAAGGTGCGGTGGTGCTGCGCGTGAATTATCGTGGCAGTGCGGGTTATGGTGAAAAATTCCGCAGCCTGAATGTGCGCAACCTCGGTGTGGGCGATATGTGGGATGTGATGAGTGGGGTCGACTTTCTGCAGAGCAAAGGATTTGTGGATACCAGCAGGATGGGTTGTATGGGCTGGAGCCAGGGCGGATATATTTCTGCTTTCCTGACCACCAACACCAACAGGTTCAAAGCCATCAGCGTGGGTGCGGGCATTTCCAACTGGATGACCTATTATGTGAACACGGATATCACGCCTTTCACGCGGCAGTATTTAACGGCCACACCCTGGAGTGATCCCGCGATCTATGCGAAGACCTCACCGATGACCAATATCAACAAAGCGTCAACGCCCACATTGATTCAGCATGGTGAGTTTGATAAGCGCGTGCCCATTCCTAATGCGTATGAATTATATCGTGGTTTGCAAGACCGCGGGATTCCATCGAAACTGATTGTGTACAAAGGTTTTGGGCATGGGATCACCAAGCCGAAGGAGCGACTGGCGGCGGTGCAGCATAATTGGAACTGGTTCTTGGCCTACGTTTTCAAGCAGTGAGCCTGGTGAAGGGAGAAGATAAAGGGAGAAGTGCGAAGACCCGCTACTTCTTGACGTACTGATTGGCGCGGATGTTTTGTGCAGCGAGGGTTACGGTTTCTTCAATTCTTTTTTGCCGGGTTTCAGGTCTTTTGGCATTGAGTATCCATTCCAGGATGCCGCGGCGTGTGGAGGCTGGAAAGGCCAGGAAGTTTTTTTCCGCTGTTTTGTTTTTAGAAAACAGCGTCTGCATATCTGGTGGAATGGTGAGTTTGTCTACCACTTCCAATGTGCTCCAGGTGCCCGTTTTTTTCGCGAGGTCTATCATGGCTTGTCCGGCCGGCATGATAAGCCCTAGTTTGGTGAGTTTTTCCACCCGGTCTTTGTTCGCCTTGCTCCAGTTGCTCTTGGGTTTTCGTTTCGCGAAATAGAGATAGGAACTTTCTTCATCGCGTTTATTCCCCTTACTATCAACCCATCCAAAGCAAAGCGCTTCTTCAACGGCTTCATCGTAGTAGATACTTGGGACCGATGAGGTTTTGCTGAAGAGGATCAGCCATACGGAATTCTCTTTCTCGTGATTTTTTGCAAGCCAACTGCGCCATGCTTTACGCGTGGGTGCACTTACAGCTTTGATACCGAGATGTATTTCACTAACAGGCATTGCTATTCCTAGAAAATTAACGGTAGTATGTGCAAACATACATGAGGATTACGATTATCTTGTCAATATATTTATGCATGAAAGTTTTCTTTGCCGATTCATTCACGAATGTTCCGTTTAAAGGGAATCCGGCTGCTGTAGTACTTCTTGATCGGACCATCTCAACGGAAAAGATGCAAATGATTGCATCGGAAATTGGATATTCTGAGACGGCGTTTTTGCAAAAAGAAGAAATCGACCAGTATTTGATCCGGTTTTTTACACCGAAACAGGAGCTCATGTTGTGTGGCCATGCAACCCTTGCGTCTGCATATGTACTATTCCAAATGGAAAATAATTCAAATCTTGTTTTTCGAAATGCAGAGCATCAACGTTTTGAATTAACCAATAGCCAACCCGGAGTAACTATGTCTTTTCCTGCATACGATGTTGAATCGTTTGTACCTCCTCAGCAGATGCTAGAGGCCATTGGAATCAAGGCATGCAAAGAGGGATCTTACAACAGGGAACTCAAGATCGTCATCATTGAGATTGCCGAAGCATCTTTGTTGAAGAAATTAACTCCGGATTTCATAAAACTGGAAAACAGCTATTCAGGGATTCATGGAGTCTTGGTTACTGCAAGAGGCAATGAAGAAGGAATTGATTTCGTCTATCGATATTTTTGGCCCTGGGCGGGAACCAATGAAGATCCGGTCACTGGCGGTGTCCAGACCTTCCTGACGCCGTACTGGGCGACGCGATTAAGCAAGAATCAAATGGTAGCAGTTCAACCTTCTGCGCGTACAGGGAGAATGAAAACAGCCGTTTCAGATGATCGTATTTTGATTACAGGTGAAGTGGTCATTACCATGGAAGGAGAGTTAAAAATTTAAAACATGCTTATAGAAGTACTCAGAAATATCTTCAAAAGAGATCTGGACAAACTGGAGCAGGAGATCTCTGCTTACGCTATAGATGCCAATCTTTGGGTTGTTGAGCAAAATATTGCAAATTCCGGAGGTAATCTTTGTCTGCATCTTATCGGCAATCTCAAAACTTTTATAGGGAAAGAACTTGGAGGATTCAACTATACGCGGGATAGGGATGCAGAGTTTGCGACCAAAGGGGTAGAAAGAGGCGTATTGCTGGCAGCGATAGTAGAAACCAGAGAGATGGTGGATAGTTCACTGGCCAAACTAGAGCAGGATGATTTGAGCGGAATGTTTCCAGTGCAGGTATTCAGCGAGAGGACAACCATTGAGTATATGTTGGTACACCTGGCCACACATCTAACCTACCATCTCGGTCAAATCAACTATCACCGTCGTTTGTTGGATCACGATTAAACAGGTGCGCACACCACAAAGTGGTATTGACAAACGGGCAAAGCTTCACTAGCTTAGACCTTCTAAAACATTCCGTATGGCAACATCCAGTAAGAAGGTTAAAAAGGCTCCTGCAAAGAAAGCGCCGGTGAAGAAAGCCGTTAAAGCCATCGCAAAAAAGTCCCCGGCAAAAGCAAGCAGTTCCAGGACAACGCCAAAAGCTTCACTGACTTCATTACTGGCCAAGCCGAAGAAATGGAAGATCTACATCGAAAGCGCCTCTTTTCTTCCCGCCAACAGTGCGGATGGATATGTTGATCTTTTTCAATCGGGCCGAAGAACCGCTATCCAGGATGGATGGTTAATGACTGCGCTTCAACTGCCTGTGGGTGCGAAATTATTGTCCATCAGCATACACTATACCAACACAACCACAGATACCAAGATTGCTACCTTTCTTCGCAAGCACCAGGACAGGCACAGCCCCTCAGGAGAGATTGAAATGAGTTTCATCAATCTGCCCAACACCAGTTTGCCGCCAGACAACTACCTAACGGTAACGGATACAAGTTTTCCGGATAGCGGTGTGATCCAGGATAAATTCCTGCATTACATTTCTATTCCCACGGGTGACTGGGGTGCGGCAGGACGCGTTACGGTGAGGGGTGTTAGCCTGACCTATCGCTATTAATGCTTCAGGATTGTTTGGATGATAAGGCAAGGTGCGATGCAATGGCTTCCATGGATCCTGAGGTGAACACCGGCTTCTTCAACGGGAAGGCTTTCATGCAGATCAGCCTGCCATCCCATGATTTTAGGATATCTGTAAAGTCGGCATCATCCCAAAGAAATACATGGTATTCTTTGGTGTGATGATCATATGTAATGACCGATTGGCCCGGGAAATTTTCAGTGGGGTAGATCATCAACGCGAGTGGGCAATCATAGCGTGATGTTTCCAGATAAGCGAAGTACAGGTTGTGCACGAGGCAAGCGATCATCTCTTTTGCATCAAGGAATTTTGCGAGGAGACTAAGTTCCTGTGCGAGGTGTTCCAATGGTGAATCTTCCTGTTTGTATGCTTCAATCGGTAGCCAAGCCTGCTTACGCATATCCAGGAACTCCAGTGATGCCGGATGAAATTTCAGCTTGTAGTCAAAACTGGAATTGCCAGGCGCAAAGTATCCGGGATAATAATAGTCCAGCCCTTTTTCTATACAGTACGCATACTTCAGCATTGTGGTGTATTTGCCGATGCTGAAATTGCTGTATGAAGGTTCAAAATAACTCACGATGCCCATCGCGGCATGATGACCAAGATCAAAGAACCCTGCACCAATGAGTTCTTCACCGTCGTACACATTGATTTGCCGGGTGTTAAAGAGGTTATGATCCGTATCACCATATAAGATAGACTCCAATGAATCGGGAAAGCCCGATGGTTTGCTTTCCCGATACGCCTGGTAGAGCAATTCATGTTCTGGGGTAGGGTGAAAGGCTGTGATCTCTGCACGGAAACGATTGTCTTTCTGCAGTTTGCGAAACCATTTGGGGAACTGGAAATCTGCAAGCCGATGCCTGAGCCAGATAGCGTCATAGAATTCAAGGCCCATCTGCAGAAACTCTGTCGTAAACACATACTGTTTCATCCTGAACCAGCCGTTCAGCAGATAATGATCCAGTTCATCGCCATTGATGTGTTCGAGTATGCGTTTGGCCTTGTACATGATGCTTTGTTAAGATAACAAATTGACTGTTAATGGAGTGCAGGAATAATGAATGTTTATGTTTCAACTTTTTATGTTATAAACACTATCTCACTCATCGTAATCTTACTACTCTTCGTCGAAATAACACCAATAGGGCATACGAGAAATACGAATTATAAGTTTCTTTACAGCATAGTTTCAATCTAATCTAACCCTAAGAAATGAATCAATTGTCGATCAACCAGCAACTCAGCGCCATTTGGCAACTGCTGGTCAGTAATTTTGAGTACGGTGCAAGCGTGGAAGAGATCAGTGCGGCCTTGCCCTTTGAACTGGAGCGCAGAACGCTGCAGAGAAGACTTGACCTGTTGAAAGAGCAGGGTGCGGTAAACATGGTTGGTAAGACGAAGTCGACCAGATATATCGCGGCGGTGAACGAGTATCGCCCCCGCCCAAAAGTTTCGGAAGCCCCTAAAGTTTCAATAACCCTGTCAGGTCCTGCAAGCCTAGCCTTGCAGGCCCTTTCCCAACCTCTTGCATTTAGAAATCCAGTGAATGTGAATGTGTTTTTCCTGGAGTCTTACCGTCCTAACATCGACAATTATTTTACCGATGCAGAGCGTAAGCAATTGCACAGCCTGGGTAAAACAAAGTTTACCGGATATGGTGCAGGTACCTATGCAAAAGGCGTGATGCATGCACTGGTAACTGACCTTGCTTATAACTCATGCAGGCTTGAAGGAAATGCATACACGCATCAGGATGCAGAACAGTTGTTTGTGAAAGGCGAGTTTAGCGAGTTTGCTTCAGACATGGAGCACCAGATGATCCTCAACCATAAAGATGCGATTGATTTCCTCGTGAACAATGCACAGGATGCCAATTTTGATGCATATACATTATTGAATCTGCACGCACTGTTGTCTAATAATATGTTGATGGATGCGAGTCATGCTGGTCAGCTTCGCAGTTTGCCTGTTACATTAGATAATACAACTTATACACCCACGGCAAATGTGCGTCAGATAGATGAGCGGTTTAAATTGATGCTGGAAAAAGCCTCACAGATCACCGATCCTTTTGAGCAATCGTTTTTCATCATGGTGCAGTTGCCTTACCTGGTTCCATTTGCAGATATGAACTTATCTGTGGCGAGGTTGGCCGCAAACATCCCGATGTTGAAGAAAAACCTGATGCCACTGGCATTTAATGAGATGCCGAAGGAACTTTTTCAACAGGCTTTGTTGAGTGTGTATGAGCAGAATCGTGTGGATCTAATGAAAGATCTTTTCATGTTTGCTTATCAGCAGTCATGTGAGCGATATACGCATGTGAAACATCGTAACGGGGAGCCTGACCCATTCCGTATCAAATACAGGGAGCAGATCAGGACGGTGTTGTTTGACATTGTAACGGGAAATATGCTTCAGGATGCAGCGGCTGAAACCATTGAACAGCATGCTTCGGCTATGCCTGCCTGTGATCAGCTTCGTTTTTCAGAACTGGTGGAGAAAGAACTTGAAGCCCTGCACGAAGGAAACATTGCGAGGTACTGGATCAGACCCGCGGAATTTATGGTGTGGAAAGCGAGCTGGGAGTCTGGTGACAATGCAGTGGTGATGGTACCAAGAGTGGTAAGAATGGAACAGCTTATAACGGTAGCCAATTAATAATTCAAGAGCCCTTCATAAACCCAGGATCAAGGTTTGTGTTTCGGAACGATAGTCTTAGGACTGTCGTTTTTTTTTTCCAGTAAGAAGATAAAGGGAAAAGTGCGAAGTGCGGCGACCCCTCCAACCTCCAACCTTCAACCTGAATCTGTCCTGTTTCTGTCACAATTGTGTCGTAATCAAGATATCTTTGTCGCAATACTGTCATGAAAATTGTCACAAACCTTTATATCTATCCCATAAAAAGTCTCGGAGGCATCGAGGTGAGTGTCTCGAATGTGACATCGCGCGGATTGGAGTTTGACCGCAGGTGGATGTTGGTGGATGAACACAACCAGTTTTTGACACAAAGGAATTTTCCGAGGTTGGCACAATTGCGAACATTCATTCAGGACAAAGAACTTTTGGTGCGTGATTTGTCGGATCCGGGGCAATCTGTCCGTTTTCCGTTGGTGCCCGCGCATGGAGAAAAAATTCACGTCACGGTTTGGGACGATGTCTGTGATGCTTGGGATGTGGATGGATCCGTGAATGTTTGGTTCTCCCGAATATTGGAGAGAAATGTGAAACTGGTGTATATGCCGGATGAATCTCTTCGCCCGGTGGATCCGCGATATGCAAAAAAGGAGGACATCACCAGTTTTTCTGACGCATATCCGATTTTGTTGATTGGGCAAGCATCACTTGATGATTTAAATTCGCGGCTGGAAACGCCCGTGCCGATGGCTCGCTTCAGACCCAATATTGTTTTCAGTGGCGGAGACCCGTATGCAGAAGATGAGATGCATCGATTTTCAATTAATGGGACTGATTTTCATGGTGTTAAACTTTGTGCGCGATGTGTGATGACCACCATCGATCAAGATAAAGCTGTTGCAGGGAAAGAACCGTTGCGGACACTTAGTCAATACCGCACCATCAACAATAAAGTCATGTTTGGACAGAATGTGCTTGTTGGAGGGGCGGGCACCGTTCAGGTTGGAGATCCAATTTTGGAATCCTAAAATCTGGGAATTCTGGAATCCTGAAAATCAGGATTTGGACGGGTTGAAGACCAGGAAACAGAAAGCTTTTACGCCACTGACGAATCCGGATTCATCGAGGTAAAAATCTGGTGTATGATGTCCGCCCGTTTTAATGCCTGCGCCGGCGGGTGGTAGTGCACCGAGACTGAAAAAGAAGGTAGGTGCTTTTTGTCCGTAGAATGAAAAATCTTCCGCAGCCGTGATCCAGGTACTTTCTTTCACCTTATCCGCACCTACCGCTTTGACCAAAGCTGGAACAGATTTTTTCGTGAGTTCCGGATCATTGTAATTCACCAGGGTTTGGTTCACGATGGTGACTTCGCCGGTGGCGCCTGCACTTTCCGCGATTGATTTCACCACCCGGCGCATACTTTCGTGTGCCTTCAGGCGCATCTCAGCGTCAAGTGCACGGATAGTGCCGCGCATTTCGGCGGTTTCGGGAATAATATTATTTCTAACGCCAGCATTGAAGGCACCTACGGTGATCACGAGTGGCGCTTTGATGAGATCGGCCTGGCGGCTCACGATATGTTGCAAGCCTTCATAGATCTGAACCGATACGGCAATGGGATCGATGGCACCCCAGGGCAACGCACCATGATTGCCCCTACCCTTCACCGTTATGGTGAAAAGATCTGACGAGGCCTGATGTGCGCCGGACTTGTAGGAGATTTGTCCAACCGGCATTTCTGCGGCCATATGCAATCCATATACATAATCCAGTTTGGGATTATCCATCGCACCTTCCTTGATCATCAGTGGCGCACCACCTTCTTCACCATTGGGCGCACCCTCTTCTGCCGGTTGAAATAAAAACACGATGGTACCCGGCACTTCTTTCTGCATATTTTTTAGTGCGGTAGCTGTGGCCATCAGGATAGCCGTGTGGGCATCATGCCCACAGGCATGCATCACGCCAACCTCTTGTCCGTTATATGTTGATTTTACTTTTGATGCGAATGGTACCGGGGTGCGTTCAACAATGGGAAGGGCATCGATGTCGGCCCGCAAACCCACGTTGGGTCCGGGTTTGCCGCCTTTCAGGATGGCCACAACGCCGGTTTTGGCAACCGGATACCTTACTTCAAGCCCGATGGATTTCAGGTATTCCGCAATATATTTTCCGGTATTGGTTTCCCGGTTGGAGAGTTCAGGGAACTCGTGAAAATGACGGCGCCATTTGATCAGGTCTGATTCCGTTTGCTGAATGATCTCATTGAAGTTTTTCGGCGTTTGTTGCGCAGTTGCGCAGAAGGACAGCAATAGCAAAGACCAAAGCAGCATACGAAATTTCATACCTAAGCAGTTTCCTGTAATTTACCGCACAATTCTTGAACATCTACAGCCTGATGCGGGGAAAAATAATACCATCGCTTTTGAATTTTTCGGTCAGCATGTTCTGGGCGCTTCTGGTATTTACGCCATTGACGATCTATCTCTTTCGCTATGCCGGAAGCATGTTCATTTGGGTGTGTTCAACGATAGCGGTCTTGTTAATGATGGTTCCGGGCCGCGTATACAAATTCTTTCAGCTCAGCAGTGATCCTCGGTACTATGAGCGACTTGGCGTTTTAGTGATCAACAACATAACCCAACATGGACAATGGGTGAATGGTCTTATTCGTAAAATTCAGCCTGGCACAAGAATGCATCACCTGCGGTCAGCAAAGACGATACGGGCAAATATGGAAATGTTTGAGAAGTTTCACTATGGATGTCTTTTCATGTTTACCTCTTGCATGGTACACGCGGTCCTAAATTCTGCATGGGGCTGGAGTTTGTTTTTTGTGGTATCAAATCTGCTGTTCAATATTTATCCGATCCTGATCCAGCAATATCTTCGGATAAGACTGGCGAAAAGGAAATGATAGTTCTATGACACCTTTATTTTGCAGCATACAATCTGGCCTTGATCTCAGCCAATGACCATTCTTTGATCAGCTTACCGTCACAGAAGACGGGCTTGAGCAGGCTTTCTTCTTCTTCTTCCCAACTGACACGATCCTTCAAGACAAGTCCAGATTTAGACTGCATAACTTTCAGCAAGCCCGTTGCACTTTTCTTTGTGCCATCATCGGTAACTGGGGATTTGAAAATTTCGCGACCCCTCCCTTCTATCTCGATGTAAGTTGCTTTCATTGCCGTTCCAAATGTATCCCTGGTATTGTATTGGTATGTGTAACTTCCGATGCCGAAAACAGTTTGACTTGCAAACCCTTTTTGCATAAGGCCTTCACAAATGTTTTTCGCTCGTTCAAGGGTGATGCTGTCGCCATAAATTGCGCCGATGTGTTCATCCAGTAGCTTATATCCTTTGGATGTCACCGTACCTCCGAAACAGTCCCAGAGGAGTTCAACCACGCCTTTTCTTTCCGCTTCCGTTGAGCCATTAGGGTCACCACAAATGATTTTTACAGGATCACCGCTGTCTGGCCTAATCACTACTTTGCCGGGACGACTAAGAATTTCTTGCTTAAGCGTGGGCAGAAAGGACGTACAGACTTTCCACAAATCCCAGGTATCGCTGACGATGCTGACAATACCGCTGGGATAAACCTCTTTGATCAGCCTTCTGAAGGTTTCCAACTCGCCATCTTGCTCACCACTACACATAACACTATGCTCAGTAGCGGGAACACTTCCACCTACGATTTCTTTTGAAGTATCGGCGCAATAATATTTTTCCAGGGCCTCAATAGCAGGAATCGTATCTGTTCCCGAGAAACTCAGCAAATGCGCCATTCCACTGAGAATGGCAGATTCAGGTGAGCTCATACCCCGGAAGGAGAAATCGTGTCCTTGCCAACCCACAAAGCCCTCGGGCATTCCGGTTGTTTCAGAATAGTGGTCCAATAGTTTGCGATACTGCCATGCTATGGTGGCGCTGGTGCAGGGCTGCCAAATAACGGCACTGATCAGCGTTTCGAGGAAATTGGTCAGCCAGAAGAACGCAGGTTTTGTATTAACGATCGTCACGCAGGGAACCCGCATGGGTACTGGAGTTCCTTCAGGAAGCGCTTTGATCATGATGGGCAAATAACCTAAGTCGTGAAGATCACCAATGTGTTCATAGCTTGGCAAGGGCTGTCCGAGTGCACGCTCAACACGGACTTTGTATTCCTGCAGCACCACTTCTTTCGGCCTTTTGAAAAATTCAGTATTGAACTGTTCTATCAGGTACTCCTTGATGAAGTACTGTAAACCAAAAAGGACCATTTGATCTATTCCTGCGAGTCTGCTTTTCCTTGGCGTCAGATTGCTGTAAACCAGGGTGGTGTTTGGTGGGTACTGAAAAACGTGACCAACCTTATAGAAATCTGTCAGCAATAGTGGATTCATTTTCATCGTACAAATATTAAAAAGTGAGGGGGACGAGCTGAACAAGCCTGTGCTCATAGGCTTGTTTATAGCTGTTACTGGTAATGATGGCATCAAAATACTTTTCGAGACTTGTGAAGCCCTTAGAAAAGATTCCATGGCTAACCATCAAAGTGAGGTGTTTGGGTTTGATTTGTTTGGCAATCTCGATGAATGTTGCACCTCCATCACAGATGTCATCAACAATGATACAATTGCTGTTTTCACATTCTTTAGGATGGAGAACCTCAAGGGTCAGTTTTCCCGTTTCAGGATTTCTGTTTTTCTCACAGTATACAATGGACGTAAATCCAGGATTCCATTTAAATACCTGTTCAATTTTTTTCCGGGCACCATGGTCCGGACAGATCAGCACCGCGTTGTTGAGCTTGTATGTTTCCACCAGCGTTTGGTTGCTAATAGATTCAGAATGGTTAATCAGGTTGAGTGCAACATTTGAATGAACATCAAAAATTCTGACCTTTTCAAACCCCATGACATTGATAATATTAGCGATGAGTTCCAGATCAAATGAATCGCCATCCATCATGATCCTGTCGTAACGGGCACCCATGAGATAAGGTATGGTAAGTATTTTCTTTTGAGCTGATTTGTGAGTAAGCGCATTTGAGACCATTTGCAACTGAAGCAATTCTAAAGCTGAGGTGATAGCGCACTTGACTGTGACTTCATCGCCTTCCTGAATATCGGTAAGCCGAACATGTGGCTGGTTATCCGGAAAGAGAATCTTGCTGATCCCGATCTCCTGATTAACATCAATGTACTTATCCATATAATGCTTATTTATAAAGCAAAATTAAATTGATATTCCGATAAATCAAAATATTGCTTAATAATGAAGCAAAATAAATCAGACTTGAAAGTGAAATCCTTCCTTAAGCAGTGATTTATAACGCTTTTCGTTGAATTTGTAGATTTTACTGGGTCTGCCTTTACCAGCAGGTTTAGATAGTTCCCCGGTTTCCTCGAGAAATTCGAAGCTTAGGATCTTCTTAGAAAAATTGCGTCGGTTCAGGGGCTGGTCCAGCAGTGTAGCATATAGATGTTCCAGATCTGAAAAGGCGAAGCGCTTGTCCAGCAACTCAAATCCAATAGGCTGGTAGGTCAGTTTGTTCCGCAGTCTCTCGGTGGCTGCTTGTATAATGCTTCCATGATCAAATGCAAGCTCGGGTAGATTTTTGAAATGGTGCCACTGTGCTGCGGAAGCATCGGTTGACGCTTTTAACTCCCTGAACTGGGCCGTTTTGACCAACCCAACATAGGCAACTGAAACGATGCGCTGACGGGGATCTCTTTTAGGGTCACCAAAAGTATAGAGCTGTTCTAAAAACTGCACCGCAACCCCTGTTTCTTCTGCAAGTTCTCTATGCACAGCTTCCTCCAGGCTTTCGGCGTCTTTTACAAATCCACCAGGCAGGGCCCAACTGTCTTTGAAAGGAGGATACTTGCGTTGAATTAACAGCACAGAAAGGCCATCTTCCCGGGAGTATCCAAAAATAACCGCATCAACTGCCAGTTTCATTGATTAAAACTATTTTGTGACCAAAGGCAAAGTAAATGTTTTTGATCATACCAGGCCGGCATCATGTTATTACACAGTTTCAGATCAACTATCTAAAAGAACTGCTGGACAAGGGCATGGCCGTTGCGAAGGATGCAAGGGGTGCGGCGATTCCCGATACATTTCGGATTGACGCAATCATCTTCGCGATTACTTCTGCGAATCACAGTGGCACAAGGCGTAACCCGCTTCCCTTTTATTTACGTGCCATCGCAGTAGAAAAGGCAACAGCTTATTTGTCCGTTCCGGTGTTCATTTTTGGGATCGACGATGTGGGGGATCTGAACAATTTCGCGACATATACGCTAAAACGCATTGCGCATGATAGTGAACAGCGATTTCTCTTGAATCCTGACAACACCATTGTATTGTGTTCAACAAAGGTGTTATTGATGTATGAACAACTTGGTTTCAGAATCCTGCCGGCGGAGCTGAATGATATTGAGACCTGGACCTATAACCGGCTTATGCCCTGGGATATTGTTTCGGGACTGGCAAATGCACCTGATGAAACAACATTTGAATCCTATCAGTCCCTGATGCATGAGGCTTCCAGGGATGTTTGGATTAAGTATGGACTTTTTGAAAAGGTTAAAGTTCTTTTTCGTGACGCGATGATCAGTGCGGATGGTGAGTTGACATCAACCCGTGATTATGCTGTTTATGTGAAACAAATGGACGAGATCGCAGCTTCAAAATTTCTTGAAACCCAGCCCCATATTCAACCAGGAAGGATTGGCGACATTGGCTGTGCGGTAGGGAGTTGGATCAAACGCTGCTGTGGGGACGAGCGTTTGCGTGAAAGTGAGTTTTATGGGATTGAAGTGAGCAGACCCTTGTTTGAGATCTGCAGACAGCGAAAAGAAAACGGTGAGTTCAATAACCCTTTTGTCTTCTTTGCCCAAAAAAATGCCGTTTCGGGATTGGTTTTTGAACCCAACAGCATGCATACTATCCATACGTCTTCACTCACCCATGAGATTGAGAGTTATGGGGGAAGAAAAGACCTCATTCAGTTTATCAGTAACAGGTATGCTGAACTCAGGTCTGGGGGCGTCTGGGTGAATCGCGATGTGGTAGGGCCTTTCCGGAAAAAACAAACGGTAATGATGCAGCTTACCGATGAAGATGGAATAGATGATAACGGCAGGGATGATTTTGCTTCAAAAGCAGCTAAGGCTTCCTATTTAGCAACATTGTCAACCCTGGGGAGATTCAGGAGATTTTCCAATGATTTCCGGAAAATGCAGAAGCAGCAATTTGAATTCAACTTAGCAGAACACAATGGCGAGATCTATGTAAAGACTTCCCTGCAGTTCGCTGTAGAGTTCCTCAGCAAGAAAGACTATACAGACAATTGGGACAGTGAGATGAATGAAACTTTTTGTTTTTGGGATTTCGATGAATGGAAGGAACATCTTTTGCACGCTGGATTTACCATTCTTCCGATATCGCGATGCTACACCAATACATGGATAACCGAACACCGATGGACAGGTAAGGTGCAATTGTTTGATGAAAACCATTCTCCCCTTGAATGGCCTGTCACTCATATGATGCTCATTGCGGCTAAACCTTAAACCCTACTGCCTAAACACTTTCCTCCCATCCACCACCGTCAGCACCACCTTGGTTTTATAAATCTCCATCGGATCAATGGTGAAAAGATTCTGCGACAGCATCACGAGATCTGCCAGCATGCCAGGGAGGAGTTTGCCTTTATGCTGATCATCAAAAGAGGCAAATGCTGAGCCATAAGTATAGGCGCGTAGTGCTTCGGCTATGCTTACCCGTTGCTCAGGTACCCAGCCCATGGGCGGTTCGCCCTTGATGGTGCGTCTGTTTACGGCACTGTGCAAACCGCGCATCGGATCAAGACTAATGCAAGCGGGCCAGTCGGCGCCATAAACCAGGCTTGCACCATTGTTGAGCATCGACTTCCACGCGAAGGAACGCGGGAGTCTCTCCGTACCAACAGCTTTTGCCCACACATCCACGGTTCCGGGATCCGCATGAATGGGCTGCATGGATGGCAGCACTTTCAGTGTTGCAAAGCGGGGAATATCTGCGGCCAGCACCTGTTCAATATGTTCTATCCGATGCCGGCGATCCCGCGGACCGTTTGCAGCAGTGGCCGCTTCGTACGCATTGAGCACTTCGTGCACCGTACCGTCTCCAATCGCATGGGTATACAATTGAAAACCTTCCTTGTCGAGCCTGGCTACCAATTGTTTGTATTGGTCTAACGGTATCGCATAGTGTTTTTCCTGCGCCTTATCGTTCACCGGAATATCGCTGTAAGGGTCAGTCATCACGGCCGTATGGCTTTCAATCACTCCATCCAACATAAATTTGATGGAGCGGCCTTTGAGCCAAAGCGTATCTCCGGGTTGATTTTTGTATTGTATGAATGCCTGAATGTCTTTCTCCGGTGTGGTTTCATCCACACTAAAACCCATGGCAAAACGAAGCGTCATTTCTTTATTGGCCAGCAGGGTTTTGTAGAGTTCGTACTCTTCCACATCGCCATTGGCATTCTGCACACTGGTAATGCCAAGGGATGCGGCATATTTTAATCCCTGCCGGATGGCATTCAGCTTATCTTCCCTCGATGCCTTTGGTACCACATTGCCTACCAGTTCCTGCGCGCCTTCCAGCAGGGCTCCCGTGGGTTCTCCATTCGCGTCTTTCACCACTTCGCCGAAACCCTTGTACACCGTGGATTTGTTGATCCCGGCCATTTCCAAGGCCTTTGAATTCGCAAGTCCGGTATGTCCATCATAGGCGCGGATATACACGGGCTTGTCGGGTACAAGACTGTCTAAATATTTTTTGTTCGGCATACCACCAGGGAAAAAACCATATTGCCATCCCCTGCCTGTTAACCATGGTTTAGAAGGATTGTTTTTTGCGTATGCAATGATCACTGTCTTCATTTCCGCAAGACTGGTAGTGCTCAACAGATCAAGGTTGGAAAGAATAGTGGAGCCGGATAAAAAATGGATATGCGCATCATTGAATCCCGGCGTGATGAGTTTATTTCCCGCATCAATCACCTCTGTTGAATCGCCTTTCAAGGCCAGGATCTCAGCATCCGTACCGGTTGCAAGAATGGTATTGCCGCGGATGGCGATGGCCTGCACAAAACTTGTGTCTGATTCGCCCGTCCAGATCCTTGCGTGATGAATGATCAGATCAGCTTTGTTGGAATTGTCTTTTTGTGTGCAGGAAAGAACAAGAAAGCAAAGAATCAGCGAAAGAAAATATCTCATCATTTTATTTTAAGGGCGATGTTGATGGCATTTTCCAGGGTATCAATAGCGGCATTGGCGGCTTTCTGTGCTATCGACTTTGACATGATGGCGATGGAATGCAATTCAGACTGCAGGATCATCTTTTCATCTTTCATCCGTTGCTCAAAAAATGATGCCTTGATCTGGTTGGTCAGCCGAAGACTCGCCAGCAGCTCCAGCCTGCTTCTTCGGGTCTGAAGATAGGTGTTTGCATTGTCTTTGACCATTTTCCAATTGTCTTTCACCACGTCTTTAATGGCTTTCAGCATTTGCGCGAGGGTTTCATCGATATCAAATGTCATGGGATTATTTTTTGTCGTTGATCTTTAAACTTCTTTCCGCGAGATACAGTGGCTTCCAGAGTCCGGCGAGTGTAGCCTGGTAAGCCATGATCTCCCCATCCGCCAGGGTGTTGTTGTCTTTATGGTATTTCTTCGCTTCGGTGAAACCTTTTTTGAGGTTGTCAATGATCACGAGAAAGTCATCGTTCTTATTCCTCGCCTCATTCTTTAAACGGATGGCATTGATATCCGCTTCTATATCGGCATATCTATCTTTATAGCTGTCGTACACTCTTTTCGCCGGCGCTGCATCCAGCAGATCGATATACAGCTTATCCGTAGCCTTGGCCGACTTAGCAATATCTTCTTCCAGCTTGGCGCTGTATTCCGGTACCAGCATCACACGGCAACTCAACAGAATGCTGATCCAGAGTGTTAAGAGGGCGATGCGTTTGACCATTGGCAGTTGTTTTAGAGATCATATAATTTAGCAGTAATTATTTATTTCTCATAGGGATGCAGAATTTATTGGACAAAGACGGGATCGTTGAGTACTATGGCAGGGTATTGGAAAAAGAAGAGGCGGATCAGTTTATGGCCGAGCTCATGAGTGGGATCGAGTGGCGTAACGATGAGGCCTTCATTATGGGTAAGCATTTTATCACCAAGCGAAAAGTGGCCTGGTATGGAGAGCGTCCTTTCGAGTATGCGTATTCCGGCACAGTGAAGCGGGCACTGCCCTGGACACCTGCGCTGAAGGCACTGAAGGCGCTGGCGGAATCGCAGAGCGGGGAGACCTACAATTCCTGCCTCCTGAATCTATACCATGATGGAAACGAGGGGATGGCCTGGCACAGCGATGCGGAGAAAGACCTCAAGCGGGATGGCGCCATCGCCTCCCTGAGCTTTGGCGCGGAAAGGAAATTCTGTTTTAAGCACAAGGCCGATGGGAGCCGGATCGATGTATTCCTGGAACATGGCAGCTTGCTGGTGATGCGCGGTGCTACGCAGCGGTTCTGGCTGCACCGTTTGCCGCCGACCAAAAAAATTAACAGTCCGAGAGTGAATCTGACCTTCCGGACTATCATAGAATGAAGTATTTTGATGGAAGAATGAGTCTATGAAACACTTTTTACTTTTTACCATCTACTGCTTACTGATCCTATCCGCCGCCGCCCAGGGCCCTGTGTGGATCAACACCCGCACCTTGAATGTTTGTGATACCATTCAGTTTGAATGGGATGGAACAGCCATCGGAAAAGGATATAAACTGGCCAGCCTGCACGTCTGGGTTGATGATATCAATGGGGGCACCCGTTGGAAGTATCGATATCCCATTATCAATGGCAAGGCGTCTGGCGCCCTGGAGATACCCGCAACGATGAAGCCCGGTGCCTATGCGTTCAATTTCATGGGCTCCGAAACCTACCTGGAAATGAAGGGTCAGGTGAAGAAGGTGAGGGTCAAAACAGCACGTAATTACAAGACCGGAAAGATGGATACGATCTACACCCAGGAAGCACCGGGGTGGGTGGGCCAGGAAATCAAATACAGCCTGATGAGCAAGCAAGGCGTACTCTTTGATTCATCGCTGCAAGTCAATGCCGAAGGGGCTTTCCGGTTACCGCCGATAATATTTGGGGACACGGCCAACCTGAATTTCAAGCCAGAGAAAACCACCGACCGCTATTTTATTTTCCTGGAAACGCCTTTGGATTCTTCATTCACCCCTTTTCACACGCAAACCGTTTTTGTAACGGTGAAGCAGCCTGAAAATATAAATACAGATACCATACCCTTGGATAGTACGCAGTACAGTTTTTTGTTGGAAGATGCCTATCGTGATGCCATCACCTTAGACGAGGTGTTGGTCACCGGCAAATCCAAGGCAGATAAATTTGAAAAGCAATACGTCTCCCCGCAATTCAGGAATGCCATGGATGGCAAAACCTTTGATGGCCTCGATCCGGATAGTGAGCTGAGTCGCGCCACCAACATCTTCACCTTTCTCCAGGCGAATGTGCCGGGCCTGCAGCTCCGTACTGACCTGATTACGGTAACGGCACTCTGGCGGAACGATCCGGTGACTTTTTTTCTCGATGAGGTGCGGATAGATCCGGCGGCACTGCGGTTGATGCCGCCCTCTGATATTGCGATGATCAAGACCTACCCAGCGCCGGCCACGATGACCTCGTTTGTGTTTGGCGGCGCCGTAGCCATCTATACCAAGCGTGGGGAGTATGCACCAAGTTCAGGTCCCCGCTATAGTTTTGTAGTGAATGGTTACACGCAGGGAGAGACTGCCATGAAATGATGATTAACATTTCCTTGTAACCTTATTTACCCGCCCGGTTGTACATTAATAGATGCAAAGGTTCTTCGCAATTTTCCTCGCCTGTTGTTTTTCACTGTCGGTTTACGCCGGTGACACTACTGCGCTGACCATGAATGCGCGAAGTTTTGTGCAGTGTGACTCCATCGAATTCAATTGGAACGGACACGCGATCCACCAGCCCTATCCTTTGGCGGCGCTGCATCTCTGGATCGATAACCTGGAGACTGGCCAGCGTTGGAAGCTGAGGTATCCCATCATTAATGGAGAAGCTGCCGGCGCGCTGGAGATTGCGCACGACCTGAAGCCCGGAACCTATGCTTTCAATTTCATGGCTGCGGATCATTACCTCGAGATCTTCGGTAAGCTGCGCAAGGTCAAGCTGAAGATGGCCCTGAATCACGAGACCAAGAAGATGGACACTATAGCCGTTTATGACCAGCCCGGCAATGTGGCACAGGAGATGGAATACACCCTGGTGGGCAGGTCCGGTGTGTTGTTTGACAGCGTGCTGCGGGTGCAGAATGACGGTCGGTTCCGTATCCCGCCACTTGTGTTTGGCGATACGGCCAGGTTGGTCTTTGATCCCGAGAAGGAAAAGAGCAACTATATCATTGAAATGATCACGCCGCTGGATACGGCCTTCACGCCGTTTTGGGCGCAGACTGTTTTTGTGAACATCGGATATGGTGAAGCGTTGAATGCAGAAGATACCGCAGCTTACCAGTTTGCAATGGCGGGCAATTACCCCAACAGCATCACACTCGAAGAGGTGAAGGTAACAGCTCCATCAAGGATCAAGCAGTTTGAGAAAGATTTTGTCTCTCCGCAGTTTCGGAATTTTCAGGCGCGTACCTTGAATGGGCTGGATACGGATGATATCATGAAGTTCAACAGCGTCTGGGACTACCTGCGGGCCAATGCAACAGGAATGACATTTCAGCAAAGCGGATTCCAACGCGCGGCATTCTGGCGCGGCCAGCCCGTAGCATTTTTTCTCGATGAGGTGTTGGTGGATCCATCCAGCATCACCATGCCGCCACAGGACATTGCGTTGATAAAGATCTTTCCGCCACCGTCCATGGTCTCTGCGCAGGCACCCGGCGGCGCCGTAGCCATCTATACCAAACGCGGTGGCGACAAACAGAAGGCCTCACCGTACAACTATATTGTAATGGGCTATACGCAGGGCGAGTCAACGTGGATAAGTAATCGATAACTTTATACCGTTAACTGTTATCCGCAAGAGTCATGATCAGAAAAATGCTAACCGTATTTCTTACTGTATTTACCATTGCTGCACAAGCACAGGAAGCGGTGGTTCTGTCTATGAATGGTGTCAGCTTCAATGCCTCCGATTCCATAGAATTCAGTTGGAACGGCGCAGAAGCGGGGATGAAGCATCCACTGGCCACTATGCATTTGTGGATTGATAATGTACAGACCGGCAGGCGCTGGAAATTCCGCTACCCCATAGTGAACGGAGAGGCCGCCGGTGCGCTGGCCGTTTCAAAAGACCTCGAGCCGGGAACATATGCATTTAATTTTCTTGGTGCTAACCATCGACTGGAGGTGTATGGCAAAATGCGCAATGTGCGGGTGAAGATGTCCCGCAACTTTAAAACCGGGAAATTAGATACGGTTTCGGTGACTGAGAAGCCCGGATCCCTCGCTCGAAACCTCCGCTATACATTGATGAGTCAAACTGGTTTCTTGTTTGACAGTGTTATGCGGGTTGACGACAGTGGATATTTTCGGATCCCATCCTTTATTTATGGCGATACGGCAAGGCTGACCTTTAATATGGAAAAAGAAAGGGATGATTTTATGGTTGAAGTAGTCACGCCGCTGGACTCCAGCTTCACACCTTTTTTTTCCAAGACTGTTTTTGTTACTGTAAAAGGTAAGCAGCGCGTTAAGGCAGCGGATACCGCCGCCTATCAATTCACCTATGCCAGCCCATATGCCACTTCCGGCATTACGCTTGAAGAGGTGAAGGTTTCAGGCCTTTCCAAAGTGCAGCAATTTGAGAAAGAAAATGTGTCGTCATTTTTTCAATCTGTGAATGCCAGGACTTACGATGGACTGAACAGTTTGGAGATGTCTACCTACAATGATATTTGGGATTACCTGCGCGCCCATGTAGTGGGCATGACGGTCACCGGCCTGGGATTTGACAGGGGAGCAATGTGGCGTGGACAGCCCGTTACATTCTTTCTTGACGAAGTGATGATAGATCCAGACTTAATTGTGATTCACCCTGCGGATGTTGCCTTGATCAAGGCCTTTCCTCCCTCCGCTACCATGGCACTGATGGTATCTGGTGCTGCTGTTGCCATCTATTCAAAAAGGGGAGCTGGCGAGCCGCGCAGACCAGGCTATAGTTATACGGTAGTGGGATTCACACCGGGGGCAGCAGAATGGAAGCCACAGTATTAATGCTGCTCAATTTTGTCTTACCTTCAAATAGATCTTCACAGACAGGCTGATTTCTAACAAGGAGGTATCATGGAAGAAAATAATGGCAACTTGATCTATGTGAAAGCAGGTGCCTTTGAATTCAGGATCGATCCTGCAGAGGTAAGTAGTGCAGATATTATATCAACGGGTGAGAACGCTTACCATATTATAGACGGACATGCTTCCCGGCATATCTACATCGCATCTGAAACTGCGGATGCCAAGCGTTTTCGGGTTGAAGCACACGGAGAATCCTTTGATATACTGATCAAAGATCCGCTGGACCAGATGCTGGATAACATGGGATTTACGAATACCGTTTCAAGAATAATCAAGGATGTGAAAGCGCCTATGCCGGGCGTTGTTTTGGATATCAATATATCAGAAGGCGATGAACTGGAAGAAGGCCAGCGCATCCTGATCCTGGAAGCCATGAAGATGGAGAACTCCATCGTTATGCATGCGAAGGGGAAAGTCAAAAAGGTCAATGTGAAAAAAGGACAGGCTGTTGAAAAGAATCAAGTGCTGATAGAACTTGAATAAAAATGCCAATGCTCATCAATAAGATTTTAGTTGCCAACAGGGGAGAGATTGCATTGAGGATCATGCGAACCATCAGGAAGATGGGGATACGTTCTGTTGCAGTGTATTCTGAGGCCGACAGGCATTCACCACATGTTAAATATGCCGATGAGGCGGTATGTATTGGTCCCGCACCTTCCACCCAGAGCTATCTAAATGGAGACAGGATCATCGATGTTTGCAAAACCTTGGGCGTTGATGCCATTCATCCGGGTTATGGCTTTTTGAGTGAGAACGCTGACTTTGCACAGAAGGTGATGCATGCGGGAATAACCTTCATCGGCCCAAGTCCTGAGGCCATTCGCGTGATGGGATCCAAGCTGGCCGCTAAGGATACGGTAAAGAAATATAATGTACCGATGGTACCCGGCATTGATCATGCCGTCACTGATGCAGAGGCTGCGCAGGCAGTGGCGGATGACATCGGCTATCCTATCCTGATCAAAGCCTCGGCGGGTGGCGGCGGAAAAGGCATGCGTATTGTGGAGCGAAGGGAGGACATGCAGGAGCAGATGGAACGGGCGATCAGCGAGGCCACGTCCAGTTTTGGCGATGGGTCCGTGTTCATAGAAAAATACGTCAGCAAGCCGAGGCATATTGAAGTACAGATCCTGGCGGACCGGCATGACAATATCATCTATGCATTTGAGCGCGAGTGCAGCATCCAGCGCCGGCACCAGAAGGTGGTGGAAGAATCGCCATCGGCCATCGTATCACCAGCATTACGGCAACGCATAGGCGAAGCTGCTGTGATGGTGGCCAGGAGTTGTAATTATACATCGGCGGGAACGGTAGAGTTTCTGATGGATGAAGACCTGAATTTTTATTTCCTCGAGATGAATACGCGCCTGCAGGTAGAGCATCCGGTGACTGAGATGATCACGGGGCTCGACCTGGTGGAGTGGCAGATCCGGATTGCGCGCGGGGAGCGATTGACGATGAAGCAGGAGGATCTGCAGATCCACGGACATGCGATAGAGCTGCGGGTGTATGCGGAAGATCCCCTGAATAATTTTCTTCCATCTATCGGCACCCTTACGACCTACCGGCCTCCGGAAGGTGAGGGCATTCGTTGTGACGATGGCTACGAGGAGGGGATGCAGGTCCCGATCTATTATGATCCGATGATCGCCAAGCTCATCGTTCATGCCCCTTCGCGGATAGAGGCGATACAGAAAATGAAACAGGTAATACAGGACTACCGCATCGAGGGGGTAGCTACCACCATGCCGTTTGGCGCATTCGTGATGGAACATGAGGCATTTATTACCGGCCAGTTTGACACGCATTTTGTAAAGAATCATTACACGCCGGAACTGATCCTGGAGAAACAGCGTTCAAATGCGCGGTTAGCCGCTCTTGTAGCCATCAGGCATTGGCAGGAACAGCAGAAAAAACTACGCCCCGTGGAGCATGGCCAAACAAACTGGAAACGTCGGCAGGCCAATTGATCAACTGAACCCAAAGACCATGAAGTCGAAACTGGATATACTCAGGGATAAGCTGGAACAGGGAAAACTGGGCGGTGGGCAACACCGCATCGATGCACAACATAAAAAAGGAAAACTTACTGCCAGGGAGCGTGTGGAGTTGTTGATGGATCCCGGTTCATTTGAAGAGATCGGCGCACTGGTTACCCATCGTACCAAAGACTTCGGCATGGAGAAAGAGCAGTATTATGGCGATGGGGTGATCACGGGGTATGGCACGGTGAACGGAAGACTTACCTATGTGTTTGCACAGGACTTTACCGTATTTGGCGGAGCATTGTCTGAAACGCATGCAGAAAAGATTTGCAGGATCATGGATATGGCCATGAAGAACGGTGCTCCGATGGTGGGCCTGAATGATAGTGGTGGTGCGCGGATACAGGAAGGCGTGAGATCTCTCGGAGGATATGCTGATATTTTTTATCGCAACGTCCAATCATCCGGTGTGATCCCGCAGATCTCTGCTGTGATGGGGCCTTGCGCGGGTGGTGCCGTGTATTCACCCGCGATCACTGATTTCACCATCATGGTGGAAGGTACGAGCTACATGTTTGTGACCGGTCCTAATGTGGTGAAGACGGTGACCAATGAAGAAGTAAGTTTTGAGGCACTAGGTGGCGCATCAACCCATTCAACCAAGTCTGGTGTTACGCATCTAACGGCCAGCAACGACAAAGACTGTATTGAGCAGGTCAAGAAACTGCTGAGTTATATGCCGCAGAACTGTGAGGATGTGTTGCCCCGGCTTCCCTATGTTTTGGGTGACGAGACGAGGGTTGAGCTGGATCATATTGTTCCGGAAAGTCCGAACCAGCCCTATGATATCAGGGCAGTGATAGAAGGCATCACAGACAGGGAGAGTTTCTTCGAGATCCACAAAGACTTTGCAGATAATATAGTAGTGGGTTTTGCGCGGTTAGCGGGAAGATCCATCGGTATTGTTGCCAATCAACCTGCCAGCCTTGCCGGCGTGTTGGATATTCAAAGTTCTGTGAAGGGTGCGCGCTTCACGCGTTTCTGCGACTGTTTCAATATTCCTTTGTTGGTGTTGGTGGATGTGCCGGGATTTCTACCGGGTACGGACCAGGAGTGGAACGGCATCATCACCAATGGTGCAAAGTTGCTGTATGCATTGAGTGAAGCAACGGTACCTCGCGTGACGGTGATCACGCGGAAAGCATACGGTGGCGCGTATGATGTGATGAACTCCAAACACATTGGTGCAGATATGAACTACGCATGGCCGACAGCGGAGATTGCGGTAATGGGAGCGAAAGGCGCATCGGAAATTATTTTCAAAAAAGAAATTGCGGAGGCAGAAGATCCTGCTGCCAAGCTGTTGGAGAAAGAGAGAGAATACGCGGAGCTTTTTGCCAATCCATATACCGCTGCGGAACGCGGGTTCATAGATGAAGTGATTGAGCCGAGAGACACGCGGAAGAAACTTATTAAGAGTTTTGCGATGCTGGAGAACAAGGTGCATAAACGGCCGAGGAGAAAGCATGGGAATATACCCCTTTAGTAATTTACAATTGGCAATTGATAATTGGCAATTGGCACTGGTGTTTGGGAGGTGGATTTTGGTGCGCGCCACCAACTTCTAACCATCAATTTCCAATAACCAGTGCCAATTGTTAATTGCCAATTATCAATTGCCAATTGCTAAAAAGACCGCAGCTGTGAAGAGTGAAAAATATACTCCGGCGTATTAATAACCCCTTCTTCCGCTTTATACCACGGCCCCGTTTCTCCCTTAAGTACATGGATATCTTGTGCAGGCATATAGCTTTGCGCCAGCATGAACAACTTGTTTCCTTTTGCGTCCTGAACAAGGTCAACCACAATCACCACGTGCCCTGGAAATCCGCCCTTGATGAACACATCACCAATAGTTATGTTGCGGATGTCTTTTGGTTTAAGTTCTTTCTCAAGTGACGCGGAATTGCAGTACGTAAATACTTCTGTCAGGTATTGCATGAGGTGTTCATGCGTATAGGGAGCGGTGAACCGATATTTTTTACCGGCATTTGAGGTGAACACGATATCCTGGTAATGTTTCCGCGCAAACAAATACTCCGCGCGAAGTCGCATCACCGCATCCGCACATTGTTGAAGGTCTTGTTTGCCAACAGACATATCAACCAAGGCATATTGGGCGGATTGGTTTCTTTTCTTCTCGCCGTTGTAAAGGTATACCGTGGGGTCTTTTTTCAAGGGCAGTTGCCGGAGGTAACTGCCCCAGGCATCTGTGGGAACACGTTGAAAACCATTTGGTGCGGGGATCTCCGAAATAAAATTGAATAGAAATAATAGCAGCAGCATATTTAGGAGACGCAGGAGATGCGGAGTTCCATAGCGGGTGTGTGCAGATTAACATTAAGTTCGCAGTTCGCAGGGGCGCAGGTCGCAGGGCGCCGCTGCGAACTGACGTGATTTTTGTCACCAACAAACCCTCACAGACACACGAAATTTGCAGGACAAAACAAGACATCCCTTATGTATTTCCAACACGTGTACGACAAATCCCTTGCGCAGGCAAGTTATTTCATTGGTTGCCAGAAGGCCGGTGTGGCTGCGGTGATAGACCCCAAGCGCGATGTAGATACATATATCGAGATCGCGAAGCAAAATAACATGACCATCACGCATATCCTGGAGACCCATATCCACGCGGATTTTCTTTCGGGTTCGCGGGAGTTGGCTGCCCTGACGGGTGCAGAAATGTATTTGTCTGACGAAGGCGGCGAAGGCTGGCGCTACGAGTTTCCCCATAAAGGATTGAAAGGCGGCGATCACTTCATGGTGGGTAATCTTCGGATTGATGTGGTGTATACACCCGGACATACCCCTGAAAGCATCAGCTTTTTACTGACAGATACACCGGCGTCTCCGGAACCGGTAATGTTCTTCACCGGTGATTTTGTGTTTGTAGGGGATATCGGCAGACCTGATTTGCTGGAGAAGGCTGCCGGCATGAAAGGTACACAGGACGCGGGTGCGCACCAGATGTATCAATCTATCCAGGCTTTCAATAAGCTTCCTGATTACATCCAGGTATGGCCCGGCCACGGTGCAGGTTCTGCTTGTGGTAAAGCGCTTGGTGCTGTGCCAAGCACTACGGTGGGCTACGAGAAACTGCGGAACTGGGCCTTCCGTTTTGGCAATGATGAGAAAGGATTTGTGAACTATCTGCTCGAGGATCAGCCCGAGCCACCGAAGTATTTCGCGATGATGAAAAAGCTGAACAAAGAAAACAGGCCGCTGCTGACATCGGTCCCTGTTTTGAAGAAGCTCAATAATCACCAGATGCTGGAAGCCATGAACAAAGGCGTAAAGCTCATCGATACCCGTAACAAAGCGGAATTTGCAAGAGGATTCATCCCGGGCAGCATCAGCATACAGAATAACAATGCCCTCGCCACATGGGCAGGGTGGTACCTGAACTACGAAGAGCCATTCATGATCCTGGCAGATGAGGGTCAGACCGAAGAGATCACGCGGAAACTCATGCGCATCGGTTTAGATAACATCATGGGATTTGTACCTTCTGTGGATGCATATGTTGAAGGCGGCGGAAGACTAGACACTGTAAAGATCATTGATGCAGCGGATGTCAGGAAACACATGACGAAGAAAGATGTGCAAATCGTGGATCTGCGCGGTGCGGCGGAGTACAAGCAGGGTCACCTGAAAGGCGCTGACCATGTTTTTGTGGGCACCTTGCCGGCAAACCTCGATAAAGTGAGTAAGGATAAAACCGTCATTGTTCATTGTCAGGGTGGCGACAGGGCATCTATCGGATATTCATTGCTGGCGAAAGCCGGCTATAAAAACGTGTTGAATTATTCAGGCAGTTATAACGACTGGATCGCTAAAGGAAACGAAATTGTTAAAGGATAAAACAAACGAGATGGGTTTTTTACAATCGATATTCAAAGCAACAGAAAAGACTGACTTTAAGAAGATGGTTGCAGATGGTGCCGTCATTGTAGACGTGAGGTCTGCCGGCGAGTTTGCATCGGGCCATATTCCCGGATCGGTAAACATACCCCTGGAGCAATTGAGTTTCCGTGCGGATGAACTGGAAGGAAAAAAAGTCATCACTTGTTGCCGCAGTGGCAACCGCAGTGGCATAGCCCTGCATATTTTGGGTGAATCAGGTATTGAAGCAACGAACGGCGGTGCATGGGATAGCTTGTTGGAAAAACTGAGGTAGAAACGCTCTAAAAAAGGGAGAAGGTGAAGGGAGAAGTGCGAAGCCCTTCTTCGCACTTCTCCCTTTCTCTTCTCCCTTTTCTTAGAGCGCTTTTCCTTCACTCAGCGTTTTGATCGCTGCTTCCAGGGATTTCTTATTCTGGTCATCGGGCGCCTGGGCCAACGCAAGCTTAGCGTGTTCCAATGCTTTTTTGTAGTTGCCCATTGCGGAATAGCCCCTCATCATGCCTACGTTGGTGGGCCAGGCACCTTTGTATTTTTTCCAGTTGAGTTCAAATACTTTCATGGCCTCAGCCGATTTTTGTTGGGCGAGGAGTTGCCTGCCGTATTGATGCAGCTCAACAGCAGAGCCAAATTCCAATGCGGTGGTCATGGTTTGGTCTGCTTCCGCTTTTCTGCCGAGTTTCTCCAGCAGGCCCGCTTTTGTACTTAGTGCGCGGAAGGATTGCACAGCGCCGAGGCTTGGGTCTGTAGCTCTTTTGATCCAACCCAATGCTTCTTCGTAGTTCACATTGTTTTGCAAACACCAGTTTGCGCCGGCTTCCAGAGATGGTGGATCAAAACCCAATTCGGAAGTCAACTGCGTTCTGATTGACGATAGGGTGGTTTGCATAAAATCTATTTCCACCGTGAAGGGTATCCGCCATTTTTCCCACTCAAGTGCTACTTCAACTTTGTTTTTTGTTTGGCTTCCAAAACTGTAAGTGAGTCGTTCAACAGAAACAGGCCGGTCTTTCTGTTGTATGGTGCCCACATGCAACGCATCCAGATCCTTGTTATAAAAATATGCGCCCCAGCTTTCCGTGTTACGGTTGAAGATAAGGGTGCAGGAATCCGGATAGAGGGCAACGAAGAAGGCATACTTGCCTGCAGGAAGTTTTTTGCCGTTGATCAACACATCCGTACTGAAATGAATGGTGGTACATTCGTTAGCTCCCGCGCGCCAGGGCGAAGGCATATCGGAACCATATCCCAGTACCTGGAAACCGTAGGGTGCAATATCTGTTCCCCAGATCTTGCCTTCCCTGCCTTTCACGCCGGGTGCATTATAATCTATCCTGATCTCCGTAACACCGAGCTTACGCGCAATGGAGGAGGAATAGTTGACATCGTTGTTGGGGATCTTGAGTTGCGCCTGCGTAACCGTCAGGCAGGTCATGCAAAGCATCAGGAAAAAGTAGCGTTTCATATTGGTTGTCTTTAGGGTGTTAAGCTAAAATAAGTTCTCCGCAAATGGCTGCCATTCATGTAAATCAAGGCAGCATGGCCAAAAAAAATCCCGCCGTTGGGCGGGACTTCTTTATGCCTTATCGATATCATTTATCCTTTGGCAGCAGGGATCTTGCTTTTATCGATCTCGCCGATAAAAGGAATATTGTTCTGGATGCCCAGGTTGATGATGTTATTCAGGTAGTCTTCCAGTTGGAAAAACTTAGCAGCCTGTGTGCCACCCAATACTTTTGAGAACTGGGGGAAGAATTTGCGATTCATTTTTGTGTACTCGTCCTGAAGATCAGCTTTGCGCTTCATCAGGTCAGTTGCTTTCTTATCATCCAGGGTAGCATAGCTATTGGCGTAATCTGCGATCAGCTGGGCCTTTGATTTTCCAAGGGCTTTCCTGGCCGTCTCATATTGATCATACAGGCTCCAGAATGCAGCATCTTTTTCTGCGGGAATAGCCATGTACTGTTTAACCAGTTCAGCTTTGTCTTTACCAAAGGCATCTTGCAATGCTTTGAATTCTGCCTGTACATCTCCGGTTTCCTGGGCAAATCCTGCAGCGGTAATGAATGCGAAAGCGACGAGGGTAAGAAGTTTCTTCATATCAGTTTTTTTTATGGTGAATTTTTTATGGCCCGGAAAAAGTTTCCTGAAATTCCGGGCCGTAAATATATTAACTGCGCTGCTTTTTATCTAATAAACATGCTGAATTGCTTTAACCAAAATGTGTTAAAATACTGGTAATGGTAGTTTTTCTTCATTTAATGCCCCAACCATCTGCAGATTTCACCTATCCATACCCAAAACCAACCAACATGGACAGGAAAAAGTTTCTTAAGGACGGATTAATGGCAGCCTTGGGTGCCTCGGCTATTTTGCCCTTGACGCAGGCTTGTAAAAAAGATTCCATCACCACAGACACGGGAGGCAGTGCCGGCAACGGCTCCTGTTCTGTTTCACCAACGGAGACGGCTGGCCCGTTCCCTACCAAAGTGCCGTCGTCCCTGGTGAGCACAGATATACGGTCAGACAGGACTGGCGTGGCACTCACCATCAAGATCACGGTGAACAAGCTTTCTGATTGCTCTGCATTGAAAGATGCGATTGTAGACATCTGGCATTGTGATAAAGACGGCTACTACTCTGAGTATGGCGGCACCTCTATGCAAACGCAGGATTTTACCTCTGTACATTTCCTTCGCGGGCGGCAGGTGACAGACGCGAGTGGCATCGTTACATTTACATCGATCTTCCCCGGCTGGTACTCCGGAAGGGCGCCGCATATTCACGTGCATATTTATAATGCGAGTGGAACCTCTCTGTTGGTTACACAGATCGCCTTTCCGACAGATGTCTGCAATAATGTGTACACCAACGCAACGAATTTTTATACGAAGGGTTTACAGGATACATCCAATGCGCGCGACAATGTCTTTTCCGATTCATTAGCCAATCAGTTGGCATCAGTATCCGGAAGCATCGCCGCAGGATATACCCTCACCCATTTGATCACTGTAAACGCTTAATATGTGGGATCCAACACAGTCTGTTATGTACCTCGCCAGCAGGCGCGATACGGAAGAAACCGTTGACCATCGGATCAGTAAATCACTGGCAGAGCCTGCGCATGGTGTGGAAGCATGGGACGATGTGGTGCTTGCTCCGGATAAGATGGTGTATCGGCGATTTGAAAAGGAGGTGTTGATGTTTATCATGCCGATGGTAGGCGAGGTGGATTATGAAGATGAGACGGGACAGCTTTTCAGTGTGGCTGCCGGACAGTTGTTGTTGATCCCACTCGCTGCAGGTGTGCAGGCATCGGTGCGAAATGTGTACCAGGATGCGTTGGTGAATTGCCTGATCAGTGCCGTGGTGACCGCCCAGCGCCCGGCACTGAAAGCACCTGAGTTGCTTCCGGTGAACCTTCAACAGTTCAACGATGTCCTCGGTTCTCTTAACAACCTGTACCTGCCTTTGTATATCGGAAATTTTCAGGGCAGATCAGAAGCATCGCTCTTCACCAAAGAACACAGGCTTTTTGTGTTTGTAATAGAGGGTGCTTTTGAGGTACAGCATCGCTTACTTGAATACAGGGATGGTATGTTGTTATGGAACACTACGCAGGTTGAACTGGAAGCATTGTCTAACGATGCTAAACTGTTGATCCTTGATCTGGGAAAGCCCTAGAAATTGAACACTTCCCGGATAAACATAATGCCGATGTATTTATTGGGTGGTATGTAAGAGGTAAAGAGATCCTTTGCCGTTTTATTGGTGAAACGGCCGTCAAGGTTTTTCCAGAGCTCATTCCAATTCACATCCCGGTTGGCCAGCATGTCTGAGGTCACCTGGTTGAGGATAGGATCGTTCACATATTTGGAGCCGATGTTTCTCGTGGAGATGATATGTGCATCCGGATTGGCCTGGAAAACTTTAGATACATCATTGTAACCGCCGCAAGATCCGAGATACACAAACTGTGCAGAGGCCGGAAGTTTGCGAAGGCTCTTGTACAAATGATAACTGTGGCCCCTGTGCAAGAAGGATGTGATGTGCTGGTTGGCGTCTGCAATGGCTTGTAACATTTCATTTTGCGCCTCATTATCTTTTACCTTGGTGTTGGGCTTATTGCAATATACCACCATCGGCGTTCCTTCTTTGGAGCGAAGGATGAGGTAATTGCCTTTGTCTTCCTTGTTCCACTTTGATGTGGAAAACAATTGCATGTAGTTGGCATAAGAAGCCACACCATCGGTATCATCATAAAACAATGCGGCCTGCACGATGGTGTCATTATTCTTCAGCCTTTCCACATGCAGCACCTCATACAATTTTTCGACTTCCCTGAGCTTGCTGTTATCCCTGTCTAAAAGCACATCCCTGAAACCGAGGAACATCCTTTGCAACATGATATTGCTGCGTGACTGTTCCATGCGCATTTGATCTATTTTGGCGAGAAGAATATCCCTGATCTTTTCGCTGCTTTTTACCCCGTTCAATATCTCCGAAAGATTCATTCCATTCAGGATGAGCTCCTTGTCTGTCATGTCTGTCTTCAAAGACCGGCTCATGTATTTAGCGAGTGCCGTAGCAAATTTTTCCTCATCCATATGGGCTGCCAGCTTACCCAGCACACCGTATCCGGAAATAATGTTTAGGAAATCACCGAAACGGTAATAGTTGATCTTCTCAAAGAATCCGTTCACCCCTTCTTTGCCCGTGTCTTTGAGAAATTTATTGAACACATACATGAAGCTGGAGGTATAAAACATACTCTCGCCGCCCAGGATCACGAAGTACAGGTTTTGGGTGCTGATTCCTGTCAATGCCTTGAACCGTATGGCATCCGGCTTTTCATGCAGTTCATTGATCGGTTCCACATAGTACTCGCACAACACACTGTTCAAATCTTCCGTGTAGCTGCGCAGGTAATCCCTTTTGCCGAGATCTTCACTGGCATTCAACGCCAGCATTTCTGTTGTGAACGCAGTATAATATGCAACGGGCTTATCAATGAGTTTGCGGATCTCCTCAGGGGTCACTCTTTTTTCCTGGAAGCCTATACCAAACGGCAGCATTTCCGTCAGGTGCTCTTCATTTTGCAGCGGCGTGATGGCTTTTACCGTAAGGTTCTTAGAGCGTATCGCGAGATCCTGCATCATCAGGTTTTTCTTCAGCTCCGTAATGAAGAACTCCGGTTCATGATTGGCAAGATAACCCATCATAGTATCCCGGTAGGGTGCATACTGCGGTTTGTCTAACCTGCCAGGTATCAGGATGGGCGAATAGATCATCTCCCGCAGATCCGTAAAGGACCGAATGGTATCTCCTGCAGCAGTGCCCCTGAATGCCGCGGCAAGTATCCTCGTGCGGGTGATCCCCACCGCGCGGAACATTTCTTTCAAGGGCTCGCGTTTATAAGAACGCAAGACATGTAGGAAATTGTCATTCAGGTTTGGCACGCGGAGTATCGACATATTCTGCTTCTCCAGTTCTGTAAGCGTAGCCTGAAAATATTTCGTGAGCGTAGAGGTGATGGGCTCCTCATCCACTTTTGTACCCGCCTTGATGAGGGAGTCACAGGTGCGGTTGAAGAACTGGTTGATCTGTGCCGTATATGCCGGCCCAATGGGTCGGGAAGTTAACCTGGCAAAAAGTTTTTGTTTTTCAGAATCATAGGTGATCTGTTCTTGTGCAAACAAGGAAGTCACACAAGCCAGGCAGATCAGGGTAAGTAGCAAACGCATATCGGGATTATTCTTCCACAAACTTACCGTTCTTCAGCACTTCTGCGCGCACTTTATTTTTTTCTACATCTGCCGGGTAGAAACTTGGTGTGCGCAGTTTCTTTTCTGCATATAGTTTCAATTGATCTCCTACATTAGTATGCCCTTTCTGTGTAGCATTGCCATAGCTCAGCAGTACCTGTGCTTTTACTTTCTCGCCAAACTCCAGCACGCCCACCCATGAATCCCCGCCGGAGATCTGGAAACGACCATCCTGCCCCATCCTCGGCCAGGACACCCGAAATGCACCTACGGAGCCATCCGCACCATTGGCGGGAAGATTGATGTTTCCTGATTTCAAGCGCACTGCATCGCCCCAGCTGACATCCAGTTTCACATTGACAGATTTCAATTTCATCGCTGCTTCTTCGAGTTTCGTCACGGCACCTTTGGGATTGGAGAGCCCATCTGGTGTGGTCCTTGGATTCTTTTCATCCCATTTGACGGCATAGTTTTTCTCATCGTAAACATTCATCGCTTCAGACCATAGATAAAACAATACGGCCCCTTTGCTGCCGGCATCCGAGTTGCGATCCCAGGCCTGCAAAACAGTCTTTGCCTCCCTGGCCACATCGTTACCATACTGATCAATGGCGGCAAAGAGATCATCCAGGATCCTGTCTGCCAGTTCCATATGTGTAGAATGCTTGTAAGCTACCAGCTCATCAAATGTAATGGACGCATCGTCCTGGAACATGCGCACAGAGCTTTGCGTGCGGAAATCCATGTACCTCGGACTCATATACGGTGGAAACTTATTTGCATCCAGCGCGCGCGGAAGTGTGCTGCTCCATGGGGGATCATTGGTGTTCTGTAGCCAGCCCGTATTCGGATTTTTCACCTTTGGCAGTTCATCATAACTATGGTAGCTGGTCCAGATGTCTGCAGAGCGGTTACCCTTGATGTGTTCACTCCAGAACGTCCAATCACCTGATGACCGCTTCGGCACCAATCCGTTGAAGAGGTAAAAAATATTACCCTGCTTGTCGGCATACATCACATTCCAAAAAGGGATCTGCGCCATCTTCAACGCTGATTCAAACTCCTGGAGGTTTTTTGATTGTAACATTCTCCACCACTGGTAGCCCATGTTGGGCCTGTCTTCCCCGGCCATTCGGATGGCCAGCGCTTTCGTCTTGCCCATATTTACGATAGGTCCTTGCGCTGCCTTGAGGATCGTGATCTCTTCATTCTGCAGTTGCCCGTTTTCGTCTTTCACCTTGATGGTTTTCTTGCGCATCTCGAAATCCTTCTTGACCCCATCGAGGATATATCCGCCGTCTTTCAGATCCAACTCATACGTATCCGCGTTATCGATGGTATTGTTTGTATGGCTCCAGCCCAGGTTTTCATTGAAAGCGATAGCAATGCCGGGAAACCCTACCAGCGTGGCGCCATACATATTATGTCCGGGTTTCATCAGGTGCACTTCCGTAAAAAGAAACTCTCCAAACCAGGGCAGGTGTGGATTCATCACTAGCATCGCCTTTTTGGAAGCCGATTTTTTTGGACCGATGGCCACCGTATTGGATCCCATCTCCTTCCATTCAATGGCCGATCCCAACTCACCGCCGCCCACAAACCTGCTGAATACTACAAAGGCGAGGTGCGATGCCACATCGGTTTCCACAAAAGGAAGAATGGCCCGGTTGATGGGGTCAATGGCTTCGGGATGTGCCGTTGCATAATCATTCAGCCCTCTGATATAGGCCTGTACAAGCACCCGCCATGCAGGATCCGCCTGCTTGGTCCAGGCCTCTGCGATCTCCGGAAACCCGAGGGTATGCACCATCATGTCTTCCTGCAATTTCTTCTTACCCCAATATTCGGCTGCGCGTCCCCGTGAGCGGCCATACAGTTGAGTGATCAGATCGCCATGCAGCTGCATTTGTGCCCAGCCTTCGGCATAGAACAGTTCCGCATCTGTATTGGCCGAGATATGCGGGACGCCCCAGCTGTCCCAGGTGATGCGGGCTGATTGCTGGGCAAAGGAATGGATGCTGAAAAACAGCGTGAAGACCAGAAGCCATGATTTCATATACAGCAGATTGTCTGATAAGTTAACACGATTATTTCGCTTTACGAACGGATGAAACAATTTGTTACCTTAAGGTCAAATGGCAAGAGGTCTGTTTTTTATATTGATGTTGGCCAGCGTTTTTGTTCACGCGCAACCGAGGACTGACGCCCGACTGCGAATGATACTGGATGCAAACCAGGATAGCCTTTTCCAGCGGGTGCTGAATCATCCGGAGGAATTCCGCTACCAGATCATCTATACGGAGATCAACAGGGACAAAAAGAACCGGCCCCGTTTCAAAAACTACTACCTCAATGTGGAATCCCTGGCTTATTTCAATCCGGCATCCACCGTGAAACTGCCCCTGGCTATCCTTAGCCTGGAGAAGCTACATGAATTAAGGAAGCATGGGTTGGACATGCATACGCCTATGCAATTCGATAGCAGCAGGGCCTGGCATCGTACCCTGTACCAGGATTCCACCTCGCCAAATGGCTTGCCCAGTATCGCGCACTTTATCCGGAAGGCTTTGCTGGTGAGTGATAACGATGCATACAACCGCATGTACCAGTTTGTGGGGCAGCAGGAAACCAACAGGCGATTGCAGCAAATGGGATATACGGATCTAAGGATCACTCGACAGTTCATGGGGCTTACGCCAGAGCAGAACAGGTACACCAATCCTATTCGATTTGTGCGGGAAGACAGATCCCTGATCTGGCAACAGCCGGAAGCATACAACCCGGATCCCTTTGATTTCTCGCATATCAACAGACTGGGGATCGGCTACCTGAATGCTAAAGACAGCCTCGTGAATGAGCCCATCGATTTTACGTTTGCTAACAACCTCACCGTTGCACATCTCCAGGGAATCCTGCAGGCCCTTATGTTTCCCAAGGATGTTCCCGCCAACATGCGGTTCAACCTGGATCAACAGGATCTTGATTTTTTGTATCGATATCTTTCCCAGTATCCATCAGAGTCTGATGATCCGAAATACGATACGGCCAAATTCTATGATAGTTATGTCAAGTTTTTCTTTCGAGATGAGAGCCACGCTATGCCGCCACAGGTGCGCGTTTTCAATAAAGTGGGCTGGGCCTATGGATGCCTGACGGATGTGAGTTACGTGGCAGACTTTACCAATAAGGTAGAGTTCATACTTACGGCAACGATCTATGTGAATGCCGATGGGATCCTGAACGACGACAAGTATGAATATGAAGAAGTGGGTTGGCCGTTTTTGTATCAACTGGGGCAGACCATATATCGATATGAACTGCAACGGAAACGAACACACAGGCCGGACCTTCGTTCCTTTGAAATGAAATATGTGCCACGGCGTCAAGACAAAAGAACGGTCATCAAAGAAGTAGACAATTAAACAACTGCAGTATGTACAAGTGGATTCTGTTCCTTCTTCTGCTATCAACTAACGTCAACGCACAAACGAAATATTACCTGACGGCAGACAGGGTTTTTGATGGCGAGCAAATGCGTACGGGCTGGGCCGTGGTGGTGGAAGGGAATAAGATTGTGGCTGCCGGGCCGGCACTTGCTGTGCCCACAGGCGCGGTGAAGATCAATTATCCCGGCGCTACCATCATGCCGGGATTGATTGAAGGACATTCTCATTTGTTTTTGTATCCCTATAATATCACGGACTGGAATACACAGGTTTTAAAAGAAACGGATGCCTACCGCACCATTCGTGCCACCGTGCATGCGAAGCAAACACTGATGGCAGGGTTCACGACAACCAGGGATCTTGGTACAGAAGGTGCTGGTTATGCCGATGTGGCACTCAAGCGCGCGATCGATGAAGGCATGGTGCCGGGGCCAAGAATGCTGGTATCCGGAAGGGCTATTGTGACCACGGGTTCTTATGGGCCCAGTGGCTACGATTATGACCAGCAATTGATGCTGGGTGCGGAAACTGCAGATGGATATACCATATTAAAAGTAGTGCGGGATCAGATTGGCAAGGGTGCGGATTTTATCAAGATCTATGCAGATTATCACTGGGGGCCGGGCAAAGAAGACCGGCCCACTTTCACGCTGGATGAATTGAAGATGGCGAATGAAGCGGCAACCAGCAGTGGCCGGTATTTTGTGAGCCACGCGTCTTCCAAAGAAGCGATCCGTCGCGCGGTACTCGCCGGTGCAGAAACCATCGAACATGGGAATCACATGGATGTGGAAACAGGAAGACTGATGAAAGAACACGGTGTGACTTATTTCCCCACGCTGGCTGCTTCTGAAAAAGTTACGCAATATCGCGGCTGGAAGAAAGGCACTGACCCTGAACCAAAGAATATCACGGAGAAGAAACAAAGTTTTAAAGCAGCCATGGAAAGCGGTGTCACCATTGGTATGGGTGGTGATGTAGGCGTGTATCCGCATGGAGAGAACGTTATTGAGATGGAGCTGATGGTGGAATACGGCATGAAACCGGTGGATGTTTTAAAAGCTGCAACTTCAATCAATGCAAAAGCGCTGCACATGGATCAGCAGGTTGGCATGCTGAAACCCGGCATGCTGGCAGATATCATTGTAGTAAGCGGAGACCCATCGACCCAAATTTCGGTTATCCGTCAGGTTAAGTTCGTGATGAAGAATGGGGTGGTATATCGGCAGGAGAAGTAGCCGGTGAACAGGCTATTTAACCATTCATGCGGATAGGGTTAGTTCAGCCAGACTCTACGGTTTAGTTTGGGGGAACTAAAGAAAGGAGATGAACATGAAACGGATAATGATTATAGCGTCCCTGTTGATGACATTGCAGGGATTTGGACAAGAGAAACTTGGCTCACCACTGTACGCATCGATGGCCAGGCTGGATAGTTTATTATTTGATGTTGCGTTCAACACGTGTAACCAGGTGCAGCTTGCCCAACTTACATCGGACAATTTTGAGTTTTATCATGATCAGGGCGGCATCACATTAGGCAAAGAGAATTTTGTGAACAGCGTTAAAGTGGGTGTCTGCAGCAACAACTACAAAGCCATTCGCAAGCTGGTACCCGGTTCCATGGAAGTATATCCCATGCACAAAGACGGTAAGTTATATGGCGCTATTCAAATGGGCGCGCATGAGTTCTGGGCATTGGAACCCGGTAAGCCCATTTACCAGACGTCAAAAGCTAAGTTTGTTCACCTGTGGATGTTACAAAATGGAGAGTGGAAGTTTTATCGCGGTTTGAGTTTTGATCATATTCCTATAGCTCGCTAGAAAAAGTGTTCGCTATTTTCCAAAACTCCATCGGAAGAAAACAGATCCCCTGAACATGTTGGACGGGCCATCCCCTTTGCTGAACGGTGTTAATGCAATCCCTGATCGTAAGCCGGATTGCCAGCGTTGTTTTCGGTAAGTTAGGTCTGCCAGCATGAAGGTCTGCATCTTATTGAAATAGCTCCATTCATCGGTGATTTTGTATGCATAGCTGGACGGTCTTGTGTCAACCACCTGACCAGAAACGATATAGCTGTCTTGCACATCTGATTGCGCAAGGGCCTGCTGCCACCATGATGCCTGTAAGTTCAGTCCACCCCACCAGTTACCGCGCAGGTTGCGGGCATAGCCAATGGAAGCCGACATACCCAGTAGTTTGTAGAGATGTTTGGTTTCTTCCCTGCTGATGGTGGTGTCTGGATTTTGGATCAGGCTGTTCTGGATCCGGAATGTTTTGTCGGAAACCATCTGTTGCTGCATCGGCATGAAGCTGAAATGAATAGCATTCTTGCCGTGTGTAGCCTCTAACCATAAACCTGGTATCAGGTTACGCCAGGGTTCTGGCTTAACGGAGGGTCCATCGAAATAACCATTGAAGCCCGTTGTTGGGATTTGTAATTCCCATTGCGGACCAAAGCGGATTTTCCAATCCTCATCTTCTTTTTTCTTTTCTTCATCCGGTGACGGCCTAACAGCCGTTGTAGTGTCCGCATTTTTTTTGGATGTAGCCGCCAGGGTATCAGATGCTTTTGGTGTGGTTTCTTCCTGAGTACGCGTAGGAGAAACAACATCATCATCCATAGATCCTGATGTTAGCGGTTCAAGTATTTCCTGGCCTTCATTTTTATCTGATTGTATTGGATTGTTTTGTTTTCTGTTTTTCTTGTTTGTTGAATAAGATGACTGTTCAATAGGATCAAATGAATCAGGCAGATCTATTGTTTGCGTAGGATTCTCTTCTTGTATTGACGGTGAAGTCGCTGCATTTTCTGGTCTTAACCTACCCGCTACAGGATTGCTTTCATAAGTTACGGGCTCCAGAATGACGAGCCAGCTCAGCAGCAGCGCAAGGGTGATGCCGATTCTCGGCCAAAGCAGCATCGGTTTACGCTGCTCCTCATCAAGCCTGGATCGCATATCCTGCCATGCCAGATCCACCGATGGAACAGGTATGGGAAGATCGCTGTTATGATATGTTTGCCAATCAGCCATAGTATTTTTCCAGTACGGGTTTTAGTTTTTTTCTGACCTGGTGCAGGTGCCATTTCACCGTACCCTCCTGCATATTCATCTGCGCAGCGATTTCTTTCACACTAAATGATTCCACATAAAAAAGACTGCAGATCGCTCTTCCGGGTTCCTGCAATGCATCGAGCAATACATAAAACGCTTTGGATTCAATCTGCAGTTCAGGTGTGTTTTCAGCGGTAAGCTCAATATGTTCATCCAGTTGTTGTGTGGAAGGAATTCGTTTCTTTTTTAGCTGATCCAGCGCTGCATGCCTCACAATGGTATAGGCCCAATTGAAAAGGGTTCCTTTAGTTCCGTCAAAGGCAGTTATGTTTCGATACACCTTCATCATACCATTGTTCAGTACTTCGATGGCTTCATGATCATCGGCAAAAAATCTTTTGCATAAAAGGATGAGGCCAGGATAAAACAGGCGATAGAGTTTTTCCTGGCTCAGCCTTTCATTGGCCGCACATCCTTTGATCAAATCATCCAGCTCCTGCAGAAAAATTTTTATTAGTAGTAATAATACTTCGTCATGCTGTTGCTCAGGGCCTGCGTTTCTGTTACGGGTTTGTTGTCTGGGTTGTATTGGAACGTGTAGTTCAGTTCATCATCCGGACCACCGTTAACGGGGTAGTCGTTCATCTGCTTGATCACATTGTTCGCGGAACCTCCCGTTGGCCAGAATGTGCTCCAATAAAATATTGCCGGATCATTGAAAGGTCTGGGGTTGGGTTTGTCGTCATAGGTCCAGCTGTACTTGATCGATGCTTCAAACACCCCATTGCCATCATTGTCCTGGTAGGTTTGTTTAGAGAGTAGATTTCCTTTTGTATCCCACGTAAATTCCTGGTAACCGATTTTCTTCAGCTGCCCTCCCGCCTGCGGGATATATTGATCTGCCCTGGCAAGCTGATCCTGACTATTATAGGTGAATGCCATGCTGTCTAACAACAGACTACCCTGATTCCTGATGTTCTTAATATAGTTGAGCTTGTTGGTGGATCCCTGATAAGTCAACACTGCGGTGATGGAGGAATTATCATTCTCCATTAAAATGCTGGTGGCCCTTCCCTGTGCGTCCCTTGCAAAAGTTGTGATCCCGATCCCATTGAGGTTGCTTCCTCCTGAAGAGAAATTGGTGGTGCTGGTGATCCGTTGTGTTTTACCAGCCTCATCATAGCTAAAGACCTGAGAGAGGTAGACCCTGTTTTGGGGTATATCGATGACGTCCACTTTTTGCAGGAAGCCTTGGATATTGGCGGCAACGCCGGGTTCCAAAACGTCTGACGACAACTCTTTCTGGCAAGCTGTGGCCAAAAGGATTAATAAAAGGAAGGGGGATTTTTTCATATGATCAAATTGAAGGTAAGGCTTCGTTTGATATATGTACGGCGGAGCGGTACCCCCAGGTTGGTGGAGCGGGTAATTTTTTTGCGGATGGAAAAACCTACGACAGTAACTGCGGGCTCAGCGAGTAGCTCGTGCTTCGTCCGCCCCCTACTTCCTTCACAAGAATTTTCCTGATCAAGAGGTCATTGATGTCCCTCCCGGCAGAATCCTGGGAGCTGTTGGTTTGCCTGGCCCAGGTGGAGGATGTCACCGGCGCCTCGGGATCTTCAGCCATGAAGTTGAGCATGGCACGCTGCCGCTCATTTAACTCAAGGGCATTGATCTTATCCCTGCGACGAAGCCCTGAAATCTTCTGCCCCACGAGGTCGTCCGCATTATTTAATGCACGATGCAGACAGTCAATAAACCATGCCAGCCAGTTGGTAACATTCATTGTATCCTTCCCGGCGCGCTCTAATACGGCAAAATATTGGTTTCGTTCTTTCCGCATCTGGGCGGAGAGGCTAAAATACCGCTGCGGAGAAAGATCGGCTCTGCAAAGCAGCATTTCTGTGATCATTCGTGCGATGATGCCATTGCCTGCGGAGAAAGGATAGATGTTAAGGAACCAGATATGGGCGATGCCCGCCTTGATAATGGGGTCCATCATCTGGTCTTCATTGAACCAGGCGAGGAAGGCATTCATCTCGTCCTGCAGCGTATCTGCATCCGGCGCAATAAAATGAGTGGTTTCTCTTCCTGAGGGTCCGGACACCACCTTTAGCGGTTGATCCTTGGGATTATTTCTATACCTGCCCACCAATTGGTTGGATTGCCTTGAGGCTTCAGGATACATGGCCGTATGCCAACCGAATAAGCGGATGTGGAAAAGCGGCTGATCGTATTGCGTCACGGCATCCAGCTGGATACGCGCGAGCCCATCGATCTCCTCCTGCAAATGCTTTTCCGCATGCTCCGCAATATTGAGGTCGATATTCTTCAGTGCGATCTTTTGCTCCAATGGTTTCACATCCGGCATCTCCAACAGCTCACCAAACGCATGGTAAACGGCCTCGCGGTTGAGCGGGTGACCTTCGATCTCACTTGATTTCATGAGCTCAGTAGCCATGGTATGCAAATGGGTGACGGCCTGGTAGTGTGGACCAAGGCCTTCCATCCTGCCCAACAATCGGGCTTGCTTTATCTTGAGTTCGTTGAGTCGGGGTGCTAGAAACTGATCATCCCAATGGAATTTCGGCCAATCAGGCAGACTATAGATGTACATTCTCCGCTGGTTTGCTTGCGAAATTAGTTAATAATCAATGCACATTCATATATGTTATCGCATCCCTGCGGATTTTAATCAATTTGCGACAAAGCGTTTCTTGTTTTTGTGATTAAGGATATATGGTGACCGTTGCCTCAAAGCTTATATTTAGGATTCAAAACAACGCTTCATGAGAATAGTATTCCTCCTGCTGGCCATTCATGTGTCCATTGCATGTATGGCTCAATCAACCTTTTTCAGGATCAACGATGCCACGATGAACAAGAGCATCCCCACCCCCGAGCAATTTATCGGCTATGGCGTGGGGGAACAACATACGCGGCATGAGAAACTGGTGGAGTACTTTAAGGAGCTTGATCGTTTGAGTGACCGCGTGACGGTGACTACTTTTGGGAAGACCTATGAGAACCGCGACCAGATCGTAGCCATATTTACGACGGCGGCCAATCATGGCAGGCTGGAAGAGATCAGGCAGCAACATCTGAAAGCCCAACTCGGCGGCGGTGATGCCAATATTCCCCTGGTGATCCACCTCGGTTATAATGTGCACGGCAATGAACCCTCTGGTTCTGAAGCGGCGATGCTGACGGCTTATTATCTCACGGCCTCCGAAGATCCCGAGACCTTAAACTGGCTGAATAAGATGGTGATCCTGATGGACCCTGTGATCAATCCGGACGGCAGAGACAGGCACACGAACTGGGCGAATATGCACAAGGCATTTCCACCTGTGGCTGATCCGCTGGACAGGGAGCATACCGAGATCTGGCCCGGGGGAAGATTCAATCACTATTGGTTTGATATGAACCGGGATTGGTTCCCACTGGTGCACCAGGAAGCGAGGAATAGGGTAAAATTGTTTCATGCCTGGAGGCCCTATGTGCAAACGGACCATCATGAAATGGGTAGTACCTCAACTTTTTACTTCGATCCGGGAAAATACAGCAGCAACAATCCAGTGGTACCTTACTATTTGTATGACACCATCTATCCCAAATACGGCGAGTATTTTTCACAGGCGATGAATGGATTGGGATCGATGTATTTCACAAAAGAAGCGTTTGATAAATTATACCCCGGTTACGGATCCAGCTACATCAATTTTTATGGTGGTGCAGGATTTTTGTTTGAACAGGGCAGCTCGCGTGGACATGTGCAGGAGACCACCACCATTCCTATTACGTTTGCCTTCACCATCAGGAATCAGTTTGTTGCTTCGTTGACTACCATCAGGGCATCGTTGGCGGAACGGCAGCGATTGTATACGCTTCGAAAGAAATTTTATAGTGATGCCGCAGAGCAGGCAAAGAAATCGTTGGTCAAGGGGTATGCGTTTGGAGATCCTTTGGACCCTACGCGTACCAATGCATTTCTGGATCTTCTGTTGATGCATGAGATAGAAGTGTATGAGACCGATGGAAAATCTGCGTTGCCTTACTATGTGCCTGCGGATCAATCCAACTACATCATGGTGAGATCGATCTTTGAAAAAGATATTACGTATACCGATTCACTTTTCTACGATGCATCCACCTGGAGTATGGTGCATGCTTATGGAATGCCACATGCTGAGTTGAAAGCGCCATTGCAGGTTAAGGGTAATAGGGTTATTAAGTTATTGAAACCGACAGTCAATGCTCCCCTGCGCAGTAATTACGCGTATGTGTTTGATTTGTTAGACTACAATGCACATAAAGCCATCTTCATGTTGCAGGAAGCGGGCGTGATGGTGCAAACGGCTACGAGGCCATTCACGCTGAATGTAAATGGTAGACCGCGCAGCTTTGGCTATGGATCGATCTCCATACCGGTGAATCTGCAAAGAGTGAAACCTGACGACGTATATGCTGCTGTTACCAAGGCGGCAGCAGCAACAGGCGTGCAGATCTATCCGGTAGAAACCGGTTATAACGTATCCGGTATTGATTTGGGTAGTAATTATATGCGCACCGTTGCATCGCCAAAAGTAATGATGCTGGTGGGCATGGGTGTGCAGGCTACGGAAGCCGGAGAGATCTGGCATTTGCTGGATCAGCGTTTATCGATGCCCATCACAAAAATGGATCTGGCAGCATTTGGAAGGGCCAATCTGCAACGTTACAATACCATTGTATTGGTGTCTGGCAACTACGACAAGAGCATTGCAGACAAATTGAAAAACTGGGTGCAGAATGGCGGAACACTGGTTACCATTAAAGGGGGATCAGAGTGGGCGATCAGGAATGGATTCACCAAAGAGAAACTGCTGGCGGTGGATACGCCGAAGGCTACGGTGCGGATGGACTATGATGATGCCACGGAATTTGAAGGAGCAAAATCATTGGGCGGATCGATCTTCCAGGTTGACCTGGATACCACCAGTCCTATCGGTTACGGCTATACGAAAAGGAAGTTGTCTGTGTATAAAAACAGCCAGACGTTTTTGATGCCTAGCGGCAATCCTTATGGAACGGTGGCGAAGTACACAGAGAATCCTGTTGTTGGCGGCTACTATCATAAATCATCGTTGGAGCGGGTGAAAAAATCTGCATCGATCATCATTGGCAATGAAGGGTCAGGCAGGGTGATCATGTTTGCCGATGATCCCAATTTTCGTGGCACGTGGTTTGGGACGAACAAGTTGTTCCTGAATGCGTTGTTTTTTGGATCGCTTATTAGTATACCGGCTATTAGCTATTAGCTAGTAGCTATTTGCAATTAGCTATTATGAAAAGGAGACAATTCATTTCAAAACTCACCGCACCGGTGATTGCCATGCCAATGCTGTCTGCCATGCACAGCAGTTTAACACCAACGCCGGAAGGGAAAGTCCTTCGTGTGGCATTAATGGGATTGGGCGGGTATGCACAACGTGTGGCTGAAGCTATGAAAGATTGCAAGCGTGCAAAAGTTGCGGGCCTTATCAGTGGTACGCCAGCCAAGCTCAAAGATTGGCAACAACGGTACGGGGTTCCGGAAAGAAATTGTTACAACTATCAAAACGCGCATCTCATCAAGGACAATGCGGACATAGATGCGATTTATGTGATCACGCCTAATGCGTTGCATAAGGATCATGTGATCATGGCAGCGAAAGCGGGCAAGCATGTGATCTGTGAAAAACCGATGGCGCTGAATGCTGCGGAAGCCAGAGAAATGATCGATGCCTGTCAAAAGGCAAAGGTGCAGTTGTTGATTGGCTACCGGATGCATTTTGAGCCGAAGACTTTGGAGATCGTGCGGATGCGGAAGACTGGGGAATTGGGCAAGATCCACTTTTTCCAGGGCTTGTCTGGTTTCCGAATCGGGGATCCCGGGCAATGGCGATTGAACAAAGGCCTGGCGGGTGGCGGGTCCATGATGGACATCGGCATATATTCGGTTAACGGTGCCCGTTATATGGTGGGCGAAGATCCGGTATGGGTGACGGCGCAGGAGACCAAGACGGATCCCATCAAGTTTAAAGAGGGCGTTGACGAGACCATCCAGTTTCAGATGGGTTTTCCTTCCGGCGCCGTGGCCTCCTGTTTATCCACCTACCAAATGAACAATCTCGATAGGTTTTTTCTCAACGGTGAGCGAGGCTTTGGCGAGTTGCAGCCCGCAACAGGATATGGACCTATTCAGGGGCGCACGCACAAGGGCGTACTTGATTTTCCACATGTGACACACCAGACGGTGCAGATGGACGAGATGGCAGCGATGATCCTCGATGGAAAGCAGGCGATCGTACCATTGGATGGTGTGGAAGGCTGGAAAGACATGGTGGTGGTGGATGCCATTTATGCAGCAGTGAAGTCGGGCCAGAAACAGATGTTACGCTGGTAAGCAAAAAATATACTGCCCCGCATGAAATCAGCGAGGCAGTACTTGAAATCTGGCAGCAAAAAGCAAAATAGTTATTGTTTGGCTACTGCATGCAGCTCTTCTACCTTGGTTTCATTCACCAGGACTTTGAAGCATGCCTGCTTACCTTCAAATTTTACAAGACAGGTTTCTTTATCACGCATTTCCATCAATGCATCAATCAATGTATTGAGGTGAGCCTGTGATTGCAATTCTTCCTTACCAAAACGGATCCAGGAGATCTTCACAGCAGTAGGCTGTTGAATTGCTTCTTTTGTGTTGTTGGTTTTGTTAACCTGTGTGATCACAAAAGGCCATTCGCCAATTTTTTTTGCCCGGCATTTCTCCAGGTAAACTTTTCCAAGTTCTTCCAGGAACTGCTGGGAGGTTATGGTGATAAATGGCGTTTCCTGCAGGGTAGTGCTCACAATATAGCCAGTACCTGCATTTAGCTTGATCAGCTTATTCGTTTCTTCAGCTGGTTTTGAAATGGAAACAATGTGCGTGTCAGGCGTACAGTTTGTGCATTCGGCCTTAACGGGCAACTGCATGAAGAGCAGTGCTGGAATTGCGATGGCGACAACGGTTCGTGTCATTGGATTTCTGGTCATTGTCACAGGGTTGAATTTTGAACAAGGATTTCTATACAAATATTGCTCTTTAACGAATGTTAAACAATAGGAATTGTACGAGAAAAACTACGATTCAACCGCTAGTTCATGCAAGTTCCTGTAAATCTTTGAGTTAAGAAAGATATTAATTTTTTTTACTGTAATTTAATCCTCTTTAGGTACTAAAATTGACATTCATGCGTTCCCGGAAATCCATCAACAGGCGAGCATTTATTAGGAACACCGCCACTGCACTCGGCGGGTTCATCATTTTACCAAGACATGTACTGGGCAAGGGTTACGTGCCACCGAGTGATAAACTCACCAAGGCCATTATTGGTGTTGGTGGCATGGGGATGAACCATGTTCCTTATGGGGATACGCCCGTCATTGCCGTTTGTGATGTTAACAAAAAACACCTCGATGCAGCTGTGGAAAAAATCGGCAACGGCGTGAAGGCAACCAAGGATTTTCGTGAAGTATTGGCCATGAAAGATGTCGACATTGTACACATCGCCACCCCACCTCACTGGCACGGCATCATGGCTGTGGAAGCCGCAAAAGCAGGCAAGGATATCTGGTGTGAAAAGCCGATGACAAGAACCATTGGTGAAGGACGGAAAGTACAGGAGGCGGTGAAGAAATATGGCAGGATTTTTCGCCTCAATACCTGGTTCCGCTTTGAAGAAGATTTCTATGGGATGAAGACCACGGTGAAGCCGATCAAAAAGCTTGTGCAAAGCGGATTGCTCGGATGGCCACTGAAGGTGACCATCAGCAAGCATACCGGGTTTGATTGGAAATTCTATTGGATCGGAAGGACAGATCTTGAACCGCAACAGGTGCCGGATTATATTGATTATGATTTCTGGCTGGGCCCTGCGCCACATAAACCCTTCCATATGCATCGGGTGGAACCCACATTCAGGGGCTATTGGGATTATGACGGAGGTGGACTCGGCGACATGGGTCAGCATTACATTGATCCCGTTCAATATTTCCTTGGCAAAGACGATACCTCGCCGGTGTTGGTGGAAGTTGAAGCAGACAAGCAAGACAAAGATGCAGTGGGCACCTTCCGCAGGATCGTGTATACCTACGAAGACGGCTGCAAGATCATCCTTGACGGAGATGGAAGGGATGTAGGTGCGGCATATATTGAAGGTCCTAAAGGGAAATTATATCCGGAGTTTAAGTCGGACATCCCCGGCCTCGAGAAAAAATTGCAGGAATTTCCGGACCCTGCACCACAGGTGACAGATTTTATTACGGCCGTGAAAGAGCGAAAGACCTTTGCATTGAATGAAGTCAATGGTCACCGCAGCTGTACAATTGTAAATATGGGGAAGATCGCGATGCAACTGAATCGCAACCTCAAATTCGATCCCAAGAAACAAAGATTCATCAATGATGATGAAGCGAATCAGTTGGCGTATCCTGAGTTTAAGGGAAAATGGAAAATATAGGTTGCAGGTTGCGGGTTGAAGGTTGGAGGAAATCTTCAACCCGCAACCTTCAACCTGTAGTTTATTCTCCCACATAAGGATCCTTAATCTTCTTCGCTTCATATGTAATGTTTGAGAACACTACGCGATTTGATGCGCCGGTGGGTGATTGCGCGAGGAAGCCGACGCGGAAACCCGCATCCATATTGAATTGCAGGTGACGCAGCAGTAGCCAGTTTTTACCATCCTGCGAGGCATAGAGTGTAAATACGTTTCCTGCCTTGGCTATTTTCATGTGCACTTTGGATGATGTAATGGCGATGGAGTTACAATCGTCTGATACATCCTTGGTCACCACACTGACCATTCTTTTTGCACCGGTATAATCTTTCTCAAAACAGAATTTGATCCAGTGAAGGCTATCGGCTTTCACAACAATGGCACCGCCATCCCATTTGTTGGTGAATGGGTGTTCAACGATGGCTGTCAGCACAAAATTTTCATCGGGCTTGAACAGCAATTTCGGCGCATTGTCTGTATTGTAAGTGACATTTGGATCCCGGAACATATCCGTTTTTTCGCCCGCATCTATAGTAAGCGTATTCCCTTTGACGGAATGGTTTTTGGGTTGGTTGTCCCAATAAAGCGGGAAGGGAATGCCCGTGATTCTTGCTTCCTGTTGCGCACGCGCGGCAGAGAGGATCAGTAGCATGCCAAAAGCCTGAACAAAAATTTTGCGAATCATGATGTTTCTGTTTTTCCTGAGCATAAACTTACGGTAACCTTTTCTTCTGCCTACTTATATCATTATATTTCATGACTTAAGGCAGGCTAAAACACCGCACAATGCGTAATCTTTACACAACAAAAGGCCTCAATTGGCTGCCCATATAAAATCTATCTTTCAAACACTGAAACTTATTACGTATGATCACCCAAACCAATTTCTCTGTTTACGAAACAGCACCTGCACGTGCCGAGTTGCAGAGCTGGGTAAACGGCATTGCTGCTTTAACCGGACCGTCTTCCATTCATTGGTGCGATGGATCTAAAGAAGAATACGACGGACTTTGCAAGATGCTGGTTCGTAAAGGGACCTTCATCGAACTCAATCCGGAGAAAAGGCCGAACAGTTATGCCTGTTTCAGCGACCCCAGTGATGTGGCGCGGGTAGAGGATAAGACTTTTATCTCCAGCAGAAGAAGGGAAGATGCGGGACCCACCAACAACTGGATGGCTCCGGAGAAGATGAAGAAAACACTGTATGGTTTGATGGAGGGCTGCATGAATGGCAGAACGCTTTATGTGATCCCATTTTGTATGGGTCCCATCGGCTCCCCATATTCCCGCTACGGCGTGCAGATCACAGACTCTGAATATGTAGTGGTGAACATGCGCATCATGACGCGCATGGGTGAAGATGTGCTGCCATTTATCAAGAAGAACAATTGGGTTCAATGTATTCATACCGTAGGTGCACCGTTGGCCGTTGGACAGAAAGACATTCCCTGGCCTTGCAATCCTGAAGTGAAATACATCTCTCATTTTCCCGAAGAGCGTTTGATTATCTCTTACGGCAGTGGTTATGGCGGTAATGCATTGCTGGGTAAAAAATGCTTCGCGCTACGCATTGCATCTACCATGGGTCGCGAAGAAGGATGGCTTGCAGAACACATGCTGCTGATGGGTGTTCAATCTCCCGATGGCGAGAAGAACTATGTAGCTGCTGCCTTCCCCAGTGCATGTGGTAAAACAAATTTTGCGATGCTGATTCCGCCAAAGGAATTTGAAGGCTGGAAAGTAAGTACCGTGGGTGATGATATCGCGTGGATCCATAAGGCACCGGATGGCGCATTATTTGCCATCAATCCGGAAGCGGGTTATTTTGGTGTGGCTCCAGGTACCAATGTAGAAACCAATCCCAATGCGATGGAGAGCATCCGTGAGAATACGATCTTCACCAACGTGGCCATCACAAAAGATAAAGACGTGTGGTGGGAAGGGCTCACTAAAGAGCCACCAGCAGACCTTACAGACTGGCATGGCAAGCCCTGGGACCCCAATAGTGGTAAACCTGCGGCACATCCCAACTCCAGATTTACCGCACCGGCTTATCAGAATCCGGCCATCGATGATAAATGGAATGATCCTGCCGGTGTGCCCATCAGCGGCTTCATTTTCGGCGGAAGAAGAAGCACAACCGTACCACTTGTTTACCAAAGCTTCAACTGGAACTTCGGCGTGTATACGGCCACAACCATGGGCAGTGAGATGACCGCTGCTGCCTTCGGAGAAATTGGTAAAGTAAGACGTGATCCATATGCGATGCTACCTTTCATGGGCTATCACATGGGCGACTATGTAAACCATTGGTTACAGTTTGGCAGGAGTTTGCCCAATGCACCCAGGATCTTCAGTGTGAACTGGTTCCGCAAAGATGAGAACGGAAAATTTCTCTGGCCGGGATTTGGGCAAAACATGCGGGTGTTGAAATGGATCATTCAACGGCTTCGTGGATCCATCTCTGCCGTGGAATGCCCGATCGGATGGATGCCGAGATATGAAGACATGGACTGGACAGGTCTAGAATCCTTTGACAAGGAGAAATTTGCGAAAGTGATGGACGTGGACAGGGAAACCTGGAAGAAAGAATTGCTGAGTCACGAAGAATTGTTTGAGGCGATGTATGATAAACTGCCGAAAGAGTTTTTCCTGATGAAAGAGTTGCTGCTATCCAGCCTATGGCGCTCTCCGGAACACTGGGGCCAACAACCGGAAAACTAGCTATTAGCTATTTGCTAATTGCATAATTTATTAGTTATGGATTGGATCACCCAGCTCTTGGTGGAACATAGCATTGCCCAAACCATTATTATCTATGGGCTCTTGATTGCTGTCGGAATCTTGCTGGGAAAGATCCGCATATTTGGGATCTCACTCGGTGTTACCTGGATCTTATTCACGAGCATCGTTGCAGCTTATTTTGGCATCTCTGTAGAAAAGGACAGCATGCATTTCCTCCGGGATTTCGGGCTGATCCTTTTTGTTTATTCCATAGGCCTGCAGGTGGGTCCGGGCTTTTTTGCATCACTCAAGAAAAATGCATTGGTTAGCAATGCGCTGGCGGCTGCCATAGTTTTATTGGGTGTGGTGATCACCATCGTCTTTTTCTTTTTTGGGCAACATTCCATTGCCGTATTAACTGGTGTAATGAGTGGCGCGGTCACCAATACGCCCGGATTAGGCGCTGCGCAGGCTGCCATGAATGATCTTCACCTACCCGTGACCGATGGTTCATTGATGGCACTCGCCTATGCAGTTGCGTATCCTTTTGGTGTGGTAGGCATTATCCTTGCTATGCTGATCCTGAAGCGCATGTTTGGTGTGTCTATTGATGAGCAGCGGGAGCTGCATCGCAAACTGGCGGTGTTTCAACAGGGCAGACCGATTTCTGTGCATCTGCGGGTAGATAATCCGCAGTTAGACGGTCAACCTCTGCGCACCTTGTTTACGCTGCTTAAGGAACCGATCGTAGTGTCCAGGATGTATCATCGCGGAGAGGTGATCACTCCAACACCGGATACAAAACTTGCAGCCAATGATGTGCTGCTGGTGGTAGCACCCAGGTATATGGTCAACAAAGAGTTGAAGATACTGGTGGGTGGACAAAGTGATATGAATTTGAAATCTGTGAAGAACAGTGCGCTGATTTCGAGAGAGATCATTGTCACCAATGCAGAAGTCACACACCACAGGCTTGGAGATATTCCCGCATTGCATCAGCATGAGTTTACGTTGACAAGACTGAACCGCGCGGGCGTGGAGATGGTTCCTCACGGTAACCTATACCTGCAGTTGGGTGATATTGTAAAAGCTGTGGGTACGGAAGAAGGTTTGGCGGAAGTGACGAAAGCTTTGGGAAATTCCCTGAAAAAACTTGAACTACCTGATCTGGCTCCGATTTTTCTCGGCATCGTTTTCGGGGTCCTCATCGGAAGTATTCCCATGTATTTCAGCAATGTGCCCGTGCCGGTGAAGATCGGACTAGCGGGAGGTCCGCTCATTGCTGCCTTGTTGCTCAGCAGGTTCGGTGGTGCCATCTATCTCAACAACTATACTACACGCAGTGCCAACCTCATGCTGCGTGAATTGGGCATCAGTTTTTTCCTGGCATCGGTAGGATTAAGCAGTGGACACAACTTGGGAAATGCATTTGCCACCGGAGACGGATGGTATTGGATGGCGATGGGTGCCGTGATCACTTTGGTGCCGCTATTAATCGTTGGCTACATCGCCCATAAAAAATTCAGGAAAACATTCTTTGAAGTCTGTGGCTTACTCGCCGGTGCGTCAACAGATCCTCCAGCTCTGGCCTTTGCCATCAAGACTGCGGGAAGCGATGTGCCTACAGCCACCTATGCTACCGTTTATCCCCTGGCGATGATCCTGCGGATTGTAGCCGCGCAGCTGTTGATCATGCTATTTGCTAATAGCTACTAGCTAGTAGCTATTATTGTATATTCAGGTATGAGAATGTTCACCCTTGCCATTTTCCTTACCATTGCTGGCGTACAGTTCCTTACTGCACAGCAAAGGCCGCCCAACATCATCGTTATCTTTTCCGATGATCATACGAGACAAGCCATCAGTGCCTATGGTGGAACATTGATGCAGACGCCGGGAATCGACAGAATTGCAAGGGAGGGAGCGATCCTACAGCGGGCCTATGTTACCAATTCAATTTGCTCTCCGAGCAGAGCTGTTTTTCTGACCGGAAAATACAGTCATATCAACGGACTAAGGGACAATTCTGCTGGCCGTTCTTTTGACGGAAGTCAGCAACAGATTCAGAAACTGCTCAAAACAAAAAACTATCAAACTGCATGGATTGGTAAATGGCATCTGCAGAGTTTGCCGCAAGGTTTTGACTACTGGACCATCTTACCTGACCAGGGTAATTATTTTCAACCAGCCTTCATTCATATGAATAAGGATACGGTGAAACACCAGGGATATGTGACAGACCTGATCAGTGCGTTTTCACTGCAATGGTTACAGCAGCGCGATACTTCTAAACCATTTTTCCTGGTTGTTGGCGAGAAGGCCACACATCGAAACTGGATGCCGGCAGTAGAAGACCTGGGTGCTTTTGACGATAAAACATTTCCGCTTCCGCCTACATTCTGGGACAACTATGAGGGAAGAGAAGCGGCAAAGATCCAGGATATGACGATCAATAAAACGATGATCCTTCGGGATGATTTGAAGATTGATGTAGACTATACCAGGCCGGGTATGTTTGGACGGATGAGTGATACAGAGAAAGAAGCGTATAAGAAATACTATGATGCGGCTGAGCTGGCATATGAGAAAGTTAAACACGATTCTGTTGCGCTGGCACAGTGGAAATACCAGCGATATCTGCGTGACTATCTCTCCACAGCAAAAGGGATGGACAGAAACATCACAAAGATTCTCGATGCCATTGATGCAATGGGTCTTCGTGAGAACACCATTGTGATCTATACTTCAGATCAGGGTTTTTATCTGGGCGAGCATGGATGGTTTGATAAGCGATTTATGTACGAAGAAAGCTTCAGTACGCCTTTTGTGATCAGGTACCCTGGACACATCAAACCCGGAACTTCAGTGAACGATTTGGTGATGAACCTGGACATCGCACCTACACTGCTTTCTTATGCCGGTGTAAAAGTGCCTGAAGATATTCAAGGAGAGAGCATAAAGCCGCTGCTGGAAGGAAAACCTGTCAAGGGATGGCGTGAGTACGCATACTATCACTACTACGAGTATCCGCTTTCGCATAAAGTGGCCAAACATTTTGGCGTGAGTAGTGATCGGTATAAGCTGATCTATTATTATGATCCCGTAAAGAGTTGGGAACTGTTTGACTTAAAAAAAGATCCGCGGGAAATGAAGAATGTATATCAAGATCCAGCGTATCAAAAGGTAGTAGCTACAATGAAAAAGCAGCTCATTAAAGCTGCTAAACAATATAAAGATGATGAAGCAGTTGGGATGCTACTAGCTAATAGCTATTAGCTAATAGCGCTTTCCACACCCGGTTCATTCACAGTGATGTGAAAACAAGCCTGCTGGCGTTCATATTTGATATAACAGGCGCCGGCCTCTCTAAAATCTTCAAGCACCTCAATCAGAATATTCAGGTTTTTCTGGCTCGGCGTTTTACCCGGGCCAAAACCTCTCCAGGAGATATCAAAAGTGGTACCGTATAAATGTGCACTTTCTTTGATGGCGTTGCGGTTCACGCGGGTGAGTCGGGCTACCGTTTCATGTGTTCTCAGCGCACTGGTGATTATGAATGGTCTGTAGGGAACACCTTTCTTTTTGCAGGCGTCACGATATGCTGCCCCAAGTTCATCCACAAAGTCAACAGACTTAACGGTTAGATAGGGATATGAATAGCTCATTTTAGCCAGGATGTATCCATCACCGTTACCCAGGGATGCCAACTGGCCATCGGCCACAAACTGTTTTATCTCTGTGAGATTCTTTGCAGAAGCTTTTAAGCTGCTGTAACGGGTCACCTCGCGGTGTTTCTCCACACCGTCGTCAAACTTATAAGAGCATTGATGGCAACTTACGTATACGCGATTGCTGCGAGGCCTTCCTTTTTTGGAAGGGTGTTTCTTGAAGCCCATGGAGAGCATAGCGATCACGAGAAGTAACGGTACGGCGGATAGGGTTTTTCTCAGCATAACCTTACAGGCGGATTAGGATTATTGGATAAACGTAACAGGAGCAAAATTATTGTAATCTGATTCCCAGAAAAGCGGCAGGGGTATGATTAACAAAGATTTGAGAATCAATACTTCACAAAAAAGAGCCCTGGTATTCAGTTGAATGCGGCTTGCTACTTGTACATTTATGACCTAACTGTTTAATATATGAGGTTATTGAGTTTCATGATCTTAGGGATATTGGTGCCAACACTGCTCTGTGCCCAGGCAGAACCCAATTGGTTAAGATATCCCGCTATTTCTCCCGATGGGAAGACCATTGTATTCACTTTCAAAGGGGATTTGTATACCGTCCCCAGTTCTGGCGGCACAGCAACCATGTTGACGCTTCATGAAGCCCATGACTTTATGCCGGTATGGAGCCGGGATGGCAGAACTATCGCTTTTGCGAGCGACCGATATGGGAATTTCGATGTGTTCACGATTCCGGCAACGGGTGGTCAGGCTACTCGTTTAACTTATCATAGCACTGCTGAATATCCATATGCATTTAGTGCGGACGACAAGCAAGTCATCTTCTCCGGCGCACGCTATGATGACGCCGCCAACAGACAGTATCCTACCGCATACATGAGTGAGTTGTATCAGGTGCCCGTTGCAGGTGGAAGAGTTACGCAAATGCTAACCACGCCTGCCGAAGCCATTTATGTGTATGCCAAAGGCTCAATGATGATGTACCAGGATAAAAAAGGCGGTGAGAACATCTGGCGCAAGCACCATACCTCATCTGTTGCACGCGATATCTGGCAGTACGATGTAAAAAGCGGAACGCATAAGAAACTCACCAATTTCAACGGCGAAGATCGTAATCCTGTACTCAGTGCGGATGAGAAAACGATGTATTATCTCAGCGAAGAAAGCGGCAGTTTCAATGTGCACAAGATGCCTGTGAGTGGAGGTGCCAGCACCAAACTCACTTCGTTCAAAAAACATCCCGTTCGTTTCCTGAGCATTGCGCAAAACGGCACGCTATGCTTTAGTTATGACGGTCATCTCTATACCATGCAAGACGGCGCGTCAGCAAAGAAGCTGACCGTAAACATCGTAGCTGACCAGCGTTCCAATACAGAACAAGTATTGCGGGTAAACACAGGCAGCGGTATCGCTGTATCTCCCAATGGGAAAGAAGTAGCCTTTCTCTATCGCGGTGATGTGTTTGTAACCAGTGTGGAAGGTGGAGTCACCAAGAGAATCACTGCCACACCTGAGCAGGAAACCAGGCTGAGTTTTTCTCCAGATGGTAAAGCTTTATTGTATTGCAGCGAACGCAACGGCCGCTGGCGGATCTTTGAATCTAAAGTGCAGCGCAAAGATGAACCCTATTTTTATGCGTCAACATTAATTGATGAAAAAGCAATTGTTGACAACGCTCACGAAAACACACAACCCAAGTATAGTCCGGATGGCAAAGAGATCGCATACATTCAGGACCGCAGCACACTGAACATCCTGAACCTTGCTAGTAAACAAACCCGGGCCATTTTGAACGACAACCAACTGTATGCGTCCGGAGAGAATGATAAGTATTTTGAGTGGAGCCCGGATAGCAAGTGGTTGTTGTTTGATTACGATGTTCCCGGCAGTGCGTACGGTGAAGTGGGACTGGTGAGTGCCGATGGTAAAACCATCAAAAACCTTACAGAGAGCGGTTTCTATGATGGTGACGGCAAATGGATCCTCGGTGGTAAGGCGATGATCTGGTTCTCCAACAGGGATGGACTTCGTTCTGCAGCGATGAGTGGCGGAGGTACCGCTGATGTGTACGCGATGTTCTTCACACAGGATGCTTGGGACCGTTTCAGGCTGAGTAAAGAAGAACTCACTCTCCAGAAAGAGATTGAAGACAAAGACACTACTAAAAAGAAAAATGCAAAAGATTCCGTGGTGATCCAGTGGGATGGATTGAACCAGCGGAAAGCCAAGCTGACCATCCACACCAGCAGTTTGTCTGACGCCTTGATCAGTAAAGATGGGGAGAATCTCTACTACCTTGCAAGATTTGAGCGCGGTATGAATCTCTGGACCACCAACCTTCGTACAAAAGAAACCAAAATGCTGGTGCCTTTGAACGCGGGTGGCGGAAGCCTGAGTTGGGATAAGGACCAAAAAAGTATCTTTCTCAATGCAGATGGCGGCATCACTAAAATTGATCCTGCTTCCGGTAAGCAGGACCGTGTGAGCATCAATGGAGAAATGATTGTTGACCTCGCCAAAGAAAGGGCCTACCTGTTTAATCATGTGTGGCGCAAGACCAAGAAGACTTTTTACACGCAGAGTTTTCATGGCGTGGATTGGGATAGCTATAAGGCCGATTATGAAGCCTATCTTCCTTCCATTGGCAACAGTTACGAGTTCAGTGAAATGCTGAGTGAGTTGTTGGGTGAGTTGAATGTGAGCCATTCTGGTTCTTCCTATGGTGCATTCAATCCCAATGGTGATGCAACGGCCGCTCTTGGTGCATTCTATGATCAATCTTATCAAGGTGCAGGAGTCAAGATACTTGAAGTGATCAGTGGAGGACCATTAGAGAAAGCAAATGTCAATATCAAGGCTGGTGCTGTAATTGAAGCCATCGATGGTGTACCCGTGGCAGCAGATAAAGACTTCGCATTCTACCTCAATCGGAAAGCAGGGAAGAATGTATTGCTCAGTGTCAATGAAAATGGGACAAAGCGCGAAGTCATCGTGAAACCCATTACCACCGGTGAAGAAAATGGTTTGTTATACAGGCGTTGGGTGAAGCGCAATGCCGATGAAGTTGAAAAGATGAGCAACGGAACGCTCGGGTATGTGCATATTCCAGGAATGAATGATGGAGCATATCGCACCACATATGAAGAGATCATGGGTAAGTATTTCGATAAGAAAGGCATTGTTGTAGATACAAGGAATAATGGCGGCGGCGATCTCGTGGCGGACCTTGCGATGTTCCTGAGCGGAACGAAATTCATGGACTATGGTACGGACAAACGCAATTTTGGGTACGAGCCTAACTTCCGCTGGACCAAGCCCAGTATCTCCATTGCCAATGAAGCCAACTACTCCGATGGACATTGTTATGCCTTCATGGTGAAGGACCAGAAGATCGGGAAGCTGGTAGGGACAGCGGTTCCCGGCACCTGCACTTTTGCCGGTTGGGAAGCGCTGATGGATACGGGTATCCGCTGGGGTGTGCCTCCTTCAGGATGTAAAGACATGAACGGCAGGTATCTTGAAAACGCACCCACTGCGCCAGATATTGAAGTGTATAATGAATACAATAAAGTGAGCAAGGGAGTTGATCAGCAGTTGGATGTTGCTATTAAAGAACTGTTGAAAGTCGTCAGGTGATTATCCAGTTGGAAGGTGGAAGTTGGAAGAGCCCTCTTCAAACTTCCACCTTCCAACTATTTTACTCACAGGTTCCTCTTGTCTTAGACAAAAACCCCGCAATAATCTTCTCCTGATAAGCGGGTTGTTGTGATTTATAGATCTCAGCGTGTTTCACGCCCATCTCCCTGAACCATTTGCACCAATACTTTTGCATGATGTCGAAGTCCTGGGGATAAGCCTCTTCTGGCCTGCATTCCAGCACCAGGATTTCAAGGTTGCCCAGGTTTTTTGTAGCAGGGATGATGCCGTAGTCTAGTGCATCAAACTCTGATGCCAGTTTATTGGGATCCCGAAATCTTGCGAACTGTTCTGTACCGCGTTCAATGTAGTTGTATCGATGGGTGCCCGAAACTTGTTGCTTTCCTTCTTTGTAATACATGTATCCATCGGTCAGGATCACGAGGATGTTGCGGTAACTGGTGTCAGATTCAATGCATTTGATCTTCACTTCATCTTTCATGAACCTCCAGATATCCGAGCCCGGATAGGTGGAAGCTTTGTCGGCCAGTTGATAGATATCACGCAACCCTTTTGCAAAATTCCCTTCCATTTGCTGATAGCGGATCTTATTTTGCCTGGCCTGCTGCATATCGTTGGATCCCACCCAGTTCACACTCAACTGTGACGCAATATCACGAATGTTTTTGTCTGAAGGTTCCGGATGGAAATACACATTGTATCGGGCCTTGGCTTTGAAAGAACCATGAGCGGCAACATTTTTCTTGATTGCTGCTGAAAGGATATTAATGATGTTGATATCCCGTTCGGCCTGCATGGGCTGTCGCTTGTCTTGCGCAGAATTGATGCGGTCAGAAAGATCGATCAACACACTGATGTTAAGATCCTTATTGGGCGATGAATTGATCAATGGAAACTCATCTTTCCTGGATTTGGGATCCGCACCGGATGAGGGTGAAGGTCCGCATCCGGTAAGTAGGGTCGCCAGAAAAATATATATCAATACTTTCCAGGCAGGAATGGATTTAGGCATGCTGTTCAACGGGTTTGGGTTTAATACCGGCCAGGAAGTTCATCACAATGTCTTTGGTTTGTTGTCTGAGTGAGTCTTTGTTTGCAGGCGTCACCATGAGGCCGCCTTCGATGAATTGCATCCAACCACTCATGAAGTGAAACACCACGTACTCTACTTCGCGGGGTTTAAAGAAAACACCGGAGAGATCTGCTTCTGCCAACGCGCGGTTACGGGCAGCTTGATGAATACTCTGGTCTAGGGTTTCTGCTTCAGTTTCAAGGCGTTTGATTTCTTTCTGGATCTCATCGATCTCTGATTGCCTCACGCGAATTTGCTCGCCTGCATGATCGCGTTTACGCGTATCCGTCATGAATTTTTCAAACAGCAGACCCCAGATCAGATAGGTAACGAATCCTGCAAAAATGATCAGCCAGAAATTGATATCGTAGAAAGCCATCGAAATTTGGTAGGGAGGCAGGTCTTCAAGACTGTTGAGTGCCTGCAGATCATAGATCTTTTTCACGATCTCATATGCAATGATGAAATCAAAGAAGAAGGTTACAATGATGACCAGGCTGAGCTTGATCCATTTGCTCCAGTGTTTTTCTTCGATGAATTTATGCATCAATACACCAAGACCTAAGAAGATGAATGGCATGGTGACCACCAGCACCAGCGCCGGTGCGCCACGCTCCCAGGCGTGGGTGATGGCGCCGGGATCAAAAATGGAGTTGGCCACGTTGATGTCATCAGCTTTGAACTCCCTGAAAAAAGCGGAATAAGACGCTGAGGTATAGAAAATCCACAAGTACACGGTGAGCAGCGCAAGAATGATACCCATCAGCACAACGCCCAGTTTGCCGGGCTTCTCTGTATAGTGTTCGGGATTTTTGCGGATGTCACTGATCTCGGATTTTATCTCGCCGATCTTTTGTTCCAACGCAGGAATTTTGTGTTGACGAACCCGCTCGATCTGCCCGGTTGTTTTTTGTATATCGATTTCCAGGGTTGCGATTTTTCCACGCAATGGCGATTTCAGTTGTTCCTGTTCCTGGGTGCTTGTATCAATCGTCTTTTTGTATTGCTCCAGTAGTTTATGCAACTCCACATCCAGGGCAATGGGATTGGCATTGTGGTTTTTGGATTGCTGGAAGCCGTATTGTTTCCAGTTGCCACTGTTGGCCACCTGCTCAGCGGTTTCCGTGTTTTCGTATCCGGAGGCGCTTGTTTCTGCTTCCGGAGACTGGTTTTTCCTGAATAGTGCGTCGATCAATGGAATCGCCATTGGCTGTTGAATTTGACAGCCAAGAAACGAAAGATTGCGCCAAGAAAAAGTTAACTGTTACAGGATGCCCGCTTTCTGGGATGAATGGGTCTCTGCACATTCTGTGGGCGATGAGCGGTTAAGAAACTCACCTCAGCAAATGCGTGGAAGTTGCTCACCGGTAAGATAGTTCACCACACGAGTACCACCGATCCTGCTTTTCATGGTCACCTTGCCGGGGTGCGATGATACCACTTCCCCAATGACGGCAGCGTTTGCAGTGAGCGGGTCTTTATGTAACTGGTTAATCATGTGATCTGCTATCGAACTCTCAACAATGGCGATGAACAGCCCTTCATTGGCAACATACAGCGGATCAAGTCCCAACATTTCACATGCTGCATCTACCTGTTCAAAAATGGGAAGAGTTTTTTGGTCCAAAGCGAAACCAAGATTGGTCAGTTCCGCAACCTCATTGAGCACCGAAGCAACGCCGCCACGGGTTGGGTCCCGAAGAAAATGGATGTCATGCCCGTATGCATCCAGCAGTTGCATCACAGTGTGGTTAAGCGGTGCGGTATCACTGCAGATATCTGTGTCAAATTCCAGTCCCTCCCGCACACTCATGATGGCAATGCCATGCGTGGCAATGTTGCCACTGACGATGATGGCGTCTCCAGGCTGAATGTATTGGTGGTGGATCTTTGCAGAAGGATGTACCAGACCGATCCCTGAAGTATTGATGAAGATCTTGTCTCCCTTTCCTTTCTCCACCACTTTCGTATCTCCCGTGACAATCAATACACCAGCTTCGTCCGCGGCTGCCTTGATGCTGGTGAGCACCTCCCAGAATTCTTTCATCGTGAACCCTTCTTCAATGATGAACGCAAGCGACAGGTATTTTGCTTTAGCGCCGCACATGGCCAGATCGTTCACCGTTCCGTTTATCGCCAGGTCGCCGATGTTTCCGCCGGGGAAAAAAATAGGTGAGATCACATAACTGTCTGTGCTGAAACTAACACTCCCCTGCAGCACCAGGCTGGCACCATCGTGTTGCTGATCCAGCAACTCATTGCCAAACATATTGAAGACGCCGCTTTGCAATAGCCGATGCGTGAGCAATCCTCCGCTGCCATGACCCATGGTGATCACGTCAAAATCAAATTTCGGCATCGGGCATTCCAATTTCATTCTTGTCAATTGATCAAACGGTTTCTGCAATCCTGTTTTCTGCATAATGATAGTAGGCCGCACAAGCGCCTTCGCTGCTCACCATCGGTGCACCAAGCGGATGCTCTGGCTTACAGCCTTTTCCGAAGTTGGGACATTGCCTCGGTTTTTTCAATCCTTTCATGATATCACCACTGATACAGCTTGGATTTTCACCTGCCTTCATGATCTGGATCCTGAACTTCTTTCTGGAATTGTAACGTTGGTATCTTTCATTGACTTCGTAGCCACTTTCAGGAATCTCCCCAATACCGCGCCATGCACGATCATAGATCCTGAATACTTCTTCAATGGTTTGTTGTGCCATACGGTTGCCTTCCCGTTGCACGCATCGTGCATATTGATTTTCTACTTTGTATTCCCCGGCTTCCAATTGTTTCACAGCCATCAGGATTCCCTGCAGAAGATCCACCGGTTCAAAACCAGTCACAACAATTGGGCATCGATATTTTTGAGCGATGGGTTCGTATTCATCGGTTCCCATGATCGTGCACACATGCCCCGCAGCGAGAAATCCATCGATGAGGTTTTCCGGGTCTCCGAGGATGGCTTCCATGGCCGGAGGAACCAGAACGTGCGAAGCAAGAATGCTGTAATTGTTGAGAGCCAGTGCATCGGCCTGTATCACGCTCAGGGCATTGGCAGGAGCCGTGGTTTCAAAGCCAACAGCAAAGAACACCACTTGTTTGTCAGGATTCTCTTTTGCGATCTGCACCGCTTCCAACGGCGAATACAAGATGCGGATATCCGCGCCTTCTGCTTTTGCTTCGAGCAGGCTCCCTTTGGAGCCTGGCACCCGAAGCATATCACCAAAAGAACAGAGCACAGTGTTGGGTTGGTGCGCCAAATAGATGGCTTCATCAATCACATCAACACCCGTCACACAAACCGGACAGCCCGGGCCATGCACCATGTTGATGTTTTCCGGCAACATATCCAGGATGCCATTCTTAACGAGGCTATGCGTTTGCCCGCCACAGATCTCCATGAGCGTCCATGGCCTGGTGGTAATCTTATGAAGCTCCTCCAGGAAGGCCTCCACCAGGTGCGGATCACGGTATTCAGTCAGAAACTTCATATTTATGCTATTGGCTATTTGCTATTAGCTAGTTGCCTACAACCCGCAACCCACAACCTCCAACCTACAATTCAATTTCTCCCATATCCTGCAGGTACTTAAACACCTTAGCTGCTTCTTCTTCATCAACCTTGCTGATGGCCACGCCAACATGCACCATCACATAATCGCCGGGCTGCGCATCAGGAACCATGCGTAGATTCACTTCTTTGCAAATACCTCCGAAAGATACCTTCCCGGTCCGGAAGGTTTCATCCAGCGCACCTGTGATGGCTATGATCTTACCGGGTATGGCTAAACACATGGTTGTGGCTTGATTGGTGAGCGGGATATTTTTCGCGAAGCAATGAAAGGGCCAACTGCCCTACTCCAATGCATTCGTCGTTTGGACTCAATAGTTTATGGAAATACAGTTTCTTCTTTCCTTTACACTTTTCCTGAATGATGTTTACCAGGAAAGCATTCTGGAATACGCCACCGCTGAAGGCCAGTTGTGATATGTTCTGCTTCTCACTGATCTCAATGATCGCATCTGCCAGTGCATTGAATATTTTCAGCGCGATCCATCCCCTGCTTCTGGCTAGCTGAACATCATGCATGAACTGGTCTAACATCACCTCCCAGTCCAACACGCCATTCACTAACGGTAAGGGATAGCTGTATTTGGTCCGATGTTTTTCACTGATGGCGAGTGCTTCCAGTTGCATGGCCGCTTCTCCTTCATAAGAATTGTGTGTAGTAATACCTAGTATACAAGCCAATGCATCCAGGAACCTGCCCATGGAAGAAGTTTTGACGGGTGTTTCCTGATTGAGCAGGCGTTGGTAAAGGTTCCACTCGTTGGTAGTGAAATGCCGTGCGATATGGTGATGATATTCCTGGAAATAGTGCAGCAGGCTAAGGGCCGATAGTCTTGGCTCCCTGCTCATCTTATCTCCAAGCAGTTGCGGGAAATACTTCAGGTGAGCAACGCGCTCCATTTTTCCGGCTGCATACACAAAGGTTTCGCTACCCCAGATCTGGCCATCGTCCCCATATCCGGTTCCATCCCATGCAAAGCCGAGGATAGGCCCTGAGCTGTCGAGCAGTTTATGTTCCGCAAGCACAGCAGCCACATGTGCATGATGATGTTGTACTTCCAGCAAACTTGCTCCGCTTTTCTCACTCCATTCCCTGCCCAATGCTGACACCTGATAGTTGGGATGTGCATCGATGATCACTTCCTTCGGCTTCAACCGCAGCATGTTTTGAAAATGTTCCAGGGTTTCTTTATATGCTTCCTGCGATTCCAGGGAATATTGATTGCCGAGATACTGGCTTACATACAGATTGTTTTTCTGCCGGATGGCGAATGCGCTTTTCAGTTCCGCACCCATCGCGAGGTAGGTTCCATTGTCAGGAAACAACATCGGTACATAACTCGGTGCTAGTCCGCGTGCCCTGCGTAAGATGATGAGCTGTTCTTGTTCTGTATACTGAACCACGCTGTCGTCTTGCGGCGTTACAATCTCACGGATATACAACAACACATGATCTGCAATACCCGTAAGGTGTTGCAGGGCTTCTTCGTCCTTGTAAATGATTGGCGAGCCGCTGATGTTTCCGCTGGTGGCAATCAATGGAGCGCCCACGGTGGTACTGATCAGTTCCAGCAGCGGTGAATAGGGAAGTAGAACGCCCAACTTCTCTAGCCCCGGCGCAATGTATTCAGCTGTTGGTTCAAGGGGCCCTCTTTTATTAATGGCACAAAGTAAGATAGGTGCGTATCTCGATAGCAATGCTTTCTCTTCAATGGTCCTGATGTTTGCGTCAAGCTTCGCCATAGCCAGTGAAGGAAACATTACAGCGAAAGGCTTGGCAGGCCTGTTCTTGCGAAGCCGAAGGGTGTTGATCACCTCAGCATTGGTTGCATCGCAGATCAGCATGTATCCCCCGATGCCTTTTACAGCGAGGATCTTCCCCTGCAATATTAGTTGTGCTGCTTTTGCAATGATTTGATCTTGCTCAAGTTGGAAACCGGTCAGTTCCATCTGAATGGCGCAGGATGGACAGGAATTGGTTTGACTATAATGTCTTCTGCCCTGGATGTCATGGTATTCATCATTGCAATCCCTGCACATGCTAAAGGGTGCCATAGTGGTGTTTACCCTTTCATAGGGAAGGCTTTGAATGATGGAATACCTCGGGCCACATTGCAAACAAGTGGTGAAAGCGTACTGATGCCTGCGATCTGTGGATTCATGAATCTCCTTTCTGCAGTCAGCACACAGCGCTATGTCTGGGGTCAGCAAAAGGTCTGGTTCCTGCGCTATGTCCTCCTGCAGAATGGAGAATCCCTGAAAGGTACGGAGCGGTATTTCTTTAATATCGTAACTCGTGATCACCGCAAGTTTGGGTGAATGCTGAAGGATGTGGTGGTAAAATTCAAGGGTTGTGGATTCATCTCCTGTACATTCAATATGCACGCCGTCTGAAGCATTGGAGATCCAACCGTTGATGTCCATGGCAAGGGCCACCCTGCACACAAAGGGCCTGAAACCCACGCCCTGCACCATTCCCCTGATATGGATGTGATAGCTCTGCATGATTACACGAGTTCCAGAAGATTCACTTTTGATTTCAGCCAATTATACCATTGAGACATCCCTTCACCGGATGTACAGCTTAGTTCTACGAATTCAATATTGGGATTGATCTTTCTCGCGTTAGCCCTTACCTTCTCTACACTGAAGGGTACATATGGCAGCAGATCGATTTTGTTGATCACGCATAGTGTGGAGGTGAGGAACATATCGGGATACTTCAAAGGTTTATCGTCTCCCTCCGTTACGCTGATGATGACCACACGTTCTTTTTCGCCAAGGTCAAACATGGCCGGACAAACAAGATTACCCACGTTCTCAATGAACAGGATAGAGTTATCATGCAGCTTCATACCCTGAATGGCGTGAAGCACCATATGCGCATCAAGATGGCAGCCCTTGCCAGTATTGATCTGAGTGACCTTGGTGCCCGTTGCATGGATGCGATCTGCATCGTTGGAAGTCTGTTGATCTCCTTCGATGACGGCAAAATCCAGTTCACCTTTCAGGTCTGTTAGGGTGCGTTCAAGGAGTGCTGTTTTGCCGGATCCCGGTGAGCTCACGAGGTTCATGGCCAGGATCTGTTTGGCTTCCAGGAAACCCCGGTTGCGTTCTGCCAGCAGGTTGTTCTGGTACAACACATCTTGTTCTACATCGATAATGGTTCGCCCTCCGGCGTTAGACGCGGTATTGCCATGGAGGGAGAAATGCGTTTGGCACATGGCAGATTGATTTATGTGATGACCAGGGAGCGAACCTTGAGTTCTCTACCCTGAAGAATATGGATCAGATGACCGCCACATTCCGGGCAGGCATCGTAAAAGTGTTCTATGGTGAACTTGTTATTGCAGTCGCTGCAACTTGCCTTTCCTTCAATGCGGTTGATCTTTTTGACAGCATGCTCCAGCATGGTATGCTTTACCCCTTGCGGCCAGGCAAATTCAAGCGCATCCAGTTCAATGCCGGCGAGTGTACCGATATCCAGTTCGATCTCTTCAATGGCAGCGGCATGCGCCTGCTGCGCCTGGGTTTCAGCGATGTCAACGATGCTCATGACGATGGAGAGTTCATGCATGGCAACTGGTTATGCTCTTTGATCATGGTTTCTGATGGCCCTTACTATACCTATCACAGCAGCGATAACGGCTACTGATGTAATCATGTGCACAGGCGATGTGAAATAATGGATGATGGTAAATCCTTGGTCGCCCTCAGCATGATCATGCCCAGGATGTGCGAAGGTGATCAGGGGAGATGCCAACATCAACAATGCCGCGGCGGCTTTTATGTATTGTTTCATAACTGAACACATTTTGAATCAAAATAGAACCAATCCTTTCTTTGGTACATGATCAAGATCAGTTTCTGACATGATTGAAAGCAATTGCACAGGCTTGGCGAAGGGGATACTTTAGACTTCGCATCCCCCCTCACATCAAAACCCAGCTTGGCATGGCAAAGGACATCATCTCCCAACAGCCCACCTACTACCAGGAGATCAGGAGCAAAGGCTACTCCCGTAGAGAATTCATTCAATTTGCAGGTATCATGGCCGCGTTCATCGGCATTGAGAATTCAGCCATTGGCCAGGTGGCCAAAGCGATGGCCACAAAGCCGCGCATACCCATCATCTGGCTTCACTTCCAGGAATGTACCTGTTGCAGTGAGAGCTTCATCAGAAGTTCACATCCTATTGTGGCGGACATCCTGCTGGATAAGGTTTCCCTGGACTACACAGAGACGCTGATGGCTGCATCTGGCGTACAGGCTGAGGAGGCTTTGAAAAATACCATGACCAAATACAAAGGGGAATATATTTTATGCGTGGAAGGTTCCGTGCCTACTGCTGCAGACGGTGTGTATTGTATGATCGGGGGAAAAACATCGATGCAAATTCTTGAAGAAGCGGCTGAAGGAGCTAAGGCGATCATTGCATGGGGAAGCTGCGCCAGCAATGGATGCGTACAGAGTGCAAAGCCTAATCCTACATCGGCCACACCTATTCATAAACTCGTGAGAGGTAAGCCAGTGATCAAAGTGCCCGGATGTCCACCTATCGGTGAAGTGATGGCGGGTGTGATTGTACATCTATTGACCTTCGATAGAATTCCTGAGCTGGATAAACTCGGCAGGCCAAAAGCATTTTACAGCAAGCGTGTGCATGATTCCTGTTATCGAAGGCCATACTTTGACGCAGGACTGTTTGTTGAATCATTTGACGATGAGAACGCGAAGAAAGGCTACTGTCTCTATAAAGTAGGCTGCAAGGGGCCTTCTACCTACAATGCTTGCGGCGTCACACGCTGGAATGGCGGTGTCAGCTTTCCGATTCAATCGGGCCACCCTTGCATCGGCTGTTCCGAAGAAAACTTCTGGGATAACGGAAGATTCTATGAGCGCGGATCCGCATTTGCCGGATTTGGTATTGAACAGGAGGCCGACCAGCTTGGTAAATGGGCACTGGGTGCGACGGGTGTGGCTTTGGCTGCACATGCCATCTATACCAATGTGGGAAAGAGCAAGTTGATTGGAAACCTTGAGCGCGAAGGTAAGCAGAGTGAAAAAGAAGTTAGAGAGTAGTATTCTATCATTTATTGAAAAAGACTTTATGAGCAAACGTATTGTTGTTGACCCGGTAACAAGGATCGAAGGTCACTTACGCGTTGAAGCCGAAATAGAAAATGGCAAGATCAAAGATGCATACAGCAGTGGAACGATGGTGAGATTGCTGGAAGAAATATTAAAAGGCAGGGATCCGCGGGATGCCTGGGCCTTTGTGGGAAGGGTTTGCGGTGTGTGTACTTCAACGCACTCGCTGAATTCTGTGAGAACCGTTGAAGATGCATTGGGCATCGTGATTCCACCGAATGCAGAATTGGTGCGAAACATTATGCACTGCACTTTGTATATGCATGACCATGTGGTGCACTTCTATCATCTTCATGCGCTGGACTGGGTGGATGTGGTGAATGCCCTGAAAGCCGATCCGGCAAAGACTTCCACACTGGCGCAAAGTATTTCCAAATGGCCCAAGAGTTCACCGGGATATTTTGCGGATATACAGGCACGCATCAAGAAATTTGTAGACAGTGGTCAGTTGGGCATTTTTGCAAATGGCTATTGGGGACACCCAGCGTACAAGCTTCCGCCGGAAGTGAACCTCATCGGTGTAGCGCATTATCTCGAAGCGCTGGAATGGCAGAAAGAAATTGTGAAGGTGCATACCATTTTTGGTGGAAAGAATCCGCACCCGAACTACCTCGTGGGTGGAATGGCCTGTGCAATTGGTATTGATGATGTGGGCGGGCTCAATGCAGAACGACTCGCATTGGTGGGTAAGCTGCTGAAAGAAGGAAAGGAATTCATTGAGCAGGTGTATATCCCGGACCTTATGGCTATTGCATCGTTCTATAAAGACTGGGGTGCCATTGGTGGCGGACTCGGAAACTACATGGTTTATGGGGATCTGCCTACGCACGGCTATCAGGACAAAGAAGGATACAAATTTCCACAAGGCGTGATCCTGAATAAAGACATCAGCAAAGTGTACGATGTGGATCTGCGTGGCCCTGAAGAAGTGCAGGAATTCATTTCACATTCTTGGTATGAATACGCCGGTGGTAAAGATGTAGGTCTGCATCCCTGGAAGGGGGAAAGCAAGATCAGGTATACAGGACCTAAGCCACCATTTGAACACCTCGATACCACCAAAGACTATAGCTATCTCAAAACGCCGAGATGGAAAGGACAGCCGATGGAAGTTGGTCCGCTTGCCAGGGTGCTGGTGGGTTATGCAAGAGGCAGGGCTGAGTATAAGGAAGTAGTGGATAAAGCGTTGACTGATTTACAAGTGCCGATCACTGCGTTGTTCTCTACACTGGGAAGAACGGCTGCGCGTGGACTGGAAGCGCAAATGGCTGCAGGATGGGTGCAGGATTTTTATAACGAGCTCCTGACCAATATCAAGAACGGAGATACCCGTATGGCAGACACGTCAAAGTTTGATCCCAAAACCTGGGAAAAAACTGCGCAGGGCGTCGGACATTCAGAGGCTCCAAGAGGTGCGCTTGCACACTGGATCAATATAGAAGACGGAAAAATCGCCAACTATCAACTGGTGGTGCCCACTACATGGAACGCTTCACCCAGAGACAACAAAGGTCAGATGTCTGCATATGAGTCAGCGCTGATCGATACGCCTGTTGCGGTAGAGAACCAGCCACTGGAGATCATCCGTACGATTCACAGCTTCGATCCCTGTATGGCCTGCGCTGTACATCTGTACAACGAAGAAGGAGATCATATTGCACGCGTAAGTGTAGTTGGTGATTAATCGATTAAAACGCATCACATGTCCAGAAAGTATTTACACGTTCACCGTTTGCGCCGGGTGTATGTATGGGAACTTCCTGTAAGAATATACCACTGGCTGAATGCGGCTGCCACTGTAGTGCTCATCGTTACAGGATTTCTCATTGCAAATCCTTTGGCGCTCATGAGTAATGCCGAACCTGCCAACCAATTTCGGATGGGTTGGATTAGATACATACATTTCATCGCCTCTTATATTTTCTTTTTCAATTTTCTGTTCCGCTTGTACTGGGGTTTTGTAGGAAACAAGTATGCCAACTGGAAACAATTTATTCCAACCTCGAAGCGCTTCTTCAGGGAGATGTGGACGGTTTTTAAGATTGATATCCTCATGTTGAAAAAGAACGGCAAACAGCAGGATCACCTGAGTGTGGGACATAATGCGATGGCGGGATTTATTTATTTCCTGACGTTCATCGCGTTTCTCGTGCAATGCCTCACCGGATTCGGGCTCTATGCAGCGCAGTCCACCTGGTGGCTTCCAAAGTTATTCTCTTGGGTGCCCGCAATGTTTGGCGGAGATATTCTCACGAGGCAGGTCCATCACTGGACGATGTGGTTTTTTATTCTTTTTACTGTGATCCATGTGTATCTCGTGTTCTACCATGATTATGTGGAAGGCAGGGGCGAGATCTCCAGCATGGGTGGCGGATGGAAATTTATTGAAGAAGAAGTGTTTGAAGAAGAAAGGCACCAGACACCTAATCCGGAAAATTCAGAAGTCATTGGCACCGCATGAATACAAAGAAAATTTTGATCATGGGCATCGGCAACTATCTCATGGCAGATGAGGGCGTTGGTGTACATGCTGCGGAACAACTGCAGCAATTGAACTGGCCGGAAAACGTATCCGTGTTAGATGGCGGCACTGGCGGTTTTCACCTCCTGGAGTATTTTGAAACCCATGACCATGTGATCCTGATCGATGCAACGCTGGATGGTAGGGAGCCCGGAACCATCCGCAAAATCAAACCTCGTTTTGCGAAAGATTTTCCGCCGGCCATGAGTACGCATGACATTGGCCTGAAGGATATGGTGAGTGCATTGCAGTTTATGGACAAAATGCCGGTGATTGATCTGTATGTGGTGAGCATTGCCTCCATACAAGAGCAGGGGATTCAACTTACTGAACCAATACGCAAAGTGCTTCCGGAGATTGTTGCCCAGGTCCGCAACTTAGTATTAACAGCTTGCCTTGAGCCAGTTTAGTCTTTGATGGTATTCATCACAAAATAACTCTGAACGTTTCCAATGTTCGGGAGGTTTGCGAGCTTATTCTTGATAAAATCATGGTATTGATCAATATCTGAAACTGCAATTTTCAGCATATAGTCGAAGTTACCTGTCATATGGTAGCATTCCCTGACCTGGGAAAATTTGACAACTTCTTTTTCAAAGGCTACCAGATAACTATGCCTGTGTTCTTTTAGCTGAACAACAGCGAAAACCGTCAGCATCAGGCCTAGTTTCTTTTTATTTACCCGAATGGTGTATTTCTCAATGACGCCATCTTTTTCAAGCTGCTTCACTCGTTCAAACGTTGCTGTAGCGGAGCGATGTACTTTATCTCCCAACTCTTTGTTGGTAAGCCTGGCATTTGCTGTTAGGGCCTCGAGGATCTGCTGGTCCGTGGCATCAAGCTGAATAATGGTCTGTTTTTGCATACGGGAAAGACGTTTTTCGGAATGACGTTCTATTAGGAATAGATAAAGAGAATAATCTTCTAAATAAATAGGTTTCTATAGGATAAAAGTAACACAAAATACCTTTGTGCAAAATAGGATGCTATGAAACCTGAATCATTGATGATGTCTTACGGGTACAACCCGATGTGGAGTGAAGGTGCTGTAAAGAGTCCGATTTTCCAGACGTCCACATTTGTGTTTCAGAGCGCAAAGGAAGGGAAGCGCTTTTTTGAAATAGCCTATGGGAAAGGTGATGCAAGGGAGAACGAAAGCCTGGGACTGATTTATTCCAGGATCAACAATCCCAATATGCAGATTCTTGAGGAGAGGTTGGCTTTGTTAGAGGGCAGTGAAGAAGCCGCTGCTTTTGAAAGCGGGATGAGTGCCATCACCACGGTGATGTTGGCTTACCTGAAGCCCGGGGATGTATTGATGTTTTCCAATCCTGTGTATGGCGGCACGCATCATTTCATTCATCATTACCTGATTGAACAGGGTATACACATTATGCCATATGCGGCGAATGAATCGGTAGAAGATATCATGACGCGCCTCAGTCGGAATGGGTGGATAGGTAAAGTGAAGCTTGTGTATGTTGAAACGCCTGCAAATCCCACCAACATCTTATTTGACCTTGCGCTTCTCAGTACATTAAAGAATAGCCTGCAATCAGCCGGCGCACAGGAAGTGAAGTTGGTAGTAGATAATACCTATATGGGCCCGTTATGGCAGAAGCCTATGGCATTTGGTGCAGATATTGTTTGTTACTCAGCTACGAAGTTCCTCAATGGTCATAGCGATGTCATTGCAGGGGCGGTCATGGCCGGTCATGCAGAAATGAAGCGCATCAGAACCCTTCGTACTTTCCTGGGAAACATGATTGCTCCATACACTGCATGGTTATTAACCAGAAGCCTGGAAACGCTACACATAAGGATGGAACGGCAAACGGCCAATGCCAAGAAAGTAGCCGCTTATTTGTTACATCATGAGCGCATCAGTAGAGTTTTATTTCCTGGCATAGTGGGAAGCTCATCCCAGCAAGAGCAGATTTTTCGGGAGCAGTGTTTAGAGCCCGGGGCGATGATCGCCTTTGAGGTTGAAGGTGGTGAAGAAAGTGCTTTTCAGGTTCTGGATCACCTGAAGCTGATCAAACTTGCGGTAAGCCTTGGCAGCAATGAGAGTCTTGCCCAGCATCCATATACCATGACCCATGCAGATGTGCCTGATGATGAAAAGATATTGGAAGGCATTACGCCCGGACTTGTTCGTTTGAGTGTTGGGATAGAACATAGCGACGATATCATTGCTGATTTGGAGCAGGCATTGCAAATGGCATTTTTGTGCGAAGAGGTTAATGCAGATTTTCAGTCAAAAAGCTGAATATTTTGCTCCTTATATCTGCTGCGTCAAACATGGCCCCATAGTGTGGCGCGCCGGAGAGAATGATGATCTCGCTGGGTACGCCGGCAAGCTTCAGCCAACTGTGCAGCATCCTGGATTGGGTATTGGGAACACTCTCGTCTTTCTCTCCCTGGACAATGAGAAACGGAGGATCTTTTCTATCGATATAGGTGACAGGACTTGCTGCCCTTGCGAGGTCAGGTCTATCCACCGCACTCGCACCCAGTAATGTTGTAACGGGATGATCAGCCTTTAGAAAGTTGGTGTCATTGGCTGCGGCAACAAGGTCAGACGGGCCATAAAAATCTACTACGGCAGCTATCCTGAATCTTGGTTGCTTACCGTCATGCGTAAACGAAGATATTTTGTTATTCAGGGAGAGGGCCGTGAGGCTGGCAAGGTGTCCGCCTGCTGAGAAACCCATCAGTGCGATCTTTTCTTTTTGGAAACCATATTGCCTTGCATGGTCATACAGCCATTGGATGGCCTGGTTGCAATCCTGGATTTGCGCCGGAAACGCTTTGGTGGTGCTCTGCCGGTAGTCGATTGAAGCAAAAGCGTACCCTCTTCCAAGGAGCTCTTTAATCGTTTCTCTCATATAGCTCATATCGGCATACTTATCATTCAGCATCCAGGCTCCTCCATGAACCCAGACCACAAGAGGAAGGTTTTTTTTATTTCCCGATGGCAGATAAATATCCAACAGATGCTTTGGATCCGTATCATTGGCATAATTGATATTCTCATGAAAAACCGTGCCTTGCGGAAAGAGATGCTTGACAGGAGAGGCCGACTGTGCATGGGTTTGCGTGGTGATCAGGAGGAGAAGAAATAATAGTTTATTCATGGCAGGTTGATGATGGTTTTAATATTGGCCGGGTTTGATACGGTTGCTGAGAATTCTGCAGCCACGTTGTTGAAAGGCAGCGTTGATGTGATCAATGCCTCTGCATTAATAGTACCCTTTCGCATCAGATCCATTACGAAGATGAAGTCCGATGGCAATGCGTTTCGGCTACTCATGACAGTTGCTTCCCGTTTATGAAATTCCGGGTGGCTGTATGAAATATTTCCCTTCTGTAAACCAACCAGTATATACTTCCCTGTATGAGCAAGATACTGAAATGCTGTTTCGATGGCATGGAGATTTCCGGTTGCATCAAAAACAATGGCGGGCATATCACCATGCGTGATCTCTTGCAAAGCTTCCAGAATGTTTTCTGATCCTGATTGAATAGTATAAGGAATATGTAACTGTTCCCTACAGAAGCTGAGTCGGTCTGCATTGGTGTCCACTGCAATTACATGACCCCCGCGTTGTTTAGCGAAAGCCATAGTACCCAAACCAATAGGTCCGGCACCAACTACTAGCACGTGATCACCAGGTTGTAGACCTGAACGTTGCACGGCATGTGCGCCGATGGCCAGGGGTTCAACCAGTGCAAGTGATCTGGCATCAATGCCATCGCTTGCCAAAATGAGGTGGCCAGGTACGGCGATGAACCCCTGCATTCCGCCATCGATGTGTACACCCATTACCTGCAACTGCGCGCAACAGTTGGTAGCACCTCGCCTGCAGGCGATGCATTTCCCGCAAGCTATATATGGGACAATGGTTACGAGATCTCCAGGGTGTACGCCTTTAGGTGCTTTGCCTTCCATAAATGAACAAGACAACTCATGACCAAGAATCCTTGGATAGGTAAAAAACGGTTGCTGGCCAGAAAATGCATGAATGTCTGTTCCGCAGATACCAATATGCTCTACCTTAAGTAAGCTTTCGCTATCAAGAAGGGCGGGAATTGCTACATCTCTGTATGTGAATTTCCCCGGCTGTTCACAAACTAGCTGTTTCATTTGGTAGAGAAAAGGTAAAAATTTCAACTGATATTCCAGCATTGTGATTGCAGTCATAATTCAGTTGCAGGGTCGTTGCTAGCTTTAGTGTCCTTAAAATTAATACATGCAAAAGATCATTACTATCTGTTTCGCGGTTTTGATATTGATCGGTTGTCAATCCAACCAGGAAAATGGCTCTTCCCCAAGTGCCGTAACCACTTCAGCAGCGGATGGTGGCCAGTCTACCGTTGAAGACAACGAATCACAAAAAGATGTCGTAAAAATAGCAGTAGGAAGCAAGGATCATACTACTCTGGTGGCTGCTTTGAAAGCTGCAGAGTATGTAGATGTTCTGTCCAATGCAGGGCCTTTCACCGTTTTTGCGCCAACCAATGACGCATTTAATAAACTTCCCCCGGGCACCGTAGAAGGGTTATTGAAAGCTGAAAAGAAAGCTGACCTCAGGAATATTCTCGAGTATCATGTTTTTGTTGGAGTGCTCAAGCCCGAAATGTTGCAGGATGGGCAATCCTATGGTCAAGCCAACGGGGATAATATCAAAATTGCTGTGACAAATGGAAAGATAAGCGTTAATGGTGCTAACATCATAGCTTCTGTTCCGGCATCAAACGGAATTATTCATGTAGTAGATGCAGTACTATTACCACCAGCGAAATAGCGTCACGCCATACGTCTAGGGTCCGTGAGAAGAGATAACTATTTTCTTCCACGGACTTTTTTATGCCTATCCACTAAGGTTAATGTGCTGTCTTTTTTGGGCAAGCTGATGCATGGACAATTCTGATATATCAGTTTGATAACCAATGATATTATTAGTGTATTGATGATTATTTCAGCATTTTATACAAATGTTGGCATTCTTTATTGCACCATGGCCGTCTAATTCCTGTCAAACTCAAACACAAATGAAAAGACTTTTTCTGATTGCACTTCCATTGGTTTTTTTCCTGGCTTCCTGTTCAAAGGAAGAAATGGTAAGACCGCCGATTGATGAAACGGAGTGGTTGAAGAAAGAGCGTGGCATTGTGGTGGCTTCGTCATTCAACTGCGATTATTTTGTGGTGGAGACCTTGCGTGGATACAGCGTGTTGCGCAGCTGGGGTGGTTTTGCCCCCGTGAGAGGTGCCGTGATCTATGGCGATCTTAGCCAGTGGGGAGTAAGAACATTTTACAATCGCTCTGAAGGTTATCTGATCAATGCAGATGTGCGTGACAACTGGCTGTCATATTTCCAGGCGATGGATCAGATGCAGTGGTACTGTGATCCCTGGAGCAACTAGATTTTCCTATGTTTACCATATGCAAAAGGATCCCCTCGGGGATCCTTTTTACATCAACATATAGCGCGATACTTATTTAGGCAGCAATACGCTGTCGATTACATGGATCACACCATTGCTTGCATTCAGGTCAGCAGCAGTAACATATGCGCTGTTACCTTTCGCATCCGTGATTTTCACTTTACCATTTTCAACTGATGCAGTGAGTTTGCCACCTGCAACGGTTGTAAGTTCCGCTTTACCACCACCAGCTTTGATGGCTGCGCCCACGGCTTTCGCATCTAATTTACCAGCCACTACGTGGTAGGTCAGGATGCCTGTAAGCATTCCTTTGTTTTCGGGCTTCAGCAGTGTTTCTACTGTACCAGCCGGAAGTTTTCCGAAAGCATCATTTGTTGGTGCAAATACAGTGAAGGGGCCTTTGCCTTTCAGTGTTTCTACAAGGCCAGCTGCTTTAACGGCTGCTACCAATGTAGTGTGTGCAGATGAACCTGCAGCTACGTCAACGATGTCTTTCTGTTGTGCATTTGCTTTTGTTGACAATACCGCTACAAAAACAAACAATCCTGCAATAATCTTCTTCATACTTTTTTGATTTGATCGAAATGGTTAAGACAAAAACAACACCAGCAAGTCCATCCGGTTGAGCAAAACACAAATCATTAACGTTTAATTTATCTGTGTTTGAGCCTTTGCTCTTTTAATGCACATTATGTTCTACAAAACGGCGGTTAGGGCAGCAGACGGTAATTCCGGAAATAAATGTATCTTTGTTCCATTCATATACTCTCTCCGTTCGACTGGACATCCTTCCGTGCAAAGAATTTCTCGTCAATTAAGGTTAGATTATATACCATCTGATCTGTTTCGGATGTTCACTTTTAAAGTTTTATTGTTTTGTTATTTAAAGATTTAGGGCTTATTGAGCCCATTCAAACCGCTTTGGCGACAGAGGGCTATGAGAAGCCTACGCCTATTCAGCAACAAGCCATTCCTGAACTGTTGAAAGGACGTGACCTTTTGGGTTGCGCACAGACAGGTACCGGTAAGACGGCGGCTTTTGCACTACCTATTTTACAGCTCTTACATGAATCAACCGAGCCGAATCAGCGCAGGGTGGTGAGGGCATTGGTGCTTACGCCTACCCGTGAGCTCGCTATTCAGATTGATGAAAGCTTTAACGCTTACGGAAAGGGATTGAAACTGAAGCATGCCGTCATCTTCGGTGGTGTTGCGCAGAATCCCCAGGTAAATGTGTTGAGGGCCGGCGTAGATATCCTGATTGCAACACCAGGTCGTTTATTGGACCTGATTCAGCAAAAGCATATCTCGCTGGATCATATTGAGAAGTTTGTATTGGATGAAGCAGACCGTATGTTGGACATGGGTTTCATTCATGATGTGAAGAGGATCGTGGCTAAGCTTCCTATGCAGCGCCAGACGCTGTTCTTCTCTGCCACTATGCCTCCGGAGATCGCAAGACTGGCCAACACCATATTGCAGAATCCTGTGAAGGTTGAAGTAACTCCTGTTTCATCTACAGCAGAAACCGTGGTGCAAGCCATGTATTATGTAGATAAGGCTGACAAACGCAAACTCCTGGTGCATCTTCTGAAAGAAGGTGGCATAGAAAGGGTACTCGTGTTTACCCGAACCAAACATGGTGCGGATCGTGTAACCCGTGACCTTAACAAAGCCGGCATTTTTTCAGAGGCTATCCATGGAGATAAATCACAACAGGCACGTCAACGGGCCTTGTCTAATTTCAAGAATGGTAAGTCGCGTGTGTTGGTAGCTACAGACATCGCCGCAAGGGGTATTGATGTAGACAACCTGACCCACGTGATCAATTATGAACTCCCGAATGTACCTGAAACATATGTGCATCGTATTGGCCGTACCGGCCGTGCGGGCGCAACAGGAATCGCTTTAAGCTTTTGCGACGCAGAAGAGAAAGAATACCTGAGGGATATCAACCGTCTTGTGAAGGTTGCCATTCCCATTGTGTCTGATCATCCTTTCCATTTGGAAATGGCGAGAGCACCTGTGATGTCTGATCCCAAACCCGGCAGTGGACCTACCATGATGAAAAGGGGAATGAGGCGCAAAGAGTTTCGCCAACGGTAGAAGAAAGGCATTGGGCAAAGGGCATTGAGCACTAGCGGGATCCCGCGAATGCCCAATGCCCTTTGCCTTTATGCCTACTGTTGCTGCTGCGCTTGTATCTCTTCGCGCTCTTTTGCAGAGGCGATTTTTTCCATCTGCACGCGGTTGGTTTCTTCGAAGGTCATACCATCTTCATATCCTACCGATACGTACACGTAGAGATCCTGTCTGGAGGTGCCTTTGTAGCTGCCTTTCACAACGGAACAATCGGTGAAGTTGCGGCCCACGGCCAATTTCACGTGCTTGTCTTCCACCCATACATTATTGGTGGGATCGATGCCGGCCCAACCGTAACCCGGTAGCCAGGCTTCCACCCATGCATGTGTGGCGCCTTCTCCGCGCATGCCATTTTTATGCGGACAAACGTATCCGCTAACATATCGGCACGGTATATCCATGGTACGCAAGATCTGCAACATCACATGCGCAAAGTCCTGGCACACACCGCTGCGAATTTCCATGATCTCGTCCACCGTAGTTTCAATAGTGGTGATCCCCTTGGAGTAGGTGAAGTTTTCGTAAATGTATTTATTGCAATCCTGTACAATAGACGCTACCGATTTCTGCGGATCGAAGATCTGGTTGCAGATCTCCTGGATCTGGTCCTGCTTTTCAATGAGTTCAGGCCTCGTCAGTTCCAGGTGCTGGAGCTTGTTCTGAATTTCTGCATTTAACTGCTGCCAGGTAGGCTCCCAGAAGCCTGTTCCAGGTATTTCATAGTTTAGCCTGATCAGCAGTCTGCTTTCAATAGACAGACGAAGATGCGGTTCAACAATACTGAACAAACCGGCTTTATTGCCCCAATAGTCTTTGAATACATGCACGTCAGGATGATGGCTGATGATGAGCTCATGTTGCAGCACTTCAAGTTCCTGGCTGAGATAAGGAAAGATCCTGATCTCATTCACGCTTTCATGTACGGGTCTATCGTATTCGTATTTCGTAATGTGGATGATCCGGAAAACAGACATGTTCAAACTTAAGAATAAGAGAAATAGGTTTGGCTCAGGGCCCAGGCAAATTCACGAAGATGGTTGCCCGTTTGTTTCAGAAAAGCGGGTGCACCCATTCCACGGATCGTTTGCACATCAGCAAACTCAACACTGGAGCAGATCCTGCCATATTGCCTTCTGAGACCTGCAGGGTCTTCCGGACTGTTTTCTTCGATGATGTTATCGAGGTATTTACGGATCCTTTGCAAACAGTACATCACAGAATGAGGGAATGAATCATTGATGACTACCTGATGAATCACGTTGTCATTGGCTTCGTTGCTCCTGTAGTTCTTCAGGTGAAACTCATAACCAGACAACGAGAACAAAACACCTCGCCAATACAAGATATCCCTTTCTTCGCTCAAATCATTGTCAATCATTTGCTGCTCCATCAGATCAATGGTCATGAGGCATCGCTCCAAATATTTTCCGAGATTCATGAAGTTCCATGACATGCCGCGTGACATCGTACTATCCACAATACCCGTGAACAACAGACAGTTTTTTAATAGTCGCTCAATAGCCGGGATCTGTTGATTGGTCTTGAGTTGTGAAGAAAGTTGGTGGTCATACATCATATGGTACATGAAATTCACCTGTTCCCACACTTCTTTGGTGAGGTGATCCTGCATGCCTCTTGCATTCTCCCTCGCTTTGGTCAGGATGATGCGCAAGGAGTTTGCGTTTCTGCTGTCCATCAGTATATGTTCCAGGATCTGGTCAGCATCTTTTTCCATTTCTGCTTTCTCCGCTTTCGGGAGGTAAGAAAAAATTTCAAGGATGGTCTTCCAGCTGTTATTGGCGTAAGGACCGCGGTCCAGCGACAATACATAGGTTGTATGCAAAATCCTCAGCAGGCCTTCAGACCTTTCAATGTATCGGGAAATCCAGAATAGTGCGTCAGCGCTTCTACTTAACATCTTCAGAAATTCAGTTGGTTATTGATCAATCACCCAGGTGTCTTTGCTTCCGCCGCCTTGTGAAGAATTCACCACCAGCGAGCCTTGTTTCAGTGCCACACGGGTTAATCCACCGGGAACGATGTGCATTCCAGAGGGTCCACATAATGCATATGGACGAAGATCCACGTGACGGCTCTGGATCCTTCCATCCAGAAAACAGGGAACGGTTGAAAGCTTAATGATAGGCTGAGCAATGAACTCTCGGGGATTCTCTTCCACCTTCAACCTGAATTCTTCCACCTCCTTCTCCGTTGCTTTATTGCCCATCAACATTCCGTATCCGCCCGACTGGTTCGTGCGTTTCAGTACCATTTGTTCAATGTTGTTGAACACATATTCGTGAGAGCCTTTGTCCGTCATCAGGTAGGTAGGTACATTGGGCAATATCGGCTCTTCATTCAGGTAGTACCTGATCATTGCAGGCACATACGCGTAAACGGCTTTATCATCAGCCACACCGTTTCCGATAGCGTTAACGATGGCTACGTTTCCTTTTCTATATGCACCAATAAGACCCGCTACGCCGAGAATACTTCCCGGATTGAAAGTGATGGGATCGAGGAACTCATCGTCCACCCTTCGGTAGATCACGTCTACCTGCTGATGACCACGGGTGGTTTTCATATATACTTTATGGTTGTTCACCACCAGATCCCTGCCTTCAACAAGGGGAATACCCATTTGTCGGGCCAGGAATGTATGTTCATAATAGGCCGAGTTGTAAATGCCTGGCGTAAGAATGACAGCAACAGGATCACGTACGGGCCGTGGTGAGAGCGATAGTAAGATGGAGTGCAATAGCAAGGGGTAGTTGTTCACCATGCGCACCTGGCTAGTGTTCACGAGGTCTGGGAACAAGCGCTTGGTGACCTCGCGGTTCTCCAACATATAGGAAACACCAGAGGGTGTGCGGAGATTATCTTCCAGGATATAGAAGGTGCCATTGTCTCCGCGGATCAGATCGATACCCGATATGTGTACATAGATATTATTGGGCACATCGATCCCAAACACTTCGCGCGTGAAATGAGGACAGGAAGCGATCAGCCATGATGGCACGATGTTCTCTTTCAGGATTTCCTGATCATGATAGATATCGTGCAGGAACATGTTCAACGCCTTGAGGCGCTGCTTGATGCCCGCTTCCACATGCTGCCATTCTTTTGCCGTGATAATGCGGGGAATGATATCGAACGGGAAAATGCGTTCAATTCCTGCATCATCACTATACACCGTGAAGGTGATGCCCTGACTCATGAACATTTCACTGGCCTGCTGGTGCAGTTGCGAAATGGTAGAGAAATCAAGATCCGCTAGTTTTTGGAATAAGGGCTGATAGTGAGAGCGAAGCATGGCTTTGTCCATCATTTCGTCCCATGAATAATCATGGCTGTACCCTTGGAGTAATTCTTCTACAGTCATACCTAATACTTAAATAAAAAGGCCGCTGCCCCGGCAGCGCCTGGACAATCAGCCTAAATAAGTTGGGTCATAAACTTCAGGAAGTTATACATTTCCATCCAAAGAACAACTATTTTTTAGCATCCAATAAAAAATCACTGTTTATGCGTTTACGCGGAAAATGGCTTCTGCTGCTTTCTTTGTCTTCATCTGCTTATGGGCAGTCTGTCCAGGAGAAAAATCTCACGGGACAAATCCAGATCGTTTCCAATCCAAGCGGTCAACAGTTGGGTTATTCAAAAACCTCGGGAATTTCCATTCTGACCGTAGACGGTCTTGCCTTTAAGGATCTCAACAAGAATGGTAAGCTCGATGTATATGAAGACTGGCGCAAACCCTTTGATGTGCGGGCGAGAGACCTTGCTTCAAAAATGACCATTGATCAGATCGCGGGCCTGATGTTATATAGTGGCCACCAGGCGGTACCTGCCGGTCCCCGTGGTTTTGGTGGTGTGAACAGTTATGGCGGCAAGCCTTTTGCCGAAAGCGGTGCGAAGGCTTCGGACCTTACAGATCAGCAGAAGAAATTTCTGACTACAGATAATTTGCGGCATGTACTGATGACCTCTGTGGAATCGCCAGCCGTTGCAGCCGAATGGAACAACAATATCCAAGCCCTGGTAGAAGGAAGCGGTCTAGGCATTCCTGCCAATACCAGCTCTGATCCGCGGCACAATGCGGCCATTACTGCGGAGTTTAATGCAGGTGCGGGCGGCACCATTTCTCTTTGGCCCGAGACGGTTGGACTGGCCTGTACTTTTGATCCGGGTATTGTGAAAAGGTTTGGCGAGATCGCGGCTAAAGAGTATCGTGCGTTAGGGATTACAACAGCTTTATCTCCGCAGATCGATCTGGCGACAGAGCCCAGGTGGAACCGTTTCCCCGGCACTTTTGGCGAGGATCCATTGTTGGCCACGGATATGGCCCGGGCTTACGTGGACGGCTTTCAAACCTCCGGTGGAAAAGACGAGATCAAAAATGGCTGGGGTTATACCAGTGTGAACACCATGGTGAAACACTGGCCCGGTGGTGGAAGCGGGGAAAGTGGAAGGGATGCGCATTTTGCCTATGGAAAATATGCAGTGTATCCCGGAAATAGTTTTGAAACCCATCTCCTGCCTTTCACCAAAGGTGCTTTTGCATTACAGGGAAAAACGGGTATGGCCGCTGCGGTGATGCCTTATTATACCATCTCTTTTGACCAGGACAAAGTGAACAAGGAGAATGTGGGAAACGCGTATAACAAATACCTGATCACGGACCTGTTGAGAGGGAAATATAAGTACGATGGCGTGATCTGCACAGACTGGCTCGTGATTGGCGACCTTGGTAAATCCGTGGATCAGTTTGCGGGCAAGCCCTGGGGCTATGAGACCAAAACGCTGGCAGAAAAACATTATAAAGCATTGATGGCCGGGGTTGATCAGTTCGGCGGGAACAATGCCTCTGCGCCGGTAATTGAAGCTTACCAACTAGGAGTGAAAGAACATGGCGAGGCTTTCATGCGCAAACGTTTTGAACAAAGTGCGGTGCGCTTGCTGATGAATATCTTCCGTGCGGGATTGTTTGAAAATCCCTATCTGGATCCTGCAGGTTCTGCCGCATTGGTAGGCAATGCTTCGTTTATGCGTGAGGGTTATGATGCACAATTGAAGAGCATAGTGATGCTCAAGAATGCTAAACAGACGCTTCCACTTAAAGGACGCAAAACGGTTTATGTGCCCAAGATCAAAACACCATCTGTGAAGAACTGGTTTGGTCAGGCCAATCCGGAAAAGATCGATTATCCGGTGAATCTTGACCAGGTACGCAAGTATTATGATGTAACAGACGATCCCGCAAAGGCCGACGCGGCACTGGTGTTTGTAAAAGGACCGATGGCCAATCCGGGATATGATGGAGATGATAAGAAGAACGGCGGCAACGGATACATTCCCGTGAGTCTGCAGTACCGCCCGTATACGGCTACCCTTGCCCGTGAGAAAAGCATTGCCGCTGGTGATCCGCTGGAGCCGGGATTAGACAACAGGAGTTACAAAGGCAAGACAGTGAATACAGCGAATTCTAATGATCTGGATGTGATCATTGATACAAAAAAGCAAATGAATGGCAAGCCGGTGATCGTGATCATGAGTCTTAGCAACCCGGCTGTAGTGGCAGAGTTTGAGAAAGAAGTGGATGGAATCATGATTGGTTTTGGCGTGCAGAGCCAGGCGTTTTTGGATATCATCTCCGGCAAAGCCGAGCCTTCGGGATTGCTGGCATTTCAGATGCCCGCGAGTATGGACGAAGTAGAAAAGCAATTTGAAGACAAGCCGCGCGATATGAAGCCACACAAAGATGCGGCGGGGAATGTGTATCATTTTGGATTTGGGCTGAATTGGAAAGGAGTTATTAAAGATGGAAGGGTTGTGAAGTATGGGAAACGCTAGTTTGGAATACTGGAATCTGGGAAGCCTGAAATCCTGAAAGCCGGGAAATTGGAAGCCAGAAAACCGAGAGTGCAGCGTCCCGATTCCAACTTCAGATTTTCAGGATTTCAGGCTTCCCAGATTCCAGAATTCCAAATCATGGTTGTTTCACCAATGAAAGTCTTTCCACCATCGTCTTTTTCGCCAAAATGGTTCCTGGCGACAATACCGCATTTGCGCCAATCTTACAATCATCTCCTACAAGCGCACCAAATTTGGTGACTCCGGTTTCAACAGGCTGACCATCCAGCATCACCGTAATTAATTTGTTCTCCCGTTCATTAAAGTGATTGGCAATGATGGCGCCGGCTTCAAAGTTTACCCGATGGCCGATGAGACTGTCGCCAATAAAATTAAAATGCGCGATAGCAGTCTGTGCGCAGATCACAGATTGTTTCACTTCCACACCCGCACCGATGGATACACTTTCTCCAAGCCATACGCCGTTGCGCAAGAGGGCATTAGGACCTATGTAGCAATGGGCGGAAATGATGGCAGGTGCTTGCATGATGGCCTGCGGATGGATCTTTGCCGTGTGATGAACAGCAACCTGATTTGTGATCGTGTAATGCTCATCCAGTTGTTGTATCGCCGCCACCAAATGCTGTTGAAGATCTTGTATAAAAAGCCAGGGCACTAATGGTGTAGTGCCCTGGAGAAATGGTGGGATTTCTATAAAATCGTTAAGCTGCATATATTATACCAATCCTTCAACATCTACCAGTTCATTGGTGTCTTCACCGTAGGTAACACCCGGAACTGCAAAGCCGAAGAGATTGAGGAATTCTGTTTTATAACCAGCAAGGTCTCCAATGGCGGGCAGGGTTTCAGTAGTTGCTTCTTCCCAAAGGGTAGCTACTTTCTCCTGCACATCATCTCGCATTTCCCAGTCATCGATCCTGATCCTTCCACTAACGTCAACGGGTACCTGCTTTCCGGTGTAGAGCCGGTCTGCATATAAACGCTGAATCTGTTCAATACAGCCTTCGTGGATGTTTTTTTCTTTCATGGTTTTATAGAGCAGGGAGATGTAAAGCGGGATCACGGGAATAGCGGAGCTGGCTTGTGTAACGAGTGCTTTGTTCACACTCACATATGCTTTGCCATTGATACTTTTCATATCATCAGTGATGGTGAACGCCGTTGCTTCAAGATCATCTTTCGCTTTACCGATGGTTCCCTTGCGGTACACAGCTTCCGTCACTGCGGGGCCGATGTATGAATACGCTACAGTAACTGCATTGTCAGCAAGTACGCCAGCTTTCATCATCTCATCGATCCACATCTTCCAATCTTCCCCACCCATGACGGCAACAGTATTGGCAACATCTTCATCTGTACCGGGCTGGATGGTAACGGTAGACACAACGCCGGTGTGGAAGTCAACTGTTTTGTTGGAGAACACCCCACCCAATGGTTTTAATACGGAGCGATGAGTAACACCTGTTTTAGGATGGGTGCGTACAGGTGATGCGAGGCTATAGATCACAAGGTCTATCTGGCCAAGGTCTTTTTTGATGAGATCGATGGTTTTGGTTTTGATTTCATCGGAGAATGCATCACCATTAATGCTCCTTGCGTAGAGGCCAGCTTTCTTTGCTTCTTGCTGGAAGGCGGCACTGTTGTACCAGCCGGGCGAAGCCGTTTTGCCTTCTTGCGCTGGCTTTTCAAAGAATACGCCGATGGTGGCTGCACCACTGCCGAAGGCGGCTGTGATGCGGGAGCTCAGGCCAAAGCCCGTAGAAGCGCCGATCACAAGAACGCGTTTGGGCCCATTGATAGCGCCTTTGGATTTGACGTAGTTGATTTGGTTCACTACATTTTGTGCGCAGCCCTGGGGGTGGGCAGTCAGGCAAATAAAGCCGCGCATTCTGGGTTCAATAATCATACAGTTGGGTTAATGCGTTATAAATATTTTAATTTTTCTTCTTCGATGTCTATCTGGTAAAGGTATTTACGGATCAGGTCTTCGTCAAAGGTATCATCTGTTTTGTTCTTTTCGAGCAACCAGTTGCGCTGAAGTTCCAGTATTTCCAGGTACACGGTCTTGCTTTCTTCATGTAGTCTCGGGTCATTGTTTTCATCGGCCTTCTCGTTCCATCTATCGGCTAGCCGTTGCAGTGAGCCATGTTTCTCCAGTTTGTCCGCGTGGTTGCCCTCTAAATGTGAAAGAGCCTGTCTGGCCAATTCCCGCCGGATAAAGGTATCGGCTTCTTCATCAGGGATGTAGTCATCATAGGCCGGCAGTTTGATCTTTCGGATCAGCAGTGGCAATGTAAGACCTTGTAGCAAGAGGGTGGTGAGGATCACGATGAATGTAATGAAGAGGATCAGGTTGCGATGCGGGAAAGGCGTGGTGGCATTGAGTTGTACGGGTATCGATAATGCCGCAGCCAGTGAAACCACGCCGCGCATGCCCGTCCACCCCAACAGGAGTGGTGCGCGCATGCCGGGATTGGCATCGGCCACGTTGATAAAATTGCGCATGATGAGGGTCACCGCTACGGCGCCGTATGCTGAAATCAACCGCACGATGATGAGCACTGCGGTAATCAGGAATCCATAGCCCAGTGCAGCGCCAAGGCTCACACCTTCTTTTTGCAGACCGGTGGTGATCTCGGGAAGGTCCAGGCCGATGAGCATGAAGACGAAACCGTTTAGAAGGAAGACCAGGCTTCCCCACACATTGGCACCACGTAGTCTCGCTGAAGTAGCCAGGAACTCATGTCTTTTTTCAGAGAGCAAGAGTCCGCCGCAGACCACGGCCAATACACCGGAGGCGTGCACCTCTTCCGCTGCAATGTACATCACGTATGGAGTAACCAGAGTGAGCGCGATGTCCATGTTGGCATTGGTGGGCAGGTAGCGATGTGCCTTCATGAAGATCCATCCAATGATGAGACCGATCAATGCACCACCGATGACCGCCCAGCCAAAGCTGAACGCTGCATTATACCAGATGAACTGACCCGTGCCAACTGCAATGAGCGCAAAGCGGAAGATGATGAGGGACGATGCGTCATTGAGTAAACTTTCGCCTTCGAGGATAGACGACATACGTTTGGGCACCTTCACAAATTTGACGATGGCACCAGCGCTAACGGCATCCGGAGGAGATACGATGCCACCGAGCAGAAAACCAAGTGCTAAAGTAAAGCCGGGGATAAATGCATTGGCCACCAAGGCCACGCTTAATGCGGTGAGGAAGACCACTACAAACGCAAAGCTGCCGATAATGCGGCGCCAGCGCCAGAGCTCTTTCCATGAGATGGCCCAGGCCGCTTCGTATAATAATGGTGGGAGGAATATGATGAAGATGAGTTCCGGATCAATGTGTAGTACCGGAATGCCTGGGATGAAGCTGATCAGCAAACCTGCCACCACCAGTAGTACCGGATACGCCACGCGGATCCTGTTGGCCAGCATGATCAACAGCACAATGACCACCAGCAGGATCAGGAAAAACGGGAAATGTTCAATCATAAGCAGGGTGAAAGATACGGGGAAAATAGGGGAAGGGTTTAGGGTGAGGGTTTAGATTCGGTTGCCAGTTGTATATTGGAGTGTTGCTAACTATCTCTAACAATTGTAGTTTATGTATGAATCGCACATGGAGAAATATATCGATTCTGTTTTTTGTCATGCTATTGCTGCATTCATTCTTAGCTTTTTTGGCATTGGGATCTGGCCATCAAATTCCAAAAAGTACAACACAGGATTGTTTTATCACTGAGTCTGCATTAGTTCTTGGTTTGGTTGTATCCTTAGCGTTAGCGTGGAAATTTCGGAAGAAATAAGTTTTGTTAAGAATACATACACGATCTGCAACTGCTCAGTCATCATTGCAAAACTTCTTTGGCTTCCGGACTGCCGGCATCTGTTTCGGTTGCCGCGAGATACAGTTCATCCTGCGTGGTCACAATGTGATACATAGGCCATTCAACTCCCCCAGCTGGCGGGAGGCAGACACCAGTTTCTTGAGGATCTGGGTGAAGCCAGGTCAATCCCTGCTGGTGGAAGATTTGGCAGCGTATGGTAAGGTGAAAGCCGGTCAAAAATGATTCATGATGAGGTAAAATTCATCATGACTAGGCACAAAAAAGCCAAATAGAGGGTCTATTCGGCTAAAAGAAATATTAATCAGTAAGATTTACCAGCGCTTATTGTATCCTCCACCACTGTTTCCGCCACCGCCTCCATTTCCACCGCGGTTATTGTCGCGGTAACCACCCCCGCCGCCACCACTGCCGCCGCGGTATCCACCACCGCCGCCGCTTCCGCCACTACCACCGCGGTAACCACCACCGCCGCCTCCGCCGCGGTTAAAGCCACCCCCTCCGCCACCTTTGGGACGGTCTTCGGCCTGCTTCACCACCAGAGGCTTACCATTCTTTCCGAGGGATATCTCGTTCAGTAATTCGATGGCCTGATTAGCGTCTTCATCGTTTTCCAGTTCTACGAAACCGAAACCGCGGCTCTTACCTGTTTCACGATCCATCGTGACCTTGGCAGATTTTACGGGCCCGAACTTCTCGAAAATTTCCAACAACTCGGCGTCATCAACATCGTAAGGCAATCCGGCTACAAAAAGTGTCATAATATATTCAAGGTAGGAAAAAAATTGGAAAAAACGAGCTACTTGAGCAGTTCCCCTAACTTCTTCTCCAAGTCCTCGCCCTTCAGGTTCTTAGCGATGATCCTGCCTTCAGAATCAAGCAAATAGTTCTGGGGGATAAACTGAATACCATACAGGACTGCCGCTGCATTGTTCCAAAACTTCAGATCTGACACGTGCGTCCAATTGAGCTGATCATCATGTATGGCTTTCAGCCACTTATCTTTTGCGTTGGGCTGATCAAGCGAGACGCTAAGTATACCAAAACCCTTGCCCTTGTATTTTTGAAAAACGTTTACGAGATGTGGATTCTCGCGGCGGCAGGGTCCGCACCAGCTGGCCCAGAAGTCGAGCAGTACATATTTACCCCGCATACTACTTAGGGTAACCAGCCTGCCAAGTGTATCTTGCTGTGTGAAATCGGGAGCAGTTTTTCCAATACCCAAACGCTTTGCGATATCTATTTTCACTTCCCAGTCTTTTCCCGCACGTGAATTCTTGGCTGTTTCTGGAAGCAGGTTGAATAGCGGCTCCAACTCATCGGCGTTCAAATCAGATCCCGCAATCAAGCCCAGCTGGGTCAATGCCAATGCAGATGAGGGGTTGGCTTTGAAGGATTCCGTATAAATCTGCTTTTGTTTTTTCACAAGCTCGTCCATCTTTTTTTCCACTTCATTCATTTCCGCGGTGTCCTTCTTTTGCCTGTATGCGATGTATGCCCTGCCCAATTGTTTCCATTCATCGTCTGTAGCCTTTAGCTTCGCTTGCATAGCTTCATATTCAGCATGTTCAGGAGAACCGCTTACGGTATAGTTGCCAAAGGAATCCTTGTGTTGTACATTGATCTTGCCACCACCAACAAATAATAATGCCACATGTCCACGCGGTACAAAACCGGGATAGCCTTTGATGATGGGGAAAAACGTCATAAAGCCTATTTCGGACTTCGATCCCTTAAATTCATATTTGCCATTTTTAACAGTAACACTTTCACGAAATTGTTCTTCACCAATTCTGTAGTTGAAATAGACTTTCTCCACGGTGTCTTTAAATCCAACGAGTGTACCTGTGATATGATACTTATATTGCGCATTAGTGGTTGTAGAGATAAGCACCACTATGGTAAAAATGGCTTTTCGCATGGTTCTTTTTTTAAACAACGGATTTTCACAATCTAAGGAATAGCCGATATTGCGGCATGTCAAAAACTGCTCAACTCAAGAGCCCTGGCCTTTTACATATCGCTGTCATTGTCAGCGCTCTCGGCTTTTTTGTGGATGTATATGACCTCCTTTTATTCGGTATCATCCGCAAGCCCAGCCTGACGGATCTTGGTCTCAACCCGGAGCAAGTGTTGGAACAGGGTGAGTTTATCATAAGTGTACAAATGATAGGGCTGCTTATTGGTGGCATTCTGTTTGGTATGCTGGGCGATAAGAAGGGGCGGCTCAGTGTATTGTTTGGATCGATATTGCTGTACTCCATCGCCAATATCCTCAACGGCATGGTCACCAACACCACGCAATACACCATACTGCGTTTCATTGCCGGTGTGGGTCTTGCCGGTGAACTCGGCGCAGGCATCACCCTCGTGAATGAACTGCTGAGTAAAGAAAAGCGAGGGATTGCTTCGGCGATGATTGCATCATTTGGGATTCTTGGCGCAGTGACGGCTTTTGTGATGAAGGAGTTGTTCGACTGGAGGACATGTTATTACATTGGAGGCGCATTGGGTCTGGCATTGTTGGTACTGCGTTTGCAGGTCAAAGAAAGCGCGATGTTCAAAGAGATATCCAATACCAATGTGCCTCGCGGAAATTTTCTGATGTTCTTCTCCAACCGCCGTCGTGCAATCTTATACCTGCGTTGCATCATGATCGGTATTCCGGCCTGGTATATCATTGGTGTATTGGTGACTTTCTCTGATCAGTTTGGGAAGGAGTTTGGGATCGATGGGGTGGATCCAGGAAAGGCCATCATGTACCAATATATGGCCATTGCATTTGGCGATCTCACTGCCGGATTGTTGAGCAGACATTTCAAGAGCCGGAAAAAAGCGTTGTATATTTTTTACGGCATCACTACATTTTTTCTTACACTGTACTTTTTGTTGCGAGGTGGCGGAACTGCCCAGTCCATGTACTGGCTCTGTGCAGGTTTGGGCTTCGGTACGGGTTTCTCCGTGTTGTACATCACGATGTCTGCTGAGCAGTTTGGTACCAATCTGCGTGCAACCGCTGCAGTGACGATTCCTAATATGGTACGCGGTGCACTGCCGTTGATTCTTCTATTGTTCAAAGGCATGCGCGGGTGGACAGGCAGCTATGTCACCGGAGCCTGGATCACAGGGGTTATACTTATGGTGATCGCTGTGATTGCTGCTTGGGGGTTGGAAGACTCGTATGGGAAGAGTTTGGATTTTTTGGAGTATTGATTTGGAATCCAGGAATCTTGGAATCCAGGAATCCAGTAATTCTGAAGTCGGAATCAGGAATTCAGAATGTCAGCATTCCGGATTTTACTTTTGGATTCCAGAATTTTAGGATTCCCGGATTCCAAATTTCATATCTTGTGCTTAAACGATTTTGCTTTGTTGACCCGACGCACCGCCATTAAACAGCTGCTGGTAGTTTCCACCGGCGTATTGCTCGTGCCTTCCTGCATGGAAGACCGCACCAAAGGATCTTTTCTACTCAAGAACTACAGCCTATCTGCATCGCAGGAAAACCTGCTTGCTGAAATCGCTGAAGCCATCATTCCCAAAACCGCAACGCCCGGCGCAAAAGATGTTTATGCACATCAGTTTGTCATGAAGATGATGGACGATTGTGCCACCAGGGAAGAGCAACAGAACTTTGTAAAGGGGCTTGATGCATTTGCAGATTTCGCGGAGAAGACTGCAGGCACGAGTTTCATGAAAGCAACGCCTGTCCAACGGTCAGGCGTACTCGAAGCCATCGAGAAGAAAAAATCTGAGGAGAGCGATGAAGCAAAGTTTTATCGACGAATGAAATCGCTGACGGTGCGTGGCTACACATCGTCCCAATATTTTCTCACCCAAGTGCAGGTGTATAATCTCATCCCCGGTTCTTTTAAAGGATGTGTACCTGTTTCATCAAACGCATAACAACAAGTCATGGGAGATAGCAATCATACATATGACGCCATCGTCATTGGTTCCGGCATCAGTGGCGGATGGGCCGCAAAAGAGTTTTGTGAGAAAGGGTTGAAGACAATTGTCCTTGAACGCGGGCGGGATGTGAAACACCTTAAAGATTATCCCACCACCAACATGATGCCTTGGGAATTTGAACATCGGGGTGATCTCACGCAAGCCATCAAGGATGCAAATCCTGTTGTGAGCAAGTGTTACGCTTTTCGTGAAGATGCGCTTCATTTTTTTGTCAAGGATGCAGAGCATCCATATGTGCAAGAGAAACCGTTCGACTGGATCCGTGGTTATCAAGTTGGTGGAAAGAGTTTGTTGTGGGCCAGGCAAACACAGCGCTGGAGCGCTTATGATTTTGAAGGGCCTGCGCGTGATGGTTATGCTGTTGACTGGCCGATACGATACAACGATCTTGCACCCTGGTATAGTTATGTAGAGAAATTTGCGGGTATCTCGGGTAACAAGGACGGATTGGATATCCTGCCTGATGGCGAGTTCCTGCCGCCCATAGAGCTGAGCTGTGTAGAGAAATATTTTCAGGAGTCGATAGCCAAGCACTATCCGGAACGCCCGGTGATCTATGCGCGTTGTGCGCATCTCACCAAGCCGCAACAGATTCATCTGGATCAGGGACGAGCGCAGTGTCAGAACAGAAACCTCTGCCAGCGCGGATGTCCGTTCGGCGGATATTTTTCCAGCAACTCATCCACCATTCCCTGGGCAGAACGTACGGGAAACCTGACGTTAAAAACTGATGCTGTGGTGCATTCCATCATCTATGATGAGAAACAAGGCAAGGCTACAGGCGTGAGAGTCATCGATGCAAAAACCAACCAGGCCACTGAATATTTTGCGCGCGTGATATTTGTGAATGCAGCGGCACTCAACACCAACCTGATCTTATTGAACTCCACATCATCCCGATTCCCGAACGGATTGGGAAATGATAGTGGTGTACTTGGAAAATATGTGGCATTTCATAACTATCGTGCACGTATAAGCGCAGTTCACGAAGGGCATAAAGACATCAAGACGGAGGGCGGAAGACCTACGAGTGCTTATTTGCCGCGCTTCAGGAATGTGAAGAAGCAAGAAACCGATTTCTTGCGCGGATATGCTGCCGGTTTCTATGCCGGGAGAGGTAATCAACGGAATACAGAAGGATTTGGGGAGACATTGAAAGATAATCTTGCTAAGAAAGACCTTGGGCCTTGGTCAGTAGGTTCCCACATGATGGGCGAAACCATTCCTAAGGAAACAAATTATGTTCGTCTTGATCCAAACCAGAAAGATCCATGGGGCATTCCGCAGCTCGCCATCAATATGAGTTATGATGAGAATGACGATAAAATGACGAAGGATTACATTGATCAGTTTACTGAGATGTTTACCAAGGCAGGGTTTACGGACATCAAGTCAAGCGATTCCAAACAAGCTCCCGGACTGGATATTCACGAGATGGGTGGAGTGAGGATGGGCCATGATCCGAAGACAAGTATGCTGAATAAATGGAACCAGCTGCACGCCTGTAAGAATGTGTTTGTTACCGATGGTGCGGCGATGACATCTACTTCAACGCAGAACCCCAGTTTGACCTATATGGCGTTGACGGCAAGAGCGGCGGACTATGCGATGGAGCAGATGAAGAAAAACAACCTTTAGTTTAGTTCGCAGGTCGCTCTGCGACCTTGCGACCTGCGACCTGCGAACTAAAGTTTTATAGTAATTCCTGTCTGCATATTAAACGTTCTCGGCAGTGATTTCACCGGTAGTCCCTCGTTCATAGACGTCAAGGCAAAATTATACTGCGGACTAACGTAAATGCCTATGCGCTTTCCAACAAAATAAGTGGCACCTCCACCGATCATTCCATTGAAGTAACTTGATTTAAGATTGGTGGTGCGCCCGCCGTAGTATTGATACTGGTGCTTTACCATGGCATCAAGGTTTTGGCTGGTCAGGATATTAATGCCTGTTCCGGCTGTTGCGAAGAATTGAAGTTTGTTGCTCCCGAAATGATACTTGACATTCAGGGGAATATTCAGATACTTTAATGAATTGGTGGCCATCTGTGTAGTGATCGAATCGCCGGGCCTGGGATAGTTGCCTTGTTTCGGATTGATGAAGTATGTACCCGCAGAGCAGTCGAGCCTGTATTTCACTTTACCATCGATGTCTTTTTCCGCTTTGATTTGCTTGGGTTGGATGGTTACGTCGAGCTGCATCAATCCAAGTCCGGACTGCAATGAAATATTTTTCGCGATGCGAAAATCGGCTAGGACACCCACACTGACTTTGCTTGGAAGCTGTTCTGTGCGTTCCATGTCGTCGCGCATATTTTTCCCCCAATTGGAGCCATCGTCTTTTAACTTCACACTATGATTTTGAAAAGCAACATATGGTGTGAGCGAGAACTTCGGCACCTGCAATCCGGCTGCGTTTTTATTAATTACCGGAATCTTGGTGGGCGTTGTTTGCTTAACAACTGCTTTTGAATATTTGTTGTTTTTTGAAATTGAGATCACTGCATCGCTTGTCGGAATTTTTGTGGACGATGCCGGCAACAAATGCTCTTCAACAGGTGGCAGTGCTGTTGCTATCTCCCACTTTATATGCTGCTCCTGTGATTCCGTGTTCACGGTCTCACTGATTGATGAGGACTGTAAGGTTTCAGAGGCAGCGCCTGTGATACTAGGGTTTGTAGCCTTTACTTGTTTGGTGACCTTCTTAACTGTATTTTTTTCAGGGATTGATTTTGTGTTAGCTGAACCAACGGGTTCAGATGTAAGTTTGGGTGCTTCACCATCATTGATTGATGAAGATGCAGGTAACTTAATTTCAGTCTTGTCTACCGGCTTCAAGCTTTCTCCCTTTGTGCCCAATGCCTCTTTCCCAGTGCCTTTCCCCTCCTCTATGCCAAATGCCTTATGCCCAATGCCTTTCTTCTCTTCCTGCGCGTCACGTATAAAATATCCCGCAGCAAATAATGCCGCTCCGGTGATAATAATTAATGCCACCGCCGCTGCTCTACCGGACATGCGGAAAAAGCCCGCGATGGGTTTACGATCTTTCTTGTCTAGCTCTTTTTCTATGGCTTCCCAGACTGCCGGCGTGGGCGTCTCTTCTTTGCCGTTGAGGCCAGACCTGAAAAGATCATCTATCGGGTGTAGATCTTCGCTCATAGGCTGGCGAGTTTGGGTGAGTTGATACTTTCGAGTTTCATGACTTCACGTTGAAGAATAAGCCTTGCATCATAGAGATTGGATTTGGAAGTGCCTTCAGTGATTTTCAGCGCTTCTGCGATTTCCTTGTGTTTCATGCCTTCAAAGACGTATAGATTAAAAACGAGCCGATAAGCCGGAGGTAATTTTTGCACCAGGGCCAGTAGATCTTTATAGCCAATCCTCGAGAGAGTTTCATTGCTTCCCGCTGTTTCCACCACTTCTTCTTTGATGGATACCACAGGGTACATTCTTGCTTTTTCCCGAAAACGTTGCAAGGCAACATTGACGATGATTCGCCGAACCCAGCCCTCAAAAGAGCCTTCCCGGCGGAACTGCGACAAATGCATAAAAACCTTGATAAAACCTTCCTGGAGGATTTCCTCAGCTTCTTCCCGGTTACCCGTATAACGCAGGCAGACCGGTAACATCCTGGGCGCAAAGAAGCTGTACAACCGGTTTTGCGCAACGCGCACGCCGGACATACAATCCTCAATGATTTGTTCCAGGTTGTTCAAGTCAAATGGTTCGCTTGCTGTCATAGATGACAGTTTATTGTTTTTGGTTGGGTATGCACAGCAAGGTTGGGGGTGAATATCAATGCTAAGAAAAATAATTTTCTATTCAAAGCTGCATGGCAAAAGTTAAAAGGCTCATAATAAGATACCCTTTTACCAACTGATGGTATGCCCTTTGTATCTACCCCACGGAAAACCAATTTTCAAAACAGCAAAATCTGTATCATGGTAAAACGTAGTAAGTTATTGTTCAGTGTGTTAGCAGTTATTTCCCTCTCTGTGCTCATTTTTCAGGCCTGTACTAAAGATGAATTCAGCGCTTCCGGATCAGGCGAAACCCAGAGCCTGAAAGTGTATCTGACCGACGATCCAGCGGAGTTCGACAGCCTTTTTGTTCAGATCAATTCCGTTGAAGTGAAACTCGATACCGGCAAACACCGGGATGATGATGACTGGGGTGATCGGTCAGACAGTCTCGATAAAGATGACGATGATGACCGCAGGGGAAGAGATGATTTTGGACAGTGGGATACACTGAATGTAGCTGCCGGAGAATACAATATCCTCGCCCTTCGTAATGGCATCGATACCGTTCTGGCCCAGGGGAATATTCAGGGTACTATCCGCAAGATCAGGATATCAATCGGTGCCGTACGAGTGGTGAAAAATGGTGTTTCATACCCTGTCAACCTTTTGCCTGGCGTGCGAAGCAACTACATTTATATTAAACTTCGGAAAGAGCATATCCAGAACAGCGGTTCAAACCTAGCAACCTGGATTGACTTTGACGTGTCCCGTTCTATTATTGAGATCAATGGTAAGTATTATCTCAAACCAGTGCTGAAGCCCTTCTGCGAAAAGAATTTCGGTGAATTGAAAGGAAGGGTATTGCCTGCAGAAGCCGGAGCCGTGGTTAAAGTATTCAATGCAAAAGATACTGCCACAGCCATTCCGAATAAGGACGGCAAATTCAAAGTGCGTGGACTTTCCGATGGCACTTACACCGTGCTTTATGATGGGAATAATGGGTATGCTGATACTACCATTTCCAATGTGAGTGTATCGAAAGGGAAGGAGAAGGAACTTGCTACTGTTACCCTGAAGAAATAATCATCATTATTCAAGGGAGAAGATGAAGTGGGAAGTGTGAAG
>JBASZQ010000116.1:0-72937 GCA_049661025.1 Chitinophagaceae bacterium | reverse complement strand
GGGTGCAGTCCTGGCCAGTATAGCCAACTTTGTAAGTCGTAATCCACCACGTTAATCCTGTTCTATTCAGACACCTGAACGGGCGTTACCTTTGTTATACATGCGTACATATTTCGTTTTCCTTCTGTTTGTTTTTAGTGCAGGCCAAGCCCAGGACCTGATACCTCTGGCGCCCAATTCATCGGGTCTCCACCAACAATATATCGGCAAGATCGTATTTTCTGAAAAGGCGTTGGCAAAGGAAAGTATGAATAAAGAGGATTTTTTGAAGCAGTATACCCTTACGCCAAAATCTGATTTGTTTTTCACAGCCTTTTTCGCCAATTCAGTCACCAACGTTAAGCATACACTCGCGCCCGAACTAAATACCGACAGTCTATTTAAAACGGGCAACTATCAGTTTACCCTATTCGTTGATGGTAAGGAGATTTATAGAAGCAACCTGAGGCCTGGAGCTCCACTTCCCGCACAACAGGATACGGTGAGGATTTTGCATAGGCCATTCATCGATAATATGCATGGCCAAGGTTCCTGGAGCGAGTCTTTTTGGATGCGATTCATGAATGTTGGTGGTGCCAAGGTATTGACAGATGGTCAGCATCAATTGAAGATGGAGATCAGGGCTTACGTAAATAGCGGTTCAATAAAAACCAGTGAAATCATGGCTGTGGGCGAGCTGCCCATCACGGTTGCCTTGCATCCAATGATTGATATACAAAATGTGGAACTCCATCGACCCAAATCTTATCCCGGATTGCCAGTATCAACAGAAAGCTACGACACCGTAAAGTTGAAACAACTCAAGGGGAGTATTGATACCGGGCTGTTTAAAAAAATCACCAGTATCGTAGTGGTCAGAGACGGTAAAATATTGTTCGAGGAATATTTCAACGGTGCCAATCGAAATACACTGCATGACACCCGTTCTGTGGGAAAGTCATTCGCTTCCACCCTTACCGGAATGGCCATTGCCGATGGGTATTTGCCGAGTGAGCAGATAACGCTTGGGAAAATTTATCCAATCGATAATTACAAAAACTACAGTGTTGAAAAATCCGCCACCACAGTTAGGGATTTGCTAACGATGGCATCGGGATTTGATGGAGATGATGGGGTAGACAGCTCTCCGGGAAATGAAGAGAATATGTACCCTTCAGACAACTGGGTGAAATTTGCGCTGGATCTGCCCTTTGATACATCGTACAAAAAAAAATGGCACTACTTTACTGCCGGGGTGGTTATTTTGGGCGATGTGTTACAGCGGCGCGTAAAAGGCGGACTGGAAACTTATGCATCTGAAAGGCTATTCAAACCCCTTGGGATTGAGGAATATCAATGGGAATATACACCGCAGAAAGTGCCCAACACGGCGGGTGGACTTAGGCTTCGCGCGTTGGATCTGGCAAAATATGGACTCTTGTATCAGCAGGATGGCCGGTGGAATGGCAAGCAGATTTTAACCAAAGACTGGATTCAAAAAACCTTCACACCATACCATACTCTGCCTGGCAGGACCGGGGAATTCTATGGCTATCTTTTTTGGAACAAGACCTTTACAGTGAATGGTAAGAGCCATGTTGTCAACTACTGTTCCGGCAATGGCGGTAACTACGTGATGATCTTTAAGGATCAGCCACTAGTTATAGTGGTCACGGCCAATGCGTATGGACAGTCGTATGCGCATGTACAGGTACAGCGGATGGTGATTGAGTATTTGATTCCCGCATTAATACGGTAAATTGTATGTAACTGTATTATAAACACATGAGGAAATTATTCGCCTTGTTCTTCCTGATTTGTACATTATCCCTTTCCGCACAGGACGCCGCAACCTTCGATGGCCATAATTGGAAAGCGCCTTATCAGCTGGCCACGCCAGAAGGTTGGGGCATAGAGCGATTTTTACTTCCGGCCAACTTTGCGCCAGAAATCAAATATAAAGGGGTGGAAGATATTCGCTTTGCACCCGGATGGTCCAAGAAGGCGAGTGAAGAATACTGGTCTTATCTTTTTCTTTGGTATCTGGACGGGGATGTAAAACAAGATGCAAAAAGCATAGAGCAGTACTTGAAGGATTATTACACGGGCCTTTTAAAAGCTAATGGCCCCAACATTCCGAAAGAAAAGCTGATCCCCGTAGTAGCCAGTGTACAGGCCATCAATCCTAATACCTTTCAGGGAACCATAACCATGCTGGATTATATGCAGCAGCAGAAGATCACCCTGAATGCAACCATACATGTACTCTCTTGTAAACAGACTGGTAAAACTTACATCATTCACCAACTATCACCGCAACCATTTCAGCACCGGATATGGAAAAGCATGGATGGGATGAGGGAGCAGTTTGTTTGCGATGCTAAGTAATTGAAGCATTAATGTAAGTGATCATCAACTTCGCAAGAATCGGGTTGTCTGACTTTAGCAGGATCACCAAATTGCAGGCATAAATGTTTAACTATGCACATTGAATGCAATCTGCCGATTCTCTATTTTGGCACCCCTGTAGTGTTGATTAGTACAAAAAATGAAGACGGTTCAGATAATATTGCCCCGTTCTCTTCAATCTTCTGGCTCACTTCCCGATGTGTAATTGGGATCAGCGCTTCATCGCATACATCGGTCAATCTTCTCCGGGAAAAAGAGTGCGTGTTGAATCTTCCTTCTGTAAAACAGGTGAATGCCGTGAATGCTTTAGCGAAGACAACAGGGAAACGAAATCTTCCAAAGGCTAAAGTTGAAAAAGGATACGTGTACAATCCGGATAAGTTTTCATTGGCAGGCCTAACCCCAGTTAGCTCGCAATATCTGAAGGCAAACCGTGCGGCAGAATGTCCCGTACAGATGGAAGCAAAAGTGAAAGCAGTAAATTCCTTGGGCGAGGATGATCCTTTGCTTAGGGGAAGGATTTTGTACATTGAATTAGACATCATAAAGATCTATGCCGATGAATCTATTTTGTGGCCAGGTACCACAAATCGCATTGATCCTGACAGATGGAAGCCATTGATCATGAGCTTTCAGGAATTCTATACAACAGGGGAGAAGGCTGCGTATTCAAGACTTGCAGAAATCCCGGAGCACAGCTACCGCATACTCCGTCCCATCGCCGGCTGAGCGTAACAACGATTTCAGTATATTCAGGAATGAATTCCTTACGGCATCAAGTAGTTAGATCAGTTTTAGTTGGTCTTTCATTCTTTCTTTTGGTTACGTCAAAGGGGATGGGACAGATGAAGACCGAAGGTCTGTGTTCACCCTCTTCATGGCACAGTTTGGACAAAACCTCGGCAAATGACAATGCTGATCTGACCTTCCTCAAGGCATTGCTGAAGGATAAGCGCGTGGTTCTGTTGGGCGAGAGCTCCCATGGCATCGGAGACTACTACAGGTTGAAGTCGAGGATTATTGAGTATCTCCACAAGGAATGCGGATTTGAAGTGCTTGCTATGGAAAGTGGCATCGCTGATATTGCGTTGACTTATAAGAACGTGGATACACTCACCGCCAAACAACTGCGCAACAATACCGTGTTTGGTAATTTTCAGTGTGCAGAGATCATGCCCTTGTTTGATTATATCAAGGAAACGGCAGGCAGCAAAAAGCCGTTATTCTATGCAGGGTTTGATTCTCAGAATTTTTCTGCTTCACTCACGTTGATGCAGGAAATTCTTCGGAAGAAATGGGGAAAAACAGGAGATAGCCTCATGGGCTGTCTGGTAAAATACTACAGGATTCCATCCATTATGTGGGACGATGATCGCAAGCCGCTGATCGCCATCTCGGATTCCATCAAAGGTGCTGCAAACATGATCGCAGCAATGTTCAGGGACAGCGCCGTTTCCATTCAGCAACAGTTCTCACTAACTACTACGGATATGCGCTATCTTCAGCTCGCGCTTTCCAATCATCGTGATGCGGTAAGTCTGGATTGGACCAAGGATGATCCAATTTCTCACCGTGACAAAGTGATGGCCGGCAATTTGTTCTGGCTAATGGATAGTGTGTATCCCGGCAAGAAGATCATCATCTGGGCGCACAATGGGCACATCGGAAGAACAAGTTCTGAAGGAAATCCGAACAAGTGGATGGGCCAATACATCAGTGAGAAATACAAGGAGAAGAGTTACCACATCGGCTTGTTTGCCAGGGAAGGGGAGACCTTTGAATGGTGGACAAAGTCCAATAAGCCATTCCTGAACAATAAGCCGGATGATATTGAAGAATTGTCAGCATTTGAGGATAGAACCTTTATTTCATTAGCAGAGGCGTCTAAAACTTGTGTCTGGCCCGGCAGAAAGGTCTTTGGGTTTGAATTGGAGAATGGCGGGAGGATTGAATTTGTTCCGAAGAAAAGATTTGATGCTGTGATCACCTTTAAAAAAGCAACCCTGCCAACCTATGGCCAGTGAGAAATGATATGACGTTTTTTCTTAAGACTTTGATTTGAAATAATATAGGTGGGATGCTGAGCGTTATATTTCAAAGAATGATATTTTCGTGTAACCCCTAGATATCACGTATGTTAACCTTGAAACCCATTTTGACCTGCATCCTGCTTGCAGGTATCGCTATTTCTGCTTTTGGCCAGTCGGCAAAAGATTCTTCGGACAACGTAGCTATTCAAAAGAATTTCCTGACCGTTAAGTTTGTTAAAGGGAGCGGCGCCAACCCCGTGCTGGTGACCACGGAAGAAACCAGTACATACACCTGCAGGAAGTATCGGAAAGACATTCCTGTGGCGGAGTTTTACAATGACAATCAGGCGATAGACGCCGTGGATATCCAGGTGGATGGCAAGAGCCGGTCTTCCTCGATGGTAAAATGCGAGTACTACAATCAGGACGGGATATTTTTTTCCGATGAGCATATCTGTTATTTCGAACTCCCCATTACCAAGATCGGGGGCCGGTCTGAAGTGACATTCAAAAAAACCACCAATGATCCGCGATACTTTACATCGGTCTATTTTTCTTCTTTGTATCCAATAGATCAACAGGAGGTACGTATTTATGTGCCAGACTGGATGAAAGTAGAGTTCAAAGAGTTCAATACGGAGAAGTATGGTGTGAAGCAGACCAAGACCCGCGAGGGCGATCAGACCGTTTATATTTATCGGGCATCCAACATACCCGGATTCAAGAAAGAATCACGTTCGCCAGGAATGAGTTACCTCGCACCACACCTGCTTGTCATGTGCAAACAGGCTTCTCCGGGAGGGGTAGCCATCAACTATTTCAATACGCTACAAGATCAGTACAACTGGTACGCCGGTCTGGTGAAACAGGTGGATAACGACAAAGCCTTTATCAAAACCAAGACCGAGGAAATCATCAAAGGTGCAACTACTGATGAAGAAAAGGTAAAGCGGATCTTTTTATGGGTGCAAGACAATGTGCGTTATATCGCATTTGAAGATGGAATCGCAGGCTTTAAACCAGAAAAAGCACAAGAAGTGTTACGTAAAAAATATGGTGATTGTAAAGGCATGGCCAACCTGCTCACCGTGATGCTACAGTCCATCAACCTTGATGCACGCCGGTGCTGGATCGGCACAAGGGATATTGCATATGATTATAGCACGCCGGCATTGAGTGTAGACAACCATATGATCTGTGCCTGGATGAAACAAGGAAAGCCCGTGTTTCTGGATGCAACGGAAAAGTACATCGGATATGGAGAAGTTGCCGAGCGGATCCAGGGCAGGCAGACCCTGATTGAAAATGGCGATAAATATTTGCTGACCACGGTTCCCGTTTCAATGCCAACGCAAAACACAGCCCTTGAAAATAGAAAGTTTGCAGTGGATGGGAACAACCTGAAAGGACACGTGGTGCAGGTCTGGAAGGGGGAAAGCAAGGAGTGGCTTTTGACTCAACTGAACGATATGAAGCAGGATAAGCGTGAGAATGCACTGAAAGAATACCTCACAGGCGGAAATGCAGATTTCCAGATCAGCAACATGAAAGTGACCAATCTAACCGATTACAATAACGATTTGAAAGTAGAGTACGATGTGCTTTGGAAAAATGCCCTAAGCACCTTCGATAAAGACAGTTATTTATCGTTGGATAATCGGGAAAGCCTTAAAGGTGCAGATATTGACACAACAGATCGGAAATTTCCATTGTGGCATTACTATAAACTTCATATTGTGCAGGAGACAGAGCTGGATATTCCCGGAAAAAAGTTGACCGAAGTACCCGAGAAATTAGTGATCAAGCATCCTAAATATAGTTTCCAGGCTAACTATTCGCAGCAAGGAACCAAGGTCTTATATCGAAACGAGATCAGTTTTACCAAGACGGATATCCTGCCCTCAGAATTCAGTCAATGGAACAGCGATGTGAAGAAGCTTTCGGATTTTTACAACCAACAAATCGTCCTAAAGGCGCAATAAATTATTTTGATGAAAAACATCTTACTCCTCGTGGTAATGGGTATGATTGCTATTACCACCTTTGGCCAACGGAAGAATGAACAGGCAAAAATTGAGGCAGACTATAAAGCGGAAGCAGAATCCATGCGGCAGTTCGTGTGGGGATGGAAAGATCCAAAGTTCAATGTTCGTGAGGTTCCTGCGAAGTATGCCAATAAATCAAAAGTCATCATTGCAAGGCATACGGAGTTTAATGCGGAGCGCAGATCCAAAACAGTAATGTATGGCCTTTCCTTTGGCAAGCAGCTGAATCAGGAAGTGTCTGAGATTGTTCGGGAAGTAATCAAGTTGAATGATAAAACTGCGGTAGACGAATATTCAGAGTTGAGTTTTACGCAGTTTGAAAAAACCAGTGGATTCCGTAGTTCTGATGTCAGTAAAATTATGGTTGGTGTAAGGGTCATTAAACCCGATGGAAAGGTGCAGGAGATCAATACGGATGAGGTGGTACTTACCCAGAAATCTACAACTAAGCGTAAGGCGAAACTGGCGGTTCCGGATCTTACACCTGGCGATATCATTGACATTTATGTGGCCACTGTTTCAAAGACGATTAACGACAATGAACCCAAAGATTATATCCTCGCCATCTTTGACGATGCTCCTGTGATGAGCTACAGTTTCCATGCGGAACTCGGCAAGAAATATGCGGTTAAATACAGGATATACAATAGTGCGCCCAACCTGAAAGTGACTTCCAATGCCGAAGAAGATATTGTATTGGATCTTGCTGCAAAAGATATGGATGCATTTGAGACTTCGCTGTGGGTGTCTATGGAGAAGCAGTTGCCATTTGTGCGTATGCAGATCAGGAGTAATCCGCCTAAGGATGAAACCGGAGCGCAGCAGATCAAAAGCAATAACGACGTGATTGAGAAGTTTAGCGAGCTGGCTCGTGAAATCCGCTACGCTGCGAGGGCAGATAAGATGATGGCGAATGAGTACAAGGACCTCATCAGCAAAGCTAAAACGGCGGCCCAAAAAGATGGTAAAAGCTATAAGGAACTGACAGACCAGGAGAAGGCTGCTTACTTGTATTATGCACTTCGTTACTACAAGCTGCTGGGATATTTTGGCGATGATTTTATAGACCTTTTATCGTCACCCGGGCAAGAATACAATGGACTCAGTATTCAGCTGGTGTTGTTGTTTTATTATGCGGAATTGGAGCCTCAGCTGATCGGTAGTGAGGATCGTACCGGGATCCGTTTTAAAGAAGCCATGAAGGTGAGTGATCTTCGAACTACGGCGTACATCCCATCGATGAAAAAATATTTCTACATCACTTCGATCTTTGATCTGCCTTTTGAGGTGCCAGAAGAAATTGAAGGTTTGAAGGAGACGAGGATGTTTGAACTCGCCAAAGGTGAGAATGAATCCAAGGGACCGCAGGTTCCGGAGAGTCCATCCACCGCCAATTCGCACCTGGAGCAGTATGGGATCAAGCTGCAACTGGATAAACTGAATGTGCAAGTGAGCCGCAGAACAACGATGAAAGGCTACTATAAGCTGGGCCCACAGCGAGGCTTGATTTTGTTCGAGGATTATGATGCACAGGAAAGTGCTGCACTGGGCGCGAAGCGCGACTTTGCCGGCGAAGTGGCCAAGATGAAGAATGGACAACAGAAGTTGACGGAGCTTCGGAATGCTTATGCGGAGGCAAGGAAAGATCAGCAGGATAATTTTCTTTCAGATATTAAAGATTGGCTGGGACTGGATGTTAAGGAAATGAAAGATGCAAAGATCGAGAACATGGGTATTAGACATACCAAGCCTGATTTCATCTACTCGTCTAATTTTGTGATCGATGGCATCATGAAGAAGGCCGGCAATAATTATATCCTGGAAGTGGGTAAAATGCTGGGCGAGCCGCTAAAGGTCAAAGAAGACCAACGGAAACGTACACTCGATATTTATGAACCTTATGCGCGTAGTATGGAGCAGGAGATTACCATTGATGTTCCAGAAGGGTATTCTGTTGAAGGACTCAATGCATTAAATACTTCTGTGAAGAATGAGACCGGATACTTTATAGCCGAAGCAAAGCTGGAGGGAAGCCAGGTTAAGATCTCAGTGAAAAAGCATTATCTACACAACTTTGAACCTGCGGCTAACTTTGCAAAGATGAATGAGTTTATGGATGCGGCGAGTACGTGGACGGGGAGTAAGCTTTTGTTTAAGAAGAAATAGCAATTTGCAATTGATAATTAGCAATTAACAATTGGCACTGGTTTTTGGAAAGTTGATTTTGGTAAGCGGCACCAACTTCCAACAACCATTGCTAATTGTAAATTTCTAATTGCAAATTATCAATTGCTGATTTTAGTCTTCCATATCTTCTCGCAGTTCTTCAGAAATCTTCACCAGAATCTTATCAATGCGATGGCCATCCATATCAATGATCTCAAAATGGAAACCTCGCCACTCCAGTGAATCACCCGTGTGTGGGATGCGTTCAAGATCATGCAGGATAAAGCCTGCCAGTGTATCAAATTCCTGTTCCCCTTCGTTCATCCATTCGGTCTTTTCAAACTTGGTGAGAAAATCGTAGAACGGGATCTGCGCATCCACGAGGAAGCTTCCGTCTTCGCGTTGCACCACTTCATAGTCTTCCACATCCTCCTGCGTAATATCGCCCACGATGGCTTCCAGGATATCATTCAGGGTGATGAGACCCAGCAGTGTGCCGTATTCATCTACAATGAAGCAGGTATGGATCTGGCTTTGTTTGAATTTTTCCAGCAGTTGGTATGGCGAGTTGTTTTCAGGAACAAAAAGCGCGGGCTTCATCGTTTCCTTAAACTTCACATGATCTGGCGTGATGTACAGGTCCTTGATGGAGACGATGCCCTTGATGTTATCAATGGTGCCGTCGCAGATCGGGTACACTGAATGTGGTTCATCAAATATTTTACCCTTGATGGTTTCTTCTGAATCGTTTACATCGAACCAAATAATATCTGAACGGTGCGTCATCAGGGAGGTGATGTTACGGTCGCCGAGGTGAAACACGCGTTCAATGATCTCTTGTTCTGTTGCTTCAATAGCGCCCGTTTCAGTGCCTTCGCTGATGATGGCCTTGATCTCATCTTCCGTAACCATATTGTCCCTGGCCTTCATATTGAAGAGGCTAACAATAAGGTTGGTGGTTTTGGTGAGCAACCAAACGAAAGGGTAGGTGATCCTGCTGATCAGTCGCATGGGTGCGGCCGCAAATTTGGCAATCACCTCAGGCGCAGCCATGCCAATCCGTTTGGGTACCAGTTCTCCAAGAACGAGTGAGAGAAATGTAACGATGATCAACACCACCACAGTGGCGATTCCGTTGGAATACGCGGCAATGGCCGGAAACTGTTCCAGCCAGGCTTTAAAGTAAATGATGATCTTATCACCTGAATAAATACCGGTAAGGATACCGATAAGGGTGATTCCGATTTGAACGGTAGAGAAAAAGTTATCGGGTTTATTGGCCAGGTCAAGTGCAGCCTTGGCACGGAGGTCTCCTTTATTGGCTTGTGATTCCAGCCTCGCTTTCCTGGCAGATACCAGGGCGATTTCCGCCATCGAAAAGAAGCCGTTGAGGAGGATAAGGCCAATCAGGATCAAAAATTCATTCATGCATGGAGGCCGAGGCCTATTTGGTGATCAAATACACGTGCAGCGAAGGTACCGAGGGCTGTGCCCAGCAGTGCTCCGCCAATCACGTCAGAGGGATAGTGTACGCCCACGTAAACCTGGGCATAAGCAATCATTCCTGCCCATACAAAAGCCAGTGCCCACCAGGGGGAGAGCTTTTTCAGGGTTATGTAAAGATAAGTTGCGATAGCGAAATGGTTGGCGGCATGGGAAGAGGTGAAGCTTCCATTGAGGCCGCAGTTTCGCGCCAGGAAGCGTACCTGATGCGCCATAAACTCATCCCGGCAAGGACGCGGACGGTCAAAAATCTCTTTGATGACATGGCTGCTGAGGATATCAGACAGGGCTACGAGCGATAAAAGCCCAACGGCCCACCAAAGGCCTTGTTTCTTGAAGTTGACCGTAATAAATATGAGTAAAAAAAGGTAAAAAGGAGCCCAAAAACTGCCCTCCCGTATAAAAATGGCCACCGTATCAAACCAGGGTGCCGTCCAGTCGCGGTTTACCTTGAGCATCAACGAATAGTCGGTGTGAAGGATACTTTGGGGGAGGTCCATGGGGCGAAGATAGTTTTTTCCATACATTTGTCCCCCTAAACCCAATGAACAGTGGCATTGATCAAAAGCATTTCAGGCATCCGTGGAACGATTGGTGGTAAGCCTGGAGAAACCTTTTCCCCCCTTGATATTGTAAAATTTACAGCTGCGTTTGGCGCATGGCTGCTCGAGAAAACCGGGCAGAATAAAGTAGTGATCGGTCGGGATGGACGGATCAGCGGAGCCATGGTGAACAGCCTCGTTTCAAATACACTCATAGGTCTGGGCATCGATGTGGTGGACCTCGGCCTGAGCACAACACCTACTGTAGAAGTTGCGGTGGTGATGGAGCAGGCAGCGGGTGGAATCATCATTACTGCGAGCCATAACCCCAAAGAGTGGAACGCGCTGAAATTGCTGAACAGCAAGGGTGAATTTATTTCAGGAGAAGATGGTGCTGAAGTGCTGGCGAAAGCAGAATCCGGCCAGATCCGTTTTGCCGGGGTAGATAAGCTCGGCACATACAGAGAAGACAACAGCTACATGCAGAAGCACATCGATGCTATCCTTGCGCTCGATCTTGTAGATATTGAACAGATCAAAAAAGCAAAGCTTAAGATAGTGGTGGACGCGGTGAATAGTACCGGTGCCACTTTTGTTCCGGAGCTTTTGAAAGCGTTGGGTGTAGCTGCCAAGGATATCACTGTGCTGAATGGTGAGGTGAATGGAAAATTTGCCCATAATCCGGAGCCATTGCCGCAGAACCTGAGCCAGCTTTCCAACGAAGTGAATAAAACGGGCGCCCATCTCGGCATTGCCGTTGATCCCGATGTAGACAGGCTGGTATTGGTATGTGAAGATGGATCGATGTTTGGCGAAGAGTATACCCTGGTGGCCGTTGCCGATTATGTGCTCAGTAAAAGAAAAGGCAATACGGTCAGCAATATGAGTTCATCGCGCGCACTGAAAGACGTGACCATGAAGCATGGTGGCGAATATTTCCCCAGTGCCGTGGGTGAAGTGAATGTAGTGAAGAAGATGAAAGAGGTGAATGCCGTGATCGGCGGTGAAGGCAATGGTGGTATCATCCTTCCGGACCTGCATTACGGACGGGATGCGCTCGTGGGTATTGCGCTTTTTCTTACGCATCTCGCGTCCTGCGGAAAAACCGTGAAGCAACTTCGCGGATCTTACCCAGACTATTTTATTATCAAGAACAAGATGGAACTGGAGCAGGGACTTGATCTCTCCCAGATCTTCGAAAAGATTCGCAAGAAATACAAGAGCCAGCCGGTGAATACAGAAGATGGCCTGCGCATCGAGTTTGAGAACGATTGGGTACACCTTCGTTCCAGCAATACCGAGCCCATCATCCGCATCATTGCCGAAAGCAATTTCGAGACTACTGCAACGAATATTGCGAACAGGTTGATGCATGATATTAGGGAATCTATATAGGCAGGTTGCAGGTTGGAGGTTGCAGGTGGGAGGGGTCTCCGTGGTATCTGCAACCTCTGACCTCCAACCTCCGACCTAAGTTTGTTATCTTTGCACAATGAGAATCTATCTCGACAACGCCGCCACAACCTCGCTGGATCCCTTGGTCCTGGAGGCCATGATGCCTTACCTCACAGAGAAATTTGGCAACCCTTCATCGATCTATTCCTACGGCCGGGAAACCAGGCTGGCGGTGGAGATGGCCCGTAAACAAGTGGCGAAGATTCTTCACGCAAATCCATCGGAAATATTCTTCACCTCGGGTGGAACAGAAAGTAGCAATACTGCGATTTTTGCGGCGGTGAACGATCTTGGCTGCAAACGCATCATTACCTCGCCTGTTGAGCACCACGCCGTTTTGCATACGGTAGAGCATCTCGCTAAACACGGCATGGTGAATCTCGAGTACGTGAAATTGACAGCGAATGGCCATGTGGATATGGCGGACCTGGAAGAGCGGCTTGCTGCAAAAGATGCAAAGACCCTTGTCACGCTTATGCATGCCAACAACGAGATCGGTAATATGATCGACCTGCCGGCGGTGGGTGAACTTTGTAAAAAATACGATGCGGTCTTTCATTCCGATACGGTGCAGACGGTAGGGCATTTTCCTTTCGATCTCAAGAACACCCACGTGCACTTTATCACCGGAGGCGGACACAAATTCCACGGACCTAAAGGCATTGGATTATTATATGTAAACGAGACGGTGAAGATCCATCCATTTATTCACGGTGGCGGACAGGAGCGGAACATGCGCGCAGGCACGGAAAATTTATACGGTATCGTTGGCTTTGCAAAAGCACTTGAACTGGCAACGGCTAATTATGAAACGGACAGTGCCTACATGCAGGGTCTAAAAGTGCATATGATGGAAAAACTGAAACAGACTTTCCCGGAAGTGGTATTTCATGGCGATCCACTTGGTAGGAGTTTGTATACGGTGTTGAATGTGGGTTTCCCCAAAACGGAAAAATCCGAGATGCTGCTGTTCAATTTAGACATTCACAATATCTGCGTTTCCGGCGGTTCAGCTTGTAGCAGTGGTGCCGATGCCGGCTCACATGTGATCCGCTCGATCTACAATGATCCGGAGAAAGTTGCAGTCCGTTTTTCGTTTTCGAAACACAATACCAAGGAGGAAATTGATTTGGTTGTGGGGAAATTGAAGGAGCTTGTGTAGATGGTTTAGTGAAAAGACAATTTCCTAATCAACGCCTCAGGTAACACAGGCAAGAGTCTTCGTTCAATCAGGTAGGTTGACAATCCTGCGATATCCTTAAATATATAGTGTCCTGATGCGGCGCCTTCCAGGTAGCCGGAACCGGTCGTATTTCCGGTACCTACACGCATACCGATCATGCGGCGAACCATGCGGAAATGCGCATGCCGCCATGCAGCCAGGGCGTTATCGATCTCCACCAATGTGTCCAGGATCTGGAATGAGTTCTGGAACACCGGAAAATCACGGTACAACATGATAAACAATGCTGCGCGCATAGCCGTGCCCGATAGGTTCTGCCTCAGCAGTCCCGCCCTTTCCTGCTGGTCCTCCGGCAGTGCTTTATTCATGAAAACATATTCGAAGTCGATGATCTTTCCCCGCTCATGTTCGGTTAGCCCTTGCTGATAGATCTCCCTATAAGATGTCCAAAACGGATGTCCTTGCGGAGCATCGCTCTTAGCTACTAGCCAATAGCTATTTTCAAAAAATGGCATTCGCTCCAGCCAATCATTGACCAGGCTGATCACAGAAGCCTGCTGCTCTGTATGCTGGATATCGTGGGCATCGGCTTGTGTAAAGCCGCCCTGGTTGATTCGTTTATAGTAATCTGCGCGATGGCGGTGCTTCATCTCCAGACCCAGTGTGGCTTCGATGAGGCGGAACTGTTTGCTCTGGAATCCTGAAGCAGGCGTGAGCAGGTTCCTGAACTCGAGGAAATCTAAAGGGGTCATTGTGTCCAATACCGTTACCTGCTGGTTGCAGAGTTCGATGATCTTCAGGACACGGTTCAGCCGGTGCAAGACCAGGTTCATGTCTTCCGAATTATCGTTGATCCGCTCCTTGGAAAAAACGCCCCGTACGTAGTTGAGTTCAAACAGGATCTGCTTGAACCAGAGTTCAAAGGCCTGATGGATTACGATGAACAGCATTTCATCATGCGCCGGATGGTTGCCCGGTTTATCACTTTGTGGGTGTTGTGCATCCAGAATCTTATCGAGCTCGAGATAATCGGTATAATAAAGTTCCTTCGACATAGCAAGCGATTTTCTCCGGCAATTTAGTTATTAAAGCTGCGCAAAGTTTTTTACCTTTCTTTTTTCCCAAACACTAACATGAGCAAATCACGTATTGCATCCATCGATATCCTCAGGGGCATCGTCATGGTGATCATGGCACTGGACCATGTTCGAGATTTTTGGCACCAGCAGATGAGTATGGATGGACAGGACCTTGGTGGTGATCCCACAAATATGGCCAATACCACGCCGATCTTGTTCTTCACGCGTTTCATCACCCATTTTTGTGCACCTACCTTTGTGTTGCTAACGGGTACGTCAGCCTATTTGATTGGTTTGCGTAAATCGAAAAAAGAACTGTCGCTTTTCCTCATCAAACGTGGGTTTTGGTTGATTTTGGTAGAACTGTTGGTCATCACGCTGGCCATCACCTTTAATCCGCTCTACAATATCCTGATATTACAGGTCATCTGGGTCATTGGCTGGAGCATGGTGATCCTTGGATTAATGGTTTGGCTTCCCTATGGAGTGATCCTGGGTACCGGCCTGGTGATTATGTTTGGACACAATGCACTGGACCTAATTGGCGTGTCAGATAGTGTAAAGAATTCACCGTTGGGGATGATCTTTTACTATTCATACAATGTAGTGATTCCACTTAGTGCGGATAGGATGATCTTTGTGTTGTATTCTTTGTTGCCCTGGTTGGGCGTCATGCTTACAGGTTACGGGCTCGGTAAATTGTTTGTACCAACGGTAACGCCTGAACGAAGAGTGAAAATGTTGTGGATACTGGGACTGGGAACTTTGACGTTTTTTGTAGTGCTGCGATTCATCAACGGGTATGGAGATCAGAATCCCTGGGCCGAACAGCCGAGGGGTACGGTGTACACCATCCTTTCGTTTTTAAACATCACAAAATATCCTGCGTCATTGCTATACTATGCCTGTACCCTTGGTGTAGCGATGGTTGCATTGGCTATGCTGGAACATACACAGAATCGTTTTACAAAAGTGATGAATGTGTTTGGCAGGGTACCCTTCTTCTATTATGTCATCCATTTTTTCGCGATACATTTTATTACCGTGATCATCTTTTTTATTCAGGGGTATGGGAAAGAAGATATTGTGATTGCGGGAAATCCATTCTTATTTCGGCCTTTCACTTTGGGCTTTCCACTGTGGGGTGTATATATTGGCTGGATACTGCTGATCATCGCACTCTATCCCTTGTGTAAGAAGTATGACCGATATAAGAGTACACACAAGCATTGGTGGTTGTCATATCTGTAAATGCCAATTGTTATTTGTTAATTGCCAATTATTAATTACTATGTATAGGCTACTTCTCGCTTCATTCTTTATCTTCTCCCTTTCGCATGCAAGTGCTCAGAATTCCTTTGCCAAGGAATTGCAGTTGGTGGCTACGGATATTTTGGATAGTATGAATGACCTACAAAAGAAGCGGGTATTGTTTGACATGAATGACTCGGCGCGGGTCAAGTGGAACAATCTTCCCATTGGCTTACGGGCAAGGGTAGGCGTAAACATTGGAGCGATGACGGAGGGGCAGCGGACCCAACTGCATCGGCTTATCTCGGTCTCCCTTAGTTCGCAGGGATATTTGAAGTCTACCGGTGTGTTTCATATGGATAACCTCCTCAACATGATGTATGACACACTCAAGGCAAGGGGAGAGGTTAACGACCGCACCTATAAGTTCCTTATGGATCTGCAGTGGACCCATAAGAATTTCTACCTCGCTTTTTTCGGCGATCCACGTGCCGGCAATAACTGGGGATATAAGATCGAGGGACATCATATCTCTCTAAACTTTACTGTCCTGAATGGAAAGGTTGCCGTGACACCATTTTTCATCGGCTCAGATCCTGCGGAGTATCGGATCCTGGACTATGCAGGATGGCGGATACTCGGACAGGAAGATGACCTTGGATTGAAACTGGTAAATTCATTCACACCCGAAATGCGCAAACGGGCCACCTGGGATACAATAGTGCCAGGAGATATCATCACGGCTGCAGAGAGCGGGAAACGATTGATTAATAACTGGGGTGTGAAAGGAAGCGAGATGAATGCAGCGCAGCGCGATTTGGTGGCTAGGATCATCCGTGAATATGTGTTCAATTTTGAATGGGAGAAAGCGAATGAAGAATATGACAAGATCATGAAAGCGGGTTTGCAAAATGTGTACTTCGGCTGGATCGGTCCATACACAGAAGACAAATCCCATTATTTTATGCTCAACGGTCCCACGTTTTTGATTGAGATGGACAACCGCGGAAACCACATCCATACGATCTGGCGGGAGAAAGGGAACGAGTATGGGGAAGACTTGTTGAGGAAGCATTATTTGGAAACAAAGCATTAAGAGGTTGGAGGTTGCAGGTTGAAGGTTGCAGATGCCTCTCTGCAACCTCCAACCTCCAACCTGCTTTTCAGTTTGTCCCAAAATCAGATTATGTAATCTCTTCCTACCTTGCATCTTTACATTTGTAAACAATGAATTGGCATGAAAAAAATAATGAATTTGTTTCTGGCGGTAACCCTGCTTGGCATATCCTGTAAAACACAGAAAGAAATGAGCACAGTTAGCTATAGCGGTGGGAGCGAAGACATATTTCGCTACCAATGGACCCTCAGTGAATTGAACGGTGTGGCACAACCGAACAGTAAGGCCAACCTCGCCTTTTCACCGGGACAGGTGAGCCGTGTGACGGGCAGTACAGGTTGCAACCGACTCACGGGCGGCTTTGAGTTAAGCGGAGACCACATGATCAAGTTTGGTCCGGCCGCTGTGACCAAGATGGCTTGTATGGGTGAAAACGTGGAAGCCCCTTTTCTGAAAGCGATCAACGAGGCTACACATTGGAGCATTGCCGGGAAAGAAATGCGCCTGTATAATGGCACAACCCTGTTGGTCAAGTTCAACGGCGCAGATGCACCTGCCGGTATGCCTGCAGAACTCACCGGAACCTGGGAACTGGAATACATTACCGGACCACGCATCGCTTTTGACGGTTTGTATCCGGAGAAAAAACCCACGATCATCTTTGACGGCAGTAGTGATTTTAAGGGTAATACCTCCTGCAATGGCATGGGTGGCAAGTTCAGTATAAACGGAGCCACTGCAAAATTCAACGCACCCATCACAACCATGATGGCCTGCCCTGGCGCAGGAGAGCAGACCTTCCTGAAAACCCTCGATATGGTAGACGGCTGGGCTGTTGAAGGAGGGAAGTTGGTGCTAAAGAGCAAGGGGGTTGAGATGATGCGGTTTGTGCGGAAGTAAAGTTTGAAGGTGGAAGTTTGAAGGATTTCTCTTCCACCTTCCACCTTCAAACTTCCACCTCATAGATAAATCAACGGGTCATCCACTACTCGGAAATTTTCATGCAAAGACGCTAGAGAAACCATGTCATCCTGCGTTAGCGTAAAATCCAGCGCGCCAAAATTCTCTTCAATTCTTGCAGGATTAGATGATTTTGGAATGGCAGAAACGCCTAATTGCAGGATCCATCGTAATACCAGCTGGGCCTCGGTCTTACCGTATTTTACTTTCAACGTTTGCAACAAAGGCGCATCAAATTTCTTTCCTCTTGCGAGTGGTGTATAGGCCTGTAAGGCGATGCCGTCTTTTTGGGTGCGCGATAACAATTCCTTCAGGTATAACCATGGACTGAATTCCACCTGATCCACGGCCGGCGTTACATTCCCATATGTTGCAAGTTCATTCAGGAAAGGCTCGAGATAGTTGGCTACGCCGATGGCCCGCACAAGCTTCTCATCGTACAATCTTTCCATCGCTCTCCAGGTCTCTTTGCGGGACTTTTTAATAGGCCAGTGAAGCAGGTACAGGTCAATATGACCTATATCCAATTTCTTCATGCTCTCTTCAAAAGCTCGCAACGTTTCATCATATCCCTGCTGGTTGTTGTTGACCTTGGTGGTCACGAAGATCTCATTACGCGGAATTCCGCTTGCTCTAACGCCCATGCCTACCTGCACTTCGTTGTTGTACATTGACGCGGTATCAATCAACCGATAACCGGTTTGCAATGCATGCGTGACTGCCGCTACGGCTTCATCGTCATGCATATCATAGACGCCCAAGCCGAGGAGAGGCATTTCTATTCCATTGTTCAGTCTTGTTTTAAGCATAGTGAGAAGATAAAGGGAGAAGTTGGAAGTTGCGTTACAACCTACAACCTCCCACCCACAACCTGCAATTATTCCCAGTTTTTCAATCCTAACAACTTCTCTCCCAGCTCACTCAGTTTCGCCGTTTCGTATTTTGTTTTCTCCCATTCCCTTGGATCACCGGGGAAGGCATAGCCTTCTGGTGCCACGCGATTGCGCCAGGAGTTAACGCGCCAATCGCGAAGCGCCTGGTTGTCTTCCTGCGCGGGCATCATGGAAATATATTGTGCGATGCGCACCTTGTTCTCACTGCGGTTCGGCCTGATGCCATGCGCCAGCAGGCTGTTGAAGATGAGCAGATCGCCCTTGTTCATTTTTACTTTCTTCATTTCAAAACCGGTTACATCTGGCTTGAAACGATCGCGGTCCGCCGGTTGCGTTAATTTCCAGGTATCATAGGTGCGGAACAGTTCCGGCACACATTGAAAACCGCCCATGTTCTCATCATCCTGATCGGCCAAAGCCAATACACCCTGCACCTGAACGGGCTTGGTTTCTGGATCATAATCCCAATGAATGAAACCTTTGAATTCATGACCGGGGCGCATCGGGAAATTCAAATTTGCACGGTCGATGGTGACCCATAATTTCTCCGTGCCCCACACATCCACAAAGGCATCATACACGCGAGGGTATTGGCGATTGTCCCACTCCAATTGATGGTTGTACAATTCCACCATGCCGGAACCAACGAGTTCCTTCATCTGCATTTCTGCACGCGGCGCGGTGTACCATGTCTCCGGATTGTTGGGATCTTTCTCTTCAAATTCCCAGAGGAACTGTGCGAGCTTTTCAGCTTGTTCTGCAGGCACGGCGTTTTTAATCACTACATATCCATTGTTGATCCAGAACTGCCAGTCCTCTTCACTCAATACACGCAGGGGTTTACCATTGGAGCGGTCGTTTAGTTTCTCCACACTGCTCTTGGCAGTGGAAGGATTTCCGGGGATGTCTTTGTGGGCATTGTCGGGCACCATTGATGGAGCCATGGTGGGCGTCATGGTGGGAACCATGGAGGGCGTTGCTTTTTCCATAACCGTTGATTTAGTTGGGTAGGTAAATGTAGGGTGGATGAAGGGCCGGAAACCACCTCTGTAATGGCCTAAATTTGTTCTGTATTGACCTTATTTGAATATTTGGGTTGATTTATTGTAAATTGAAGATATGGGCAGACCGTCGCGGGAATACGTAGGCAGCGGGTTGGAGCAGAGTTTCAGGCTGCTGCTCACCCCCAACCTGAACGACCAATACTACTGGCATTTCCATCCGGAATTTGAGATCTGTTATGTGGAGGGGGCATCGGGGACAAGGCATATTGGTGACCATATCTCCCGGTACGAAGGATCAGATCTGGTTTTCATTGGCCCATATATTCCACACCTCAATTTTGATTATGGTGTGCGCACACAATGCGAGACGGTGGTGGTGCAGATGAAAGAAGATTTTTTGGGATCGATGTTTTTACAAGCGCCGGAACTGCGCTCCTGTATGCAATTGTTTCAACGGGCGAAATCTGCCCTTGCCTTTTCCGGTGATACCAAAGTTCGGGTAGGTGCAATGATGCGGGCATTGCCGGACCTGGCTCCGTTTAAGCGACTGATGGCATTGCTGGAGATCTTAGCTGTGATGGCCGCATCATCTGATGTGGAGGCCTTGAAGGCCGAGCCTATTGCAAACGAAGAAACGCATATAGAGCAGGCGAGGTTGCAACGCATTCATTGCATGGTGGAAGACCGGTTTCCGCAAACAATTGAAACGGCCGATGTGGCGCGTGCGTTGCACATCAGCACAGCTGCATTTTGCAGGTACATGCAACGGCAGACGGGTGCTACGTTTACAGATTATGTCAATAAATACCGGATCAACCAGGCGAAGAAATTTTTACTGATGGGCCGTAACGTAACAGAAGCTTGCTATGAAAGCGGATTTGAAAACCTTTCGCATTTCAACAGAACCTTTAAAAAGTTTGCCGGGATGAATCCGGGGGAATTCAGAAAGCAATGTTTGGCTATATAAATATGGCGTCTATTGATTTATGATACGTTCCTTTTATCGATCTCTTGCCTCACGGCGGCAAGGTTTTGATTTTGTGTATGTATACCCTTTAGTGTAAGTGCCAAAAGAACCACGGGAATGGCAATGGCAATGAATCCAAATCCCCGGGTTGCGAGGCGATACACCATGATCCCAACTACAAATCCAATCCACAGGGCATTGAAAATGCGATTCTGTTTAAGTTTTTTTTCTTCGAGGGTGAGTTCTTCGAGGGTCTTGTTGCTATAGTCCGCTGTTGACATATTGTTTTATTTCTATGTGAAATTAAGGTAGAAACCGATGGCGGATTCGGTTTCCATCAAAGTTTCTTTATATTGTATAGTACGCGCATTTGCACCTAAACCCTCAGTTCATGCAAAAGATCATTGCATTCATCAGGAGCCACCCCAACTGGTTCCTTGCCCTGCTTTATTTTGGTATCATCTGGCCATTGTATGTGATCATCAATCATCTGGAGCTGAATGATCATTTCAAAAGACATATTCTTAAGACTAAGTGGGATGATATGATCCCCTTTGAACCGATCTGGGTCTTCGCCTATGCCAGCATGTATGTGATCGTGATCCTGCCCTTTGTGTATGTGAAGGACCATCTGCTGTACCGTCGGATGTTTTTTTCGTTTAGCCTTACAGGTTTGATTGCTTACGTGGTGTTTTTGACTTTTCCAACGTATGATATCATGAGGCCGGCGAGCAATCCATTTGATTTTACACGATTCCTTCTTGCTTTTGATAACAAACACGATACGCCTTACAATTGCTTTCCTTCCCTGCACGTGGGTTTTTCCATGACGGCGGGGTTGTGGACCTATTATGCGGACCGTAGTAAACTCGGTGCAGCCATCCTGATCTGGGCCATCCTGGTATCTGTTTCAGTGCTCTTTGTAAAAGAACATTATATCGCAGATCTTCTTTTTGGAGGGGTGCTGGCCATTACGCTTTTCCTGGTTTTTTCCAGGAACCTGAGATCCCGGATCCCTTCAGATCCCAAGCTTCGATTGAGCAACCGGGTCTGGCTTCTTGTGCCGTTGGTACTGTATGTCATTGAAGTGGGCTATGTGCTGATCAAGTATTGGGACCAGGTTAAAACTTATTTCTCTTTATCATAAATCGAATGAACCTATTGCGATTTCGTTTAGTGGTTGTGTTTCTCTTGCTGGCTTTTTATGGCTTTGCCAAGCCTCCTGTGGCCATGAAAGGGGTTCTTGATCTTCGCAAGCATTCATTTGAGAAAGACGGACCAGTGCGACTCACCGGAGAATGGATTATGTATTGGAAGCAACTGCATGCGGGCGTCCCTGCAAATGGAAGCAAGCAGTTGATTAGCCTTCCGGGTTTATGGAACGGTTACCAATGGCAAGGTGAACTGTTACCTGGCGATGGCTACGCCACTTTTCACTTGAAGGTACTGCTGCCGAAAGACATGAAATTATTCAGCATTGATGTGCCCTATATGTATACGGCATTCAAGTTGTATATCGATTCAATGCTCATATGCGAAAACGGAACGGTTAGTAGTAATCCTGATCAACACGAGTCGCAGTTTCAGCCCAAGCTTTCCAGTTTTACTGCAGCTGCAAAAGAAGAGGTAGACATTCTAATCCAGCTCTCCAATTTTGAAGATCGCAAAGGGGGAATTTGGGAAGTGCCGATGATCAGTACTACAGAGCAGATCGTTACCAATCACTCCAAGAAACTTGCGCTGGAATTTTTTGTGATTGGTGCACTTGTGCTGTTTGGGCTTTACCAAATCGGTTTGTATTTTATTCGTAAAGAGGATCGTTCATCGCTCTACTTCGGTATTTTTTGTTTGCTGATGGGCCTGCATTCTTTATTTGTGGGCAGTGTGTTCATTCAAACGCTGCTGCCATGGATGAGTTGGGGATGGACGGTAAAGCTTGAGTACTTGACCATGTATCTCATGCCTCTGATCTTTTTTCTTTTTATCGATGCTTTGTTTCCAGGGTACATTAAAAAATGGGTGAAGCAGTTGTTCATTGGATTTACGATCTTGGCTTGCCTGCTCATACTGATGACTTCCAAAAAAATCTTCGGCTTTTTATTGGACATGATGTTTGTGCCGATCCTTGCCATGGCGATAGTGAGCATTCACACTTTATTAAAAGCCGTAAGGGATGGGAAACGAGGCAGCACTAATGCATTGTTCGGCGTACTGGTTTTTCTCCTGTTTATTTTCAACGATGTGTTGTTCGGTTTGGAGTACATCAACACCGGTAATTATATCAATTTCGGATTGTTGATTTTTGTGGGCATCCAATCGCTCAACATAGCCTATATGTTCAGTCAGGCCTTTAAAGATGTAAAGGACCTTACGCAGCATTTAAAGCTTACCAATAAATCATACAGCAGGTTTGTGCCTACGGCCTTCCTGGATTTTCTCGGCAAGACGGATATCAATACCGTTGAACTGGGTGATCAGAAAAGAGCAGAGATGTCGATGCTGTTTGTTGACATCCGATCCTTCACCACACTGTCAGAGACGATGAGTCCGCAGGATAACTTCGACTTCATCAACTCCTATCTGAGTGAGATCAGCCCTTTCATCCGACGCAATGGCGGCTTTGTAGATAAGTATATCGGCGATGCTATTATGGCATTGTTTCCCGGAAAGCCTGAAGATGCGGTGCATGCGTCCATAGAGATCCTCATGGTCTTGAAAAAGTATAATGCAAAAAGGGAGGTGCAAAACCTGCCACCCGTGCGAGTGGGGATGGGACTGAATACAGGTACGGTGATGTTGGGAACCGTGGGTGAGCAGGAGCGAATGGAGACCACCGTGATCTCCGATGCAGTGAACCTAGCTTCACGTTTGGAGGTATTGGCGAAATTGTATGATGTACAGATTCTGACTACAGATTCCACGTTCCGGCAGGTACAGCAACCTTCAAAGTATGCGCACAGGGTTATTCACAGGGGCAGGGTGAAGGGTAAGGCAGAACTGGTGACACTGATTGAAGTATTCAGTGAAGAAACAGACCCTCATTATTACGAGAAACTGCGCACTAAAGAGGTGTATGCTCAAGCCATGCAGTACTACCAAAAAGGGGAGATTAAAGAGGCGCTACGTCTGTTCACCGAGGTGCAAAAAAATCTTCCGTCAGACCGTGCCACCAACAACTATATCAGCCGATGTCAGAAATTTTTGGCCGATGGTTTGCCCGAGGGGTGGGATGGTGTGGAGCCGCTGGATTGGAGAGGGACGTAGGTAGGGGGAGGGGTTAGGGGAAGGGTTTAGTTAGTGTTTCCGATTTAATGACCTTTCCGAGATCCCGGAAGTCCATCCCATTGATCTTAACCGTTACATGCTTAGCACGGATGGCTTCAAATTTTGGGGCGATGTCATCGTAACCTCCGGTAGATAAGTATTCAACCGCTACGATATAATCCCATTCGGGGTTATTGGTTTCTTTGTTTTCATATAATTCATACCGGCCGAGGATTTTTTGCCTCACCGCAATGCTGTCCATCACAAACCAATTCTTTTCTAAAAATGTTCTGAGATTTGCTTTTTGGTTTTCATTTGCTTTAAGATAGGTGAAGGTCCAGATATGGTTGGGGTTGGATGCGCTGGAGTGCTTAGATGTTGAACAGGATATTACACTGCACGCCACAATTGACCATAGCGTCATTTGTCTGATTACTTTGAGCATGGGGTCATTGTTGAAATATGCTTATAATGATTGTTGTATGTAGTCGATAAACCTTGTCTCAGGTTTGCCCAGTTCCTCCCAGGTTCTTCCCGACTCAAACTTTTCCGGATAGTTATTGAGCGCATCTACAATTTTGGCACCGTAGCTGAATTTGTTCGAGAACAGACCCATGAACTTCAACATGCCAACGGGCGCTTTCAGGATTTTTACTTTTTGCTTTGAATAGTTATCAACGTAAAACTTAGCAGCTTCATCTGCAGTGAGTCCTTCCTGTCCCTGTACGGCATACTCATGATTGCCATTATTCAACTGAAAAGATTTAACTACCTGTTTTCCATAATCGCTTCCGGCAATTAAATACATTTTGTACTTCGATTCGCCGGCCAGCGCAAGATTATTCCCTTGCCGGTATGCGCCTTTGTCGAAACTCTCCATAAAAGTAGAAGGGTAGAAGATTGAGTAGGGGATATCGCTGTTCTTGATTTTCTGAACAGCCTTTTGTTTAATGTCAAACACCCACCAGTGGAATCCATTCTGTCCCTGGTAAAAATGCACCAATGAAGAAAGGTATCCAATCCGGCGAATTCCGGATTCTTTGGCAATGTTCATAATATGGTCCAACCCTTCCCGCTCCGGTTGAAAGTCAGCTTCAGCACTTTTTTGTTCAACAGAAAGATTCAGGTATAAACCTTCCTGGCCGGCCAATAGGGCTTTTATCTTCTCCCTGTCTTCAAGAGTTCCCTCTATAACGCGAACAGATTCGCCAAACGCACGGCGAGCTTTATCTGCATTTCTGGCAAATACAGTAACCTCAAAACCCGCATGGATAAATGCATTTGTCACCGGCTGTCCCAGCATGCCTGTAGCGCCGATGATGGCAATTTTATTCATTGAAACTTAATATTCAAATCCTTAAATGATAAATGTACCAAATAGTCATTATTTTCAATTGGATAGCTTTTTATATGACTGCGAATTATCAAATTGATTAAAGATGCAAAGACGATCCTTTCTAAAGAATATAGGCCTTATGGGTGCAGCGTGGACCGCTGTTCCTTCGCTCGCACTTGCTGCACAGGGACCTTCTGTTCTACCGAGATTTAAATTCATCACGGCATCGGATGGACATTGGGGGCAGCCGAAGACGGATTTCGAAGGGATGCATCGCAACCTTATTCAGGCTATACAAAAAGAAGAGCAGGTTAATTTTATCGTGTTTAACGGAGACCTGATCCACGATAATCCGGCGCTGATGCCTGAGGTGAAGAAAGTGTACGATGGAATCGGATTGCCATATTATGTGACCCGTGGTAACCACGACCGGGTATCGAAAGAAAATTGGATGAAGATTTGGAATCAACCCGAGGATCATGCGTTTATTGTGGATGGAAAGGTAGGTGTGATCCTGCTCAGTTCTTCCAATGAAGCGGGTACTTATCTCTGTGCGGATATCGCTTTTCTGAAAGCAAAACTTGAGGCGTTCCGTGAACTCAGCCAGGTGTTCATCTTTGTACACATCTCGCAGAATACCTGGACCCGCTATGGTGTGGAGTGCATGGAATTGTTGGACACCATCGCAGCCTACCCCAATGTAAAGGCCAGTTTCCATGGACATGACCATGACGTTGATGGCCTGATGGTTTACAAGAAGAAGCCCTTTTTATGGTCGGGCCATTTCGGCGGCAACTGGGGCAATCCTTTCCCCACTTATCGTGTATGTGAATGGTCCGCCGAGTCAGATACCTGGATCACTGCGCTGAAGACGGTGCAGGATGGGACGGTGTTAAATAAGCACATCCTATAAAATTGCGGCAGATTATAAGTTTATTGTCAAATTGCGATAGGCGACGCTCCAAAACGCGATTTTTTGCACGCGGGTTTTATTCGCGTAATTGAATTTGCCATTTTGGTCTGTTCGAAGTTTTACTTCGGTGCTGTCTGTCATGATGACCGTGACGTCTACATTTTGCATTTGTTGGCCGTTAACTACATCCGTTATTTGTCCTGATACATTTGTTTTGTGTTTGTCTACGTGAAGGTCTGCTTTCATTTCTGCCAAGACAAGACAACCGTCAGCATGACCGTCTCCGTAATCAGGATATCGATTTATGATCTTATGGTTAGCTTTCTTGCCATTGATGGTGCAAGTGGATAGTGTAATACCCTTGTATGAGGCACATGCATGCATCGTAAAAATAAAGATGACAGCAAGAGTATATTTCATTTAGCGCTAGACTAGATCTGTTTAAGTATTTGTTTCCATTCCCCACTTTCTGCCAATTCTTTGATCACTGCGTTTCTTTTGATCAGTAACCTTTGCATATACTTTTCAAGGAATAGCCATTCAGCCAGCAGTCCCAATGGCCCGAGGGGAGCGCTGAAAGTGAATACGTCTTCCATGAGGGTTTTATCACCCTTTCTGTGAAAATAGTGATCATGGGTAAAGGATGCAAATGCACCTTTCACCATCTGGTCCTGAAAATGGGTAGGGTAAGTGAGACTGGTGATTTTTACTGTAAGATATTGGTAGATGCCAAAATGTTTGGCTCTCCAGGTAATTACATCTCCAGCTTCACAAAGACCTGTGGTTCTTCCCGCAACAGCTTTTTCATTTGTTTCTTTAGTAGACGCCAGGTGGACTTCTACGCTTCGAGAAAGATCGAAGCATATTTCCGGAGATGCGTTGATTTCTGTATGGAGATTGATGGTTTTCAGGGTGTTTAATGTTGAGCTAGCTATAATATGGATGTGATCAAATTGATTTCGAGTTTTCGAAAAAGGCCGATTTCTATATGTGAACGGATGTTTTTGAAGACCAAAATTGAAGTAAATTTAGCTTTTTTACAAGTTGTCGAATTTGTAGATCTCTCAGACTGCCCGCAACCCTTTGAGGCGTTAAAGATGGAAATTTGTTTTCTTATATTTGTATACAAGGGATGATGTTTGTATACATCGAATGAGATTTTTATTCATCGCAAACGACCTTCGCTTTTATTTTTCTATTAATTTATTTTGAATTAGATCAAAAACACTCTCGAAGTTGATAAAATCTTCCGCTGTGCCATTCTCAATCAAGAATTGGCAGATGTTTTTTTTCTCATCTGGATTTATTTCGTAGTGCTCCGGTATTTCAATTTTGTTGCCTCTGATTTGTTTAAAGTGATTCTCAGTTTTATCGATTGTTTCAGATTTCCATGAAATCAGTTTTTCAATTGTTGATTTCGGGAAAAGGTTCTCGATGCCTTTTTGGATTGGGTTGTCTGGCATGAGCGGAATTATTGCTTTAGTTAGTCTTCCTTTTGATGATTCTTGTGCTTTGATGTCGCAGTCATATAGCAGGAGTACGTTGACAGGCAGAAACTCGGATAGTCTTAAGTCATAACTTTTGTAGATTTTATCTAGCCCGCCAAAACCATTCGCGTCTTTTAAGACAAAATTTTCCAAAAGTTCCTTTTTGTTAAAATATTCCGCCGCCTTAAGAATATATTTTAGGTCTTGCTCTCCTTCTACAAAAAGAATCGCCTTGCTAGCACTTTCGATTTCACTCTTAATTCTTGACTTAAAACTTTGAGTTTGCGAGACCAATTGAATGGCTGTTTCAAATTCTGAAAAGGTTTCTACGTCTTGTTTTTCACCTGTAGGCATTTCTATAACACTGAAATTGTTTTCTCTGAATTCATTACGCATCCCTAGAAGGAAAAATGGGGAATGGCTGGTGGCTATAAACTGGACATTTGGAAACATCTTTAGAATTTTTGGTAGAACCAAGTATTGATGATTTGAGTGCAAGTGCAGGTCTATTTCGTCAATAACAACTATGCCTCTAACATCTTCTAGTTTAGTAAAATTTGCTTGAGTAAGATCAAAATCACGAAGAATAGTTAGGAAAATATTCAAGAGCGCTGTTTCTCCGGTTGATAAATTGAACAAACTAGGAATCCAAATCCTACCGTTTTTTAATATCGAAAATGATCTGTTTCTTCGTTTTCCAAGACTCAGTTGCAGTGTTTCGGTTGTTTGGAAAAGTGTTTGTAAAAAGGTCAACAAGGCTTTATGAATTGTGTCACATTCGCCTTGATAGCCTAAAAAAATTGGCAGTGCTTTTTTTATCTCTCCTTGTTGAGTTTGAAAGGGGATTTCTAAGAAGTTATTCTGAATTTCTAGAGTGAATTTGTCTAGTAGCACATCTAGCAGCCAGTTTTGATTGTCTCTTAAGGGTGAGTAGTTAATAATACTTCGATTAGAATCACGTGTAGTGTTTTTAAGGTGCCTAAAGTCTGCTTTAGATTTTAGATTGTCATAGTTTAGCCATGCTGGCTCTTCGAATCGGTTAGGTGGAAAGTATAGAAGTAGATTTTTGTCTACAAGTTCTTTAACTTTTTGATTATTGTTTTGAATATTTGCAATAAAGTATGAGTTTTCGTTGTCAGGTATTTTGTCCCAAAAATTAATATCAACTGCAGTTTTGAAGTGATCTAGGTAGTCTTTTTTTGACCTGTCTAATTGCACTTCTTGTAAGACTATATCGCTGTCAAAAGTTAGTTCTGAAGTTGAGTAAGATTCGCCGGATTTTATGTAGGTTGGGGTTCTGTATTTGTAAACTCTCCCTATTTCCACTTCGGTATTGTCAAAATGTTGCTGTTTGAATTGGTTAAGAGAGTTTACAATATGCGAGAGAATAATACTTTTCCCAGTGCCGTTTTTCCCGACGATGATTAAGGGTTTTGGCAAGCCATTATTTAATTCGAAGTTTATTTCTAGGTTGCCAATTGGGCCAATATTTTTGAGCTTAATTGAGTTAATTACTAGCATAAAGTATATATTACTTTTTTGACATTAGCGTATTTTCTACGACTTTATGATTTTGTAAATTTTCTGAAGTTTTAGTAGTGCTTCTATTGGCGTAAGATTGTTGATGTCTAGTCCGGTAAGAAGATCACGGATTTCCCGAAAGGTTTCTGTGTGGGCATCAAAGATGGAGAGCTGAACCTTAGGTGCGGAGAGCTGTTGAACGGCTTCGTCCAGGTTGCCGGAGGCGCGGTGGGCCTCGAGTTCTTTCAATACTTCATTCGCGCGTTTTACAAGAGCGGGAGGCATGCCGGCCATCTTGGCAACATGAATACCAAAGCTATGTGTGCTACCCCCGGGTGCTAGTTTGCGCAGGAAGACGATCTTGTTACCGGCCTCTTTATTGGTGATGTGAAAATTCTTTACCCCCGGCAATTTGTTCTCCAACTCATTCAATTCATGATAGTGCGTGGCAAACAAGGTCAGTGGTTTGTTGGGAGAGGAGTGGAGATATTCCACAATGCTCCACGCTATAGAAATGCCATCATAGGTAGAGGTACCTCTGCCTATCTCATCCAGCAAGATCAAGCTGCGCGATGAAATATTGTTTACAATACTCGCGGTCTCATTCATCTCCACCATGAAGGTTGATTCCCCGCCACTGAGGTTGTCGCTGGCGCCCACACGTGTGAAGATCTTATCTGTGATCGGTATCCGTGCTACTTGCGCCGGTACAAATGATCCCATGTGCGCCATCAAGGTGATCAACGCCGTTTGCCTCAGCAAAGCACTCTTACCACTCATGTTGGGTCCGGTCAAAATGATCACCTGTTGGGTGACGCGGTTTAATCGGATATCGTTCGCGATATAGGGATGGTCCGGTGGCAGGTTGCGTTCAATCACTGGGTGGCGGGATTCCAGCAACTCCAACTCATCGCCTTCATGCAGCTCCGGTCTCCGGTAATTGAACATCACTGCGTTCTGTGCGAAACAACTGAGGCAATCCAGGATGGCGAGTACATGACCATTCACCTGCATCTGCTGCAAGTAATCCTGCAACTCATTCACAAGCGTATCGTATAACTCGGCCTCGATCCTTAATATCTTGTCTTCGGCACCCGTGATCTTTTCTTCATACTCCTTCAGCTCCGGCGTTATATAACGCTCCGCATTGGTGAGGGTTTGCTTTCGGATCCAATCTGCAGGTACTTTGTTTTTGTGTGAATGCGTCACCTCGAGATAATATCCAAATACATTGTTGAAGCCGATCTTCAGGGAACTGATTCCCGTACGTTCCGTTTCTTTCTGTTGTAGTAATGTCAGGTATTCCTTGCCGTTAGTAGCAATTGATCTGAGATCATCCAGCTCAGCGTTGATGCCTGAATGGATTGCTCCGCCTTTATTCAATTGTACTGGAGGGTTCTCTGTGATCCAGGAAAGAATTTTCGCCCTGATCACTTCGCAGAGGTGAAGGGAGTCACTTAAACGTTGTAAATAGGCGTCGCTACTCCCTACTCCCAGTTCCCTGATGGCAGCAATATGTTGCAAACCTCTAGCCAACTGCCGCACTTCCCGCGGATTGATCTTCTTCAACGGGATCTTGCTCACCAGCCTTTCAATATCGCCGCATTGACGAATATTTTGACTGATGGTATTGCGCAGGTCTGTTTCGCGGATGAAAAATTCAACGAGGTCGAGCCGCTCCGTGATCTTTTTCGCATCGATCACGGGCAGCAGGATCCATCGTTTCAATAACCGCCCGCCCATGGGGGAGACGGTGTTGTCAAGGGTCTTCAGGAGCGACGTACCTTCCTGGTGGCCGCTGCCGAGAAGCTCAAGGTTTCGGATCGTAAACTGATCCATCCACAGGTAATCATCGCGATCAATCCGTTGGATGGAGGTGATGTGTTGCAGGTTAGGATGCTCCGTGTCCCGCAGGTAGTGCAATACTGCACCTGCGGCCACTACAGCACTGGTCAGGTTCTCCACGCCAAAGCCTTTTAGCGAATGTGTGCCGAAATGCTTAAGCAGGGTTTCCTTGCCATAGTCTTCGTCAAAGATCCAGGTTTCAAGAGGGTAGGTATAAAAACGGGCACCAAACTGTTCCTTAAAGAATTTCTGCTGGTTGCGTTGGAACACAACCTCTGCGGGCTTCAGGGTCTGCAGGAGTTTATCGATATACTCCGTATTTCCCTCGGCCACAAAAAATTCTCCGGTCGATATGTCGAGAAATGCGATCCCATGGTTGTCAGTGGGGGAAAAATGTATCCCGCACAGAAAATTATTGGTGTTGTGCTCAAGAAGCTTATCGTTCACCGCCACACCCGGCGTCACCATCTCCGTTACCCCGCGTTTCACAATACCCTTGGCCAGTTTGGGATCTTCCAGCTGGTCGCAGATGGCCACCCGGTAACCCGCTTTCACCAGTTTGTGCAGGTAGGTATCCAGGGAATGGTGGGGGAAGCCTGCCAACTCGGATGCCGAAGCCGCACCATTGTTTCGCTTGGTCAGCGTAATGCCCAGCACCCGCGATGCCACAATAGCATCCTCCCCAAAAGTCTCATAAAAGTCACCCACCCTGAACAGCAGGATCGCGTCAGGGTACCGCTGCTTGATGGCGCGGTGTTGTTGCATTAATGGGGTGTCTGTCTTTGACATATGCTATTGGCTAATCGCTATTGGCTATTTGCTGAAAATAGCTATTAGCTTTTAGCTATTAGCTTTCTTCGGATGGCAAATGTAACCCCACCAGCCTGTACATCATTGGGGATGAACCCATTGTGGATAAGAAGTTTCAACGCGGGAAAAGGGGTAGAAAAACACGGATTTATGCGTAAATTACTGGCCCATGAAACGATTGCTACTCTTCGCACTTCTCCCATTATCTTTTCCCTTCACCACAAAGGCCCAGGTAGATTTACAGTCCTCAAACCTCCCCATCATCGTGATCAACACGGACGGGAAGGAGATCCTGAATGATCCCAAGATCATGGCTGATATGAAGATTCTCTATAAAGGGGAAGGGGTGCGCAACCAGATCACCGATGCGGCCACAGAATACACAGGCAAGATCGGTATTGAAATCCGCGGACAAAGCTCGCAGATGTTCCCGATGAAGTCGTACAGTGTAGAACTCTGGGATGCCAACGGCAAGAGCGTGGATAAATCCTTGTTTGGATTGCCGAAGGAAAGTGATTGGGTGCTGTATGCGCCTTACACCGACAAAACACTTATGCGGAATGCGCTGGCTTATCAATTGAGCAGAGATCTCGGTCATTGGAGCGCGCATTGTAAGATGGTGGAGGTAGTGATCAATGGAGATTACCGAGGGGTCTATGTATTTATGGAGCGCATCAAGCGCAATGCCGGTCGTGTGAATATTCCGAAGATGGCCAAGACCGATATCAGTGGCGATGCCGTCACGGGTGGATATATTTTTAGTCTCGATAAAGAACCCAATGGCTGGTTCTCAAAGTATGCCACACCCAACTCTACCAACAGTGCAAAACGACAATACAGTTACGTTTACCCGAAGGCCGAAGATATGGTGCCACAGCAAAAAGCATATCTCGAAGCTTTTGTAGATAGCTTTGAAAATGTACTGGCATCGGCCCAATACCAGGATCCTAACAACGGTGTGAGAAAGTTCGCCAACCTCAACAGCTTCATGGATTATTTCATCGTAAATGAAGTGAGCAGGAATGTGGATGGCTATCGGTTGAGTACTTACATGTACAAGGATCGAACGTCAACGGATAAACGAATTGTGATGGGACCCGTTTGGGATTATGATCTCGCTTTCCGCAACGCCAACTACTGCAATGGCAGTGATACCAGAGGTTGGGCGTATCAGTTTAATACCGTTTGTCCGGGTGACTTGGCCGGACTGATCCCGTTTTGGTGGAACCGTTTGATGACGGATACTGCGTTTGTCGGAAGTTTGCGATGCAGGTGGAAATCAAGCCGGCAGACCATACTGAGTGATGTCCGGTTGAATGGATACATCGATAGCATGAGTAACCTGCTCAACGAAGCGCAGCAGCGCCATTTCGCACGCTGGCCCATTCTCGGTCAATATGTATGGCCCAATCCCAATCCCATCCCCACCTCTTACGCGGGAGAACTCAGTACATTAAAAGACTGGCTACGCAACAGGTTAAACTGGATCGATGGGAACCTGCCAGATGTAGGTGCCTGTGGTGATTTTGCCAACATGACGGAGAACCTGAGCTTTGCGGTGTATCCCAATCCCATCGGCAATAATGCAGAGATCACGGTAACCGCGAAACTGGAACAGCAGATCACGCTGCGTGTGGTAGATGCTACGGGCCGCTTTGTGCAACAACAAACCCAGACCGTTCCCCGCGGCATTACAAAGATCAAACTCAACAGTGCAAGCTGGGGCAGTGGGGTGTTTATGGTGGAGGTGCGGAACAGGAACAAGGAAGGCGGTATTGTTAAGGTGATTAAGTGAATTTGACTTTGTTTAGAAAACTCCACTCCAGTGAATTAGAACGTAAGTCCATCGATGAATTCCATCGGTCGGAGAAAATCCCCGTGATCATCCTATTGGATAATGTGCGCAGCATGAACAATGTAGGTTCTGTGTTTCGTACGGCAGATGCATTTTTACTTGAAGGCATTGTGCTGTGTGGATACACCCCGCGGCCGCCGCATCGCGATATTCAGAAGACGGCACTTGGAGCTACGGAGACGGTGCGCTGGGAGTATGAAGAGAATATTACGTCCGCTATTGAAAGGGTTAAGGGTCTAGGGTTTAAGGTTTGTGCCGTGGAGCAAACGGAAGGGAGTACATCGCTGATGGATTGGACTATACAACCAGAAGAAAAATGGGCCTTGATCCTTGGTAATGAAGTGGAGGGCGTGCAGGATGCCGCGCTAGCGCTCTGTGATGCTGTCATTGAGATCCCGCAGAGTGGGATGAAACACTCGCTCAATATCTCCGTTGCTGCAGGTATTGTGTTCTGGGAGGTGTATAAGAGGTATAGATAAGCGTTACCTTTGTGCCGTCATGATCAAGAACTATTTATCGCTTGTCAAGTTTTCCCATACCATCTTTGCGCTGCCCTTTGCGTTGATCGGATTTTTCATCGGATTATTTTATAAACAATATGGGCAAATCCCTTTTGCAGGGCGGGCTGGTAGCATATATGAGGAAGAGCGTTTTAGTGCTTTAACCTCCCCCTCAACCCTCACCCTGTTCCTCCTTGTCTTGGGTTGTATGGTGACGGCACGAAGTGCGGCCATGGCCTTCAACCGTTATCTGGATCGCAAGTACGATGCACTGAATCCGCGCACGGCTATCCGTGAAATTCCGAAGGGCATTATTACGCCGGGCAATGCGCTTGCCTTCACGATCGTGAACTGCATTTTGTTCATCGCCTTTACCTGGTTCATTAATCCAATTTGTTTTTACCTTTCTCCGGTGGCTCTTTTGGTGGTGTTGGGGTATAGTTATACCAAGCGCTTCACACCGCTTTGTCATATTATTCTGGGCGTTGGTTTATCACTGGCACCTATAGGCGCATTTCTGGCGGTCACGGGTTACTTTTCCCTACTCCCCATCCTCTTCTCCCTTGCAGTTTTAACATGGGTAAGTGGATTTGACATCATCTATGCTTTACAGGATGTGGAGTTTGATCGTTCGCAGCAACTGTATTCCATCCCCGCATGGTTGGGTAAACCAAAAGCACTCATGGTCTCTTCCGCCCTCCACCTTCTATCTTCCATCTTTGTAATAGCAGCCGGTCTCTATGGCGGTTTCGGCATTTGGTACTGGATCGGCGTGGCGGTATTTATTGGTATGTTGATCTATCAGCATTCCATCGTAAAACCCAATGATCTTTCCCGCGTAAACCTTGCATTCATGACAGCCAATGGGATTGCGTCTGTGGTGTTTATGGTTTTCGTGTTAGCTGACCTCTTTTTTTAATAGCTATTAGCTAGTAGCTATTAGCTATTTTTAGGTAATGAGGATTATGGCCATTGACTACGGTAAAAAACGAACCGGCATTGCCGTGACGGACCCATTGCAGATCATTGCAACAGGCCTCACCACCGTAGACACGCATATGGCGCTGGTTTTTTTACGCGATTATCTTTCCAAAGAACAGGTGGAAACCATCATCGTTGGTGAGCCGCTTAACCTGGATGATTCTGAGACCCATGCTACTGCCGGTGCGCGGGATTTTTCCAAAAAGCTGAAACGTCATTTTCCCTCTGTGAAAGTTGAGCTTGTGGATGAACGCTTCACATCCAAAATGGCCAGCGATGCTATTCGGGAAATGGGGCTTAAGAAGAAAGAGAGGAGGGAGAAGGGAGTAGTTGATGTGGTGGCGGCAACGATTATGTTGCAGGAGTATTTGGAATCCAGGAAGCCTGGAATCCTGTAAATCGGGAATCCAGGCGTTTCGGAATCCCGGATTCCAATTCCCGGATTCCAGGTTTCCCAGATTCCCGGATTCCAGGATTCCATCTTACCTTTGCGCTATGATTCTCCCCATCGTAGCATACGGTCATCCTGTTCTCAGGCAGGTGGCAGCTGACATTGATCAAGACTACCCGCAGCTGGATAAACTCATCGCAGATATGTGGGAAACCATGTACAATTCCAACGGCGTGGGCCTTGCTGCGCCACAAATCAATAAATCCGTCAGGCTTTTTGTGATCGACAGCACCCAGATTTTTGATGGGATGGACGAGGATGAAAAAGAAGAATATACCGATGCTCCAGGGGTGAAGCAGGTCTTCATCAATGCCCACATCGTAAGCCTCAACGGCCAGGAGTGGAGTTATAACGAGGGCTGTCTCAGCATCCCCAAGATCCGGGAAGATATTGTGCGCAATGAGGAAGTGACCCTGCGGTATCAGGATGAGCAGTTCCAGGAACATATCAAGACTTTTCACGGCATCACCGCCCGGGTGATCCTGCATGAATATGATCACATCGATGGAAAACTGTTCATCGATAAAATTTCTCTACTCAAGCGTAAGCTGATCAAGGGAAAGCTGGACGATATCTCCAAGGGAAAAGTGCGTACAGACTACCGCATGCTCTTCGCCAAATGAGCCGCTTCGGCATCATCATCGGCCTTCTCTTCCTGGCCTGCACCACGCGCGGCCAGCAAAAAGACACCATCGATGGCAGGGTAGTGACGCTATCGGAAGTTGTTATCCGCTCCGGCACAGACGTACGTGGGTTTATCCAGCGCGTGAAAGAAGACACCAGCTTTTACAAGGCCTTCAAGAACCTTCGCGTACTCCGGTTTTCCGCGATCAACGACATCCGCATGATGGATAAAAAAGGCCGTACCGAAGCCTCACTCTTTAGTAGAACCCGGCAGGAGCGTATCAACAATTGCCGGCATACTATCAAAGATGAAGAACAGGTAACGGGTGATTTCTTTGATAAAAAAGGGGGATACAATTATTATACGGCCTCGCTCTATGCCTCATTGTTTTTTGCCTTTGATACGGTCTGCAATGAGAACAACATCGTCAGTGGAACAGAACGAAGCCTGGCCGGCAAGTCGGGCATGGAAAAACATAAAGAACAACTCAAGATGCTGTTCTTCAATCCCGGCATGCGCATCCCTGGCATTCCGCTGATGGGCAACAAGGCCGCCGTTTTTGACGATGAATTGGCGCCTTACTATGATTTCTCCATAGATGTGCAGGACCGAAAAGGCAAGCTTTGCTATGTATTCTCCGTGAAAGCTAAAACGAAAGATGAGGGCGGTGATCCGGATAAAGTGGTGATCGATGAAATGGTGACCTGGTTTGACTATAGCAATTTTCAGGTGCTCGCACGGAATTATTCCCTCAGCTACAGCGCCGGTGTCTATGCTTTTGATGTATCGATGGAAGTGGAGATCTCTCCGTTCAAGAACTATATGGTACCCACCCTCATCCGTTACAACGGCAACTGGAAGGTGGTAATGAAAGGCAAGGAACGTGGCGTGTTCACGGCAACACTTTCGGACTTCTCCGAATAACCAATGCCCAATGCCCAATTTCTCCCAATGCCCCGTGCCCTATGCCCAATTTCTCTATTATGCCTCAATGCCTTTATGCCCAATATAGTTTCGCCACTTTGCAATCAACTGCTCCATATCCGGCGGCAGGTCACTCGTAAATAACATTCTCTGCCGACTGCGCGGATGGGTAAAGCCGAGGGTTTGCGCGTGTAGTGCATGCCTCGGGCAGATGGTGAAACAGTTTTCTACAAACTGCTTGTATTTCGCAAAAATGGTTCCCTTCACGATCCTGTCGCCGCCGTATGTGTCGTCATTAAATAAGGAGTGGCCGATGTGTTGCATGTGCACGCGGATCTGGTGGGTACGGCCCGTCTCCAACTGGCATTCCACAAGCGTCACATAGTTCATACGCTCCAGCACACGGTAATGCGTAACCGCTTCCTTGCCATATTCGCCATCTGGATAGACGTCCATGATCTTACGAAAGCGCTGGTGCCTGCCCACATGGCCGGTGATGGTGCCTTCCTCTTCCTCAAAATTCCCCCAGACCAAGGCGATGTATTTACGATCCACCGTATGGTCAAAAAACTGGTCGGCCAGGTCCTTCGCTGCTTTGTCTGACTTCGCGAGTAGCAGGAGTCCACTGGTATTTTTATCGATGCGATGCACCATGCCAAAACGCGGCAGGCTGTTTTCATCAAGTTCAGGCTGCTGGAGCTTGAGATAATGTGCGATGCCGTTCACGAGGGTGCCGTTCGGGTTGCCGCACCCGGGGTGCACTACCAGTCCGGCGGGCTTGTTGATCACCAGCACGTCATCGTCCTCATACACAATATTAAGGGGCATCTCTTCCGGGACGATGTCATAACTCTCGGGATCGGTATCGGAATAGGCGATGATCTGGTCGCCCGGCTTTACTTTATAATTCGACTTAACCAGCTTCTCATTCACCAGCACATGACCCACATCGATGGCCTTCTGGATTTTGTTGCGCGTGGCATTCTCGATCCGGTTCTGCAGAAATTTATCGATCCGCAAGGGTTCCTGGCCCTTATCAACCTTGATCGACAATCGCTCATACATTTCTTCCTGGCCGTCCTCAAATTCAGATGGATCATTCATCAGGCAAAATTAGCTATTAGCTATTAGCTAGTAGCTAATTTTTGCTACTAGCTATTAGCTATTTTTGCAAGATGGAAGTCATCGTCCGAGACCTTGGAAACATGCGCTATAAAGAAGCCTGGGAATTGCAGGAATCGCTTTTACAGCAAGGGCTCGCTATCAAAGGTGAGGCTAGAGTGCAAGGCATCACGGACCCCTTCCAACTTCCAACTTCCAACTATTTGCTGTTTGTTGAGCATCCGCCAGTGTATACGCTTGGCAAGAGCGGAAGCATGGACAACGTATTGATCAGTGAAGAGGACCGGGCGAAAAAGGGCATCGAGTTTTATCCTACCAACCGCGGGGGCGATATCACCTTTCATGGGCCGGGCCAGATTGTGGGCTATCCGATTTTGGATCTCGAGAAATGGTATACCGATATCGGTAAGTATTTGCGAAACCTGGAGGAAGTGATCATCCGTGTGATGGCGCATTATGGATTAAAGGGAGATAGAAGTCCGGGCGAAACCGGGGTCTGGCTGGATCCCGATGTGAAGGGTCAGGAGCGTAAGATTTGCGCGATGGGGGTGCGGTGCAGCCGGTGGATCACTATGCATGGTTTTGCCTTTAATGTGAATACGGACCTCAACTATTTTGGTCACATTGTTCCTTGTGGTATCCAGGATAAGCAGGTGACCAGTCTCGAAAAAGAACTTGGATATAAATTAGAGATGGATGATGTGAAGCAGTTGATTATCAAGGGCTTCAGTGAAGTGTTTCAATCTGAAATGGTTTTTTAAAGTAGGATAGGTAAAATCACTTAGTCTTTTGGAATAAACACCCGCAGGTTACTGCGGTATTTCTCATTTTCATAGATCTCGCACTTGTACCAGCCTGATGAATGGAAATTGGTTTTATCCAATGTAATATGGCTGTCCTTGATCTTAGCGAGGGTGAGTGCAGGCTGGCCGCTGGATTCCGTTACAAATTTTACAGTATAAAGGCTTTTCTTGTCTTCCGGGGTTATGACAATGACCTGGCCGATGGAGTTCACAAAAATGTAGACTGGCGGAGGTTTCATCTCCCGAACAGGTGCCTGTGCAACCTTGTTGGTGTCCGCTCCTGGTGATTTTGTATTGGAGAATTTCACCTTTTGGCTACTGTTCTTCTCTGGTTTAAAGTTGGCATTCCGAGGATCAGACTCGTCGCCGCCGGAACCGTTTGGCGGTTGGATCGGTTCAGTTGGAACGGGATCTGGGGACGATGAAGTGCCCGTCTTTGGAGCAGTTGTTTTGGTTGCGGCCGGCGTAGTCTTTGGTTTGGGCCTGGCGGTATCCGGTGTTGGCTTTATGGGGTCAGTGAAAAAATACTTGCCTCCTTCACGTTGCACATATAGCCGATAGAACTGCTTTAGATCCGGTGCCTTGCTATCCAGAAATCCATTGGTGAGCCCTCCGGGATCGGCAACGCTAAGGATGGTTTTGAAATTTTTGAGGGAATCTGCGGAACGCTGGATATTGATCAGCACCACATCGGAATATGGATTTACCCAGCTGACGATCACTTTTGCCTGCTTGTGTTTCACTGAAACTTTTGGCAAGGTATCTTGACTAAACGCTTTGATCCACAATGCATTAAATAGGGCTATGTAAAATAAAGGTTTCAGCATTTGCGGGTAGCGCATAAACAGCGTTGGTAAACATCTGGAATAACAAATATAATTGCTATGCCCGGTTAAAAACCCAGTAAGCCAGATTTTAAAGAATTATTGCCTTGCAGTCCGCCGCTATGGATAGCCAGGATCCGGCTCCCTTTAGGAAGTACTTTTTTGTGCAATAGGTCTTCGATGGCGAACATCAGTCTGGCTGTATAAACGAAATCAGTGGGTATACTATTTTGTTGATAGAACCGATTTATAAAATCGATGAGGGCCGGGCTGGATTTCGCGAAACCACCGAAAGCAGCGTTTAGGATGGTAAGGGTAGCGTTTGGGGTGAGGGACTGAATAGCGGTTAGTAAGTTATTGGTTATTGGGTTATTCATTCCGACTACGTTCACCACCCAGACCGCTGCCTCACCGGCGGTTTGGCAGAGCCCGGCGGCCATGGTCCCTGTTCCGGCGGCGCAGAAGATATGGGTATAGTTTTGATGGGCTGCATAGTGCAGGATCTCGCTGGCACCTTTGGCGCCTTTTACTCCGTAACCACCCATTGGAATCAAGGTAGAAGTTGGAAGGTGGAAGGTGGAAGAAGCCTCTTGATCAAATGCTGCCCTTGGTAAGAACACGAGTTTCATACCATAGGCCTGAGCGTCCTTTAGGGTCTGCGACCAGACGGCGGGTTCTTCGCCGCGGATATAGCCGGTGCTTTGAATTCCGCAGGCCTGGGCGGCAAATGCGGTGGCCACGATGTGATTTGACCAGGCCCCGCCGTAAGTGTGTACGGCTTTGTGGCCGAGGGAGATTGCTTCCTCCAGGTAGTATCTCAGCTTAAAAAATTTATTGCCGGAACAAACCGTGTGGATGAGGTCGGTTCTCAATATATCCCAGGAAATTTCGTTTTGTTCGCATATGTAACTCCGTATGCTTTGGGTAATGATCTTTTCCCGGGCAAGCAGGTGAAACCAATTCAACGCATCTGCGGAGTGAGATAAAGGCATTTAAGCACTAGATTTGCCGTCAAATTATTAAATCGAGCCGAATGAAACCAACCCTTTTGATCCTTGCCGCCGGAATGGCATCCCGTTATGGGGGAATGAAACAAATTGAATCCTTCGGGCCCTCCGGAGAAACCATCATGGACTATTCCATTTATGACGCCATCAGGGCGGGTTTCGGCAAGGTAGTTTTTATCATCCGGGAAGAGTTTGCAGAAAATTTCAAGAACATATTTGAGCCGAAGCTCAAAGGCAAAGTAGAGACGGCGTACGTTTACCAGGATCTTCATGCTTTTCTGGGTGCTCGGCAGATCCCTGCGGACCGCACCAAGCCCTGGGGAACGGCGCATGCTGTATTGTGTGCAAAGGATGCCGTTCATGAGCCTTTTGCGGTGATCAATGCCGATGATTTTTATGGCAAGGATGCGTTTGATAAAGCCTATCAGTTCCTGACTTCAGACTGCAATAACAGCACTTGGTCTATCATTGGATATCATTTATTGAATACATTGTCCGATCACGGTACCGTTAATCGCGGGGTTTGTGAATTGGATAAAGAGGGAAATTTGGTTTCGGTGCGGGAGCGACTCAACATCCACCAAAAAGATGGTCAGGTGGTGTGTGACGATAACCAGGAGCCACATGTGATCCCCAGCGATTCTAAAGTATCGATGAACTTCTGGTGTTTCTCTCCCGGTATTTTCGACTACAGTGAGAAGTTGTTCAATGAGTTTCTGGATGCGCAGATCAATGTGCCCAAGTCTGAATTCTTCATTCCTATTGTAGCGGATTCGTTTATTAAATCAGGTAGCGGCGAAGTGCGCGTGATTGGCACGAGCGCAAGTTGGTTTGGGGTAACATATAAGGAAGATGCGCCCGCGGTAAAAGAAGCGGTTAATAAACTAGTAGCTGCAAACCAATATCCAACCAATCTTTGGTAAACAACAATTGGCAATTGGAAATTGACAATTGGCACTGGTATCTAGAATCTAGGTTCTAGTCACCAGTGCCAATTGCTAATTGCCAATTATTAATTGTCAATTGTTGATTCTTGGTTACATCACAACCTTAACCATATACACACATTCCCTCATCTTCTCCACCTGTTTTGTACGGTCAAGTCCACGAAGCGCAGAGGTGGTAGGAACTTTCAGGGAAGAAACACCCGTGTCTATTTTCTTCAGTTCTTCCAGTGTTTCGAGGATGTACTTCGATTTGATGGCAAATACAACGCCTTCTGCAGAAGTCTGACGGGCATTGAGGATACCGATCAGTTCACCATTCTTATTCAGCACGGGGCCACCGGAATTTCCGGGGTTAGCAGAAATCGTGATCTGGCTGGCCATAGTATCGCCTTTAAGACCATTGATGGCACTCAGGTAACCTTCTCCATAAACGATATCATTCTTGGGGAACCCGAGGGTGAAAACCGGCTCAGAAAGTTCTGCATTGGATTTGCGAAAAGCATAGGGTAGGGACCCGAGGTTTTTGAAGTCCTCGTCTTCTATTTTCAAAACAGCCAGGTCTTTCAACTTGTCTGTGTATACTAATTTAGCCCTGTAATCAATACCATCTTTATTCTGTACATAGATCCGGGAAGCGTTGGCTACCACGTGGGCGGAGGTCAGCAGATAACCACGGGGGTCAATCGCGAAACTCGTACCGCTATAGCTAACCGTTGTTTTAGGATCTACCTTGTCTTTTACCGCGTTGATCTGCACGCCCTGCGTATTAGTTTTGACACTGAGGTCATACACCTGTTTTCTCAGCGCTTCAATTTCCTTGGTAGGTTTCGGACTCAGGAAGTAAAACATTGACCCGATCATCAGGGTAGTGATGAGGGCGATGGAGGCCGCTACCGCGATGGTACGGCGGTATTTGTTCCACATCTGGATCACGGAAGCCTGTTCTACGGGCTTCATTTCTGTGATATCACCGGTTTCCTTCAGGGTATGGTGTACGTCATAGATGTTGGCGCGATATAGCTTAAGGTCCGCATAGCGGTCAAGCTGGCCCATGAAAAACAGATGTTCCACCACAAACTGATCCACTTCGGGATTGGTTTGGCGGAGTTCTTCGAACATCAGCTTCTCCTGATCATTCATCTCACCCTTCAGGTAGCGCTCCGTAGCATCAAGTAAAGCGATCTGGTCCATTGATTAATTACCGTTTTTATATTGAGCAAAGAATAGTTTCTTCAGCCTCATGAGGCATTTATACTTCTGATTCTTGGCGTTATCGGCATTCGTATATCCAAAAAACGAGGATATCTCTGCCATATTCTTATTATGTATGTAAAAAGCTTCTAACAGACTCTTACATGGTTCGCCAATCTTTCCCAAAGCACTCCTCATGATCCCGTACTGCCTTTCGTGCTTCAAATGCACCTCCACATCTTCCTCAACCGGTACCATCTCCTCAAAATTGTCAACCGGGGTCTCAAAACGGCGGTTTTGCTGTAACCGCTTGAGCCAGAGCCTCCTGCAAATAGAATAGATATAGGTCTTGATCTGGCAATTGAGTTCAAAAGTCTCATCCTGAGCCTTCTGATACAATACAATCAATGCCTCCTGAAAAATATCCCTTGCATCGTCCTCAGACCCATTATTATTGACAACCAACTGCTGAATGAGCCGGTAATTGTCTTTATATATGGCCTCGATCGCTGCTTTCTCGTTATTTCCCAGCCTTTTAAGTAGCTCAGCTTCTTTGTAATAATTGCTCACCTGACCGTTATTAATACGCAAACCTGCGGTTTTGTAACCCAAATTACCCCCCAAAACAACGAAAAAATAATTTTAAAAAAGACAGGTTACCTTTTTACCCCGTAGCGTATTAATGTTCAATACATCAACACAAAAAATTTCAAGGAATGAAAAAGGTATTCGCAATCCTGGCTATCGCAGCCCTCGCCTCTTGCGGCGGTTCTACTGAATCAGCAGAAGCTAAAGTTGATTCTACAGTAGCTGTAGCTGACTCAACAGTATCTGCTATTGTAGATTCAGCTAAATCTGCAATGGATTCTACTGCTGCTAAGGCTGACTCTACAGTTAAAGCTGTAGTTGACTCCCTGAAGAAGTAAGACTTTTTATATGGCAAGCAATCGTTGAGGCCGTTCCGTTTCTACGGAAGGGCTTTTTTTTTTAATTGGCCAATTAGACAATGTGGCAATGCGGTAATGTTCATATTGAATATTTCTGTAATTTCAGGTAGTTATACCTGATTAGTGAAGAAACGCATTAGAGCCCTGATTAGCGAAATGATGGCTTGTCTGGACCAGAATGAGCAAATTCTGGAACTCTCAGACAAAGAAGTGGAAAACCTCATCCTGAAATTTCCACCCACCTATTGTATTGGCCGATGCCTCCCTTACCTGTTTTCAGTCCCCAAGAATAAATTCTTCTATCTCGGTTCAAAAGTTGAAAGCATAACCGGGTTCACCAGCAAGGAATGGATGGCCGATGCCATGACCGAGTTTCTTCCGCTCATCATTCAGCAGGAACACCTTTTACTGGTATGCAAAGCAACGATGGCCTGTTTCCAGGTGATGCGAAACCAGTTCAATGGCAGCTACGACGTCCAGGTCAATATGGACTTTACCCTCACTAAGAAAAATGGCCATACCTGCCGGGTCATGATGCAATTCAGACCCCTGATCTGGGACGATGAAGGTAATGTCAAAATCACCGGTGGCTACATCGTGGATATCGATCATCTCAAAAAACATGGTCTGCCTGTGATCAACCTGAGCTCCTCGGGGGAAGTGGTTTACCTGTATACGCCAGACAAATACGATGTGGCCGAAAGTGGGCTCACTTCATTTTCACCCCGGGAACTGGATATTCTACAGATGATCGCCAAAGGAGATGATGTAAATGATATCACCTTAAAGACCGGCTTGTCCCGCGCTACCGTTTATGCCCATCGAAGGAATATTATCGCCAAGTCTGATTTTCCCAATATCAACAAAGTCATCGATTCTCTTCGCCTGAAAGGCGTCATCAGCTAAATCCCGTAAAAAAAAGAGGGCCGCATAAGAATATGCAGCCCATTCGTATATTAACACCTATTGCCTAATCTGAGAATGCTCTTTTCATCACTGATTTGAACATCCGAGGACAAATTAGGATAATATCATATTTAAAAAATACCTAACATTAGGTAGGCTTTGTTTAGTGTTAAGGGTAAGTGGTCAGGGGAAGGCATGTTATTCAATGATGTTGTAAATGTGGGCGGGGAGACTTTTGTTTTTCAGCAACACTTCGCCAAGGCTTTCACATCTGAAACTATCCTTGATCTTGTTATAGATCATTTCATTCACGATGATCTGTCCCGGTTTTGCAGCAGATTGCAAGCGTTGCGCGGTGTTTACGACATCACCAATAACGGTATAGTCTAGCCGACGGAGCGTGGTGGCGCCGATATTTCCTGAGATCAGATCTCCTGAATTAAGTCCGGTTGAAACTTTGGGATAGAAATTAATGTCTTCGTCCTTACCCAAACTTTCAATTTGTTTACGGATAGCCAGACTGGCCTGTACGGCGCGCTCAAGGTGAAAGTCGCCGCGGAATACAGCCATCACCGCGTCTCCAATGAACTTATCAACATGTCCTTTCTGGTCAATGATCTCCTGTACGATGATATCAAAATATTGGTTCAGTAAGGTCACTACATTGTTAACAGGCTGTGTTTCGGCAATTGAAGTGAAAGAGCAGATATCAACAAATATCACGGTAGCATCAATGTGCTCATTGCGTGTTACGGATGATTCAAAATCTCCCTTACTCATGTAGTCTATCACACTCTCGTCCACATACATTTTTAGGATATTGTTTTCCCTAATCGCTTTCAATGTTGATTTCACCTGGCGCACATGTTCCAGGGTCTTGTCCATGGTCATCTCCAGGTCCTTAAAGTCTACTGGCTTCAACAAGAAGTCAAAAGCGCCCTTGTTCATTGCGGAGCGGATATTATCCATATCGCCGTAGGCCGAAATGATCACTGCTTTGATCAACGGAGAAGATTCATGTAGTTTAGACAACAGCGTTAATCCATCCATCTCCGGCATATTGATATCACTCAGCACGATATCGATATCAGGATGCTCCTCGATACGGTCAAGCGCCTGCCTGCCATTCATGGCAAATACGAACTCGTACTGCTGGTCACGGATCTGTTTCCTGAACTTTTGTTTGATCAGGAATTCGAGATCTGCCTCATCATCTGCAACTAGTATTTTAGCCATCAGTTCAATTTAAGCTTTTCCTTCAGTAAATTAAAATCGAGGGGTTTGGTCAGAAAGTCGTCTGCACCCAACTCCATCGCTTTGGCGTAATTTTCTGCATCACCGTAGGCCGTGATCATCATCACTACCGGTGGTGGGGGTGGGGGGACTTCAAAACGCATTTTGATCTTGTGCAACAGATCAAGGCCGCTCATGCCCGGCATATTGATGTCAGACAAAATCAACACTGCTTCATGATGGTGCGCGGCCAGGTAAGACAGTGCATCTTCGCCGGAAAAAGCGAATGCCAGTTCTACGGTACCATTGCGCAGTTCCTTCCTGAAGCGCTGTTCAAAAAGCATCTGGATATCTTTTTCGTCATCAACAACTAGGATCTTCATATGTAGTTATGTTTATAATTAGCTATTAGCTACTAGCTAATAGCTATTGTAATGGTAATATGATTGTAAACTCCGTAAATTCTCCATCCTTTGAATCCAGTTTGAGTTCCCCGCCATGCCCTTTCGTAACAATATCATAACTCAGACTGAGTCCTAAGCCGGTACCTTTTCCAGTGGGCTTCGTCGTAAAGAAGGGCTGGAAGATCTTGTCGCGGATATCATCCGGTATACCGTTTCCATTGTCCCTTACTTTAACATGAACCCATTTCCTTCCTTTGTCGATCAACCTCGTGCTCACCACAATGGTAGGTTGATAACCTGCCCCTGTTTTACCTTGTTTATCATGCACCGCATAAAACGCATTATTCAATATGTTCAATAAGGTACGGCCCATATCCTGCGGAATGACCTTCACTTGTCCAACGGCTGGGTCCAGGTGCTGGTCGATGGTTGCGTTGAAGGTTTTATCCTTTGCTCTTAGTCCATGATAACTCAACCGAACATACTCATCAACCATCGCATTCAGGTCCACCGCCTCTTTCTGGCCCGTGCTCGTCCTGGAATGCTGCAGCATCCCTTTTACGATCCCGTCTGCTCGTTTACCATGGTAGGTGATCTTGTCCTGGTTCTGACGGATCATATTGGTGATGGCGATGAGATTGGTTTTATCCTCTTCTCCAAGGCTGGTCTTATCAATTTCATCTTTCAGTTCTGCCGCCAGTTCCAGATTCACTTCCGAGAAATTATTCACGAAGTTCAGAGGGTTTTGTATCTCGTGGGCAATCCCTGCGGTGAGTTCACCCAGTGAAGCCATTTTCTCTGCGTGGATCAATTGTGCCTGCGCTGCTTTAAGGTCCACAACTGCCTGTTGCAACTCTTCTTTCTGCTCCATGATCTCTTTGGTACGTTCCTGTACGAGAATCTCCAGGCGTTCCCGTTGTTCTTCTGCAAGCCGCTTCATCTTCTCTTCCTCTTCCATCATCTGCCGCGCAGTCTTCAATGCCTTGTTCTGCTTGTTGGCGATGATCAGCATCGCAATCATCCAGATAATCCCAAACGCCATAGCAGCTTCTACGTAGTCTTCTGCTACCTTTTCCCAGCTTGCCGGCAGGAAAGCCAGCAAATGCCGGATCATGCCCAGTATGGCGATGGGTATGAAAGCATACATGGTGTTTCGGTAGGATTGCAGTTCTTCCCTTTTAAACACCATATAAATGGTAACAACAAAAAGGATATCAATCACAACACGTGCATAGTCTTCAATAGGACCAGCATTGGAGAGTGCAATCAACACACCTACCACAGCGAAAGCATTCCGGATCAGTACCTGAAGGTCAGGGAGTTTATTGTCCCTGATCAGTAGTTTCCTGATCTGTACCAGTATGATGATTAATAAGATCCCGTTAAACACAATGTTGTCCTTTATTTATTGAAGTTAGTTATTGCTTTTTTGCATTCCACTGATGATTACATTACCGGTCCCATTCTTATCACAAGGGTAAGCAAACTCCTTTTTCCATTTTTCCTCGTCCCCAATGATCCTGTAAAAATCATCAATGAATTTTACCGCCGTCTTTTTGTTTGACGCATCAAGATACGATGCGGTTTCGTATAATGAATTAATCTTATCCCTCGCTTGCAGAAACTCCGTAATGAAGGGCTTGAGCAGGTTCAGGTCTGTAAGGCAGTACCCCCTGTACCTTCTCTCCCTGACAGAGCTCAACTGCAGTTGTTCTGCAGGTTTGGCATAAGGCGGACTCACAATGCCCGCATGGTCAAAATCATAGGGCACCGTGTAGGCTATTCCGTTACTGTCTTTGGCCAACAATTTGACATTCTGCAGATACTCCACAGACCAGTCCGTATTGCCAATAAAGTATTCAAATACCGCCATCCTGTGGAACGCAGAAACCTCTGCCTGCCTCGGACCTATCTTCTTTTCCACTGAAACCATACTATTCCTGGTGGCAAGCTGATGTTCTTCTTCCAACAGCATGGCGAGAAAGGGTTCTGATGTTTTATTCTTTCGGGTATCCTCTAACGTTAGTTTAACGAGCCTTGCCCTGAATGCCATCGGTGTAAGCAATTGGTATACCCTATAAGCCAGGTATTCTTTGGCCACATACTGATCCCCTTTGCAGGGCATCACCAGCTTCAACTTTTTTTGTTGGTGGAACAAGGTTCCTGCCAGTTTCACGGAGTCATGGAACAACAACATGATGGGCGGGTAAGTGCAGCCGCCCATGGTCCTTCTGAAATTGCCCCTTGTTCTCGCGGCTATGGATAGCCGAAGTGTTGAGCCTTTGTCATCCTGATATTGTATATCGATGGGATGCTGCGATGGATTATCGCCATCATCTGTCATCAGGCTGCGCAGGTCGCCGCTGATCTTGATTTGCAGTATGCTGTCGCTCCCAAACAATTCCTGCGCCCATGTGGGGAAAGGAAGAAGATAAAGGAAGAAGCATAAAGCAATATATTGTCTCATCTTATTCAGGCGGTGATGGGTATAATAATAGTGAATGTAGTGCCGATGCCTTCCCTGCTATCCATCCGCAACTCGCCGCCATGACCCTTCGTCACAATATCATAGCTCAGGCTGAGACCGAGGCCTGTTCCCTCACCGGTGGGCTTGGTGGTAAAGAAAGGTTGGAAGATTTTTTCTTTCAGACTGTCCGGAATACCATCGCCATTATCCTTGATCTTGATCTCAATGCTGTTTCCGGTCTTGGAAGTGGTAAGCAAAACCTCCGGCTTGTAAGCAGGTAAACCTTTTTTTGCTTTTTTATCTACTGCATACAGCGCATTGTTGATCAGATTGAGTACCACCCGGCCAATGTCTTGCCGGATCACGTTCACCGGCACCAGAATGTTGGAGAGTTGGGTTTTTACTTCTGCATTAAAGCTCTTGTCTTTTGCACGCATCCCATGAAATGCCAGCCTGCAATATTCATCGCAAAGCACATTGATGTCTGTGGGTTCTTTCTGGCTGGTGCTGGTACGGGAGTGTTGCAACATCGATTTCACAATAGAATCTGCCCGCTCCCCGTGGTATTTGATTTTTTCCTGGTTGGCCTTGATATCGTCCGCAATCGCCTTCACTTCTTCCATATCACCTTTGTCAATATATTCTTTCAACTCATCTGCCAATTCCTGATTGACCTCGGAAAAATTCTTGACGAAATTCAATGGATTCTGGATCTCATGTGCAATGCCGGCCGTGAGCTCTCCAAGAGAAGCCATTTTTTCAGACTGGATCAGTTGTTTCTGCGTCTCCTTAAGTTCGCTGTATGCTTTCTGGATTTTATCGTGCGCCTTTTGTTTCAACCTGCTGTTTCGGTAAAAAATAAATGCAAGGAACAGGATGAGACCGGTACCTGCAAGCAGTCCATAGATCCTGTTCCTGCCCTGATTGAGTTCCTTTTCATTTTCCAGATCCTGGATCTTGAGTTTTTCCGCGAAGTTCAGGTTCTGGTATTCAGACAATACTTTGATCTTTTCGTTGTAAAGACTGTCCTTGGTGGTCAATGCAAGCCCTTGGTATTTGTAAGCACTGTCCAATTGCTTGTTGAGCGCATAGGCGCGGAACAGGTTTTCGTAAACCACCCCGAGGTTGGTTTCCCGATCAACGGACAGTCCTTCATCCAGACTCATCTGAGCATAGAAAAGACTGGAATCTTTACGCCCCTGTTGGATATAATAGTTGGTGAGGATCTTATGTGTTTCCACGAGGCTGGCCATGTTCTCCGTATCAAAGGCCATGGATTCTGCGGTATACAGGAAAACGCTGGCAGAATCAAATCGGTTTTTCTGGATAAAGACCCGGCCCATCTCATTCAGCAAGCCACAAACGTTTTTTTGATTACCGGCCTTTTCTGTTGTGGCTACAGCAAACCGAAGCAGGATCAATGCAGAATCCAACTGGTTGTTTTTAAAGTACATCCTTCCGATGGCCGCGGCAAGTTTTCCAAGTGCGTTTAGATCCCCGTTTGCGTTGGCCAGATTCACGCCTTCTTTATAGTGGAATACTTGCTGATCAATGTTGTTGGTAGCTCCCAGTAGATTCCCTAGTTCCAGGTGCAATTGGGCGGTGATCATAGCGGGGTTGCTAGCTTCCTTTCCAACCTTCCAGGCACCATCTTTGTTTTTGGGATTACTGGCATAGTCAAATCCTTCCCGAAGCGCTTCCAGCCCCTGCCCAAATGCATTTAACTTTCTCAACGAACCGCCGATCCCATTTAACGCATAGGCCGCAGAGAGCGGTTTATTGTTTTTCATAGCCAGGGATTGGGCCAGTTTGAGGAAGTATAGCGAAGAATCCGTCCTTACATCGGCATAATAATAACCCAATGAAGCAAGGGTGTAAAAGCGGGAAGAATCGTTTTCCGTCTCAAGCAGCGCCAGCCGCATACTGTCGGCCGGACTGATCTGGGCCCGTCCAGCCCAGCAGAGTAAACACAGCAATCCTGTCAGCAGACCGTTTTTCATCGACGGTAAATTACAAAAACATGCGGGATTGTGCTCGCCGGTCATGTATTCCATTGCCACATTGCCGCACTACCGCATTGCCACATTATATCCTTATCTTTGCAAAATGTCAACATTTGAATCCCTGGGTTTGGCGGAAGGCCTGCTAAAATCCATTGCAGACCTCGGTTTTACAGCCCCCACACCCATTCAGGAGAAGTCGATTCCCGTGCTTCTCCAGGGTACCAAAGATTTTGTTGGTCTCGCGCAGACGGGAACCGGCAAAACAGCAGCGTTTGGTCTTCCTTTGCTGCAACTCGTAGATAAGAACGAAAAGCACCCGCAGGCCCTCGTGGTTTGTCCAACCCGGGAACTCTGCATGCAAATCACCAATGACCTGATGAACTTCAAAAAGAAGTTCGCGAATGTACTGGTTACTGCGGTATACGGCGGTGCTTCTATCACCACGCAGATCCGCGACCTGAAGAGAGGCACCCAAATCGTGGTGGCTACGCCAGGCCGATTGATCGACCTGATAGAACGCAAGGCGATCCAGCTTGACAAGATCCAATATATTGTACTGGATGAGGCCGATGAGATGTTAAACATGGGCTTCCGTGATGATATCGAGTTCATCCTTCAGAATACGCCGGCCCGCGAAAGCACCTGGTTGTTCTCTGCCACTATGCCACAGGAAGTAAAGCAGGTTAGCAAGCGCTACATGAAGGATCCTTTTGAGCTCACCATTGGCAAAGTGAATGCCACCAATGTCAACATCGATCATCAGTATTACCAGACCACGCATAACTACAGATACGAAACCCTGAAGCGTATCATTGATTTCAATCCGGGTATTTACGGAATCGTATTTACGCGCACCAAGGCAGATGCCCAGGAAATTACAGAAGCGCTTATCCGTGAGGGTTATGATATTGAAGCGTTGCATGGCGACCTTACACAGCAGCAGCGGGATAAGGTGATGTCCAGATTTCGCGAGAAAAGAATTCAATTACTGATTGCAACGGATGTAGCTGCGCGTGGTATTGATGTGCAGGGGATCACACACGTTATTAACTATGAACTGCCGGATGATCCGGAAGTATATACACACCGCAGTGGCCGTACTGGCCGTGCGGGCAGAAGTGGGATTTGCTTGTCCATCATCACCCCTCGCGAAGTTTACCGGATCAGGCAGATTGAGAAAATGGTGAACAATCGTTTTCATAAACTCGATATTCCTTCTGGAAACGATGTATGTCGTAAGCAGTTTTTCCATTTCATTGATAAGATGTTGCAGGCCGATATCAGCCATGGCGAGTATGAAGCATACCTGCCCGTGCTGAAGGAAAAGTTTGCACATATTGATAAAGAGGAAATCATGCAGCGCGTTGCCGCGTTGGAGTTTGATCGGTTCCTACAGTACTATGCCAATGCCGTAGACCTGAATAAACAAGTTACAGTGGGCAGGTCGCAGGTCGCAGAAAGAGGCGGTAGATCAGAGGGAAGAGGACAGCGGTCAGAGGGCAGAAGCAGCAGTCATGCCAGCAGCGGTAATGCCAAAAAGCTTTTTGTAAACCTTGGCACCAAGGACGGTTTTTATAAAGCCAGTTTCTTACAGTTTATTCTGGATATGAGCGATCTGAAGAAGGACGTGCTCGGCAAGATCGATATGAAGGAAATGAATTCCTGGATCGAGATTGAACCTTCCGCCGCAAATAAGATGATCAAAGCCATTGACGGCAAGAAGTTCAAGGGCAGGAAGATCAGGATGAATGAAGCCAATTAATGAGTAGGTGGAAGGTGGAAGTTTGAAGGTGGAAGGAAAACGCACCGTCTTCCAACTTCAAACTTCAAACTTCCACCTTCCAACTTTCAACAAGTCACTTTCTCTTAAGAATAAACGCGCAGATCAGCGAAATCAACACCCCCACAGGCAGGATCTCCGCGTAGGTCAGCGGAATTCTGTATAACGGATCATTATAACTCTTCACCATTTCATCCATTTCTGAGGTAGCCTGTTGAATGCTGGCAGCACTTGCGCCGGAAGTTTTCATCGATTCAAGACTCGCCTTGGCATATCCTTGCATGAAATCAGGAAAAACATACTTGTACTCGATCTCCCAGGTCAATACATAAAACGTGGAAGCGATCAGGGTGATCCCCAGGCCAATCAACAATGCCTTTCCAAAACTGATTTTTCCGTTCATGAACTGATTCCGAAACTGCCGGATGGCTACATAGATCATAGAAAATGCCATGATCATGGTGGCGTATCCATAGATCATCCCAAGGGTGAGATCGTGGTCTTTGTTGATAAAAATGCCGAGCAACATCAGCGCGCTCACCATGATACCGGCAATGATTCCATACGTAAGAATGATCTTTTTCATTTGTGTCGTTTTGCGGGCAAGATAGCGGGTGGAAGGTCCGATGCCTTCATACTTTAGTATGAAATACGCATCAATACGCCTCATTCATACTAAAGTAGGTCTATGTTTCTATGATGCCAAGGGCTTTTCCTTTCTGAATGGCCTGCGTTCTTCTTTTGACATCCAGTTTCTCAAACAAACGGCTTGCGTGGGATTTCACAGTATGGGTGGAGAGAAATAATCTCTCGCCGATCTCAGCATTACTCAGTCCCTCGGCCATTCCTCTCAATACTTCAAGTTCCCGCTCTGATAAACCGTTCTGCGATGCTTTTTCAGGATCAATGATGGTGGGGGCGATGGCGGGTTGACTTTCAATACTTTCCTTCCGGGGTTCATTCAGTTTTCTGGCCAGCCAGATTCCGAGGATCAGGAACAATAGCGCTAACGCGCCAGAGTAGAGTTCAAGGGAAGGCTTCATCACCAGCCACCGCAGTTCCAGGTTTCGGATCAATACGGTTGCCACACCAAGCACCAGTGCATAACCCAGAATGGCCCAAAAAGGATGTTTGAAAACGGACTTCATGATGAAAAGAATGCACCTTAATATAAGCGAAACTTTTGATTCCAGGCAATGGAAAGGGCTGGGCATCGTAGACGGAATGGCCTCAAATCCTTGTGTGGACTGGTTTTTAGGCTATTCTCCCGGTTTGGGCGTCGTAAAATTTTGGGGTAAAAATTTGGTTGGATGGATTCGTTTCCTAAATTTGGATTCATGACAAACGCAAGGGCATACCGTTACTTTTATTTTGGATTCTATTTTACCGATAGAGCGGGATTGCTTTTGTCTGATTCGCAGTAAAAACCGAACCAACATAAAGGATCCCGCTGAGAGGCGGGATTTTTTTTTATATGCAAACGAAAACGAACAACAGCAACAGCCCGGCAAGGGTATCGATCCAGGGTTTCGAAGGTTCCTTCCACCAGGTGGCGGCACGTCAGTATTTCGGCAAAGACGTGGAAGTGATCCCTTGTGCCACTTTCCGGGAGGTCGTGAAGATCGCTGCCAATAAAAAGGAGAGTGATGCAGGGGTGATGGCCATCGAGAATTCCATTGCCGGAAGTATCCTTCCCAATTACAACCTGCTGCAGAAATCAAACCTCCGTATCACCGGGGAGGTGTACCTGCAGATCAAACAGAATCTCCTGGTGAATCCTGGCGTGAAACTGGAAGATATCCGTGAAGTGCACTCCCATCATATGGCCCTCCAACAATGCCTGGGATACCTGGATCAGCATCACTGGAAGCTAGTGGAAACAGAAGACACTGCGCTCTCTGCCAAACATGTGCACCAAAAGAAATCGAAACACATCGCTGCAATTGCGAGCAAACTCGCCGCAGAGTTGTTTGACCTGGAAATCATCGCACCCAATATCCATACCATGAAGAATAACTATACGCGCTTCCTGATCCTGCACAGGGAAGGTGAGGTGGCGGAATCAGCAGATGCCAACAAGGCATCGGTAAATTTCAATACGGATCATTCGCGGGGAAGCCTGGCAAAAGTTTTGTCGAGGATCGCAGATGGCGGCATCAACCTCAGTAAGCTGCAGAGTTTTCCGATCCCGGGCTCTGATTTCAAATACAGTTTTCACGCTGATATGGAGTTTGATTCGCGCAGCCAGTTTCAAAGGGTCATCACACAGATCGGTCCTCTTACGGAGAACCTGAAAGTGTATGGAGTGTATAAAAATGGAATGGACAAAAAATAGCATGATGAAGGAGATCAAAACATCGGGCAGGCTGAATGGTATTGGTGAATATTATTTCTCGAAGAAATTACGGGAAATCGATGAACTGAATAAACAGGGTAAACAGATCATCAACCTCGGCATCGGTAGTCCTGATCTTCCCCCGCATCCGGATGTGATTGCAGTGTTGGCAGCAGAAAGTGCAAAGCCCAATGTTCATGCGTATCAGAGTTATAAAGGGTCACCTGTGTTGCGCAAGGCCTTTGCCGACTGGTATGCTACCTGGTATGGGGTTACACTGGATCCGGATACAGAGATCATGCCTCTCATCGGCAGCAAGGAAGGCATCATGCATATTTGTATGACCTATTTGGAGGAAGGAGACGAAGCCCTGGTACCCAATCCTGGATACCCTACCTACCAGAGCGCTGTAAAGCTTGCTGGTGGCAATGTGCGCAGCTATAACCTGACGGAAGCCAATGGATGGTTTCCAGATTTTGATGCCTTAGAGAAAGAAGATTTGTCGCGCGTGAAACTCATGTGGGTCAACTATCCGCACATGCCCACGGGAACCGCCGCTACCGAAGAAGTGTTTGAACAGCTGGTAGCTTTCGGGAAAAAACATGGGATATTGATTTGTCATGATAATCCATACAGTTTCATCCTGAATGATTCACCAAAGAGTATCCTTGCGTTGCCGGGTGCAAAAGATATTGTGCTGGAGCTAAACTCACTCAGCAAGGCGCAGAATATGGCGGGCTGGAGAGTGGGAATACTTGCCGGCGCAAAAGAAAGGATCAATGAGGTGTTGACCTTCAAGAGCAATATGGACAGTGGTATGTTTCTTCCTGTTCAGTTGGCGGCGGCGAAAGCGCTGACGCTGGGCAAAGAATGGTACGATGCTTTGAATAAAGTTTATGGTGAGCGTCGGCAAAAAGTATTTGCGATCCTTGATCACCTGGAATGCACATATGATAAAGGACAAACGGGCATGTTTGTGTGGGCCAAGGTTCCGGCAAATGATGAAAGTGGATATGCACTGAGCGATAAAGTGTTGTATGGATCAAATGTATTCATTACACCCGGCGGAATTTTCGGCACGGCGGGGGATCATTATGTGCGTATTAGTTTGTGCAGTCCTGTTGAGAAATTGGAACAATCTTTAGAAAGGCTACTAGCAAATAGCTAATAGCTAATAGCTAGTAGCTAATAGCAAATAAGGTTATGGAAAGAAAAAGAATAGCAGTCGTTGGTGTGGGCCTGATCGGTGGAAGCCTGGCTTTGCAGTTGAATGAGAAAGGACTTGCGTCACGGATCATCGGAGTGGAATCCAGTGAAGCACATGCGAAACAGGCATTGGAACTGGGATTGGTAGATGAGATCCTGCCCATGGATGCCGCCATAGCGGCTTCCGATGTGGTGATCCTTGCCATTCCGGTAGACAGCATCGTGGAGATCCTGCCATCGATGCTGGATAAGATCGATCAACAGATCCTGATAGACCTCGGCTCTACGAAATCTGCATTGGTTGCTAACGTAGACGGTCATCCGAAAAGAAAACGCTATGTGCCCGCACACCCGATGTGGGGTACGGAGTACAGTGGTCCGGCTGCGGCGGTACGCGGTGCTTTTGAGAACAAGGCCGTGGTGATCTGCAATCCTGAAGCGGCGGATGCAGATGCAGTGGATTGGACGAGGAATATGTTCCGCAAGATCGGGATGCACCTGATTGAGATGGATGCCAATGATCATGATCTGCATGCGGCTTATGTGAGCCACATCTCGCACATCACCTCATTTGCATTGGCAAATACCGTGTTGGAGAAAGAGCGGGAAGACCAGGCCATTTTTGAAATGGCGAGTGCGGGTTTTGAAAGTACGGTTCGGTTGGCGAAAAGCAATCCCAATATGTGGGTGCCGATATTAATGCAGAACCGCGAGAATGTGTTGGATGTTCTCAATGAACACATCGCGCAGCTAAGGAAGTTTAAGAGCTGTCTGGAGAAAGAGAACTGGGATTATCTGAGGGAGTTGATGGAAGACGCGAATCGAATACGCAGGATTTTAGGGTGAGGATTTAGGGGGAGTGTTGAGTGACCATTACTAATAACCAATAACAACTAGCAAATAGCTATTAGCTAATAGCGTAAAACTAAAGATGATGAACATTCTGGAAACATGGAACAAACGCCCGTTGATTATCTCCGGGCCATGCAGTGCTGAAACGGAAGCACAGGTGCTGGAAACAGCGGACCGGCTGAAGGCCACAGAGAAAGTAGACATGCTGCGTGCCGGCATCTGGAAGCCCCGCACACGCCCCGGTAGTTTTGAAGGCATCGGCACTAAGGGTTTGCCCTGGTTGCAGCAAGCCAAGCGAAACACGGGTTTGCCTATCACTGTGGAAGTAGCCACGGGCAAACAGGTGGAAGATGCATTGCATTTTGATGTGGATGTGTTGTGGATCGGTGCGCGTACTACCGTAAACCCTTTTAGTGTGCAGGAAGTAGCAGATGCATTGCGTGGTGTGAATGTGCCCGTACTGATCAAGAACCCCATCAATCCTGACCTGGAACTGTGGACCGGTGCAGTGGAGCGGGTGGCAAAAGCAGGCGTGAACAACATCGGCCTTATCCATCGTGGTTTCTCTTCTTACGGAAACACCGAATATCGCAATGCACCGATGTGGCATATGGTCATTGAAATGAAGCGGAGAAATCCGGATATGATCCTCATCAACGATCCTTCCCATATTTGTGGCAGAAGAGATATTCTGGCCGATGTGGCGCAGAAAGCGATCGACCTTGACTTCGACGGATTGATGATCGAGAGCCATATTGATCCTGACAATGCGTGGAGCGATGCCAAGCAGCAGGTCACACCGGAAAGGTTGTCTGAAATGCTCTCGAATATTATCTGGAGAAAAGAAGACGTATCTTCAGAGAACTTCCATGTGGCGTTGGATAAACTGCGCGAGCAGATCAACCAGTTGGATGATGAATTGATGTTGTTGCTGGGTCAGCGGATGAAAGTGGCGGATCAAATCGGTAAGTATAAGAAAGACAATAACGTAACCATTTTGCAAACCAATCGTTGGAACCAGATCCTGGAACGTGCATATGGAAAGTCTGATAAACTTGGATTGAGCCGTGAGTTCATTACCAAATATCTCGATGCCGTGCATATGGAATCCATCAACAGGCAAAACCAGATCATGAACGCATAAATGGAACAGCAGACCATATACCTTTTTGTTCACGTCATCCTTGAAGTTGAGGATCATAAGCCCTTACTCAAAAATGTATTGCGAGTGGTTTATTTTTCCTGGCTGAAGAAGACGATGGCAGAGAAAGGTGTGCGGCTGCAAGCCATCGGCGGCGGAGAGGATCATGTGCACCTGTTGGTGCAGTTGCATCCCGCACAGAACCTGATGCAGGTGGTTCGTCAACTCAAAGACGAAAGCCTCAGCTTCATCGGCAGCAATCATTTCAGCAAGGAAACATTTGCATGGAAAGAGAGCTATACCGCTTTCTCAGTGAGTCCGGGTGCCTTTAAGCAAACACAGGATTATATTGAGCGGCAGGAGGAGTACCATCAGCAGAAGACCTTCGCACAGGAGATGGAACAAATTTCAAAAACACGTATCGATATTCATGAATCCAACACGTAGCATCCGCTTCGGAGAGAAGAAAACAGACTATTATTTCTCAGAACGTTTTCAGAAACTTTCTTCCATTACGGACAAGAAGAATACGGTTATTGTAACGGATGAAAACGTTTTCAGTGCGCACCATAAAGCGTTCAAAGGCTGGAACGTGATCTGTCTGAAACCGGGTGAAGCATATAAAATCCAGGCCACGGCGGATTCAGTGATTGAAACACTCATTGGACTGGAAGCAGACCGGAAGACAACATTGGTTGGCGTGGGTGGCGGTGTGATCACGGATCTCACGGGTTATGTGGCATCGGTTTACATGCGGGGCATCAATGTGGGCTTTGTGCCCACCACCATTCTTGCGATGGTAGATGCGGCCATTGGTGGGAAGAATGGGATCGATGTGGGGGAGTACAAAAACATGGTGGGCCTTATCCGGCAGCCCTCTTTTCTGTTGTATGATACCAGCTTTTTGTCGTCATTACCTGATGTGTTATGGTCCGATGGCTTTGCTGAAGTGATCAAGCATGCTTGCATCCGTGATGCAGCAATGTTTACAATACTTGAACAGGAAAATATTGCCAGCCTGCAGAAGAAGAAGAAATTACTGGCGGAGATCATCCAACGCAATGCCTTGTTGAAATCAGCTGTAGTGCAGAAAGACGAGTTTGAAATGGGGGATCGTAAGTTGCTTAATTTCGGACATACACTTGGGCATGCCATTGAAACCCAATACGAGATCAGCCATGGACAAGCGGTTTCCATCGGTATGCATTATGCGTGCAAACTAAGTGAGGCCATCACCGGTTTCAGGCACACAGAGAAAGTAGACAACCTATTGTCACAATATGGCCTTCCCATTGATGGAAATTTCAAACTGGAGAAAGTGGTGAACATCATGAAGATGGATAAGAAGCGGGTGCGCTCATCGATCCACTATGTATTGCTGAAGGCGATTGGGAAAGGTGTGTTGCAGGAATTGGAATTTAAACAGTTGGAAAAACTGTTGCAAAACTTGGTAAAAGCATGATCGTAAAGATACAACCCGGTGCCGTTAAGGGCAGTATTGAGGCGCCGGCATCTAAAAGCTCCATGCAGCGTGCATTGGCAGCTGCCCTGATCCGAAAAGGGGAGACGGTGATCCACAATCCTGGTATCAGCAATGACGACAGAGCTGCCCTGCAGAATATCCAAAGGCTGGGCGCGGAAGCGCGTTGGGAGGAGGGCAAACTGATCGTAAACAGCAGCGGCGTAAATCCGGTTGATGACGTCATTGATTGTGGCGAGAGCGGCCTTGGTATCAGAATGTTCACGCCCATCACGGCCGTGAGTAACCGAAAACTAACGGTAACGGGTACCGGAAGTCTGACCACCAGGCCCATGGATTTTTTTGACGAGATCTTTCCCAAGCTCGGTATTCAGATCCAATCTAATAATGGGAAGCTCCCGATGGTGATCCAGGGCCCATTGACACCCGCAAATGTGGAGGTGGATGGTTCATTGAGTTCTCAGTTTCTTACGGGGCTGCTCATGGCATATGCAGCGGTGGGTGCCAAAGACGTGACCATCACCGTGAAGGACCTGAAGAGTAAGCCATACATCGATCTCACCCTTGCGGTGCTGAGAGACTTTGGGTGGGAAGTGGAGCATCAGCATCACGAAACATTTTATTTCCCCGGCCGGAAGCAAGGTATTCAGGGAAAGGTTGATTATAAGGTAGAAGGAGATTGGAGTGGAGCCGCTTTTTTACTGGTGGCCGGCGCCATTGCCGGAGATATCACGGTTTCCGGATTGGATCCACTGTCTACGCAGGCCGACAAAGCCGTACTGCAGGCCATGATGGCCGCTGGTGTGGGGATGTCTGTAATGCCGAAGACCATTGAGATCCGCAAGAGCAAAATGAAAGGATATCAGTTTGATGCCACAGAATGCCCTGACCTGTTTCCGCCGCTGGTTGCCCTGGCCGCGTATGCGCAGGGAACTACCGTGATCAGCGGTGCCAAAAGACTAACCCATAAAGAAAGCAACAGGGCCTTAACTTTACAGGAAGAGTTCGGGAAGATGGGTGTGCGGATCGAGTTGCAGGATGACCTCATGGTGATCCATGGCGGAGGTGAATTAAAAGCAGCAGTAACGCATTCTCACCATGATCACCGCATCGCTATGGCCATTGCCGTGGCGGCCTTGGGTGCGGATGGAGAGACGGAGATCCATGAGGCGGAAGCGATCAATAAATCCTATCCTGATTTTTATGACGATATGCGGCTACTCGGTGCCGTTATACAATAAACAATTGGCATGAATGCATTTGGCAGAATATTTCGCGTAAACATTTTCGGTGAATCACATGGTGAATCCGCGGGCCTGAACATCGATGGTTGTCCGGCCGGACTTCCCCTCGCTGTTGAAGATTTTCTGGAAGACCTTGAACGCAGAAAAGGCGGTACCCAGAAAGGAACAACGCCAAGGCAGGAAGAAGATCTCCCGATTTTCAAGAGCGGACTATATAATGGTCACACTACGGGTGCACCCATTACCATTTTTTTTGAGAATAAGAATACGCGTTCTGGTGATTATGATAAGCTTCGCGCAGTGCCCAGGCCCGGGCATGCCGACTGGGTGGCACACCAGAAATTCGGTGGATTTGAAGACTATCGTGGGGGCGGGCATTTCAGCGGCAGGCTTACCGTTGCACTCGTGGCTGCAGGTGTCATCGCAAAAAAGTTGCTGGACGAAATACAAGTCAAAGCCACCATCATTGAAGTGGGTGGAGAAAAAGATATCGAGAAAGGATTGCAAAAGGGCATTGATGCCAAGGACTCTGTGGGTGGAATTGTAGAGTGTGTGGTAACAGGTGTGCCGGTAGGATTGGGTGAGCCATTTTTTGATTCATTGGAGTCCCTGCTGGCGCATGCCGTATTTGCTATACCCGCCGTACGTGGAATTGAATTTGGCACTGGCTTCGCAGCAGCCAAAATGTTTGGTATTGATCATAATGATGTCATCAATAACATGCAAGGCGAAACGGCCACCAATCACGCAGGGGGTATTGTTGGAGGCATCAGCAATGGAAACCCGCTTATATTTCGCATCGCCATCAAACCCACTTCATCCACGCCCAAAGAGCAGTTCACATTGAACTGGGAAACCGGGGTGAAAGAAGCTTTCTCGGTAAAGGGAAGACATGATCTCTGCATTGCGTTACGTGTGCCTCCGGTGTTGGAAGCCGTCACGGCAATGGTACTGGCTGACCTGATGATGGTGGCCAGGCGTATTCTGCCGGTCCTTTAAAGTTTACGCCAGATAAAGCCGGGAACATGGGGAATGAGTTTGCCGATCAGCCACCATCGTTTCGTGATATAAACGATCTTCTTTTTTGCCTTCACTGCATTAAAAATCTGTAGGGAAGCCTTTTCCACAGGGGCCTCCCAGAATCTTCCTTTTCCTTTTGCACCAGGATTTTCTACAAAGCCGGGGCGGATATCCGTTACCGTTAGGTTCAGTACATCGTGTGCCACGCGCTGTTGTAGTCCCTGCAGGTAATTGATCTGATAAGCCTTACAGGCATGGTATCCCGGCGATTGCCGTAGGCCGCGCAGGCCTGCGATGGAACTGATAGCGGCCAAATGACCATGGCCCTGTTTCCGGAACAAATTGAAAGCCCAGGAAACCTGTGCGGTAAATGCAGTGATGTTGAGGTTGATCATTGCCTGATCCGTTTCCTGGTTTAAGTCTTCATTGAGGTCGCCACCCCCAGCGCTCAGAAAGAAAAGATCAAGACCACCCAACTGCTGCACGAGATCATCCAGCCTTACATACAGGTCCTGCATCTCCGTTACATCAAAAGACGCAACGATGAATGCTTCCGGATACTGAACCGCAAGGGTGTCCAGAAGTTCCCGGCGTCTGCCGGTAATGGCTACCCGAAAACCAGCTTTGGCAAGGAGGAGTGCTAAGCCACGCCCCATCCCTGAACTGGCACCCGTGACAATTGCTCTCTTCATTATTTGGAAAAGCGGATCTTATATTCAGAGATGTACTCGCTGGTGTCCTTACCATTCACTTTATACATGTCCTTAAAGAAAAAGCGTGCTTCTCTTCCCAGGCGCAGGCAGGTATATTTATTCTCGATGTCTTCCTTTGTATCCATGGGTTGCAGAGAAGGGTACCAAACAATATGACCCGGACCTCGATCCAGCAGCAGTTGAGGTTTGCTCCATTGTTGTGAATTGTCGCCAATGGTCAGATCCTTATTCATATTGAATGAGATCCAAAGTGTGCTGCCTTTCCAGGAAGTACCCGTCACCTTGCCCATCAGCATGACCCAGCAATTGAGGTAGGTGTTCCAGCTTACGGATGGCCCCCAATGAAATCCACCTGTAGGAGAACTTTGCGGTCCTCCGCCTTCTGCCCGCGGTATCTGTAGACTATTGATGGGCATACCGATGCCGTTCCATGCACCTTCAAAATCCTTTCCATCCCAGCGTTTGGCTTTGCCCTGCGGATCATCAAGATCTTTTAAGGCGATCCTCGCCACACTTACACACTGTCCCGCCCATTCTTTATCTGGATCAAAATTGGCAGAATCATACACACCGGGATAACCATATTCTCCATAGAAAAGGAAAAGATAATCACCACTCGCCACGGCAGAAGGATCACCCACACCACCAGCAAAGGTCTCGGAAATATTATGCGGCTTCAGCGTTAGTCTGGGTTGGAGGTCCTCGATGAAAAGGCCGCGATTGCTCCAGCTGTGGCCACCATCGGTAGACTTCATCACGCCAATCCTGCATACGGCAGCGGGAGAGGTAGGACCCGTTAATCCTTGCGGCCATTTATGATTGATATATCCTTCGCCCGTTGTGCTGTCGTAAGGAAGTGTTTCAGGATAGTTCTCATTGTGATAAATAGCATAAAGGGTTTTACCCGATGCGTCTTTTGGATCCTGATATACTGTTTCAAACCAGACCGCGCCGTGAAGTCCTGGTGTGCCGGGCGATGCGTTTTTCGGCATAATGGGGTCTGTGAATTTTTCGTATTCCAGCTTAAAGGCTTCAATGGCATTGCGACCATCACCAAATTCCAGCTCTTCGGAATAGCCCCACAACGGATCTTCTCCGTACTTGCCCGGGAAGATCCGGAAGGTATCGCCGATCCATGCCTCAGCCATATTACAGTCTACAAATGATTTGAAATGGAACTTGTCCATTTTGACCAACTCAAAAGTTGGAAGCTTCACGGTTTCCGTTTCTTTTTTGGCCTGGTTACAGGCAGCTATGAGGAGGATGAATACGAGGGTCACAACAATGCGTGGCATAAGCAGTTGATTTACTTCTCTAATATAAGGGATTCCGGCATAGGCAAAACAAGGTCCTTATAGCCTGTGTAAAAACTTTATGTTATGTGCAACCACTTTTCTACATTTGATATCATATTAATATCAAATTAACATTATGGAAAAGATACGCAGACCGATGTCCGGATACCTGGCTTTACTACTGGCTATTGGTTCAATGATTGCTGCAGTACTCATTATTGCAAATGGTAGCGATGAAGGCATCAAGATTTTTTCAGGGATCCTGTTACTTTTAGCCGCCGTATTTCTCTTTAAGGGATTGGTGGTGATCCAGCCCAATTTTTCGGTGGTCCTCACTTTCTTCGGTAAGTATGTAGGTACCATCAAAGAAAACGGATTGCTGTTTGTGAATCCATTGTTCAGCAAGGCGAAATACTCTTTACGGATGAACAACCTGGAAAGCACACGCCTGAAGGTAAACGATAAGATGGGTAACCCCATTGAGATTGCAGCGGTGATCGTGTGGCAGGTGAGTGATACGTACAAAGCTGCCTTTGAGGTAGATGATTATTTCAATTATGTCAAAATACAGAGTGAGGCCGCCATCAGGCACCTGGCCGTAAGCTTTGCATATGATAACATGGAAGATGCTACAGCGGAGATCACACTCCGTGAAGGTGGAGAGAAAGTAACCGCCATGCTGGTGGAGGAACTGAATGAGCGTGTGGGGGCAGCAGGGATCCGTATCGCTGAAGCGAGGATCAGTCACCTCGCCTATGCACCTGAAATTGCCGGTGCTATGTTGCAGCGCCAGCAGGCTTCTGCCATCGTTGCCGCACGTACCAAGATTGTGGAAGGTGCCGTGGGTATGGTGGAACTCGCCCTTGAAGCTTTGTCGAAAAAAGAGATCGTGCATCTCGATGAAGATAAAAAAGCGGCGATGGTGAGCAATCTGATGGTGGTGCTCTGTGGTGAAAAAGGTGCCACGCCTATCCTCAATACCGGAACACTTTATCAATAAAACGCTTTGAGTAAGAAGTCGTTTATATTAAGGATCGATGAACAAACGTTTGCAGCCCTCGAGAAGTGGGCTGCAGACGATTTTCGCAGCATTAATGGTCAACTGGAATGGATCATTGACAAAGCGATTAAGGATGCAGGAAGAAAAAAAGCAAAGACTGAAAAAAGTGCAGACGGCAGGGGGAAAAAAAATAGCTATTAGCTAGTAGCTATTAGCTATTTTAGAAGGATGAAAGCAATACTATTTTTTCTGCTTCTTTCAATAGGATCTGCTTCTTTCGCGCAGGATGCGGAGAAGAATATCATCGATAAAAAAATAACCATTCCGCCGCCCAACAAACCGATGGCCAACTATGTGACTTCGGTACAGGTGGGCAATATGCTTTATCTCTCCGGGCATGGTGCATGCGGAACTTACACGCCGGTGGATACCGGCAAACTCGGCAAAACACTGACGGTGGAACAGGGCTACGAAGCCGCAAGACATGTGGGCCTTTGCATGATCGCTACACTCAAAGCAAACGTAGGTGATCTCAACAAAGTCAAACGCATTGTAAGGGTGATGGGTATGGTCAACAGCACCGATACCTTCAGGGATCATCCCAAAGTCATGAATGGATTTTCTGACCTCATGGTGGAAGTATTTGGCGAGAATGGCAAACATGTACGCGCCGCCGTGGGGATGAATTCCCTCCCGAACAATATTGCCGTAGAAGTGGAAATGTGGGTGGAGCTGAAGTAGCTAATAGCTATTAGCTAATAGCTATTTTTTCCCCGTGTTGCATGATCTTGTATTGTATTCCGGCATTTGTTGCTTCCCTGGCAAATACATTGGGGTCTTCTGTATTAAACGTAAACATATCATAGTGGCAGGGTACGGTGAGTTTTGCACCGATGGCCTTTGCCAGTTGTGCAGCCTCCCGTGCATTAAGGTTTCCTGATACTTTTCTTGCAGGCTCGTTTCCATTGATGGGTAATAAGGCAAGGTCAATATTGAATGGCTGAAGTAATTGTTCCAGTCCTTCAAACCAAAGCGTATCTCCGGAGTGATAAATATGTTTACCACCCAGGCGAAATACAAAACCCATATACAAACATTTGCCATCTGCATTTCTGTCGAGGGTATTATGCGCAGCAGGTATACCATAAATCTGCAATCCATCGATATTCACTTCCTCTCCGTCATTGATGCCGATGGGAAAGCTGAAGGGTTGCCGGATCCTTTCTGTTACGAAAGCCCGGTTGGCCTCGGGTATCAGCATCTTGATGCCGGGGTTGTTTTGAATGAGCGGGATCAGCGTCTCTGCATCCAGGTGGTCCGTATGGTTGTGGCTACTGGTCACCAGATTGACGCCTCTTAGCAGAGAAGGATCGATGACGCGTTCGCTCATCCGAACATGCGGTTTATCCGTCTGGGCGTATTTCACTGTCAGCGAGTCTGATAAATAGGGATCAATAAGCAGTTGAAATCCATGGTGACTGACGAGGAATCCACTTTGTCCGAGCCACCAGATATGTATCTGCGCTGCATCGCCGGTATGTGTGGCGATATCCTTCAACAAGCCTTCATTTTTTTGCAAAGCCGGGATCAATGTCATTGCGTAAAGCTAATGGTTTCAGTACATTTGATGCAAACCCATCCATATGCCAAGAGTTTTCTGTGCTCTTTTTTTGTTGCTGCTTATGATTTCCTGCAATACTGCTAAAGAAGAAAAAGCAGGCTTTGTAAAAGTATCCCAGGGAAGGTTTCTGCGTAACGGTAAGCCCTACACGTTTATGGGCACCAATTTCTGGTATGGTATTAATCTGGGTTCCACGGGCGAAGGAGGCGATAGGGAAAGATTGGTGCGGGAGCTCGACAGGCTTGAAGAAATCGGCGTGAAGAATCTGCGGGTGATGGCGGGTTCCGAAGGTCCGGATGACCAGCCGTATCGGATGCTGCCATCCTTGCAAACAGCACCGGGCAAGTACAACGAGGATCTGTTGAAAGGACTGGATTTTCTGCTGACCGAAATGGCAAAAAGGGATATGGTGGCCGTGATGTGCATGAATAATTTCTGGAACTGGAGCGGAGGCATGGGGCAATACCTTGTTTGGGCCGGGGCTGCGGATTCCATTCCATATCCACCACCCGCACCCAATGGCAACTGGAGTACTTACCAGGAATTCACGGCGCAGTTCTACAGCAATGAAAAGGCTGTGAAAATGTTTGAGGATCATCTTCGGTTCATCATCAGCAGAACCAATAGTATTACAGGTATGCCTTACCGTGAGGATCCGGCGATCATGTCCTGGGAGCTGGCGAACGAACCCCGAGGCGTGAATAACAAGAAAGATTTTTCCATTTGGTTAGATAAAACATCGGCCTTCATTAAATCCCTGGACACCAACCACCTAGTGACCACGGGTAGCGAGGGCAATACATCCAACGCATATGCGGGCACGGATATGGTGAATGATCATGTGTACAAGGGCATTGATTATGCCACTATCCACATCTGGGTGCAGAACTGGGGCTACTATGATCCTGCGAAAGCAGATTCAACCTATGGCCCTGCCGTAAACTATGCCAAGGGTTATCTGCAGGATCATCTCATGCGTGCAGCCATGTTGGGTAAACCGGTGGTCCTTGAAGAATATGGGATCTCACGTGACCTGAACAACCATGCTGCAGGAACGCCGGTGACTATCCGGGACCAATATTACACAGCTGTCTTTGATATGGTTGCCGGTAATATTCAAACAGGCAGTTCCTTATTGCAAGGCGTGAATTTTTGGGCCTGGGCAGGCGAGGGGCGACCCGCTAAGCCGGAAGGTATTTGGAAGAAAGGTGATCAATTTATTGGAGATCCACCACATGAAACGCAGGGATGGTATTCTGTGTATGATACGGATTCAAGTACAATACGAATCATTCGCGAGCACGCGGTTAGGATTAATGCGGGCAAATGAGCATTTGTACCATTGGACCATTGTACAATTGCACAATGGTCCAATGGTACAATGGCCAATTAAAACGCCTTTGCCCCCAACACCATATTCTTCAACTTCTGCTTTGCTGCCCAGCGCGCGGTTTGTGATAGGCCACAATCTGGTGCAACAGAAAGCTTTTCTGCAGGAACATATTTAAGGCATTTCTCAATGCGGTACTTTACATCATCCACCGTTTCCACATAGTAGTTTTTGACATCGATGATGCCCACGGCAACGTTCATTTTTTCCGCGAAAGGCTGCAGCAATTCTAATTCGGCAAATTCACGATTGGCCATTTCGATGTGCATCTCATCAATGGTCATCTCCAGGAAATCCGGCAACATGGGTCTGAGGCTTCTGAAGCCTACGGGACGGCCTTTGAAATTTCCGAAACAGAGATGGGTAGAAAGTCTTGTTTTTCCAACCACCGGTGCTACTGTGCGGTTGAAGATATCCACGAAGCGCTTGGTGTCTTCTTTATATGCATAGCAACTCATTGATGGCTCGTCAACCGTGATCTCCTGGCAACCAGCGGCAACAAGATCCTCGAGTTCTTTGCGCACGATGGGCACCAGAGCTTCCGTAATGGCGAAACGATCCGGATATTGTTTATTGGGCAGCATGCGACCGCTTAAGGTGTATGGCCCGGGTACGGATGTTTTTAATACGGGTCCCTTGGGAGCAAGCCGTAGCAATCGTTTGTATTCTGCAACGGCTCCCAAACCATTGGGTGCGGTCAGTGGTTCAACAATGCTGTGTTTGCCACGCTGATCATGAGCCGCTGGTCCCCATTTGCGGGTTTCTGCGTGATTGGGTTCAATGCCTTTAATGAATCCATAGAATGAAAGATTGAAATCCAGTCTCGTCTGTTCACCATCAGTGATCACATCCAGGCCAGCCGTGACCTGATCATGCACTGCCGCCACCACAGCGTCATCAATCATTTCTTCCACATCGGCAGGACCAAACTGGCCAAGGTTCTGGCTGGCAAATTCAAGCCAGCCGGGAAAAGGGTAGGACCCTACTACTGTAGTGCGAATAGACATATCGTTGATTTAAAAATGGAGATTAAAATAAAGAAGCGATACCAAAACAAGCGGAAAAACCTACAACCAGCACTAGTAGTCCACTCAATAAAAAAGCTTTTCCGGACTCCTTGTTGCTGCGCAGAAACTGGATCAGGCTGATGCCGAGCAGGATAGCGGTTTGCATGCCCACACCAAAAGCCATCAGGATCATGGCGCCAAGGCCCTTGTATTGGCCAGATTCATTGAAACCTGTTACTGCCCCAATCACCGTGATCGCCAATAAAATGATCAGGTTGATGCCGGCCACTTTCTTTAATGCATTCATCGTACTAAGTTTCTGAGTTGTGACAGTTTTCCTTCCATCCCTTCCCGGTAAAAAAGATTCATGGTCTCAAATGGAATGATGCGTCCATCCTGATGAACAATGTGCACGCATGATTTTTTAATGGCGCGCACATCAAAGTCCCATGGATCCATAAAATTCATGATAATGATACGGAAAAGATTGTTGTAGTTCAAACCTGGTGCCACGATATCCGGTAAACAACACATCAGGTGATGCAGGTGCTCAGCAGTTCGCTCCACACTCTGCCCGGTGCTGAAAAGGTTCACCATATGCTTGTGCAGATTTTCATCCTGTTCATACACGATGGTGTTGCGTGAACTGTTCAACAAAAAGGATGGGTCAATCATCCTTGTAAGCGGAACCGTTTCCCCGGCCAGTTTCAGCGCATATGCCATCACCAGCGCATCGGGGTTACAAGGCACGGGAACCAGGTCTTCGGCCGTAAACAACCCGGATTGGTTGATGATGGCCTGGCGAATTTCTGTGTTGGTGATCCGGCCTGCATTCGCTTTAAAGTTATCCAACCTTCCACTGACTGAGGTAGGCTGAAAAGTGACCCCGCGCACACATTTTTGTTGCAACGCAAAACGGATGATCTCGCCAATCTCATCTTCGTTCTGTCCTTTCTCAACCGTTACCACCAGTGTGGTAGAAAGATTAAGCCTGTTCAACTCTTCCAGTGCCTTCATGCGGATGTCAGTCAGATCCCGGCCTCTCATCTTCGTAAGCACCTCCGGACGGAAGGAATCAAACTGGAGGTATAGTTCAAAGTCCGGCATATAGGTAGCCAGTTGGTCAGCAAAACCTTTGTCTTGCGCAATCCGGATCCCATTGGTGTTCACCATCAGGTGCTTGATGGGTTTTGATTTTGCGATGTCAAGTATGCGGAAGAATTCAGGATGAACCGTAGGCTCCCCACCGCTGATCTGCACCACATCCGGCTCGCCCTCACTCTTCACAACGGCATCCAGCATGGCTTCAATCTCCTCCAGGGTCCGATGACGGCCATGGGTAGGCGAAGAAGAGGCATAACAGGTAGGACAGGTTAGGTTGCAACGATCGGTGACTTCAACCAAGGTCAAACAAGAGTGTTGTTCATGGTCCGGGCAAATGCCGCAGTCTAACGGACATCCATACTCGGTTTTAGTATGGGGAGCGATGGGATATTCCGATGCCTTGTTGTAATTGCGGATCTGTTTATAGTATTCAATATCCGTAGCGATCACTGATTCCATGAAGCCATGATCCGGACAGTTTTTCTTCATCAGTACTTTATCGTCCTGGAACACGATTTTTGCGCTCACCGGCCGGAGACATTCATGACAGAGGCTTGTGGTGTGGTCATAGTAGATATAGTTACGCTGCTGATCCATTAGTCTTGAGTTTTTGTCTGTTGGTGAGAAGATACCAAATCGTTCCGGAGTAATAAAGCCATCCTGCTACACAGGCCCATTGAATGATACTCAGGTTGAGGCCTATGGATTCCCTCGGTTTGAGAAACTCCAGCCCAAACCTGAATGCCAGATAGCTGATCATAAATATTTTGAACAACAAACCCAGTTGCCAGGATGCCTGTTTGGAGAAGATACTGATGAGTATCCAAAGCAAAACCAGGAATACGATTTCGTATAGCGCTACGGGATGCCGAAGTACGCCGTCTCCCAGGTTCATCCCAAACATTGAATCGGTGGGCACGCCCACTACAGATTCCGCCGTGCCATTCAGGAAACAACCGATTCTTCCAATGATCATGCCTAACAGTAAGGGATACACGAAAAGATCACCGCTTGAGGTCTTTTCCCTGATGGCTGATTTCACCAACTCAACCCCTAGCAGACCGCCTAGGAGTCCGCCCACAATGGTTTTTGAACTATAAATATATAAGAGCAGGTGATCCGTCCTCATCAATGCAGACGGGCTTTCCAGCGCGCCGAGGAATCGGGAGCCCAACAGTGCGCCGGCGGTAGCACCAATAATGATCCAGATCCGGTTGGGTTCATCAATACGGTCGCCTTTACGTTTTCGAAGGAAAAGAAAATACCGGAATGCGATGAAAAACGCCAGCGTCTCCAACAGCATATGCGCAGAAATTTTGGCAGGACCTATTTGCAGTTCTACCGGAAAATTCATGCGCCGGAGGGTAATGTAATGGTGAAAGTTGTGCCCTCTTGTTCCACAGACTGCACTTCCATCTTTCCACCATGGCCCTTGGTGATGATATCATAACTGAGCGAAAGACCCAGGCCCGTTCCCTCACCAGTGGGTTTGGTGGTGAAGAATGGCTGAAAGATCTTCTTGAGATTTTTCTCAGAGATCCCGCCCCCGTTGTCGCCGATCCTGATCACCACTTCGTTTTCCTTTTTTTCTGTGACAAGGCTTACCCGCGGTTTACGTTCCTCCGGATTGTTTTTCACCGCATAAAAAGCATTGTTCATCAGATTGAGTACAACCCTGCCAATGTCTTGAGGTATGACGGCAAGATTACCTGTCATTGGATCTAATTGTATATCCAGGTCAGACTGAAAGGATTTGTCTTTCGCGCGTAAGCCATGGAAAGCCAGTTGCGCATATTCCTGCACTAGCGCATTGATGTTGGTGTCCTCTTTCACGCCCGTACTGTTACGGGAATGATGCAGCATGTTTTTTACAATGGACTCTGCCCGTTTACCATGGGTCCTGATCTTTTCGCTGTTCTCTTTCAGATTATCCAGCAGGTTGCTTATGTTTTCTTTTGCAGCGGAATCATTGATGTGGCTTAAGATATCGTCTTTGAGTTCAGCGGTTATTTCCTGGTTGACCTCGGCAAAATTGTTGACGAAGTTCAGGGGGTTCTGGATCTCATGGGCAATACCAGCCGTCATCTCACCGAGTGAAGCCATTTTCTCTGATTGAATGAGTTGTGATTGCGTGGCTTTTAGTTCAGACAGGGACTTATTGAGTTCGGATGTTCTTTGTGCCACTTTTTCTTCCAATTCAGTATTTAGTTTCTCCATCAGGAGTGATTTCTCCTGCTCTTGCTGGAGGAGGATGGCTTGTTTTTCCGTCTCATGCTTTAGTATCTGCTCTCTTTGATGAGTGAATCGCTTGATCAGCGTCCTACTGAAAAAAAGCACCATCCAGGTGAGTGCCCAAAGCTGTATGTAGTTTACATTGGTGAAAAAGGTTCCCATCCAACTGTCTTCCGTGATGTTGTTTCCCGAAAGTCTGATGATTAATACCACAATAGCTACCACTGGAATGAGAATCAACAAAGGAAGGGAAGCGTAAAGCAAAAAATATTTATGCTCTTTGTCCTTATTTCTAACCCTGAACGGAATGATCGACATGGTAATGATAATTCCGATGGTGAACACGATATATTGAATGTCAAAGAGAAACTTTCCCGTGATGGCATACTGTAAGGCAAAAACAACATTCAGTACAATCAGGGTAAGCAGAATCTTATCCCAGATGGGAGCCGTTTTTGCACTGTCAAAATAGTTGCGATAGAAAAGTCCAAAGCTCAGAAAACTCAGTGTTCCCACCAGATTGACATAGGCACTTAATGACGGATGCTCCAGAGAATAAAGTAGTAGC
>JBASZQ010000115.1:0-76691 GCA_049661025.1 Chitinophagaceae bacterium | reverse complement strand
GATTCCTTTTTATTTCAAAACATTTTCTGAGTTGGCGTTTTTCCGCAAAGGGGGGGTCAATCCAAAGACCGGGAAAAAAGACCCGCCGAAGAATACGCTGAATGCCATTGGGGAGGAGATGTTGAAGAAGCCTACTTATCGTAATGCTGCACTGAAGCGCCGTTGTCTCGTGTTGAGTTCCGGATTTTATGAGTGGCGTCACTTCACACCGCCTGGAAGCAAAAAAGACCAGGCCTATCCTTATCATGTGAGTCTGAAAGACAAGGAGTATTTTTTCATGGCGGGGATCTGGCAGCCCTGGACCGACCAGGAGACGGGTGAAACGCTGGATACTTTTTCCATTGTTACTACAAAGGCTAATCCATTGATGGCTGCGGTGCACAATGTCAAAAAGCGGATGCCTTGTATTTTGTCTGATGATCTAGCGCAAGAGTGGATCAAGGATGGCTTAACAGAAGAAAGGATCACGGAGATCGCATCTTATCAGTATCCTTCAGAACAGATGCAGGCATACACCATAGAAAAATCATTCCGTACATCTGATGATCCGATGCGAGCCTTTACCTATGCAGATCTCCCGCCACTAGAGGTTTAGATGAATAGCATGGTGACCAGAAAAACAATGGACTGGTAGAGGTAGAGGATCACATATATAGATACGAGGAAAAAGGCAATCGATTTGATTATGGTTAGCCAGGCGGGGTCTTTAAAAAAATTCCTGAAAACCAGGTAGACGAAAGAAATATTGATCAAGAGGAAAAGCGATCTGGCTATCCAGTTGTCGTCAATAACAAAGGTTTGGACGTTTTTGAATACTTTTTCTACTACTACAGCAATCAAAGGAATAATCAGGAAATTCAAGGCAATGATGAAGCTGAGTATCTCCGTACATACCACGAAGTGGTCGTAGATTTTTTTCTTTTTTCTGTAGTAAAGCAGATAGGTGAGCAAAGAGAGCAGAGGTATGAGGAGGAAAAGGGAGATTTTGGATACAGCCGCAGAGGTTTTATGGTATTCACCACTGAGGGTGTCGAAATTGATTGAACGAGCCGCCATCTTTTTTTCGATGACTGGAACGGTGAGCCATGTGAAATCATATTGCTCCTCTTTAAGGCTTCCCAATTGCATGTTTAAGCCGGTAAAACGTGGGAACAATAAGTAGAGTACAACCAACAGCATGAACAGAGAAACAGGTTTGAAGTATTTCTTACGCAGTCCATTGCAATAATCCAGCGAAAACTGACCAGGCTTTTTTACAATGGTTTTTATGGTATGAAAGAAGCTTCCTTCAAAATGCGTCAGAAAGTGGAAGGCTTCTTCAACCAAATGACCAATAGATTTGTCATGATCACTGTAAACTTTTTCGCCGCATTGATTACAATAGCTACCCGTGAAATGATTGCCGCAGTTTAAACAGGTATGGGATGATGTAGATTTCGTCACATCATAAAAATAGCTGATTTATTCCTGAATCAGAAAATGCTCAATTGTGTCCCCGGTCTTTTAAAGCTTGCTGTGTCCAGTTCCCATCTCGCACTGGTGAGTCCGTATAGCTCGCTGTATTTTTTGTACTGCTGGCGGATAATCTCCGCGTACTGTCCTTCTCCGCGCATGCGCAATCCAAACCTTGAATCATTCACTTTGCCGTCATGGCTTTGTTCAATCATATGCCAGACTTTATCTGCCCTATCCGGAAAGCACTGATACAGCCAGTTGTGAAAAATATCTTTCACGGCACCGTTCAACCGAATGAAGGTGTATGCAGAAAAGCTGGCGCCGTTTGCTGCAGCTTGCTTCAGGATCTTCTGGATATGATGATCGTTCAGTCCGGGTATCACTGGACCGAGCATAACGCCCGTTCTTACACCGAGCGTACTCAATTCCTGAATGATGCGCATTCTTTGGCTTGCGGTGGTGGTGCGGGGCTCCAATTTTTGCCTGAGCTCCTCGTCCAATGAGGTGATGCTGACAAGGATGGAAATAAGATTTTTGGCTGCCAGTTTGGCGATGATGTCTTTATCCCGGAGCATACCCGCGTTTTTGGTGATCATGCTTACGGGCTGGTTGAATTCCAGGCAGACCTCCAATAGTTTTCTGGTCAGCTTGAATTTTTGTTCTGCGGGCTGGTAGCAATCCGTATTTCCGCTGATGGATATCGGTTTACATTCCCAATCTGGCCGCATCAAAAACTTGCGCAATAGTTGAGGCGCATTTTTTTTGACGATGATCTTCTGTTCAAAATCAATGCCTGCACTATAGCCCAGGTATTCATGCGCATTACGCGCGTAACAATACACGCATCCATGTTCACAACCTGCATAGGGGTTCATCGAATAAAACATCCCTACGTCCGGACTATCTACTGTATTGACGATGGATTTGGCTTCCTGTTCAATGTATTGGGTAGCCTCATGGGGTACGGACCAGTCGTCAATTCCTTCGATATGTTCTTTAACTACTTCGTTCTTATGGAAACGATTCTTTGTATTGATCTGCGCGCCACGGCCTTTTTGAAATCCTTGCATGATGGGTTTGCTGCATTATGCAGTCTTACTGATAGGGGTTTCTATGAACAGGGATTGTTGCTGCATGGTGATCGGCAGTGCCTGGAATTCAAAACGCTGAACGATCTGCCAGGGTCTGGTGGCATCGCGCCGTTTGAGCAGAAGCATACCATCGGCCATAAACCTGCCACTGAATTGGCGATGCGCATATTCCAACCACCCTTTCCCAAACTGCCAGGGTTTCAATTTGCGGGCAACAGAGATCACCGGATCCTGCATGAAATATGGTTTGTGTTCCGCGTCTGTTTTCAGCAACCGCTGGACATCTTTAACGGAACGCATCAGGGATTTGATGGCATTCTTGGTGGTGACGTTGATATAAATGGTATGGGTGGGGAAGGCTCCAAAATCCTGAAGTTCCACCTTGAAAGGCACAGCACCCATGCCGATGGTTTTCAGTTTATTAAGGATGCGCTCTTCCATCATTTCCAACTGCGAGAAGGTCAGTAAGGTAAGATGCGGCCTGCTGGGATCTGGTTTGTATTGATACTGTGCCCCGAAATCTTTCCTGATCTGGTGGATCTTGTGTTCCAGCACTTCCGGAAGGGGGATGACCAGTTTATATTCATGCATGATGTATCCTGGTAGTTGCATATGGATAGTTTTTAGGGAGAGTGATAAGGGTGAGTTAAGCTGCGGATTCGCGGAAAGGAAATTGACTCACGACCTGCCATCGATCCCCATCTTTTTTGAAGAGGACCAGTTTGCGGGCCGTAAATGCCGCATGGAAGATCTGGTGGGTGTATTGCATGACCACTTCAGTAGGTGCGTCATCAGGCATGTATCCCAACTTGATGAATGGCTTCTCAAAAATTCTTTCATCCTGCACAAAATCTTTCAAAGATGTCAACAGCCCGGTTAGTTTAGCAAAGGGTTTGGCATCCTGCACGCGGATGTACACGATCTGCGGCGGGATGGCGCTGAAGTTGTTCAGGACCACCGGAAAGATCACCTGCTGATCACAGATTCTCCGAATCCAGCGCATCAGGGTTTCTTCCATCTCTTCCCTTGCTGAAAAACAGGCGAGCGTAATGCTTGGCGGCTTTTCTGAAGGCGCCTTGTTCCCGAACATTTCTTCCCATTCTTTGCGCAACTGTTTTACCTGCCTGCTGACGGGCTCGTCTGCGGGTATGACGAGGCGATACTGCGGCCGCGCCTCCTGCAGAACAGATGATCTTTGATGTACCGTGCTGATCGATTCTTTTTCCATGCTGAAATTATTTTTCCCTGATCATTTCTTTAGCATAAATTTACTAAATAATTTAGTATTTCAAAATATATTTTATGGATGGGGAAGTATTTTATGGAGCGGCCTACAAGGGTAGTAAGCAGTTCCGCCAACAAGAGGTCCGCACGGCCGATGCCACGGGTTTTTGCGCCGCCGCGGATGATTACGCAGAACGCGGAATAGACCTGAATGAGCAACTGGTGCGCAACAAGCCAGCCACTTTTTTTATGCGCGTCCGCGGGGATGCCATGATCGGTGCGGGCATTCATGATGGGGACGTGGTCATCGTGGACCGAAGCATCAAGGCGAGCAGTGGCAGGGTGATCATCGCCACGCTGAACGGTGAAATGTTGATCAGACGATTTGAAAAAGGTTTCAATAAGGTCAGGCTGATTCCTGATACCTCAAAACTGGCCCCTATAGAAGTGGATCCCTACGCGGAGTTTTCCGTCTGGGGTGTGGTGACCTATGTGATCCATGCGGTTTAATGAAGGACGATGAAAGCCATCATTGATTGTAACAGTTTTTATTGCTCCTGTGAGCGGCTCTACCGGCCGGATCTATGGAACCAGCCGGTGGTGGTGCTGAGCAACAATGACGGGTGTATCATTGCACGCAGTGACGAAGCCAAGACCATTGGCCTCAGCATGGCTGCGCCTTATTACCAGCAGCGGGACCTGATCGCGAAAAAAAAGGTTGCTGTTTTTTCTTCCAACTATCATCTGTATGGAGACCTGAGCATGCGCGTAATGGATACCCTGCGGACCATTCTCCCGCCACAATGTGTTGAAGTGTATTCTGTGGATGAAGCTTTTCTCGATCTCTCCCACCTTCCACCCTCCACCTTCCACCACTTCGCGGCAGCACTTCGCCAAACCGTAGAGATGTGGACAGGCATAAAGGTCTCCGTAGGCGTTGCACCCACCAAAGTGTTGGCGAAAATGGCGAACCGACTGGCGAAAAAAAACAAAGCCGCATCGGATTGTGTATGGGTGTTGGATCATCCGGAACACATCGAGGAAGCGTTGTCTCAGTTTGATGTTGGAGATCTCTGGGGTATCGGCAGGCGTTATGCAGATAAATTACGGGACCAGTTCGGGATCACTACTGCCCATCAGCTAAAGCAAATGCCCGAAGCATGGGCGCGCAAACACCTCGGTGGCGTGGTGGGTGTACGCATGATCCGCGAACTGAATGGAACACCATCGATCCCCCTAAAAGATCCGCTGGAGCAGAAAAAGATGATTGCCACCACGCGGATGTTTGGCAAACCCGTCTATCGTCTGGAAGAACTCAGGGAAGCGGTGGCCAGCTTCGTTTCCCGCGCGGCCGAAAAACTGCGCCGGCAGGGTTGTGCGGCCTCGCACCTGGATGTGTTTGTGGTGACCAACGGGCAGGCCGAAGAGAAGTATCGCTATGATCCGCGCGCAGACCACCGCTACCTGCAAATGCCGCGGGCAACTTCCCTTACCCATGAGCTTATCGGTTATGCGATGCCGTTAGTAGATGATTTGTTTCGGGAGGGACAGAAATACCTGAAGGCAGGGGTCACCCTAAGCATGATTGTGCCGGATAGTGAAGTGCAGCAGAATCTTTTTACTCCGCAGCAAAACGTCAAGGGAAAGGCACTGATGGAAGCAGTAGACAACCTGAATTTCAGCATGCGCGGGGATGTGGTGAAATACGTATCCAGCGGTCTCACCCGCAACTGGAAGATGCGCCAGGAAATGCGGAGTCAGCGGTTTACGACAAGATGGGAAGAATTGTTTGAGATCAAGTAGGAAGGTGGGAGGTTGAAGATTGAAGGTTGGATGTTGCGGCCCTCCAACCTTCAACCCTCAACCTCCAATCTGTTTTTTCCCCGCCAAATCGCGGTTTTTTTCCATGGATTTGAACAGGAAACTACGGATTGGATCGATGGTTACGTAGAGCATATTCGCATAAACAAACCAACTATGCGAGAAGAATACAGGCACCTGAACCAGCGCGAGGCGTTGAAGGTGGAGAACGAGGTGATCAAGATGAAACTCATGCTGGAACATGGTGCTGAGTTCTCCGGAAATGAGTCGGCACCCCCACTGAGTCCGGAAACCGAACACCAGTTTTTACAGTATATCCTGGAAGTGGAACGTAAAGAATCCATGGCCAGGGAAGTGACGGTTTTTGAGATCCTCGGAAGTCCCTCGGAATTTCCTTCATCTGGATTGGTTAAAGAAGAGGGGATCAAAGACCTCCTGCAGCGTTTGTTGCAGCGGATGAAACAGCATGGTATAGAACTAACTGTGTTTAGTCCGAATGTTACTCCAAGGGATATCTATGCTTTCATTACAACAGAGTTGTTTGCCCACCGGATGCTGCACATTCAAATGCCGGGAATGGTGACCTGTTTTATTTACGATGAGTTTCACCCCGACTATCCTTACGAGAACTCACGGACAGCCGTAAACGAATGTCTGAAGGAGATCTTTTGCTCCCGGGACCTTCAGTGGGTGTTTCAGTATGAGCAGATTCTGCAGTTAAATGCGTATGAGAATTTATCGATAGACCAGTTTCGCAGAACCGTCAACGCATTCAAAAAACGATATCGGAATATTGAACCCTTGGTGCTGGACGTAATTGACTGTAAGCTATCAGATGAACATTGTGAAGTAACTGGCAGGTTTGAAGTGTGTTTTAGTACGGTGGATGAGCATCTGCTGAAAACGGGAACCTGGAAGGTGGCCTATCACTATTGGAAGGAGATGGATATCTGGATGATCTATGAGGTTTATCTTGAAGGGATAGAATTCTGAGACGGCATTCAGGTTGAAGAAATGTCTTTGATCTTTTTGGCGATCCGCTTCTGTTCCCTGTATCCTTCAATGGAGAGGCTGATGGTTAATATGATCAGTAATGTCAACATGTTTGTTGTTTTTGGGGTATCCTTATAGGTATGACTGAATAGTGAGGAAAAGGGTTACTAAAGGAATGTTATCAATGTCCTGAAATGCGGTAATTTGTTGATCCAAATCATCAACATGTTCAGGATCAATATATACGGCGGAGATACATCGTGGGCGGTTTATCAATTGGAAGACACGGGGCATGATATACGTGTTGACATTGTGCCATCCGCAGGAGGCATCCTCAATGCCTGGTGGGTGGGCGGTGTAAATATCATTGACGGTTATGCGGATCGGGAAGATTTTGTGCAAAGGGTGCATGCCGGGTTCCGGAGTGCGAAATTGTTGCCTTTTGTCTGCAGACTTAATAACGCCACATACCGCTGGCAAGAACAAGAATACAGGCTTGATAAATTTCTGTTGAACGGATCTGCTTTGCATGGTATCGTGTATGACCAGGTTTTTGCGGTAGTAGCAGCGCAGCAGGATGAGTCTGGTTGCTCGGTTGAATTGGAATATCGATATGCGGGCGAGCACCCAGGGTATCCATTCCCATTTACCTGTAAGATCAGGTATGCTTTGAGTGCCGATGGCAAACTGGAGATCGCAACATGGTTGACAAATCCGGAGTCAGCTGTTTCAGACTTACCTATAGTTGACGGATGGCATCCGTATTTTGCCTTGGGTGGTGAGGCAGATCCTTGGTGGCTGAAGATCACAACAGACCAGATGATGGAATATGACGATGCATTGATACCAACGGGCAGGTATTTGCGGGACGGCACGTTCACCGAAGGTGCATTGATACGAGATACAAAGCTGGACAATGGGTTTTTACTAAGTAGTACACCCGGACCGTTTTGTAAACTGAAAAACCTGGAGACGGGCCACACTGTCACCTTTTTACGCCAGCTGAATTATCCGTTTCTTCAATTGTATATCCCTGATCATCGTAAAAGCATTGCCATTGAAAACCTTAGTGGTGCGCCGGATGCGTTCAATAACGAAATTGGGCTTACGGTACTTCAGCCCGGGGAGCAGAAAGAATTTATCGTGGAGATACAGGCGGCTGTTAAACCCTGATATAGATCTTTCGCTTATCCATCCACCATCCTGCGACCCAACAAAGCATCATCACTGACAGGGCGAAGGCAAGGGAACCCCAAGGACCGGGTAGTATCTTTTGATAGATGACGTCGTTAATCACCATATATAATGGTTTCTTATTGACCTGTACAAACCACATCATAATAGCCATCAATTCAGACAGGAGATAGATAATCAATGGATTTTTTCCGAAGACTTCAAAAAAGCCCGTCCAACTTTTTTGTTGACGGATCTCGATGAAGTAGATAAGTGCAGCCAGCAACACCAGATCTATGCCGCAGGTGTAGAAGACAAAAGAGCTCGTCCATAATTTTTTATTGATCGGGAACAGCAGATCCCAGAAATAGGCGATCACGATCATTGCTGCACCTGCGAGAGCAAGCTTAGCAACGGTTTCAAATTGGTTGCCTTTCTCCCTGATGAAAACCCCCGCATAGTAACCAATGACCACATTCACGACGGCGGGGAAAGTGCTTAAAAATCCTTCGGGATCAAATGCCACGCCTTCACCGTGGTACAAATGGCTTTCACCCAATAGGGCCAGGTCAATGGCTCTTTGAGAATTCCCAAGAAGCGTGTAATCACCCATCGTATATAGGAGCAGCCAATAGCCCAGCAGAAAAACGCCACTCAGGATCCAAACCATTTTCCTGGAGAGGAAGTGGATCATGAGTCCGGCCATCGCGTAGCATATACCGATGCGCTGAAGCACGCCAAAGATTCTGGTTTCGGACCAGGGGTTGAAGGCATAGCCGTTATCGGTATGGTGTACAAAGGGGAACCAATACATAAGGTATCCCAACAAGAAAATGATCAGTCCTCGTTTCACTATTTTCCAGGTTACCTGCGCAGGGGGCATGGTGTTGAATTTTCCCATCGAAAAAGCCATTGCATTTCCTACCGCAAACAAGAAGCTGGGAAACACAAGGTCTGTTGGGGTAAAGCCATGCCATGATGCATGGAGCAGGGGTGAGAAGGGTTCGGCTCCACTTCCGCCGGTATTTACGATGATCATAAAACACACTGTCATGCCACGAAGCACGTCCAGTGCAAGAAATCTTGCAGGGTTGGAAGCCATGGGTTAAAAGTTAAACGCGGATGTAGATTTTTTTCCGATCCAATATACTTCCTATAAGCCAGAAAACGATTACATGTGAAATGGCAAAGGCAAGAGACCCGGGAAAATCGCCCAATGCGGGTTGGAAAACATATTTGAATAACCAACTGTAGGCATTGATAAATACTTCCTTACCATCTTTTATTCCGTCCGGTATTCTAGCCAATGCGTAGAGTTTTACCCAGACACCGCTCAGTACAAAAATGAAGAGCGGATTTTTGCCGAACACATCAAGAAAGCGGGTAACCCAACCGCGCGCACCTTTCAGTTCTATCCAATACATCATCACGCCAAGAACCATCATAGCGAGGCCGGTGGTATAGAGCACATAGGAACTCGTCCAGATTTTTTTATTGATTGGAAAAACAATGTCCCAGCAGAATGCGGTAAACACCAGGAGTGCGGCTGTTACCATGAAGTTGGCCAGCATATCGGTATTTTTTCCCTTGGTAATGATGTATTCACCTGCGAGGAAACCAAAGATGACCTGAACGATGGCGGGCAGGGTACTGGCCAATCCTTCCGGGTCAAAGGCGATGCCTTCACCATGGTACATGTGAGATTCGCCGAGAATGGCTTTGTCAATGGCGTTCCCAAAAAATCCGTTGATGGAAAAGGGATCACCAGGTGTACCAAAAGCGATGCAGAGCCACCAATAGAGGAGCAGGATTACCGAACCCGCTACAAACCCACCCTTGGAGCCGGCAAAACGAATGATCACTGAAGCGAAGAAATAGGCGAGGGCTATCCTGGGTAAAACGCCGAGAATACGAATATTTTCGAGAGGCTTCATCACGAGACTGCCATCCTGCCACTTGACAAACGGGAACCAGTTGAGCAGGATGCCTATTCCGAAGATGATGATGGTGCGTTTGATGATCTTTTGCCAGAACTGCCGGTTGTCTGTGAACCGGGGCATCACAAAGGCCATTGCATTACCCACGGCAAAAAGGAAAAAAGGGAAAACCAGATCCGTTGGGGTGCAACCGTGCCATTTTGCATGACCAAGCGGTGGGTACACATAAGACCAGGAGCCGGGATTGTTTACCAGGATCATCAGGGCCACCGTGGCACCACGGAATACGTCAAGGGAGTAGAAGCGGTTCATGGTTTATATTAATGTTGTAATGTAAAAACCTTTCTATGACTTTACCCTTGTTAACCTGAAGATTTTATCACCAGCATCGTTGGGCATGATATTAAGATCTGTACTGGGTGGTATTTCGATGGTTTTCCCGTCTGCAGAGATGTTCGCATTTTTATCAGTTTGACTAACGGGGAAGACTGGGTAGGGGAAGATGATTGTTCTTTTCAGTTGACTTCTGCCAACAAAAATGTCAATCGAGTTATTGTCTATTACAATCGTAGTTCCACCGCCTCTTACAGTGATGTCACTCGCCGTAGCTTGATTTTCTGTCAGAAAGCAAAGGACTGATTTGGTTCCATCGGCAAATACTGCTTGTTCCGGTGTAATGAGATATTTACGGCCGCTGCCCTCAAGTGAAATAGAGGCATTATCTGTTGACCCCATTTTAGGGACCAGTTTCTTTTCTCCTTTTGGGTAAGGAGTGAGGATAATGAAAAAAGGTTTGGTAGCGCTGATTCTCAGCAATTGCATGGTTTCTTCATAGGGAGCCCCGTTGAAAGATTGAAACTCCTTTTTTTCCTGGTCGTTTTGCCAGTTATTGCTCCATTGGCTAACTGTAAATGATGTTGGCATCGGATTATATGTGTATAGCTCACAATCAATTCCCTGGTTTGGATGTTTGCTCCATTTTTGACCGGTTACCTGGAAGCTATTCCAGCCTTTGGTTAGTTTTTTTTCAAGGTTTGCAGTCGGAAGCTCTTTCTTTGTTTCATTATAAACAGCCGCTTTCACCGCGGCAATATCCTGGTTATTCTCTTTGATTTTTGATGACATGAACGGCATACTCCACACCATGCTTTGCGGTTTGTTGAAATCATCCCGGATCAGGATGATCGGTTCATTTTGTGAAAGATGAATGGTTGTCAGCGTTCTCGTCCATGTAAACTGGTTGTTTGTCATTACGGATACGGAAGTAGTCAGGAATGGATTTTTAGTGAATGTTTTTACGCTGGAAGTTTTCCACGGATTCCCCATTTTGTCTTCGCCATTGATGGGTTGATCTCCATTTTTCCAGGATGGAAACAGTGATTCCGGGATGACCACACTTCGCATTCTTGCGTCTGCAACTCTGGGAGAATAGAAAGAACTTCTGCCCGGGCTTAGGGGAGCACCGAGTGCGTATATGATTACTTCACCCCTGTCTTCATTACGATGATCGTTGTAAATGTCCCCGTTTACTACCCAGAGCGCAGACTCCAGTTGGGAGTTTAGGCCTACCCTGGTATGTGATAAATAGCCGTTGAAGTTTGATGAAGCGGTTGTTAGTTTGCCAATATGATCTGTCATATCAATTGCGACTCCTAGTTCCCCAAATAGCGATGACCTACGGGCGCCTTTTTCGAAGAGATGATAGAGGTTTTGTGATAAAACCGGGTCAATATCTTTAAATCCCGCCGCCAAAAGTGCAAAGGTGGGTGCGCTTTCTTCTGAACCGTCACCGATACTCACAAGTTTTCGAAACCCCATAAACCTGACAGATGGCGGTGTAAGTAACGCGCTATAGAATTGTACAAATGCACCAAGTCTTTCCTTTTCTTCATTGAATAAATCTCCGACCCCTGATCTTTTCAGTTGAAGCATATTAAACAACATCGGGTCTGTTACGGCTTGAGTATAGTGTGGTGACGCCGCGCTGATGCCATTGGGTCGGATGGTTGCGCGCAGATCATTGCGAGTTTGCTGATATGCCTCTTTTGCCCGTTCCCGGAACTCAGGATCTTCACTGAAGATGAGGGCAAAAAAGTTTCTCCCATTATTGCGGTATTGGTACATCATATTCTCTGTGCCGTAGTTTATACCAGAACTGTCGAAAAAAGGAACGTAATTATCGTTCCACTGAACTCTTGCGGCAAGTCTGAGAAATTCTTCCAGCTGGGATATTTCTTCCTTGGTTAACGAAATAGTTTTATCGGCGAACAATGCAAGAACCTGCATGGCACCCCTTTTGTAGTTGATGCTTCCCATCCAGTATTTGTAGTAAAAGGAATGGATTCCATCACCGTTGATCAGCATATCCTTAATCTGAATGTAGTTGTTTATCATAGTACGTTTCATGGACGCCGCTGAATCCGGAAACCGCCAGGTATCAAGTATCGGTTTGAATTCCGGGATGACGGAGACTACATGATTATAGTATGATCCATCAGATTTTATTTTCTTGATCATTCCCTGGATCGTTTGATCATCAACGTAGAGACTTCCATTTCGAAAAGCGTTGTTGAGTATCAAAGGTTTTTTTGTGTACAACTCAACAAGATCTCCTACGCCCGACCATCGATTCAATTCTTTTCCGATGGGCTGGAATTGATCTGTTGGAAGAAGATTGTTTTTGGTAGAGATATAGGCGTTCCATTGAAACCGTTTTCTTGGGAAAAAACTATTATCAGGTCCTCTTTTAACAATGGTCATTTCCAGCGCAACGGATCCTGCGCCTTCTGGATTAAATCCTGCGATAAATCGAACGCCCACAAATTTGTTTCCTATTAAACGGGAAGATTTACCCTGGAAAATACCGAATAGATTATCTTTTTTGCTTCCATTTTTATTGTAAATCTGCCAGTACCTGCCGGTATTGATTTCTCCGCCGGAAGGATCCCAATTGCTAAGAAGCGGATATCGTAATTCTTTGTTTGCCGGAAGGTCAACGGTGGCGTCAGAGGGAGGTCTTTTATTCTCGGTTAGATAAATTTGGCCTGGCGAGGAGTAGCCCATGCTTGGGTCCGTTGAATTTGAACCCCGGTACCGAGCCTGGTCAAAGTATCCCTTATTGCTGATCCGAATGGCATAAGAAAGGTCTTCATTACTGTCTTCTTCGATGCATATACTTGGGCTGTTTTTCCTGACGATTATTGAACATTTGTAAAAGGTTTTTCCCGGAAAATTGTAGTTGAATACAGCCACTACAGAGTCTTTAAAAGAACGTATTTCCGAGCTTACCGATATGGGTGCTTGCGCTGCAGTAAGAAAATTTGGTGTGCTGTCGGTTTCCCGTCTGTCTGCCAGAATAAAGGCCTGTATGGGCGCTAGATATGAATTGTTTATTGCGGTTTTTTTGGAGGCGGGTACCACTATTCCACATTGTCCATTCCATATGGAAACCGTCCCATTCGCACGCTCGCTAATGCTGAAAGAGGATTGCCCCTGTGCGATGCATGAAATCAATGCAAAGGCCATTACGGGTATAAGTTTTCTGGCCATGATGGTTGAATTGGGTTTATTTTGCGCACTAAAAGTCAAGCTCATGGGTAGTGATGTATTTGTACATGAATCCAGTTATGTTGATGACGGGGCAGTCATCGGTGCAGGCACAAAGATCTGGCATTTTTCACACGTAATGCCCCGCGCTACTATCGGCGAAGCTTGCAATATTGGCCAAAATGTCTACATCGATAATGATGTGGTGATTGGCAAGGGGGTCAAAATTCAGAACAATGTTTCTGTTTACAAAGGGGTGATTGTGGAAGACGATGTTTTTTTAGGGCCTTCCATGGTATTTACGAATGTCATCAATCCCAGAAGTTTCATTGAACGAAAATCGGAATTCAAAAATACCTTCTTGCGCAAAGGGGCCACGGTAGGCGCAAATGCCACTATTCTCTGTGGTGTGGAGGTTGGGGAGTATGCGTTGATTGGCGCCGGATCCATGATATTACGTGATGTGCCGGCCTTTGCCCTTATGGTGGGTAATCCGGCCCGTCAAATCGGATGGGTCAGCAAGTCTGGCAACCGCCTGAACTTTGATTCAGCGGGCCGGTGCCAGCTTCCAGATGAAAGCCCCATATATATATTAAAAAATAATCAAGTGTATCTGGAAGCCTGATTTATTTGCGAATACTCCCCCGCAATTAAGGGTATAAGTTTTACATTTGTGCCAGATTGGCGAGTCAGAATTATTGCCCGGTAAATCACGGGAAAATCTGTTGTACATGACTCATTACAAGTGAGTTACGTATATATTTTGACTTCATATTAAAGTTTGGATGTCAGGGCGGTTTGTATGAACCAATGTGACTGAGGTGGCGAAGCCATGAATTGAATCGGAATATGGATCAACAAAGTCACTGGTACGCGGTATATACCAAGCCGAGATGGGAGAAAAAGGTTCATGGCCTGCTGACGGGAGCCGGGATAGAAGCGTATTGCCCTTTGAGTAAGGTTCGGCGGAAATGGAGTGACAGGTTCAAGGTGGTAGAGCTGCCACTATTCAGTAGTTATGTCTTTGTGAGAATCCCGGAAACGGCTGTAAACAAGGTTCGTCAGTATTCGGGAATTTTGAATTTTGTGTATTGGAATGGCAAACCTGGGATTGTAAAAGATGAAGAGATCTTAAGTATCCGCAAGTTTTTAAATGAATTTAAAGAGGTTTCCGCTATACAACTGGACATTAAGCCAAAATCCAAAGTCATCATCAGCCAGGGCGCTATGATGGGGAAAGAGGCTGTTGTTGAGCGAGTTTTGCATAATATTGTAGAACTGGAGATCGAAAGCCTTGGGTATAAATTAGTGGCCAAGGTTGAAAAATCTAATCTATTTCCTGTCGATGAAAAATCTAGATAGTTCTATTCCATTCTCAGGCAAGTCAATTTTGCCACTTCTATCCACGCTTATCATTCTCACTTTAAACTCTTGCTTCAGCTCAAGACCCATCTCATACTTTAGTCAGGGTCAGGTAGACAGTCTTCGCCCGGAGCAGATCAATATCCCCGATCAGGTGATTCAAAAGGGGGATATCCTTTCCATTACAATTTATAGTGACAATCCGGAAGCCACTGCCATTTTTAACCAGGCAAGTGGTGGGGCAATAAATACGCCACCGGTGGTTGGTGGAACCTCCATGACGGGTGCCAGTGCTTCAGCTTCTCAAAGCGTTGGGGCCGGTTATCTCGTAGACAATAATGGTAACATAAGAATTCATGCCTTGGGTTTGGTGCATGTAGACGGGTTAACAAAGGGTCAGTTATCAGAAGAAATCATTGGCAAATTAAGCAAGCTAAATGTTCTTAGTAACCCCTATTGTGTTATTCGGTTTCTTAATTTCAAGGTGTCCGTGCTTGGGGAGGTCCGCAGCCCGGGTGTGTTTACCCTGAATGGTGAAACAACAAGCATTCTTGAGGCATTGAGCATGGCGGGAGACATCACAGACTATGGCCTGAAGGATAGAGTAATCCTTATAAGACAGGAGAAAGGGCAGCGCACATTTTACCGAATGAATATGCTTGACCCTTCAATTACACAATCACCGAATTATTATGTCAGGCAAAATGATGTAATCATGGTAGAGGCAGACAGAAAAAAGCCAACAGCCAGAGATATGCAGACCTTGTCTTACATAACGGTAGGAGCAACGGTAGTCTCCTCAATTGCAATTTTACTAACCTTATTTAAATAGCACATGGATAGTCAGACGAATGGAGATTCTCTCAGTTCCCAATCCCGAGAGGACTCCCTGGTAAATCAACGGGTATCGCCGAGAGAGCTATTGCTCAGGTATATGCCCTTTGTACCATGGATCATTGCTTCTGTTGTATTGGCTTTGTTGGGGGCTTTCCTTAAACTGAGGTATTCTCCCAATGTCTATAGTGTTAAGGGTACAATTCTTATTAAAAAGCAGTCTGGTTTTGACCAAAGCTCAGAGAAATTCGGAGAAATGCTGTTTGGACAGACGAATAAGGATATGTATGACGAGATACAGCTGATTAAATCCAGGACTATTGCAAAGAGGGTAGTCAAGAGCCTCAATTTAGAGGTTCAGTATTACAATGAGGGAAAGATAAGATCTACACAGATTGGGGCAGCGGAGTGTCCGTTTAACCTCAAAATTTTCAAACTAAATGATTCTTCCATAAAGTTCAGTTTGCCAATTACGCTCATAGATAACGAGCGCTTTTCATTTTCTGAAAAAGGCACTTTGATATTTTTTGATCAGCAGTTTGAGACTGCTCATGGTATTTTTGCACTTACACGCCAGCCAGTTGATGCTTCAGTATATGTCAGCAAGAGGTTTTTTATAGACTATGCACCAGTTGAGACGAGAGCAAGGCAATTGGTAGGAAGTGCAAGTGCTTCCCAGTCTGGAGAATCAAATAATATTCTCGAGTTAGGATTTGAAACTGAAAATCCCAGAATAGGTATCGAAATCGTAAACCAGTGGATGGAAGAGTATGAGCAGGCAGGATTGGAAGATAAAAAGGAGATAGCCGTCAATGCGCTCGAGTTTATTGACGCTCAGATGGATACGGTCCGGAATGATTTGGGAGTTGTTGAACGCAATTTGTTAGGATATCGGGAAAAAAACAAGGTAATCAGTCCCCTTGAACAATCCAGTCAGATTTTTAATTCCGTTAGTGAACTGGATAAAGAGATTACAAAACAGGCTGTCCAAATCGAGATTATTGACAACCTCATCAATTATATTTCAGATACGAAATCACCGTATAGGCAGGTTGCATCAACATTGGGAATTGTGGAGCCTTCTTTAAATCTGCAAATTGCGGACTTCAACAGGCTGCAAGTGCAAAGAGAGACCTTGTTAAAAACCACGACCAGCTCAAATCCAATGGTGCTGAATGCTGAGGCTGCCATTGAAAAACTACGGCAGAATATTTTACAGAATTTACGAAATATTCGTGGCGCGTATCAAACAACGGTTTCGGCGTTGTCAACTAAGAATCGGGAAGCTACGAGGGAAATCGCAGGTATTCCAGCTAAGGAAAAGCAGCTGTTGGATATTACCCGTCAGCAAAAAATATTGCAGGAGTTGTATTCATTCCTCTTGCAGAAGAAACTGGAAACATCTATAGGCTCTGCGTCAACAATTTCCAATGTTCGGGTAATAGAACCCGCGATGTCATCAGGAGTGCCGGTGAAGCCTAATCGGAAAGGAATGTATCTCCTGGCCTTTTTTGGTGGTTTGTTATTGCCTGCCGGTGTGATCCTGCTTCTTGAATATTTGAATGATAAAGTAAAAAGCCGGCAGGATATTCAGCAGGTTGTGCCAGCGCCGATCATTGGTGAGATAGGGCATTTGGATGAAAAGCAGGTATTTGTAGTGACTAAGAACAGTAGAAAATTCATTGCAGAACAATTCAGGATCATCAGAACCAACCTTCAATACATCTTGCCCAAGAAAGATAAAGTGGTGATCATGGTGACCTCTACAACCAGCGGTGAGGGTAAGTCATTTATTAGTACAAATGTTGGTGCGGTTATGTCGCTGACCGGGAAGAAAACAGCAATTCTCGAATTTGATATCCGAAAGCCGAAGATCATGAGTAATCTGGGATTGCCTCGTAATTCCGGTATTACCAATTATATTATCGGTAATTCAACTGTTGAAGACCTACCTGTGGCAGTACCCGGGTACGACAACTTATTTGTGATTCCTTGTGGCCCCATTCCACCGAATCCGGCTGAATTGATGTTGCATGATCGCATCGGGGAATTGATAGAAGCGCTCAAGAAGGATTTTGATGTCTTGATTGTGGATACTGCACCAATTGGTCTGGTGGTGGATGCGGCGATGTTAGGCAAGTATACGGATGCTGTGCTTTACATTATCCGTCATAATTATACATTTAAAAAGCAGTTGCAATTATTAGGTGAGATATACGCCAATAAAAGGTTGCCACGTATTTCGTTGGTCATAAATGATATCAATGGGGAAGGTGGATATGGCAGGTATTACGGATATGGTGGATATGGTTATACAGGTTATGGCTATAGCTATGGAAATGAATATTTTGACGAGCCGCAACAATCCAGAGGTCTGATGGGTAAGATCAGAAGCCTGTTAACACGTAAGTGATATGAAAAGGGCCATAAGACGCTAAATTGGTAAGGAATTTTATATGGGATCTTTCGGGTAAGGTCTCCGGTTACATCATTAGCCTGGGTACCAGCATGATTTTATCCCGGATTCTTTTGCCCGAAGATTTTGGAATCATTTCCATTGCGCAAATTTTTTCGCTGATCATTTCTGTTGTGATGGAAATGGGCCTTTCCTCAGCGCTCATACAGCAGAAGGATCTTTCAGAGGAAGAGATCAATGTGTCTTTTACGATGAATCTGGCGGTGGTACTGTTGTTGTCTGCAGTACTCTTTATTGCTGCACCATTCATTAGCGACTTTTATGGTAATGCAAAATTGCTGGTTGCAGTCAGGATTATATGTATTCAGTTGGTTTTTGCCGGACTCTCTGTGGTGCCTATGGCACTGTTGTATCGGGAACTAAAATTCAAGGAAGTTACAGGGGTTACGTCCATGAGTGCTTTATTGGGTGCTTTGATCGCTGTAGTCATGGCATTCCAGGGTTTTGGATTCTATAGTCTGGTTGCGCAGAATGTTATCGCATCAGTAGTGCAGTTTGCTACTTTGGTTTTAATGTTCAAATACCGGCCAAAGATGAATTTTGCATTTCGAAATAGTTACAAACTGTTTTCATTCAGTTTTAAAATCTTCCTAAGCACACTTCTGAATCAGGTATTCCAAAAGGTAGATGTGTTGATATTTGGACGAACTTACCAGATGGCCTCTCTGGGCTACTATAACCGTGCAACAAGTATTGACAATATTTTACGGAATGTTTCAAGTTCAAGTATTTTAAACATTCTTTTGCCGCAGATTAGTAGAATGCAGGGGAATAAACCTGAGGTTGAACATTTGTACAATAAAGTATTGCATTTACTGTGCTTTGTATTTTTTCTTGTTGCCGGTGGGATGTTTTTATTGTCAGATGACCTGATTCTTTTATTGTACGGCAAGAAGTGGAGCGAGTCGGGAAAATTGCTTAAATATGTGTTGATCTCCTCATTCACTTATCCCGTAAGCTCCCTTATACTTTCTGTCATTGAAGGACTTGGTTTTGCTGGATTGTTCCTGCGCCTTGAATTGATCAAGAAAGCTGTAATGGTCCCATTCTTGGCATTACCATTTGTCCTTAGTATGGAAAATTATCTACTCGCTGTTTTCGTGCTGGGGTATATACAAGTCTATATTAACCTGGCGGGATTATCAAGGGTTGCTAATGTAAGTATTTGGAGTTCCGTAAAAGTGATATTGACTTACAGTATTATTTCGGTAGCTGCTGTTTGTGCAGGGTATTTTGTGGTTCAATTGTTTGGCGCTGGGATTTTTTTGCGGATATTGACTGGGGGTGGTGTTATGTTTATTGTGTACATGCTTGGCAACTTTGCTTTCCAGACGATCGGTATGCATGCAGTTAGAAAGCAGCTAGCGTACAGGCTGAAATTTTGATCAGATTAATGAATGCGTTCTATGATTAATGTTACAAAACCATTTTCCACGCCATTGGATGAAGTAAAAATTTATCTCGATGGTATTTGGGAGCGAAACTGGTTTACCAATAATGGCCCCTTAGTCAATGAATTGGAATTGCAACTCAAATCCTATCTGGGTGTTGATCACTTACTTTACCTCGGTAATGGCACTATAGCCATTCAATTGGGCATCAAGGCGCTTGGCCTTAAAGGAAAGATCATAACTACGCCATTCAGTTACATTGCTACTACAAGCAGCATCCTTTGGGAGAATTGCGTGCCAGTGTTTGCGGACATTGATTCTGAAACACTGAACATTAATCCCAGCGAAATTGAAAAACTGATTGATAATGAGGTGACGGGAATACTTGCAACACATGTGTTCGGAAATGCTTGTGATATTGATGCTATTGATCAGATTGCGAAGAAATATAACCTGAAAGTAATTTACGATGGGGCTCATGCTTTTGGATCAACATTCCGGGGAAACTCGCTGCTGAACTTTGGAGACGTAACTACTGCAAGCTTCCATGCTACGAAATTGTTTCATACCATCGAGGGCGGTGCGGTAATCACTCGAAATTCCGAGGTTCTCAAGACCCTCGCATTTATGCGGAATTTTGGCCACAATGGACCAGAAGATTTTGCTTGTATAGGTATTAATGGAAAGAACAGTGAGATGCATGCGGCTGTTGGTTTAGTGAACCTTAAATATGTGGATGATATTGTTAAGAGAAGGAAGGAATTGGTTGCGTATTATATGACTAAACTGGATGGCCTTAAAGTGAAAACCATTAAGATACATCCTGAGTGTGATTGGAATTGTTCCTACTTTCCTGTGATTTTTGATACTGAGGAACAGTTGCTGAAGGCGGTGAAAGATCTCAATAACAATTGGATTTATCCGAGGAGGTATTTTTATCCATCTCTTTCTTCATTGAAATTTGTTGGATCGCATGTAAATCCAGTATCAAGCAGTGTCTCTCCCCGCATTCTATGCCTTCCACTCTATCACGACCTCCATTTGGAGGAAATTGATTTTATAATCAGAATTTTGCTTAGGGCACAAAACTATTAGAATGGTTATAATAGGTGCTAAAGGATTTGCAGCTGAAGTGTACGATATTCTAATGCAACAGGGTGTAAGAGGAGAAGTGGCTTTTTTTGATAATGTCAATGCTGATGTTCCTGATTACATTTATGATGAACGTAAAGTACTTCGTGATTTTTCTGAAGTAAGTCAATATTTTGGAACTGTTTCAAATGAGTTTCTATTGGGTGTTGGTTATTCGAGTGTTAGGAAAATGCTTTATAGCAGGTTTACTGAGTTGGGAGGAATTCCAAAAACACTTATAGCCAATCAAGCCTATATCGGGAAAATTAACACCTTCATTGGCAATGGCGTTAATATTATGGCTGGCGCAACAGTCTCATCCAACGTTGTTTTGATGGATGGCGTTTTGATTAATTTTGGAAGCAACATAGCACATGACTGCATCATTGGAAAGTTTGTAGAAATATCTCCTGGTGTTAATATTGCTGGGCATTGTGTCATTGAAGAGGGAGCAACAATTGGAACAGGCGCATCTTTGATTCCAAAAATTCGTATTGGCAAAGGAGCGGTGGTGGCAGCTGGCGCGGTTGTTACGAAGTCTGTACCTGAGAATGTGATGGTTGCTGGTGTGCCAGCAGTGATTAAGAAGAAATTGGCAATATGAAGGTCTCAGTTTGTGTTTTAACCTACAATCATAGAGACTACATTGAAGCTGCTCTAAATGGGATCTGTGGACAAAACAGGGATTCTTTTGCCCTCGAAGTTCTTATTGCTGACGATAGCAGTACTGATGGAACTTTTGAGATTTGCACTTCCTATGCTTCAAAATTTGATTTCATAAAGGTTTTGCCATCTGAAGGGAATCTCGGAATGGAAGCTAATTTTTCTAGGTTATTGAATGCTGCTACTGGGGACTTTATTGCTATTTGTGAGGGTGACGATTATTGGTGTGATACAGAGAAATTGCAAAAGCAAGTTCAGGTTTTCCAACAGAGGCCAGAAGTGACAGCTTGCTATCATAACGCAAAGATTTTACTGGAGGACAAGTTTGGAAATACGGTGTATCCTGAATCGAATCCTGCAGAAATTACGTTTGAGCAATTGGTTGATGGTCGCTTTATGAAGACTTGTACTTTAGTTTTGAGGAATAGGCAAGGATTGTTTGAAGATATAGTGAATAGGAAATTGCCTGCCGATGATACCTCGTTATGTTATATCGCACTAGATTCTGGAGGCGTAGCATATTATATCAATGAGGTTATGGCTGTGTACAGAGTCCATAGCGGAGGGGTATGGTCTATGTTAAGCAAAGAAAAACAACTGAGGTGGGCTGAAAACAGCTTTAGCAAGTATGTGATTTATTACCGTGGGCGAAAAGAAACGAAGAAGTTGAAAGTTCAATTGCAAAAAACAAGGCGCGAACTGATTGTTTTACTAGTTAGGAAATTGGATTTTTCTGTGATAAGCGTATTTGGCAGAATGATGAGGGATATATTTTCAATCGGGTAGGTATGATTGTGATTTTTGATTACGGTGTTGGTAATCTTACTTCCATCATGAAGATGATCGGTAAGTCAGGCAATCAAGCCATCATAAGCAGTAGAAGGGAGGATGTTGAAAGTGCGGATAAATTGATTTTGCCGGGAATGGGTCATTTTGATAACTGCATGCGTAAGTTCAATGCCAGTGGTTTGCGTGAGCTGATCACTCGTAGAGTATTGGAAGACAATTTGCCAACCCTTGGAATTTGTGTAGGATTACAGATGTTTTTCAGTACTAGTGAGGAAGGTTGTGAACAGGGGTTGGGCTGGCTTAAGGGAACCGTTGTTCGCTTTAATGAGAAAGCGTTTCCTTCCAGGTTAACGATTCCTAATATGGGCTGGCTGGATGTTAGCCCTGCTAAAGAGTCTTCAATGCTGAGGGGATTGGAACAATCCAGGTTCTATTTCGCCCATTCGTTTCACATACAATCTGAGGAACCGGAAACTGATTTGCTTTACGCTGACTATGGTTACACTTTTACAGCGGCAGTACAGAAGGAAAACCTGATAGGTGTACAGTTCCATCCGGAAAAAAGCCATCGGTTTGGTATGCAGTTGTTAAAAAATTTTGCGGAAAGACCTTTATGAGGAGAATGCGAGTTATACCTGTGTTATTGCTCCATAAGGGCGGACTCGTAAAGTCAATCAAATTTGGGCAGTATAAGTATGTGGGAGACCCAATCAATGCGGTGAAGATTTTCAACGAGAAGGAGATTGATGAGATTCTGGTTCTTGACATAGATGCTTCAAGGGAGGGCAGAGGCCCTAATTTTGAAGCTATGAAGGAAATTGCTGGTGAGGCATTCATACCCCTCGCTTATGGTGGCGGGATAAGTACTATTGAGCATGTAAAAGATCTTTTTTATCTCGGGGTTGAGAAGGTTGTGTTTAATCATGTGGCGTTTAAAAATCCGGCATTGATCACCGAGGCGGCATCCTTGGTAGGGAGTCAAAGTGTGGTTGCTAGTATTGATGTGAAGAAAAACTGGCTGGGTAAGAAGAAGGTTTATCTTGAAAATGGAAAGGAAAATACAGGTGAAGATCCGATTGTTTTCGCCAAACGGCTTGTAGACGCAGGGGCTGGAGAATTGATTATAAATTCAATCGATAGGGATGGGACCTATGGTGGGTATGACCTTGAACTTATCAGGGACGTGGCAGAGGCGGTTGAGGTCCCCGTTGTAGCTTGCGGTGGAGCCAGTGATATAGAAGACTTTTATAAAGCGGCTCAAAATGGCGCTTCCGCAGTTGCAGCCGGAAGTATGTTTGTTTTTCAGCGGCCCCATAATGCAGTTCTCATAAGTTACCCTTCTCAGAGAGACCTTATTGATAAATTGTATTCAAGAATTTAATCCTAAGCATAATTTTATTTCAATGAATGAAAAGCCAATAAGATTTGGAGTTGTTGGGTATGGTCATATAGGGAAAAGGCATGGAGCAATGATTTTGCAGAATGGGGAAAGTGAACTCGTAGCAATTGCTGATGCCGATGAGTCAAAAATGAGTCAACGAGGCAAAGAGGTTAGTGCTTATTCTTCAATTGAGCATATGTTGACTACAGAGTCAGATCTCGATGTTGTTTGTGTTGCCACTCCAAATGGGCTTCACGAGCAGCATGCTATCAAGGCTTTACAACACGGATGTCATGTTGTTATTGAAAAACCTATGGCATTGTCAAAATCGGGATGCGAAAACATTTTGTATGAGGCTCTGCATCATCAAAAGCAAGTCTTTTGTGTGATGCAGAATCGATATAGTCCACCTTCGGTTTGGCTAAAAGATATTCTCCGGAACGGGATTCTTGGAGAGATCTTTATGGTTCAGATTAATTGTTACTGGAACCGGGATGAGCGTTACTATACCAAAGGAAACTGGCATGGGACAAAAAATCTTGATGGAGGAACTTTGTTTACGCAGTTTTCTCATTTTATTGATATCATGTATTGGTTGTTTGGCGATATTACAAATATCTCCGGCAGACTTCGGGACTTTAACCATCAAAACCTGACTGATTTTGAAGATTCGGGTATCGTTCAGTTTGATTTTGTTAACGGCGGCATCGGTGTATTGAACTATTCAACTTCTGTTTGGCAGCAGAATCTTGAGAGTAGCATAACCATCATTGCTCAAAATGGCACCGTCAAAGTAGGGGGGCAGTACATGAATGAAGTTGAGGTGTGCAGGATAAAAGACTACGAGATGCCAGAACTACCTCCGTCAAACCCTCCCAATGACTATGGGCCGTATAAAGGTTCTGCTGCCAACCATCATTTTATTTTTGAAAATGTAGTGGATGTTCTTAAGGGCAGATCGGCGATTACAACAAATGCCCTGGAAGGCCTGAAGATCGTAGAGATCATTGAGAAAATTTATCAAAATACCAAGTGATGGGGATATTCACAAGTGCTAAGTTTCATGCCCGTACCATCAAAAGAGATATCCTCAACGAACCCTTGAATAGGGGACACCGTTTGAGGTTGTTGAAGAATTACTTTATTTGGCAGCTTTTTGAGAAACGTCATAAAAGCAAGATCATTACGCTACATAATGGTTATAAGTCTATTGTTAAACCTGTTCCTGATAATGATGCTGGCGAGATTGGAATTTGGACGCTCAATATGGATCATGTAGATACCCAGTTTATCAGAACGTTTTTGGTGAAAGGGGATCAGATTGTTGATGCAGGTTGTAATGTTGGCAATAGAACACTCGCTTTGGCGGATTTGCTTTCTGGCGCCTTGCTGATAGATGCGGGCCGAAATGCAGTAGAGAGAACCCGGGAGAATCTGGAATTAAATAGCCTGGATCTCACAAAATTTGTGGTTTTGCATAAGGCCGTAGGAGAACATGAGGGCGTTATCAGATTCACCGATTTTGGTGGTGCAAGTACGCAGAATAAAGTTATTGATGATGGTGATTTATCAGTCGGTGGGAACGTAGTTGAAGTGAGCATGACTACAATTGATAAGGAAGTTGCTGCTCTCGGTATTCGCCCGGCTTTTATAAAAACTGATGTTGAGGGACACGACTTAAGTGCACTTAAAGGGGCTATACAGACTTTAAAAAGCGGGTCAGTTAAGATCGTTAAATTTGAACACATCTCCACTGATCCTTTAGAACCAATTCTTTCTTTTTTTGGTGAACTTGGGTGGAAGGTGTTTAGTCTTGACGCTGAAGGGAAGCCATCTTTTGAGCATTCGAAAATTCATCATGAGTTGAATCTTTTTGCAGTACCTGATGTATTGTTTCACGAGAGATTTGGAAAATAGATGCCTATGATTGAGTATAATGAGGATAAGTTGAGAGAGGATCTTCAGGCAAATGGAGGAAGGCCCTATCAGCAGTGTTCTATCAGTGTTTTAGATACTATTTCTGACCCCGGTATCCGGTTTGATAGTGATGGCGTTTCTAATTACTATCAGGAGTACAAAGTGCAGGAGCAGATGTCCGTTTTCCAGGGTAAAGAAGGGACCCGAAAACTGGAAGAGATGATTGCAAAGATCAAAGAGGATGGGAAAGGTAAAAAATATGACTGTATTACAGGTGTGAGCGGCGGTGTAGACAGCACGTACCTTGTTTACCTTGCAAAGCAGTATGGTTTACGTGTTCTTGTTGTTCATTTCGATAATGGTTGGAATAGCGAGATCGCTGTCAAGAATATTGAGAATATCATCAGTAATTTGGGGTTTGATCTTTATACACTCGTTGTGAACTGGGAGGAATTCCGTGATATTCAACTCTCTTACTTCAAAGCGGATGTGGTGGATATAGAGGCCATTACGGATCATGCAATTATTGCAACCATGTACAGGCTGGCTATTGAAAACAACCTGAAGTACATTCTGAGCGGCACAAACATAGTTACCGAAGCAACTTTGCCCCGGCATTGGATCTTCAACAAAGTTGATCATAAAAATATTCAGTCGATACACCGAAAGTATGGTACAATTCCCCTGAAGACCTATCCATTTTTCAACACCAGGTTGAAGAAAATGGCGCAGTTGAGAGGTATAGAGTCTCTTAGCCCGCTAAATCTGGTTGAATATAATAAGGCACAGATTAAAGAAACCATCAGCAGGGAGCTGGGGTGGAAGGACTATGGCGGAAAGCATTATGAGTCAATTTTTACAAGGTTTTATCAGGGCTATATTTTACCCGTTAAGTTTGGGATAGACAAGCGTAAAGCTCATCTTTCAAATTTGATTTTTTCAGGGCAGATATCAAAAGCCGATGCGCTGGAAGAACTTGCTAAGCCGAATTACAACCGTCAGTTGTTAGTGGAGGATAAGACATTTGTGTTAAAGAAACTTGGGTTCACCGAGAAGGAGTTTGACGAATATTTATTGCGCCCAAGAAAAGAGCACCATGATTTTGATGTTGAGAAGGGTATTTTTGAAGAATACCCATTGTTGAAGGTATTTAAGCCATTCGTCAGGATTCTGCAGAAGTTGAATGGGTAGACTGTGGAAAGTTCTACGTCGTGAGAAATAGCAATCGTCAGATCCGGCTTTTCCGCAATCATGGCATTGATATGAGATGTATATGATTGGTTAGATCGCGATCATTACACTGGATAAGATCTTGAATAAATACACCCGCTGCTAAAAGAGTTGTTTTTAAATTGGTGACATTTTTAAGAAAGGTGGTTTCAAAATCTGAGGATGTTTCACATTTTGATGGTCAGACAACCCTGTTTACTATTTATCCTGATTAGTAAAATTCTGATCATTAGTTTGTAGACATATGGAGCTAAAAAGGTTAAAAATATTGCTGATCTCACCTCAGGCGTGGGGCAATGTAAGAGTGTCTAAACACCATTATGCTGCTTCGTTAGCAGCTTTGGGCAATAGCGTTTTCTTTTTGAATCCTCCTGTGAATGAGGGAAATGCTTTCAGTATGGAGGATACTGAAATTGAGAATTTGAAAGTGGTCTCGTACGGTAGTTTCTTTCCACTAGGTTTGCGATTCAAGTTTGGGGGCCTGTATCGGATGTTAATGCGATACCAGGTGGGCCGTTTATTAAAGAGACTGGGGAAAGAGATCGATATTGTCTGGTGTTTTGAGCCAAATTTATATTCTGATCTTTCCTGGTTCAAGGCCAGGGTGAAGATCTTTCACCCTGTAGATGTTTTCCGAAGCCAGAATGCACTAAGGTTAGCTTCCTCAGCGGATATTATATTTTCTGTTTCTCCATCTATCTTGCGTTTTTTCGAGAAAACAGGTAAGCCAATGTATTTTATTAACCATGGCTTAGGTAAAAATTTTGAAGAACTGGCAAAGCAGCCTGATAGTAGCAGCCGAGGATTTGAGAATATATGTTATGTAGGCAATATGTTGATTCCTTATCTGGATCGGGAATTGATTGTTGATCTTGTTGAGCGGTTTCCGGAAAAGGTATTTCATTTTGTTGGGCCCTATACGGCCTCACACAGTTCATTGGGTAATGGTGATGAGATTTCATTAGCTTTTATAGAGAAACTCAGGACCTTTAAGAATGTTATTTTGCATGGCCCGAAAGGAGTATCGGAATTGCCGGTAATGATGGGTAAGATGGACGCTTTTATTTTATGTTACAGGGGTGATATGGAAGGATATGACCTTTCAAATTCTCACAAAATGCTAGAGTATCTAAGTACTGGTAAGCCAGTCATTTCCACACCCATTCAGGCATACTTATCAGTTGGTAATGAAATTTATATGCCAAAAGTTGACAACTATAAGGAGCGAACTTCTTTTTTTTCGAAGATTTTGAATGATGTGATGCCCTTTGAGCGTGAAGAGTTGGTTTTCGCTCGCAAAGAATTGTCTTTACAGAATACATATATGAAGCAAATCGGCAGAATAGAGGAGAAGTTAAAGCTTCATCACTTGTTATGAGTACTCGTATTGCGTTGGTGAGTCCCTCTGGAAATTTGTACGGCAGTGAGAAAGTTTTATGTGACTATCTTGCCAAGTCAGAATTACATTTTGATATATATGTTCCCAAAGGCACAAAGCTTGAAGTAGTGCTAAGGGGTTTGGGATACAATGTTTTTGTGTATTCTCGGGTAACCCTCCTTTATATTCGGTTAGCATCTAAACTTCTGACTAAACAACATGAGGTAGTATATGTGAACGAGGGGGGGCATAGCAAGTACATTCAGCTTTTGGCAAGAATGTTTCCACGCAGGAAATTTGTGGTGCATGTGAGGATAATGGAGGATACGGCTCGTGACCGCTGGTTGAATTTTAACGGGGCAAATATTACTCTTGTTGCCATATCTGACTATGTTAAACGTGCTCTTCTCTTTCCGGGAACATTGATATATGACCTTTTCAACTTTCCACCGGAAGTGCCAAGGCCTTGTGAAGTAGACAAGATGAGCATTCAGGTTGCTGTTATCGGGCGTGTAAGTTATAGCAAAGGTTTTCTTGAGTTGTACCAGCTCGCAGCGCATGTAGCGCAAGAGGGTAACCCCAGGGGTATTGTCCTGAACATATATGGTGACGTGTCCAATGAAGTTCAATCACATCCTGATATGGGTAGGTTAAGGGAACTGGCATTTGTGAAGTTTCATGGATTTGTACAGCCAGAGCTTATTTACAAGTCAAACGCAATTGTTTTGCATTTGAGCAAAACTGAGCCGCTGGGTAGAATATATTTTGAAGCGTTGTCTTCGGGATTGCCACTCGTTGGATTTAACGCTGGCGGGATCGGTGAAATAGCTGCTAAAATCGGGTTGTCTGACTATTTAGTTACACCGGGTAAAGATGAAATATCGGAGTTACTCCAGAGAGTGTATCAGGTGTATGATAAAAGTGATGTGATCCATGGTGATATTGATCGTGCACTGCATAGGGCAAGAGTGATTTATAACGCTGGAGAGTATACATCCAGAATGGATCAACTGTTACTTGGAAATAATTGATGTTGATGAAGCGATTGGCTTTTTTTCATTTTAATCCGATTGAGCTCTTTCCTCCGGCGCAAAATTGGATTGAATATTTTTGTAAACATACTGGCGGGGATTGGTCAATCAATGTTTATACAACCTTTGCTGATCCTGGCATTGAGAAGTTTTCAGCTTCATTTGGTGGCAAAGTGCGAATAGTCAGATTGGGAAGAAATGATCCGGACAGGCATTTGCTGGTCCGGTATTTCAATTATGTCTTCTATTATTTTTGTAGCTTTTTTCATTGTCTGTTTTCAAGGCCGTCGATTCTCTTTTACATTGAGACGATGTCAGCACCAGTACCATTGTTGCTGAAGAAGTTTGTTTTCCGGAAAATCCCTTTGTTTGTTCATTATCACGAGTACATGAGCATTGAAGAGTATAACGCGTGGCCACTGGTGAAAATGGTCCATTCCTGGGAAAAGAGTGCTTATCGGAAGACAGTTTGGATTTCACAAACAAATATGGATCGAGCCCGGATGTTCGTCAATGATCTGGGCATTAAAGGGCAGAATATTTCTCTGAAGATTATGCCCAATTATCCGCAGCGCAGATGGGCAGAGGGCTATACAAAAACGGTCTGGGCTCCCGCCGAACGGGTTCGGCTTGTTTATATTGGTGCTGTTGATTTGGAAAACATTTGTTTTGCGGAGATCATTGATTGGATAGAGAGGCAGAAAGGACGTTTTGAACTTGATATTTTTTCTAACCAGGATCCGGCTTTAGTTCAAGGTTACGCAAAACAAGTTAATGCCAGATTTGTAAGGTTTTTAGGATCGGTTCCCTATATGGAACTTCCGGCCTTACTTGTGAAGTACGATGTAGGATTAATATTGTACAGGGGTGGCTCTAAAAATTTCATGTACAATGCCCCTAATAAGCTTTTCGAATATCTTGCCGTTGGCTTAGACGTTTGGTATCCTTCTCATTTAGAAGGAATTAAGCCTTATACGAGATTGGATAAACATCCAATGGTTGTACCCATGGACATTGCAAATATGGATACATTTAATGTAGACGATGTATATCAGTTACCTGGTATCCAGTTTGAACTGATGGGATATTTTGCTGAGGATGTTTATCATGAATTACTGTCTGCGATGGTTTCCCATAAATGATAAGGCATGAGAGTGATTATTCCTAACTATAGTCAGGAAGATAATTTTGCAAATAATGTGGCCTATACCTTGTTGAAAATGGGGCATGAGGTGTGGACCGTTCCCAAGCCAACCAGTCTTTTGGACCACAGGGTAATGCATCTGATGCAGATCGGATATGAGAAATTCTTTCCATTGAAATTGACTCCGCAGGAGAAATGGCTGAAGAAGAATCATGTGAAATTAAAGCCGGATCTTATTCTTGCATTAACGCAAGAATTAAACGAGGAGTTGCTTGGAGAACTTAAGACGGCGGGAGCCGTCACAGCGTGTTGGTGGGGTGATACGCCGGCAAATATGCGCAAACAAGGCTTGTTGGTGAAGAACTGGGACTTCATATTTATAAAGGATCGGTTTGCTGCACAGAAAATGCGTACACTGGGTTTGAACACCGTCTATATGCCGGAGGCAATGAACCCAGACTGGCATAAGAAGTGCTACACTAACATCAATTCCAATGTATGCTTTGCCGGTAATGCTTACAGTTACCGACATTTTTTGATCAGGAGGATGTTGGATTGCGGCGTAAAAGATATCGTGTTGTATGGATCCAGACCGCCAAGATGGTCTGACCCATTGGTTTCCAGAACCTATCAGCACAAGTTTATCGTAAAAGAAGAAAAAAGCCGCATATTTGGTGAGAGCCTGGCCTGTATAAACTCAACGTCCATGACTGAGGGTAACTCATTGAACTGCCGGACTTTTGAAATTGCTGGTGCTGCTGGTTTACAAATCATGGAGTACAGGCAAGCTATAGAAGACTGTTTTGAACCTGGTAGCGAGATGCTGTCTTTTTCAAGCGTCGAGGAATTGACAGAACTGTTAGGTCGATACAAGCGTGATGTTCGTGAGGCTGAGGAAATAAGAATGGCAGGTTACCGGAGGGCTAACGCTGAACACACATACAAACATCGGCTGGAGAAAATACTTGGGTACGTAAAGTCATGAATTTACTTAGGTACATAAGCACAATAGCATTATTTGTTTTGTTCAGTCTTAGTCTGGTTACAGACTGGGATCAACAGATGGTTTTGCTGCTTACCCTTGTTGTGGTATTGACCATGCTGAATCAGCTGGGTCAAACGATCGCAATCAGGGAGATTATTGCGCTTTTTATGGTGACAACCTGCTTGGTGATGCCATATATCGGGTATGAGTTTTATAGCCGTAGTAATTCTCTTGCCCTTCTGTGGGTTAGATTTATGCCTATTGATGCCGAAAGGTATTTTAGCTATGCATTCCCTGCAGTAACTGGATATGTGATGGCCCTATGTTTGCCATTTGCTTCTACGTCAGTGCCGGATAAAGGTAAGGCGTTATTTGAAGTGATTTCAAAGGCAAAGGCTCAGTTGAAGAACAATCAGCGTATAGGCATTATTTTATTATTGGCCGGAGTATTGATCACTACTGTAGTAGCGTTCATTCCAGTTTCTATAAGATTCTTTTTTAATTTATTCTATTTTTCTTCTTTTGCCGGGTTACTTTACTTGTTTTTTGCTGATCCGTTCCCCCTACGGAGAGTGCTCATGCTTGCTTTTGTAAGTTTTATTGTGTTCTCTGCGCTGCGACAGGGGATGTTCACGATAGTGGTTTATATGGGGATGACCTTGTTTCCTTTTTTAATGACGGGAGTTAAAATCAGGTTGTGGAAGAAACTTGTTGTTTTTTTTAGCGGGGTATTTCTTGTTTTGTTATTGCAAAGTGTAAAACCTATGTATAGGTTGGCGGTATGGGAGAAAAAGTACGAAGGCAATAAGCTGGAATTATTTGCTCAATTGGCTGGTGAGAAGTTGACTACGCCATCTACAATGTTTGATACAAATAGTTTCTTTTTCATATACTATAGAATGAACCAGGGCTTTAATATGGCACTGGTTATGAAGCATGTACCAGCGAAGCGGGATTACGATGAAGGAAAAAACCTTTTTGTGTCTATCGCGTCAACATTTGTCCCACGCTTTCTTTGGTCTGACAAACCGGAAGCTGGCGGTCATGCTAATATGAAGTACTATACGGGTTATACCATCAAGGGTTGGGCAACGAATGTTGGTCCTCTAGGTGAAGCGTATGGAAGTTTTGGACCGGTTGGTGGAATTATCTATATGATTCTGCTGGGATTGTTTATCAGATTTTACTTCGGAAAAGTGCTGGCATTGGCAAATCGAATACCGTTGCTCCTTTTTTGGATACCCGTATTATTCTATCAGGTGTCTTATTCTGCTGAGAATGATACTTTGCAAATTCTGAATTCACTTTTTAAGACATCATTGTTCATTTTTTTGCTGTATAAGTTTTTTCCTGTGATCCTAACACCTGGTAAAGCCAGAAAAAAATTGCCCAGCCATTTGGTTCAGCGGCCAAATGTGGGTGTCGCTTCTTAAGCAAATCATGTTGAAAACTGCAATAATAACTGGTATTTCGGGTCAGGATGGTGCTTATCTATCCCGTTTGCTTTTAACCAAAGGGTATAAGGTTGTTGGTTTGCTCCGTTCATTGGCAGGCAATAATCTGGATAGGTTAAGGTATCTGGGCGTGCTTGAAAGGGTTACACTTATAGAGTGTGATTTGAAGGATATCACACAGATATTGCACGTGTTAAGGGAGTACAAACCAACGGAGATTTATAATCTTGCTGCGCAGAGTTCTGTTTCAATGTCTTTTCAGCAGCCTATCGGCACACTTGAATCCAATATCAATTCTGTTCTGAATTTGCTGGAAGCGATCCGTTTTAGTGACCGTGATATCCGGTTTTATCAGGCATCCAGTAGCGAGATGTTTGGAAAGGTGAATAGCCTGCCTATTTCTGAACATTCCAATGTACATCCATTAAGTCCTTATGCAATCTCGAAAGTTACCGGACATTACATTTGTATCAACTATCGGGAATCATATGGCATGTATACAAGTTGCGGAATCTTGTTCAATCACGAGTCATACCTCCGCGGGGAGCATTTTTTTGTGAAGAAACTTATCAGGGGTGCGATAGAGATTAAACATAGTAAAAGGGAGATGCTTGAGTTTGGGAATCTAGATATCAAGAGGGATTTTGGATGGTCTGAGAAGTATGTAGAGGCCATGTGGTTGATGTTACAGCAGGAGAACGGTGATGATTATGTGATTTGTTCCGGTAAGTCAATATCATTAAGGGAGATCGTTTACTATGTATTTGATAGGCTTGGATTAAGCTATGATAGGATTAAGGTGAATCAGAAGTATTTCCGGCCAACTGAGATTGAGGATATTTACGGTTCCAATCTTAAGGCAAGAGAGAAACTCAACTGGAATTACAATATGGATTTCAGAGAGGTGCTGGACATAATGATTGAAGAAGAAGAAAGGAATTATGTTGGAAACAAGTAAGAAAATTCCTGTGGTTTACCTTCAGCGTAAGCCAAGGAATGTTGGCAACTATAGTGTTGAGTTTATATTCGAAGACGTCCGACGGAGATTGGCGGGAAAAATTACGGCGAGGCTTGTGGAGTCTAAGTTTGAGAGTAAGGGTGTGTTTAAGCGTTTGTTCAATGCCATTGAAGCAAGATTGAAAAGCGGGGCCGTGAATCACATTACAGGTGATGTGAATTATCTGGCGATCTTCCTCAATCGCAAACGCACGATCAGTACGGTATTAGATTGTGTTCAGATGGAACATTCTACTGGTCTTAAATATAAGTTCTATAAATATTTCTGGCTGGTCTTTCCTGAGCGACACTCTAAATATATAACTGCTATTTCTGAAGCAACAAAGAAAGAGATCTTAAGACATCATCCCTGTGATCCGTCAAAGATTAAGGTTATTCCGGTTGCAATTTCATCGAGATTTCAATACAAACCGAGCGTATTTAATACCGCTATGCCAAGAATACTACAGGTTGGCGCAGCACCAAACAAAAACATCCCTCGCCTGATTGCCGCTCTCGAAGGCATTCCATGTGTCCTTAATATTGTTGGCAAAGTCAATGAGGAGTATGTTACAATGTGTAAAGAGAAGAAAGTTGAGTTGATCTATGAGAGCGGACTTTCTGATGCTGAAGTATTATTGCGATATGAAATGGCAGATATCATTTCCCTGGTATCAACCTATGAAGGATTTGGAATGCCTATACTTGAGGCGCAAGCGGTTGGCCGTGTGGTGATAAGTGCGAATGTCTATTCAATGCCTGAAGTAGCTGGCGATTCAGCGATATTGGTTGACCCAACTGATGTTGGAGCGATCAGAGACGGGATCATGCGGCTGATTACCGATGCTGATTTGCGAAGCAATCGGATCAGTGCAGGTTTAGAGAATATAAAGCGCTTTGACCCTGACTATATTGCAGGACTGTATTATGAATTGTATATGGATGCATATAATAATGCTTAAAAAAGAATTAGTCTAATGTGTGGAATTGCGGGTGTATTGATGCGCCATGATACAGCGGATTCGGTTGTTGTTAAGCGGATGACAGATGCTATGGCACACCGTGGACCGGATGCTGATGGGCATTGGAGCCAAGGCAAGATCGCATTGGGCCACCGCCGTCTCTCAATCATTGACCTTTCCGCAGAGGCTAACCAGCCATTTTTTAGCGAAGATGGCAGGTATGTGATTGTATTCAACGGAGAGATTTATAATTACAAGGAGGTTAATGCAGCGCTTAAACATAAACAATTCCGAACCTCAAGTGATACGGAAACGATCTTGCATGCCTTTGAGGAGTGGGGAATATCCTGTGTTGAAAAGTTTAAAGGAATGTTCGCGATTGCTATTTGGGACAATCTTGAAAATAGGTTGTTACTGATACGCGACCGATTTGGTGTGAAACCTGTTTATTATGCATTAACTGATGCCGCTTTTGTTTTTGCTTCTGAAATCCGGAGCATTCTGGCGAGTGGATTGGTAAAGCCGATTCTTGACGAAGATGGGTTATATGAATACTTGAAGTTTCAGTCTGTAGGTCATCCGTTTACCCTGATCCAGGGTATAAAACAACTGGGGGCAGGAGAGTTTCTTCAGTTTGATAACCAGGATTTGACCATTCGTTCATATTGGGATGTGTTCGAGCGTCAACCAGGAATTGAAACTGCAGATTCCGGATCAGTAAAGAAGAAGATCCGGCAACTGATGTTGAAAAGTATTGAAAGAAGACTTGTTGCGGACGTGCCTGTTGGAGCATTTCTTTCTGGCGGGATTGATTCGAGCGCCATTGTTGGCTTGATGGCAGAAGTCAGTGATACTCCCATAAGAACATTCAATGTTTATTTTGATGAAGCTGAATATAATGAGCGTGAGTACGCTGAACTGGTAGCGAAGAAATTCTCAACCGAGCATACGGGAATTCATCTTCGTCCTGAAGATTTCCTGCACGAGGTTGAATCTGCTCTCGCGGCTATGGACACTCCTTCTGCAGATGGCATAAACACATTTGTTGTATCAAAAGAGATCAGAAAGTCGGGAATTACGGTGGCTCTTTCCGGACTTGGTGGGGATGAGTTATTTGGAGGTTATCCCGTGTTCAAGCAGTTTAGCAGATTGAGGAAGCTTGCACCCATTTGGCAAGCAACGAGTCCGGTACGGAAGTTATTTGGCAACTACTCAGGTCAAACAAACAAAGGACAAAGACTTCAGGAAATCCTTTCTTTAGAGGAACTTGGTATTGAAAATATATATCCAGTCTCAAGAGCATTGTTGTCAGACACGCAAATCAAGTCATTCACGCAATTGGAAAACCGTATTACGGCTTTGGAGCAATATCTGTTGGCTCATGCGCAGCAGATGCGGCAGTTCCCTGTATACAGTCAGGTTTCATTGGCGGAGTTATCCGGATATACGCAGCAGACGCTCTTGAAAGATACTGACCAGATGAGCATGGCGGTTTCACTCGAGATTCGTGAGCCATTTTTTGATGATGAGTTGGTCAGATATGTACTTTCCATACCTGATCATATAAAGAAGCCCGCCTATCCGAAGCAATTGCTGGTGGAAAGCCTGGGCGATCTATTGCCCAGGGAAATCGTATTCAGGAAGAAAAAAGGCTTTAGTTTTCCCTGGAAAATTTGGATGAGGAATCAGTTGGCAGATTTTTGTACCCAACGCATTAAGTCTATCAGCCAGCGTTCATTTATGCAAGACTCGGCTTTGGAGATGAAGTGGGCTGCATTTCTTGAAGGGGACGATTCCATGCGGTGGGCTGAGTTCTGGGCTTTTGTGGTTTTAGAGGACTGGTTAATTAGAAACAACATTGCCTAAAAAGCGACTTGTCGTATTTATTGACTGGTTTTATCCGGCTTACAAAGCAGGGGGTCCGGTACAGTCCGTATTTAACCTTATTCAAGTACTGAAGGATGACTATGAGATTTTTGTGATCACAGGAGACAGGGATTTAGGGGATGAGCAACCATTCAATTCTGAAGTACTCAATGAATGGCAGGATAAAGGCGGTTATAGTGTAATGTATTTGTCCAGGTCTTCACTCAGTTATCGAAGGATTAAACAAGTACTTATTGGCACCGAACCGGATCACATATACATCAATGGCATGTTTTCGTGGTTTTTCTCGATATGCCCTTTATTGATAAACTGGCAGACAAAGCACTTAAAGTCGACTTTGATTACCATAGCACCGAGGGGTATGCTACTGGACTCTGCCGTCCGCAAAAAAACATTCAAAAAGCAGTTGTTTTTTGGCTTATCAAAGCCACTTTTTCAGGCATCTAATATCCGTTTTCAAGCTACTAACCTGCAGGAAAAGGAGTCTGTGTTAAAGAAATACCCTGATCAAATTTGCTTTGTGGTTAATAATCTGGGCAAACAGATATTAGAGGTAAATCAGCCACTGCAGAAACAGCCGGGTTGCTTAGAGCTGGTTTTTATTTCCCGGATTGATCCGATTAAGAATCTCAGGCTTTTACTTGAATTATTGCATGCACTGAAAGGTGAAGTTGGCCTGAGAATAATAGGACCGATAGATGACCAAGAGTACTGGAATTCCTGCCAAACGCTGATCAGTTCTCTTCCTGAAAATATTCGGGTTCAATACATGGGGCCTCAACACCCATCAATGCTCGGCGGATTTCTTCAATCGGCACATTTATTTGTTTTGCTTACAAAAGGAGAAAATTTTGGCCATAGTATATTGGAGAGCTGGATGGCTGGACGTCCTGTATTGATCAGTGATCAAACACCATGGAAGAATCTTGAATCCAAGGGCGTTGGGTTCGATTTACCCTTGGATCACCGGGAACAAATTATTTCCACACTTACGAAAGCGATTTCATGGGATCAGGCCGATTTTGATCGATATTCACAAGAATCTTGGAAATTTGCTGCCCAATACTTGAAGGAGGATTTGAATAAAGTAAAGTACTATGAGATATTCGCATGAGTACTGATATCAAACAAAAAAAGATATTGGTCACTGGGGGGTCAGGTTTTATCGGGACCAATCTGGTTACCCATCTTGTAAACAAGGGGTATGTTGTATGTAACCTTGATCGCAATCCACCAAAAATTGCCGAACACAAAACCTATTGGCAACAAGTTGATTTGTTAGATATTAATCGTTTGGCAAAAGCTGTTCGCATGTTTGAGCCTGATTGGGTAGTCCATCTGGCCGCACGTACAGATTTGAACGGAGATACCCTGGAAGACTATGCTGTAAACACTGGTGGAACAAAGAACCTGATCGAGGCGTTAGACACCTGTAGTCCACAGCATGTTTTGTTTACTTCATCGATGCTTGTTTGTGAGCCTGGATATATTCCTATACACAACACGGATTTTTCACCCGCCACGGTGTATGGAGAAAGCAAGGTTCAGATGGAAGAGATCATCAGGACAGCCGATCTTTCATACAGGTGGAACATTATACGGCCAACATCTATTTGGGGACCATGGTTTGGAACCCCATACAAGGATTTTTTTGACCGCGTGCTAGCTGGGAAAATGTTTCACATTGGAGGTGTTGAAGCAGCAACAAAGACATATGGATTTGTCCTTAATGCTGTTTATCAAATTCTGTCCATATTGATTGCCGAAAAACCTTCCAAAGAAGTTTTTTATATCGGGGATAATCCTCCTTTAAATATCCGAAGCTGGGCAAACCAAATCTCAGAGCAGTTGGGTAATCCCAGTCCCAGTGTTATTCCTTTCCCAGTCATAAAACTGGCTGCAATCTTCGGTGACTTGATTACGAAGGCAGGCGGTCATTTTCCAATGACAAATTTTCGACTCAAAAATATGACCACCAATAACATTCTGCCATTAGGTAATCTCGAAGAAATAGCAGGTGAAAATCCGTATGGATTGTCTGAAGCTATTGATATTACCCTTGCATGGATGAAAAAAAACAATCAATAAGACTTATGTTTATTTTAGGGCTAAACGTTTATCATGGAGACTCGTCAGCATGTATTTATAGAGATGATGAGTTGCTGTGTGCTTTCGAGGAAGAAAGATTTACAAGGAAAAAACACTGGTCCGGTTTCCCTGTACTTGCAATAAAGGAATGCTTGAAAGAAGCGGGTATTTCCATAGAACAGGTGGATCATATTACTGTTTCACGAAATCCCAGGGAGCATTTTGCGAAGAAAGTAATGCATGCTCTTAAGTATCGCTTCAGTCTGAATAGCCTGAAGCAACGTTACTCAAACAGCAAGCGTGCTGGATCATTGGAGAATGATTTTTCCGAGCACTTTGGAATGCCGGTTTCTTTTTTCAAGAGTCGCATACACAATATCGAACATCACCGTTCTCACCTTGCCAGTGCTTTTTTTGCGTCACCCTTTGATGAAGCTGCTATTCTTTCCATAGATGCATTCGGAGATTTCTGTTCTACAATGCTCGCCGTAGGAAAAGGGAATAAGATCAAAGTATTGGAAAGTGTTTTGTTCCCTCATTCCGTGGGGATATTTTATACTGCATTTACACAGTACCTGGGATTCCGGTACTATGGGGATGAATACAAGGTCATGGGACTGGCTCCATATGGTAAACCGGTTTACCTGAAAGAGATGGAGTCTATCCTTAAGCTTGAACCAGATGGATTATTTACGCTTGATCTGGATTGTTTTGTACATCAGTCGAAAGGGATTGTAACCCGGATATTTGAAGACAATGATCCCACGCCGAGTCAAATATATTCCGAGAAGTTGGTAGCGCTTTTTGGACCGGCCCGGCAGAAAGATGAACCGCTTACTGAGCACCATCGGAACCTGGCTTCTTCCGTACAAAGGCATTGCGAATTGGCAATTTTTCATCTCCTCCATCGTCTGCATAAATTGACGGGGATTGATAACCTTTGTGTAGCTGGAGGTGTTGCACAGAACTCTGTAGCAAACGGGAAAATAAAAAACAATACGCCCTTCCGTAACGTATATATTCCTCCGGCTGGGCATGATGCCGGAACATCTATCGGATCTGCGCTGTATCTGATGAATCATGAATTGGATATGCCAAGAACCAAACCCATGTTTAATCCTTATACAGGTTCAAAATTCAGCAATGATGAGATCCGTGAGTTGTTGAAGAAGGAGGGCGTTCCTTTTACAGAGGTTCATGATAAACTACTATATGACAAGGTATCCAAATGCCTGATTGGTGGCGGTATAGTTGGATGGTTTCAGGGAAGGGCTGAATTTGGTCCGCGGGCGCTTGGACATAGGTCTATTCTTGCTGATCCTCGCCGAAATGATGTCAAAGAAATTTTGAACCTGAAGATCAAGCGGAGAGAAAGTTTCCGTCCTTTTGCGCCATCAATCCTGATGGATCATATTCCCCAATATTTTGAGACTGTGGACTATGTGCCATTTATGGAGAAGGTTTTTGTGATCAAACCAGAGATGCGGGAGGCGATTCCCGCTGTAACCCATGTGGATGGAACCGGAAGGCTACAGTCTGTGGACAGGAATATTGATGAGAAGTACTACGATCTTATTCATCATTTCTATACGCTAACCGGTGTGCCTGTACTGGTGAATACTTCTTTCAACGAGAATGAGCCCATAGTCAATAGCCCTCGGGAAGCACTTGATTGTTTTCTTAGAACGAAAATGGATATGCTGGTGCTGGAGAATTGTGTTGTAGAGAGATAGTGTTTTCGTTGAAGAAAAGCACGTGTCGTTTAAAATGTACATATACAATTAAAAATGGCTCTTAGGGTTTCCATTATCACTGCAACATATAATAGTGCTGGCACAGTTGCTGATACGCTTCACAGTATAAGCAGTCAGGGATATCCTGACATTGAACACATTATTATTGACGGTAAGTCAAAAGACAATACCCTGAAAATTGTACATGGGTTTTCCCATGTTTCTTCCATCATTTCAGAGGAGGATAAGGGTATTTATGATGCAATGAACAAGGGAATAGGAATTGCCAAGGGTGATATCGTGGGTATATTGAATTCAGACGATATTTATGCGCATCCGGATGTTGTGGCTAATGTGGTAAAGGTGTTTGAGCAGACGGATTGCGACGCTGTATACGGCGATCTTGTATATGTTCATCAGGCGGATACCAATAGAATTATCAGGTTATGGCGGGCAGGAGTGTATAAGCATAATGCATTTAAATGGGGCTGGATGCCGCCACACCCAACCTTTTTTGTAAGAAAGGAAATTTACGATAAGCATGGCGTCTTCAGTCTAGACCTAAAGACGGCAGCAGACTATGAGTTGATGTTGCGATTTATACATCGGTTTGGAATAAGGCTGCAATATTTGCCAGAAATCCTGGTGAAAATGAGAGCTGGAGGGGCCAGCAATGCCTCTTTTTCCAGTAGGTGGCGTGCAAATCAAGCAGATCGTGCAGCCTGGATTAAAAATGGTTTGTCGCCATATTGGTTCACACTTTATATGAAGCCTTTGCGGAAAATGGGTCAATTCCTGTTTAAGTCTGCGTAACTTCGCCGCCGCGAAGACATAATCAACTGATTTTATATAATCCTAGTACAAACATGAGTAAAGTTGCATTGGTTACTGGTATCACAGGACAAGATGGAGCCTATTTGGCTGAACTTCTTCTTGCGAAAGGATATACTGTTCATGGGATAAAGAGGCGAAGCTCGCTGTTTAACACGGAGAGGATCGATCACTTATATCAGGACCCCCATGAGAAAAATGTAAAGCTTCATTTGCACTACGGAGATCTTACGGATTCCACTAACCTGATCCGTATTATCCAGGAGACTCAGCCTGATGAGATTTACAATCTTGCGGCAATGAGTCATGTGAAAGTGAGTTTTGATACACCTGAGTACACGGCCAATGCAGATGGAATAGGCACGCTCAGGATTCTGGAGGCGGTAAGATTGCTGGGATTGTCTGCAAAGACGAGAATCTATCAGGCATCCACATCTGAACTGTACGGTTTGGTTCAGGCTGTTCCACAATCTGAAACCACTCCTTTTTACCCAAGATCACCATACGCTGTTGCTAAATTATATGCCTATTGGATTACAGTAAACTACAGGGAAGCCTACAATATGTTTGCTGTGAACGGGATACTCTTCAATCACGAATCTCCTTTAAGGGGCGAAACCTTTGTTACCCGTAAGATTACTCGTGGAGTAGCAAAGATTGCATTGGGTATGCAGGATAAGATCTTTCTCGGTAACCTTGATGCGAAAAGGGATTGGGGTCATGCAAAAGACTATGTTGAAGGGATGTGGAGAATTCTGCAACATGATGTTCCAGAAGATTTTGTGCTGGCTACTGGTGTAACAACTACAGTACGGGATTTTGTGCGTATGGCGTTCAGGGAGGTGGGTGTTGAGCTCAGATTTGAAGGCGTTGGCGCTGAAGAAAAGGGATATGTGATTTCTGCTTCAAATAAAGATTTTGCTGTACCGGAAGGCAAAGAGGTGGTGTCTGTTGATCCGAAATATTACCGACCCACCGAAGTAGACCTTCTCATTGGTGACCCTACAAAGGCCCATACCAAATTAGGTTGGAAACCTGCTTACAATCTGCCAATGTTGGTCAGTGAAATGGTTTCTTCAGACGTGGATTTGTTTAGGAAAGAAAAGCTCCTAAAAGAGTCAGGTTTTGAGATCAGGAACCAATTTGAGTAATACAAGCTCCAGTAAGCGATCATGAACATAACTTCAAAAATTTATATAGCAGGGCATCGGGGGATGGTTGGCTCTGCAATTTTGCGCAAGCTCAATGCCGATGGGTTTACCAATTTTGTATTGCGTACTTCCAGCGAACTCGATCTGCGTAATCAAGCAGCAGTTGAGCGTTTTTTTGCAGATGAAAAGCCTGAGTATGTATTTCTTGCAGCTGCAAAAGTTGGTGGAATACTTGCGAACAATGCGTACAGGGCTGAATTCATCTACGAAAACCTGATGATCCAGAGTAACATTATTCATGCGGCTTTTTTGAATAATGTAAAGAAACTCATGTTTCTGGGTTCGTCTTGCATTTACCCTAAATTGGCACCCCAACCCCTGAAAGAAGATTATCTTCTGTCGGGACCTTTAGAATATACGAATGAGCCTTATGCCATTGCAAAAATTGCAGGTATAAAAATGTGTGATGCATACAGGGCTCAATATGGTTGTAATTTCATTTCAGTGATGCCTACAAATTTGTATGGCCCCAATGATAATTATGATTTGCAGACTTCTCATGTTCTGCCAGCCCTGATCAGGAAGTTTCATGAAGCTAAAATGAGAGGCCAAACTACAGTAACAATGTGGGGTACTGGTAAACCCAGAAGGGAGTTCTTGCATGCAGATGACCTGGCAGATGCCTGTTGTTTCCTTATGCAGAATTATGATGCCGAGGGATTGATCAATATAGGAACGGGGCAAGATGTGGAAATAGGTGAGCTGGCATGCTTGATTCGTGATGTAGTAGGTTATGAAGGAGAAATTGTTCATGACGTCAGCAAGCCGGATGGAACACCAAGGAAGCTTATGGATGTATCAAAGTTGCATTCTTTCGGATGGCAGCATCGAATTAATCTGGACGAGGGTATAAAGTTGGTGTATCAGGATTTTCTGATGAATGCTGAAAAGAGATTGAAATGAATAGAACCATTTTTGAATATCACCCTACCATAGGATATAAATTCCTGCCACAGATTAAAGCAAGGATCCCGCACGAAGCAGGTGGATATTTTGTAGTAACCAATAGTGATGGATTTCGTTCAGACTGGGAGTATGAAAAGAAACAGGTAGCGGGTAAGAAACGGGTATTGGTTTTTGGTGATTCTTTTACAGCTGGAGACGGCGTATCAAATAAATACAGATATACGGACCTTTTGCAGAAAATGAATCCGGATATCGAGTTATATAATTTCGGACTCCCGGGTTCAGGAACAGACCAGCAATGGTTAATGTATCAGGAGTATGGACAACAATATGAGCATGATCTCCTTGTTATTGCAGTATTGGTAGAGAATATCAGAAGGGTCAATTCAACATTTCGTTATTTCATGGATGGCAGTGGAGAACAGAAAGTTTGGATGAAACCTTATTTCGAGGAAGAGAACGGCACACTGGTGCTTAAGAATACCCCTGTTCAGCCAGAACCAATTGAGGTTTCTAAACTGTCTGAAGCAGATAAGCAGAAAATTGATACTGGCGGAAGATTTGAACCGCTTAGAAAACTTGTCAATAAACTGGGTTTAAAGGATATTGTGCAGAAGGTTGTTCATTTCCAGCCTGTGCCTGAATATGATAGCCCAAATAGTAAAGAGTGGTTGTTATTGAAAGCCATTTTAGAATCATGGGCTTCGCAATCTCCCGTACCCGTTTTGATCGTTCCTATTCCTTTGTTTCATCATGTAGAGGGTACCGCTGACGCATCTCCTTATCAACAGCGGTTTTCAGAGATTGAATGTAAAGGAAAAGTTTTCGATCCTCTTCCGGATTTAATGAGTTATGATGCTACAGTAAGAAGAAGTTTTAGGTTTGAGAAAGATGTGCACCTGACTCCAGCCGGACACGAAGCTATTGCCACTAGCCTGAACAAGGTATTGAAAAGTTATTTGTAAGATATGTTATTTAATTCCCTGGTATTTTTTACTTTCTTGGCTGTAGTACTACCGTTGTATTATTTGCTGAAGTCGCAGCTATCTAAAAAAGTACTTCTCCTTGTAGCAAGCTATGTTTTCTACGGGTATTGGGATTGGAGATTTCTTGGTCTTTTGATTTTTTCCAGTGTGATGGATTTCTTTCTGGGCCAAGCCATTCATAATGCAGAAACACCCAAAGAAAAAAGGAACTTGCTTACGTTCAGTATTGTGATCAATCTCACTATTCTGGGCTTCTTCAAGTATTACAATTTTTTTATTGATTCTTTTCAAGACATTTTTGGTACCAATCTGGACTTCATTCACCTGAATATCGTTTTGCCAGTAGGTATTTCATTTTATACTTTCCAAAGCTTGTCTTACACCTTTGATGTGTACAGGGGAAACATGAAGCCAGAGAAGAATTTGTTGGATTATCTTTTGTTTGTTGCATTCTTCCCTCAACTTGTTGCCGGTCCAATTGAAAGAGCTATTGACCTGCTTCCTCAGGTAAAGGCACTCAAAAATCCTTCCCGTACGCAAATGTGGGATGGATTCCTTCTTATTTCTATCGGTTTGGTGAAGAAAGTACTTATCGGAGATACCGTAGCGAAATTTGTTGATCATGTTTTCACGGAGCCAAAATTCTACAACTCTCCTGAACTGCTCTCTGCTTTGTTGTTGTTTGCAATTCAGATTTATGCTGATTTCTCTGGGTATTCGAATATCGCCAGGGGGTGTGGAAAAATGCTTGGTGTTGAACTCGTATTGAATTTCAGACAACCTTACCTATCCCAGAATATCACCGATTTTTGGAGACGTTGGCATATCTCTTTATCAACCTGGCTAAGGGAGTATCTATATATCTGGGGCCTAGGGGGTAACCGAATCTCGAATATCCGGACCTATGTAAACCTTCTTCTGACAATGCTGATCGGCGGATTCTGGCATGGGGCCAACTACACATTCATCATTTGGGGCGGATTACACGGCATTGGCCTTGCCTTCCATAAATGGTACTGCAGTGTTACAGGAAAGTCAAGGATAACCCACGGCCATTACTTAAGCAGATTCGCCGGAATAACCCTGACCTTCATTCTTGTTGTCTTCGCCTGGCTATTTTTCAGAGCCCCTGATCTAACAACTGCATTCCACTTTTTAAATTCTTTTGTGCATTGGAGTAGCAGCGACATTACCGGACAACTTGTTGTTATTACGATATCGTATTATGTTTTGTCCTTTTTCATGGATTTTGTAGAGCATAGATATGGTGAATTATATCTGCGAAACCTTTCCATTTTGAATCAACTGGCTATCCTGCTTCCGCTTTGGGGAGCTATTGTGATGTTTTTATTCAGCATCGGGAAGCCATTACCATTCATCTATTTCCAGTTTTGATTATGCGACTGAAAAATATTGCCTTCGCCGTAGTCTTATTCCTGTTGACAGTAGTTATTGTTGACCGGTTCATGAACTATGCCAGGGTTACACCTCCGATCTTGAAGTACTATCACAAGGAGTATGGTGCATTGAATGTGCCCGATATTGAGTATTTGAAAAGTAAAGAAGGACTTTACCTTGGAAAGACCAACTACGACGGCAGATTTCGCGAGAACTATCCTAAAAGACGGCAAGACAGTACAGCGTATAGAATTATTCTGGTTGGCGACTCCTTTGTTGAGGGGATTGATGTGATGAGCAGAAATCATTTTGCGGTGCACATGGAGAACATCATGTCTAAGCATTTAGGAAGAAAAGTGGAAGTGTTGAATTTTGGCAGAGGTAATTGCACCTTGCAGCCTTCTGCATATTATTATGTAGACTATATCCGAAAAGAGTATGATGCTGATCTCGTGTTGTTTTTTACAGAGGCACGGGATATTGTGGAAGTCAGCGACTATCCATCAACGGCTTATGTATTTAATAAGCAGACTGGTGTTTTGGAGGCAAGCAGAAATTGGCAGAACTCTGGCGACTATCAATTGGTTCAAAAATTGGAGGATATGAAACTGCTTGGTTTTCTTAATGCTTCCGGTTGGTTTCGTCTGGCATACAGGGCAAAGGCTGGATTGGGTGCGTACGGATTTTACCCTAAAGTGTTTGGTAAGTTTTACGGAGAAGTTGGCACACAAACTTATGACCGTGATCCCTTGAATATGCCTATTTCCGAAACAACGAAAGCCATATATGACACACTTGAGAAGGTAGAGGGCCCTCAGCTTTGGTTTGTGCTTAGAAATTTTCCCCTGGAATCCGTAAGACTTAAACATTACCTTGATAGCATGCAGTATCGTGTAATTGATCTGGCTGACACGCTGGATGTTAAAACGATCAAGGGTACAAAAGACGACGCATATTATTTTAAGACTACTGGACTATATGGCGGACATTGGAACCATCTTGGGCATAAAGCCGTAGGACATTTTCTGTCTAACCGAATTTTGAAAGAGATCAGTCTTAAACATATCGATACAAACATATCAGCAAATGGCAAGTAAATATATTCTGGGTATTTCGGCATTTTATCATGATTCGGCGGCCGCAATCATCAAAGATGGCGAGATCATTGCAGCGGCACAGGAAGAGCGATTTTCGCGGAAAAAGCACGATCCTCGTTTTCCAGTAAATGCGATAAATTATTGTCTGGAAGAGGCCTTTATTGAGCCTGATGAAATTAGTGCAGTAGCATTTTATGACAATCCTGCCCTTACCTGGGACAGAATCGTCAAGAGTTGCATTGTTGGCGGAAAAGAAAGTAGCGAGACTTTTGAATCAGCGTTCACTTCACTTTTTGGAATTAAAATGTGGGTGCACGATCATGTAAAAAAACTTCTCGGCACTACAGGTGAGCTCGGCAAAATTGTATTTACCGGACATCATATGTCGCACTCTGCTTCTTGTTTTTATCCGTCTCCTTTCAAGGAGTCAGCGATATTGACGCTGGACGGAGTGGGCGAGTGGTCTACCACTACCATTGCGCATGGAAAGGAGAACCAAATTGATATTCTTAAAGAGATCAATTTTCCGAATTCACTGGGACTACTTTATAGTGCGTTTACATATTACTGCGGATTCAAAGTGAATTCAGGCGAATACAAACTGATGGGTCTGGCTCCTTATGGCCGGCCAATATATGCAGATAAAATATATCAGCATCTTATTGATGTTAAGGACGACGGATCTTATAGTCTCAACCAGGAGTATTTCGGGTTTATTGCCGGGAAGAAGTCAATTAGCCAGAAGTTTTGTGATTTGTTTGGTGGGCCTGAAAGACTGCCGGAGAGTAGAATTACCAGGCGTGAAATGGACCTTGCTGCATCGATACAGAAAGTAACGGAAGAGGTCATGATCAGGATCGCAAAAGAGGCGAAGAAAATTACCGGCTCCAGAAACCTTTGTCTTGCAGGGGGAGTAGCGTTGAATTGTGTAGCAAATGGGAAAATTCTTAAAGAGAAGATATTTGACAATATCTGGATTCAGCCTGCTGCCGGAGATGCCGGAGGTGCACTCGGTGCAGCTATGGTTGCACATCACCAGGTGTATAAAGAAACCAGAAAGCTAAGTGAAAGTATGGACAGCCAAAAGGGTACATACTTAGGCCCGAAGTTCTCAAACACTGAGATTCAGGCTTACCTGAAGCGTAAAGGGTATCCTGCACATGTCCTTACAGACAAGAAGTTATGGGCTGCAAAAGTGGCCGAAGCGTTGGCTGCCGAAAAGATTGTTGGATTTTTCTCGGGCAGAATGGAATTCGGCCCCAGGTCCCTTGGGGCCAGATCGATAATTGGTGATGCAAGAAGTCCGGAAATGCAGTCAGATATGAACCTGAAGATAAAATTCAGGGAGTCTTTCAGACCCTTTGCCCCTGCCGTTCTGGAAGACGATGTTCAGCTGTATTTTGACTTGGAAACAAGCAGTCCATATATGTTGCTGGTTGCACCAGTACAGCAATCCTTGTTGAAAAATATTGAGAATGACAGTGACAAAGCTGAGGATATGATTGAAATCATTAACCAGGTGAGGTCTGAAATTCCTGCGGTTACCCACGTAGACAATAGCGCACGGGTACAAACTGTTCACAAGGAAACCAATTTGCCATTTTATACGGTAATTGAAGAATTCAAAAATTTGACGGGTAGTTCTGTTCTTGTCAATACGTCGTTCAATGTAAGGGGCGAGCCTATTGTATGTACACCAGAAGATGCTTACAAGTGTTTTATGCGAACGAATATCGATGTGTTAGTGCTGGAAGACGCAATATTGTATAAAGAAGAGCAACCGGAATTCACCGATTTACAAGACTGGCAGGAAGAGTTTCAGTTGGATTAAAAATATACCATGGACAAAAAGATACAAGAGATTTTTGATACGTTCATCTTAAAGGCCCACCAAAACCTAACCAGTGAGCAAAGAAGCGTTTTTCTTCACGGTGATATAAGCGGCGAAAGCTTTTACGAGACGCCAAGACATCCTGTGCAGCTTGCTTACGTTTTAATGGAACTTAATACAGAAGAGGAATTGGAGCAGGTGTTCAATGAGCTATGGGCCAAAGACCCTCTTCTCAAAGATATGATCAAGCCGATGTTGAAGTATGCTTTTGAATTAAAGGCAAAACAGTCATCACAGTCGGATGACCTGAACGCATTCATATACACCCTCTACTAATGAAGAAGGAGATCGTAGCTCGCGTGTTATACTATACAGGTATATCATGGATCTGTTTTTTTATCAGTCGGTTTTTCTACGGTGCCCATATCCGAGCAGTAAACTATCACAGCACTCCCGAATCACTGGCTGGTAATTTTGAAAAGCAGTTGAAGTGGTATAGTCGTTGGTATACCAATACCAACTTAACAGACCTTAGTCGCTTTTTGCAATCGGGCGATTGGAGCAAACGGAAACCCGGCGTGTTGCTGTCTTTTGATGATGGCAAACGAAACAACTATGATATTGCTAAACCGCTTTTGGAGCGTTACGGTTTTACGGGTTGGTTTTTTATTCCTGCAGGCTGGGTAATCGCTTCAGTGCAAGAGCAAAGAGAATTTCAGGCGCTTGATCTACCTCTCCTAGATGCATATCCATCAGACAGGGTTATTGTAAATGAGGAGGAATTGACAAACCTGACCCTGAATCACATCATTGGATGTCATACATATAGTCATCACAGGATGAATGCAGATGATTCACCAGACACTTTGTATAAAGAGATCGTACAGTCTAAAGAGGTTTTGACAAAGCTTTGCAAAGTGGATAGTGGTATTTTTTGCTGGGTTGGCGGTGAAGAAAAGCACTATACGAGGCAGGCAGCATTAACCATTAAGGATACTGGTTACACGTATTCCTTCACCACAAATACATATCCCATCCTGCCAGATGAAAGCCCCTTGAAACTGGAGAGGACTAACATTGAGGCAGACAATAGTTTACCGTTGCTTGTTTTTCAGATGTCCGGACTTATGGACATTTTTTACCGTGGAAAGAGGAAGCGGCTTAAATCGGTATTTTTTTGACCAATTTGACGATTGGTATTTTTGGATTGAAACATAGAAGTACCTTGCAGCAGGGATTAGCTTTGGTAAAGGCAGCTGTATGCCGGACCAAAGACTCTGAATCCTGAATAAAGCCAATTATCCAGCGTGTTTTCTTTTTTTAAAAAATCGCTTCCTCAAGATCCATTCCCTTTCCATGAACTTGGAAAGGACATGCATTCTCATTTAATCCCAGGTGTTGATGACGGTTCACCAGACCCTTCGGAATCCATACTGTTGATCAATGGACTGAGGGACCTTGGCTACAGTTACCTGATCACAACGCCTCATATCATGCAGGACATGTATCCTAATTCACCAGAAACCCTGGGAGCCGGATATGAGCAACTGTCTAAGGCATGGCCCAATGATCTCCCGTGCCGGTTTGCCGCTGAATACTTTCTGGACGATCACGTGATGAAACTGGTGGAGAATGGCGAACCTTTGCTAACGGTCTCAGGTTCAAAAGTTCTTGTTGAACTAAGTTTTATCAGCAGACCGATGGGACTCAAAGAAATGCTTTTCAATTTGCAGATCGCAGGGTATGAACCCATTCTGGCCCATCCTGAACGATATACCTACTTCCATCGAGACCCCTCGTCATATCAGGAAATCAGGGATGCAGGCTGTACTTTCCAGTGTAATATTTTGTCTTTTTCCGGATACTATGGAGACACTATCCGGGAAGCCGCTGAGTTTCTGATTGGCAAAAATCTGGTGGATATGCTGGGTACCGATTTGCACCACCAACGGCACCTGGCAGCGCTTCGCCAGCTCAATTTTACCCCCGCTCTCCGCAAACTCATGAGCAAACCCCTGCTCAATCCCGAGTTATAATCCCCTTATTTTTCGCTAAAAACCTGCCTTCGTGAACCTTTCCCACGGGAATACGTTAAAAGGTGATATGAACGCATTTACCATTAAAGACGTGGAGAACCTCACTGGTGTGAAGGCGCACACCATCCGGATATGGGAACAGCGTTATAGCTTTATAAAGCCCCAGAGGACGGACACAAATATTCGGTACTATAATAATGATGAGTTAAAGACAATCCTGAACATATCCCTACTAAACAAGTATGGATATAAGATCTCTCACATCAACAAGATGTCATCTGACGAGGTCAAGGATAAAATTCAATCGCTCTCCAATACAGTTGCCCAGCTGGAAAGAGTTGTGAACGAATTGGTTCAGGCGATGATTGATCTGCAGATCGATGTGTTTGAAGCAGTGTTGGACGATTACGTACGTACCAGGGGTATCGAGAAAACGATCACACAGATTATTTTCCCCTTTATGGAAAAGATCGGTGTGTTATGGGCAACGGATCATATCAACCCAGCACAAGAACATCTCGTATCCAATATCATTCGGCAGAAATTGATTGTAGGGATCGAAGGCGTGCAGTCTTTTGTTAACGTCAACAAGAGTGTTTTGCTGTTTCTTCCTGAAGGAGAATACCATGAAATGGGATTGCTGTATGTGCAGTATCTCCTGAAAAGCAGAGGAATCAATACTATCTATATCGGTGCTAATGTGCCTCTTGAAGACGTCAAGTTTGTAGCTGATCTCAAAAAGCCCGATTTCATTTTCACACACCTAACTTCGGTTTCCAGTAGCTTTAGTTTCGAAAGATTTCTTTCACAGATTACGCGCAAACTGGAATCACATCCTATCATCATCTCTGGTAGACTTGCACAGTCTTACGAGAAAAGAATTCCTGCAAAAATCAAGTTCAAGAGGAACTTAGCAGAGGTCATGGAGTTTATTGTTTCCTTGCAGTAGCCTACTCGTTTAAGTAGTGATGCTCGGGATCCCCATCTATGATTCGCAAAAACAACGGTTGTTCCAAGTTGACCAGTTTGACAAAACCCCCTTCAGTCCGTCTATGTAATTAAATATGCTGTATATAATTAATTGATATTCAGTAGATTATCATTTATTTTCCCCCAAGCTGCTGGATTACAATCTGCCGTTGTGAATTATTTAACTCTTATAACAAAGTAGTTGCACAAAAAATTGAGCGTGTTCGTTATCCTGTTTAGATACAGATTTAAACAAAATACCATGGCAACTGCTGAGTTCAATCAGATATCAATGCAAAACGCTGATTTTCTGTAGCCATTTGCCGTGACTAACCAGGAGAAGTATAGCGTAGGCACCAATATCAAGGCTTGGCTCTATACCATCATGTAAAACGATTTCATGAACATCTATTGGCGCAAATCCAAGCTGTGGCCCAATCCTATGAAAAAAAAGAACCCTGCCTGGTTAAATGTTTGGAGAAACCTGGTTGCGGTCATGGTGTTCATCAGTACAATTAATTAAGCAAACTACTTATACTTGAAGGAAGATGCCTTGATTTTAGCAGGTAGCTCAATGAACCTGTAAAAAATGTAGCTGAAAACAATTGTTGCTGTGAATGAAATAAGAAACACTCCAATTCTAATAGGCAATGTCTGCGGTAGCTTAAAGGCGATATTAACAATAGTGAAAGCTACTATTGTGTGGCATAGATAAAGTGAGTAAGAAATATTCCCCAAAAATTTTAACGTATTGTTTCGCAAAATTGGTTCATGGTATATCAGGAGGAATGAACTACAGGAAAAGATCGAAATTTCCCATCCCAGCTTTAGGTAGATAAAGATTGTAAGGGCAACTGCCGATGAAATTAACTCCTTCCTGGATACAATTTTATGTTTGTAGAGCGCAAGGTAAATCCCGAGTAGGAATATTGGTACATGGTGAAAAAAGATAGCTTCAGAACTCACAAAAACTGCAAGCAGAAGCAAAGCTGATGCGGCGATTGTCCTTATGAGCAGTACACCAGTAAATAATCGTAAAATCAGGGAAAAAATCACATAAAACTGAAACTCTATGGCGAGGGTCCAGAAGACTATGTTTAGCCAGTCATAGTGAGTAAAAGGGATTAAGTATCCGATGTGATACAGGATCTGCTGAATTGAAGGAAGAGCAATTGGTTCACCAATAAGAAACGCCCTTTTGATCCAGATTCCCAGAATAATTAGTAGAATAGCAGCCAAATACGGGGGTTCGATCCTGATTATCCTTTTGAGAAAAAAAATCTTGAAGTGTCTCAGATGATATTGGCCTGCAATCATGGAATAGACAATCACGTATCCGGAAATCACGAAGAAGATCTCTACACCGAATTTCCCGTAGTAAAATAGTTTTGTCAAATAGGGACTGCCGAAATAGTTATTTGTGACGCAAAACAGGTGAAAAAGAAAAACCATTAATGAAGCCAATCCTCTCATGCTGGTAACAATACCGATATCGTTTTTCTTTTCTGAAGACAACATTGGTTGAGTGGATTATAGTATGACTTTGTATATAGCTAAACTCAAATTGAACCGGGAAGATCAGGGAATGAGCGGCAAACTTCGGGTTTCCTGATTAGTTTTTGAAATATTATTGACTTCAACTGTTATTTTGTTCATACCTGGTGGCAGACCCGTATTGGGCAACCTGCGTAAAGGTTTTTCAGTCTGGTAGCGAAATCGTATGAACGCTTGAAAATTCAATTTTCAACTTAAACAACCTTTGCCTGAGTGGGCTATTCATGTCTGCATTGATGGAGAAGATTGAACAATGGAAGAAGGATTGGAAGGCCAACACACCCGGTGTTGCCGCGAAATTTTAGCTGGAAATGGCAAGCGTATGACAGAAGCTGCCCCTTCGTTATGTCTTTGCTTAAGGATATTACATATTTAAAGTGTTGATAATCAGTATTTAGTTAGGAAGTCCCACACAAAGCCGCTGGTTTATAACCTGCCGTTATAAACTGTTTAACTTTTATAACAAAATAGTTGCACAAAAAATAGGGTGGTGTCCGTTATTCTGTTTAAATTTGACCTACACAGAATTAAACAAAAAACCATGGCAACTGCTGAGTTCAATCAAATGTTAATGCAGAACGCTGATTTTCTGAAGCCATTTGCCGTTACCCTTACCAAAGACCACGAATCAGCCAAGGACCTGTTACAGGAAACGATGTATCGTGCATTGGCCAACCAGGAGAAGTATAGCGTAGGTACCAATATCAAGGCCTGGCTCTATACCATCATGCGCAACATCTTCATTAACAACTACAGGCGCAAGTCTAAGCAGAATACCATTTTTGATCATTCGTCTAATGATTATCTGCTGGATCATCAGCAAAGTGCCATTGCTAACTCAGCAGAATCAAACCTGAAAGTGAAAGAAATTCAGGCCGCCATCCATGCATTGCCAGAAATCTTCAGACATCCGTTTATGTTGTATTTTGAAGGATACAAGTACCATGAGATCGCAGACATGCTGCATGAGCCCCTTGGCACCATTAAGAGCCGCATTCACTTCGCGCGTCGGTTGTTGAAAGAACAGATCAGCAGATATTAATATTCATTCAAAAGTTAAAAGTCAAAAGTCAAAAATTAGATACTCGTTTTGACTTTTGACTTTTGATTTTTGACGTTATTTGAATGGTGAATAAAAAGAAAGTTATTGTCATTGGCGCCGGTTTCGCCGGACTATCTGCCGCGTCCTTCATGGCGAAAGCCGGATGGGATGTGACCCTGTTGGAAAAACACAACATGCCGGGAGGCCGGGCAAGGTTGTTGAAAGAGCAGGGATTTACTTTTGATATGGGCCCCTCCTGGTATTGGATGCCCGATGTGTTTGAGCGATACTTCGCACAATTCAATCGAAAGGTCAGCGACTATTACCAGTTGAAAAGGCTTGATCCGTCTTACCGCATCTACTGGGATCAGGGTTTTACAGATATTCCCGCCAACTACCAGGAGCTGAAAATGCTTCTTGAATCCATGGAACCAGGTGCCGGCGACGCTTTGGATAAATTCATGCATGAAGCAGCCTACAAGTATGAAGTGGGCATCAACAAACTGGTGTACAAACCAGGCCAGTCCCTTGGTGAGTTCATGGATATGGATCTGATCAAAGGCGTGTTTAAGCTGGATGTATTTACTTCCATCAAATCACATATCGCTAAGTATTTCAAGCATCCGAAGATCCGTCAGATGATGGAATTTCCTGTTTTGTTTTTGGGTGCCTTGCCGGAAAATACACCAGCCCTTTACAGTCTGATGAACTATGCAGACATCAAACTCGGTACCTGGTATCCTGAGGGCGGAATGTTTAGTGTAGTGAAAGGCATGGCAACTTTGGCCGAAGAAATGGGTGTTCAGATTCACTATTCCCATGATGTGAAAGAGGTGGTGATGAATGGTAAAACAGTGAAACAAGTAGTGTGCGCTAACGGTAGAAGTTTTGAGGCCGATGTGGTGATTGGCGGTGCAGATTATCACTTCATCGAAACACAGTTGCTCCCTCCGCAACTCAGAACATATTCAGAAGCCTATTGGGATAAACGCCTGATGGCACCTGGCAGCCTTTTGTATTACATTGGCGTGAACCGAAAGGTACCATCGGTACTCCACCACAGCTTGTTTTTCGATGTGCCTTTTGAGGCCCATGCAAAAGAGATTTACGTCACAGAACAATGGCCGAAGGAGCCGCTGTTTTACCTGAGTGCAGCCTCTCAAACAGATCCCAGTGCCGCCCCGGAAGGGTGCGAGAACCTGTTTTTCCTGATACCTGTTGCTGCGGGACTTACCGGTGACACGGAAGAGCTGCGGCAACAATACCTTGACATCATCCTCAAACGTTTTGCCCGTATCACTGGTGATGACATCAGCAAAGACATTATCTATTGCAAAACATTTGCCCATAGCGACTTCATCAATGACTATCATGCCTTCAAAGGCAATGCGTATGGTCTGGCAAACACCCTGATGCAAACGGCGATCCTCAAGCCAAGTTGCCGCAGCAAAAAAATATCTAATTTGTTTTACACGGGTCAGTTGACCGTTCCCGGACCCGGTGTTCCGCCCAGTCTCATTAGTGGGGAGGTGGTTGCCGGTCAGGTGGTTAAACATTTCGGCCATTAAGCTGTTATTCAGTTCAACACGATGGCAGAATAAATTAGGTGGGTGGCCATTTTTTTTTAGATTTACAAAACGACAAAGCTTAAAACCCCATTGATCGCTATGATTAGCCTGTTTCACGAAGTAAGCCAGCAATGTAGTAAACTGACTACGGAGAGATACAGTACCTCTTTCAGCAGTGCCATCCGCATGCTTCATGAAGACCTGCGCACGCCCATCTATAACATCTATGGATTTGTTCGTTTTGCCGATGAGATCGTAGACACTTTCCATGACCATGATAAACAGGACCTGTTAAACGAATTCAAGAAAGAGACCTACGATGCCATCGCCAGAGGAATCAGCCTTAATCCGATCCTGCACAGTTTCCAGATAACCGTTAATAAGTACGATATCGATCCTGAGCTGATCGAAGCTTTCTTTAAAAGCATGGAGTTTGACCTTTCCCGTCAGCAATATGACCATGAAGGATACAAAGAATACATCTACGGTTCCGCTGAAGTGGTGGGCCTGATGTGTCTCTATGTTTTTTGCGATGGCAACAAGCAACAATACGAGGAGTTGGTTCCCCACGCACGTTCACTGGGTGCCGCTTTCCAAAAAGTAAATTTTTTGAGGGACCTGAAAGCGGACTACCAGCAACTCAACAGGATGTATTTCCCGGGGGTTGACTTTGGCAACTTTACCAAATGCATGAAAGACGGCATTGAAGAAGACATCGCCAATGATTTTCACCATGCATACGAAGGCATCATCAAACTGCCTTTGAAATCCCGATTCGGCGTATACGTTGCCTATAAATACTACCTGAGTCTGTTCCGGAAGATCAAGAAAACACAACCGGAGCGCATCATGGAAGAACGCATCAGAATTCCTAACTATGCGAAAGCCTGGGTTGCGGCCAAGGCCATGGTAAGAACACAATTGAATATTTTATAACCCGGATTCTATGTCCGGCACCTTCCGCCTTTTTTATGGATTATGTTGTTTTGGTTGACGAGTCTGATCAGCAAGTTGGCGTTATGGAGAAAATGGAAGCTCATGAGAAAGCATTGCTTCACAGGGCCTTTTCTGTTTTCTTGTTCAATGCCAGCGGTGAAATGCTTTTGCAGCAAAGAGCCCTTTCCAAATATCATTCCGGCGGTCTATGGACCAATGCTTGTTGCAGCCATCCCCGGCCCGGCGAAACCAATATGGAAGCCGCAAAACGAAGAACTTTTGAGGAATTAGGCATTTCTCCATCAATCCGGCACGCTTTTTCCTTTACCTACAAAGCCGCTTTTGATAATGGGTTGACGGAGCATGAATATGATCATGTTTTTGTGGGCCAACATAATGGCGAGGTTCATCCAGATCCTGCAGAAGTATCTGCCGTTTGTTATAAGTCCATGGACCTCATCAGGAAAGAGTTGATCACTGATCCCCATATCTACACGGCCTGGTTTAAAATTGCCTTCCACCAGGTGGAAGAACATATTGAAAGCATAATCTAAAGGCATGCAATCACCTTCGGCAGTGGTCATCGGTTCTGGCGTGGGAGGACTGGCGGTGGCGATCCGCCTGGCCGTGAAAGGATATTCCGTAACCGTGTATGAAAAGAATGCTTCTGCCGGCGGGAAACTGGATCTGTTTGAAAAAGACGGATACCAATTTGATGCGGGTCCTTCCTTATTCACCCAGCCACAGCTGATTGAAGAGCTGTTTGCATTGGCTGGTGAACCCATCGGCCCATATTTTCAGTACACCCCTGTGCCCTTGGCCTGCCGCTATTTTTGGGCGAATGGCAAATCAGTAGATGCTTTCACTCACCCGGATAGTCTTGCCCGTGAGATGAACCAGAAACTGGGCGAAGATCCGGAGAAAGTAAAGAAGTATTTGGAACGAGCCGATAACGCCTATGCAAGTATCGGCACACTGTTTCTCGATCATCCACTGCACCGTTCTGCTACCTGGCTGAGCCGCAAACTACTCCCGGCTATTTCGGCTACCCGTTTACGTTATCTCACCAGTACCATGCACGGTTTTAACCGATCCTGGTTCAAGTCTGCAGAGGCTGTTCAACTGTTTGATCGTTTCGCTACCTATAACGGAAGCAATCCTTACGAGGCTCCCGCCATGCTCACCATGATCCCGCATCTTGAACACAATGAAGGCGTGTTTTATCCCAAGGGTGGGATGATCTCCATTCCAAAAGCATTATACCAGTTGGCCCTGAAGAAAGGCGTTCAGTTTGTATTCAACACCAGGGTTGAGAAGATCATTCACCAGGGCAATAAGGCGCAGGGAATACAAGTTGATGGAAAGCAAGTGAAGGCTGACCTGGTAGTGAGCAATATGGATGTGTATTATGTGTACAAAGAATTGCTGAAAGATGAGAAATCAACGGCAAAAGTATTGAAGCGGGAACGCAGCAGCAGTGCGCTCATCTTCTATTGGGGTATCAAAAAATCATTCCCAAAACTCCATCTCCACAACATCTTTTTTTCGGAAAACTACAAAACAGAGTTTGAACATCTTTTCAAACTCCGGCGCATGTATGATGATCCTACCATCTATATCAACATCACCTCTAAAATGGAAGCTGGTTTTTGCCCTGAGGGTCATGAAAACTGGTTTGTGATGGTTAATGCACCTGCAGAATCAGGTCAGGACTGGCCCGCCATGATCAATAGAACGAAGACCCTGATCCTTCAGAAGCTGAAACGGATGCTGGGAGAGGATATTGCTTCGCAGATCGCTACAGAGATCATCCTTGATCCTGTTGGCATTGAGAAACATAGTTTGAGTTACAAGGGCTCCTTGTATGGCACCAGTTCCAATGAAAAACTGGCTGCTTTTTTACGGCATCCCAATGATTCAAGTTCCCTGAAAGGTTTGTATTTTACGGGAGGTAGTGTGCACCCCGGTGGAGGTATACCATTGTGCCTGAAAAGCGCACAGATTGTGGCAGGTATGGTATCTCCATAGGCACCGCTACCCGTAAAACCCAACACAACATGCGCAAACTTGTTCTTGCCATCGCCGGGCTTCTGACATTCACCTGCGTTTCTGCACAAAAGGAATTTCAAAAGAAATTACAGACCCAGCTGATCATGGTTGATGATGGCGGAACCATTGATTTGGAAGAAGGGAAGTTTACCATTGATGGTACCCTCTCTATGGAAGGAAAGAAGCATGTCACCATCCGCGGCAAGGGTATCGGCAAAACCATTCTGTCCTATAAAGCACAACAATCTGGCGCGGAAGGCATCCGCATCTCCAATGCAGAGGATATTACCATTGAAGATCTCACAATTGAAGACGCCAAAGGCGACTGCATCAAAACGATGGATGTAAAAGGGATCACCTTCAGAAGGGTATGGGCTGGTTGGACGGGCAAGATGAGTGAAAAAAACGGATCCTATGCGCTGTACCCGGTGATGTGTGAGAAAGTGTTGATCGAAGAATGTACGGCCCGGGGTGCTTCCGATGCAGGCATCTATGTGGGCCAGTCCAGAAACATCATTGTCCGTAATTGCAAAGCCTATGAGAACGTTGCAGGCATCGAGATCGAGAATTCATGGGATGCTGAAGTATACAACAACGAAGCCTACAATAATACCGGTGGGATCCTCGTCTTTGATCTCCCCGATCTCAAGTTGAAAAAAGGTGGCAACTGCAAAGTGTATAACAATGTAGTGAGGGATAACAACGCCGTTAATTTTGCACCTAAAGGAAACATCGTTGGAAAAGTTCCGCAAGGAACAGGCATCCTTCTGCTGGCATCTACCAACGTGGATGTATATGGAAACAAAGTAATCAACAACCGGACGGTTCCCACGGGGATCATCAGTTACTACATCACCGAGAATCCCATCAACGATTCATCATACTATCCTTACCCAACGGCCATCCGGATTTATGATAACGAATATTCCAAAGAGCGAAAACGTGCTACCATGAAAGGCAGAATGGGGAAGCTCTATCGGTTCAAACTGAAGTTCGGCAAAGATGTACCGGATATTGTGTACGATGGCATTCTCGATGAGAAGCTTGCGGTGAACAATAAGTATCCTGCAGACAAAGCCATCTGTGTAAAAAACAACAAAGGCGCTACCTGGGCAAACCTGGATGCCGCCAATGATTTTAAAAACATTTCTCGAGACATCTCTGCTGTGGCTTGTCAATGATCACCTATGAAGAAGGTTGTTATTGTATCGATATTGTGTCTGCCCTTTCTCGCATTTCTCCAAAAGGGAAATGCGCCGAAGATGAAATTGTCTGAATATGGATTCTTCGTCGGGGAAATGAAGCAGCTCATTCCTGCGCAAGGGGTGATGCCTTACCATCTTAATTCGCCTTTGTTTACAGATTTCGCAGAGAAGGCAAGATTTGTTGCGCTACCCACCGGAGCCATCGTTCCATACAATGATACGGCAGTGTTTGATTTTCCCGAGGGTACTAGTTTGATCAAAAATTTTTACTATCCCCTTGATTTTCGAGATCCTTCAAAAGGAAGGCGAATCATTGAAACCCGATTGTTGATCCGCGAAGCATCCGGGTGGCGGGCATTGCCATACATATGGAATGAAGCCCAAACAGATGCGGAACTGGATGTTGCAGGAGAAACCAAAACGGTCAGCTACATTGATGCTTCTGGTAAGAAGCGAAGCCATAGTTACGTGATACCCAACATGAACCAGTGTAAAGGCTGCCATAACCAACAGGAGAAGATGATGCCGATAGGCCCCTCGGCCTGGCAGTTGAATGGGGAACACCGTTATGAAGGCGGATCAGAAAATCAGATTGCGCATTGGGTGAAGGCGGGCATCCTGAAAGATCCGGGAGTGCCACTGCCCAAAGGAGTGGTCTGGAATGATCCAGCAACGGGAACCCTTGAAGAGCGGGCAAGAATTTGGCTCGATATCAATTGCGCTCACTGCCACCGTGCGGATGGGCCAGCCAGTACATCAGGGCTTCACCTGGGTTGGCGCGAGACAGACCAACTTAAAATTGGCGTAGAAAAAACACCTGTGGCTGCGGGACGTGGATCAGGGAACCTTCGTTTTGGCATTGTGCCCGGAAAGCCGGATGAGTCCATCCTTTTATATCGAATCAAATCAAATGATCCTGGTGTGATGATGCCTGAGCTGGGGCGTACACAAATTCAACCGGAGGCTGTTGCGCTGATCAGGGATTGGATCGCCAGCATGCCGCATTAACCGCGCACCAGCAGAAAAAACAGCGCTTGAATCAGCAGCAGATTTACTGCAAAAGGATGAAACTGTAGTTTGAGTTTCCGGAACAGGAAGAGCAGGATCATACTGATCAGAAACCAGGAAAGATAATTGAGCATAGGGATATGACCTCCGTTCCACTGCCAGAATCCCAATCGCACGGCAGCCGGCTCCATGATCCAGTCGAACATTGTTGCCAGCAAAGCGCCATCCAACACCAGGGAGAATCCCAGCCATCTGCTGAAAGCGGCCTTTCCGGCCATCGGGAACGCCTTACTTACCCACTGCCTGACCTGGAGGGCGAGCATTCCTGCCGCATAAACAACTATAAACCAATTCACACCAATCATTAAAGGCACGTCCATCCATTTGGGACCAAGAGCCTCGCCATACGTGTAATTGCCGAAAAGCAGGCCTGTATGAACCCCAATCTGCTCAGATCCGTATCCAACCAAAAAACAAATCACAAAAAATACGAGCAGTTTAAGGTTCTTCGCGGGGGCTGTAAACCAAACGAGGAGGAACATTGACACCAGGTTAAAAGGCGTCAATTGCTGGAACAGTTCATTCATGCCAATCTGGATGCCAATAACACCTGCAAGGTGCATAGCCATGGCCAGCCAGGTGGCGAAACTGGTTTTTTGTAAACTGTTCACGGATTAATATAACCAATTTCCCGGGGAATGGTTCAGGGTAGCCTTGGTTGAACTGTTGTATCTTTGGAGCGATGAGTAAAGAAGTGGAACAAGACATCAATCAGTCCACTATTGAGATGCTCCGCAGGGAGAAACTCAAATTTGAGGCCCTCTTTGATTTTGCCACTATGGCCATTATTGTGGCCAATGACCAGGGTAGGATCGTGATGGCAAACCGTTTCGCACGTACTTTATTTGGCTACGGAGAGGACATGTTGTCTCACACTGTAGAAGACCTTATCCCAACCCGGTTCCGGGACAAACACGTTCATTACAGGGAGAAATTCAACGCAAAGCCGGTAAGCCGGTCTATGGGGCAAAATATGGATCTCAATGCCATTCGTAAGGATGGCGAAGAGTTTCCCGTTGAAGTGAGCCTCGGTCACTACACCTTTGGAGCGGAGCGTTTTGTTATTGCTTATATTATTGATATCTCCCGACGTAAGGAAATCGAGGAGATGCTGCTTCAGCAAAAGGCAGACCTGGAGAAAATTAACCTCGAGGTTGAAAAACTGAATGATGAACTGGAGCAAAAAGTAGTTTCCAGAACCTTAGAGCTGAAAACCGCTCTTCAGGCCTTGGAGACATCGAAAGCGGAGGTGGAAGCGGCATTGAATAAAGAGAAAGAACTAAGTGACCTGAAAACGAGGTTTGTTTCGATGGCATCCCATGAATTCAGGACACCCCTGAGCACAATCCTTTCATCCGTATCTCTGGTGGCCAAATATAAACAGGCCGAAGAGCAGGATAAACGAGACAAGCATATCCAGCGGATAAAATCAGCCGTGAATAATCTGACGGATATTTTAAACGAGTTTTTATCGATTGGTCGAATTGAAGAGGGCCGAGTACAAACCAATTTTTCATCCTTCAATATCCGGGAACAGATCCAATTGGTATGCAATGAAATGCAGACCATCATGAAGCCGGGACAACGTTTCAACTATGTACACAAAGGTCCTCAAAAAGTATATCTTGATCTTTCCCTCTTCCGTAATGTGTTGATCAACCTCATCTCAAATGCAATTAAATTTTCATTTGAACATTCCCAGATAGATATTCATACTGAAGTCACTGAAAATGCTATCTTGATCACCGTAAAAGATTATGGTTTAGGGATACCTGATGAAGACCGGAAACATTTGTTTGAACGATTTTTCAGGGCCCAGAATGTGACGAATATCCAGGGAACCGGGCTTGGGCTGCACATCGTTTCTAAATATGTAGAGTTGATGAACGGTGACATTCAGGTAGAGAGCGAACTTGAGAAAGGAACCCAATTCAATATAAGATTTAACTATGAACAAGATCCTGTTGATCGAAGACAATCATGATGTAAGAGAAAATACTGCTGAAATTCTTTCTCTCGCTAATTATGATGTGGTCACGGCTGAAAATGGCAAGATAGGCGTGGAAAAAGCCTTGCAGGATAAGCCAGACCTGATCATTTGTGACATCATGATGCCAGTGCTGGACGGATATGGTGTATTGCACCTGATTAATAAGAATGAAGACCTGAAGAATATACCCTTCATTTTCCTGACGGCAAAAGCAGAGCGTGGTGATTTCAGAAAGGGAATGGAAATGGGGGCAGATGATTACATTACCAAGCCATTTACGGATATTGAACTGCTCAATTCTATAGAAAGCAGGTTGAAAAAAGTTGAACTGCTTCGGAAGCAATATCCGTCAGATATCAAAGGTATGCATGAGTTTATGCATGACCTGGGAAAGGGTGATGCATTGAAAAATCTGGCCGAGGGTCGTAATATCAACCATTATAAAAAGAAGCAGGTCATTTATACGGAGGGCAATCATCCGGGAAGGATGTTTTATGTAGTGAAAGGGAAGGTGAAGACTTTTAAGTCAAATGAGGATGGAAAAGAACTCACCGTTGGTTTATATTCTGAGGGTGATTTCTTTGGTTACGTTGCATTATTGGAGAATACGATTTATCATGAATCTGCGGAAGCCATGGAAGATGCAGAGGTGGCGTTGATACCCAGGGAAGATTTTGAATCATTGATCAATAACAATTCTGAAGTAACAAAGAAGTTCATTAAGCTTTTGGCCCACAATGTAGCAGAGAGAGAAGAGCAGTTGCTTGGACTGGCATATAATTCACTTCGCAAACGCGTAGCAGATGCTCTCTTAAGTCTCCAGCGAAAGTACAGGAAAACAGGGGAGGAGCATTTCTCGATTCATATCTCCAGGGAAGATCTGGCGAATATTGCGGGTACTGCCACGGAGTCATTGATCCGGACCTTGAGTGACTTCAGGAGTGAGAAACTCATTGAAATAAAGGACGGTAATATTGTGATCCTGAATGAGAAGAAACTCACCTCCATGCTGAACTAGCTAGTAGCTATTAGCTAATAGCTAGTTTAAGACCAGATCTGTTTGGTCAGTAAAGCATAGAACTCATTTCGAAGGCTCGTGAATTCTTTTTCCAGATAAGTCATCTGGTCCCGCAGATTGTCCTGCATATTTGAGAAAGATTTAGCATGGCCGTTCAGTTCGGCATTTTTCATGCCATAGGTTTTTACATCCCTGACCTGCTCATTCACATCATGCTTCAATTCATCGATAAACTCATCTTTGATGATGAACTGGTTTTGGAAATGTTCGGCCTGGGCAAGAAATGATTTGTCTGATTGGTTATCTACTACTGCAGACAAACGATTTTTCAGAAAGTTATTCTCCTGTTTGATAAAATCCAGTGTACGCAACCACATCCCAGCCTCATCCTGGAATTGTTCCAGCTTCTCTCGCGTTTCTTTCAGCTTTAACATCGTTCAAAACATTTTTCTATGATCAATAGCTGCCTCAACTATTGGTTGCCTATGGATGCAGTCAAAGAAAGCCCTGCTGCATCCCTCTTACAACAGGGCTCTTTGATTGGTCTTCTGATGAAGACAGCTGCCATAGGCAGTCCGTATTATTCCTTGCGAAACTTTACACTACAAATCTATTGGGGTCAAAAGACCCTTTCAATGCCATGAGTCATTTGAAAAAATGACTTTAATCATGACATTCAATGGGGTTGGAATGACTTAGGTGCAAAGCCGGGCTGATATAGGGGATGTCAAGATTGAGCCCCCTGAGGATCAGGAGGATACCGATGACTGCCATGACGGCCGGGTAGATCTTCCGGGCCTTGATCCGGAGTTCCTGCCGGATCAGCCCGCTGAATATGCTAACGGACCACATGGCAGGGAGGGTGCCCAAGCCAAAAACAAACATAAATCCTGCGCCTTTCAGCGCATCTCCCGTAGCAATAGCGCCGGCCAATGCCATGTATACCATGCCGCAAGGCAAAAGGCCATTCAGTAATCCGAACGCAAACACAGAACCAGGCTTGCCTTGAAAGAGCAACTTCAACATACCCTTTCTCACACGATTCATGATTTGTTGTACCGCCTGGTTAACGGGGTGGGTCTGTTTGATCAGTCCGGGGACCAGAACACTGATCAGGATAATGATCCCTAGGGTCACGGAGATCCGTTGCTGCCAGCCAAACCAGGCAAAGCCTCTTCCCAAAAGACCAAAGAACAAGCCAAACATAGCGTAAGTGCTAGCCCTTCCAAGGTTGTACAAAAGGGGAAGACCGATGGAACGCAGGTTGTGTTGTCCATCAACGGGTTTTGCGCCTGGGACCATCATGGCCAATGGTCCGCACATCCCTACACAATGCAGAGAGCTGACAAGTCCAAGTATGAATGCGATCCACATTAGTTCAGCATCAGGTTTTTTTCGAAATAATAGCTAACACCCTCTACTTCCCATTTCACCTTTAGTTGATGAAACCCCTGGTTTTGTTCCGGTAGGGAGATCTTCATTGTATTGTTTTCCATTTGAAGATTCCTGCTGAGGTCTTTTTTGGCATCGGAAGGGCAGTACAGCAGCACTTCTCCTTTGAGTTCTTTTTGCGAAAACTCTTGCGGAAAGGAAACCGTGAGCACACCTTGTTGCACATTGACTTCCAGCGGTGCGGAAAGTTGTTGCGTATTCTTTTTCTCGTTGATCCTTTGCTGATACTGGATCTCTTCCGCGTAATAGTTTTCTGTAACGAGGTCAATGTTTTGCCTGCTGGCCTGTACTACCAGGTAGATGATACCGGCCACAAAGACCAGGTACACCAGCGCAATTTTATATCCCCAATTGAGTTTCATCATGTTATTTGTTTAAGTCTCCGCTAGCTATTGGCTAATAGCTAGTTTGAGGGTCCCATAAATGTTACTTCTGCAGTTTTAAGTTTTTTCTCTCCTTCATACACACCGATTTTCAATTCTGTCTTGCGCTCATGAAGTTCGGTTGGATTGATCTTGATAATAAAGGGTTGGGTGCGGTAGCCTTCACTGCCAACCTTGAACTCACCACCGATGATCTCAATCTCACCTTTCACGTTTTCCAGTTTGAGGGTGATGGGAATTTCGTCTCGGGTTTTGTTGGCCATCTTGATGTTATAGATGTTAGCAAGCCTCCCGTCCGGTAAGGTTTGATACACTGCACCTGATGCACGAAGAATGGTTACATCCACGTCATCACGAGTGATCAGCAGAAAGGCAAGTACGGAAAGCAGTAGGGTCAAAACAACGGAGTATGCTATAATGCGGGCGTTTACCTTGGGTTTCTTACCTTGTTTAATGTTGTTGTCTGAAGCATAGCGGATCAAGCCAATGGGTTTATTGATGCTGGTCATGATCTCATCGCAAGCGTCAATACAGGCCGTGCAATTCACACATTCCAACTGTGTTCCATTTCTGATATCAATTCCCGTTGGACAAACTCTCACACATGCACCACAGTCAATACAGTCTCCCGCCTCACCCTCATCGCTCATCCTTTTCCCTTTTTTCCTCGGTTCTCCACGGGAATAATCATACGCCACAACGATCGAATTCTTATCGAGCAAAACACCCTGCAGCCTGCCATAAGGGCATACTACAATGCAGACTTGTTCCCTGAACCAGTAGTATACAAAAAAGAAGACGGCAGAAAAGATAACCAGCGTGATGAAGGTGCCAAAATGCGCACCGATCCCTTCATGGATGTACAGTTTTACTTTGTCCATCCCTATCAGGTAAGCCATGAAGAAGTTGGCGATGAGGAATGAAATGGCGTAGAATACCACGATCTTGATCAGTCGCTTCCTGATTTTTTCTGCATTCCAGGGCATTTCGCGAAGCTGTCTTTGTTTGGCGGAGTCCCCATCGATCCAATATTCGATCTTGCGAAACACCATCTCCATGAAAACAGTCTGGGGGCAGGCCCATCCACAGAACACCCGGCCAAAGACCACTGTGAAGAGGATCACGAATACGATAAATGTGAGCATTCCCAGTGCGAAAAGAAAGAAGTCTTGCGGGCCAAAGATCTGGCCAAAGAAAATGAATTTTCTTTCCAGTACATTGATCATGAACACGGGTTCGCCGTTCAGTTTGATGAAGGGCAGCGTAAAGAAAAGTATTAGGTAGAAGATGCTGAACAATGTGCGTTTGTTGTACAGCGGGCCCTTAGGCTTCTTCGGATGGATATACTTTCTGTGTCCTTTTTGGTCTATAGTGGCTACAGAGTCTCTGAAACTCTGGTCCAGGTGTATGTCTTGTTCGTTTTTCATCATACTGTTTTTGTAGTGTGAGGGGATTAGTGGTAGTGCCGGAAATCCTGCACTACCACATCACTACACCAGTATACTTTAATACCAGTGCACTAGTCTTTATAGATCTCTCCCTGCGGCGCTTTACCGTTTGCGGGCTTGGTGCCTTGAAGTGATTTTACATAGCTGGAAAGGTCCTTCATCTGAACGGGGCTGAACATGGATTCCCATGCCTGCATCCCCTTATCAGGATACCCTACTTTAATGGTTTTATAGATGTTGTTCATTGATCCGCCATGGATCCAGTATTCGTCTGTAAGGTTTGGTCCTATTCCACCTTCGCCATTAGCACCGTGGCAGGCAACGCAGGATTGTTTAAACAGTTTGCCACCTTCAGCGATACCAGCGGCATCAGCGATCACTACATTGTTTTCATCCACAAGATTTTTTGTTCGGGCCTTGTAAGCTTCTTCCACGCGCTTGCCTTCTGCCATCTCTGCTGCATATTCCTGTTCAGGGTTTTTTCCGATGCCAAATACATGAAAGTTGAATACATAGATCACTGCAACAACAATGGTGATATAAAAACCATATTTCCACCATGGGGGTAATGCATTGTCCAGCTCCTTGATGCCATCATAATCGTGGTCCAGTAGCACATCTGCTTCTTTCTCCACAGGAATGGCACGGGTGAAGAATTTTTCATCCAGGGTTTTCCACCACAAGCCCAGTGATGAAGTTTGCGTAGTTCCTGATGCAACGGTGTCTACATAGCCAGTGAGTTCGCGGTACATTCTTCTTCCCATAAATGCAAGGAAAAGGATGACGAGGAATTCAATGCCAATGACCGTTGCGAGGGCCCAGAATTCCAGTTCCGGAATACCGCCGTAGTTGGATGCAGGAACGGCGGGTGCTGAACTGGCCTGTGCATCTTGTGCATGCGATGCGAGGGAGAACAGTCCGAAGATCACCATCATGGCAGCTGCTTTGGCAACACTTTTGCGCTTGGCGTTCAATCGTTTCCCAAGGATGAGCAATACCTGCCCCATACCCCAGATGACAAATAGCAGCACCATTGCTGCCAGTATCAGCAACATTTCCAACCAGTTGGTTTGGCCCCCGGAGGGGGCAGCAGCTTCCTGCGCATGTGTTGCAAACGCGATTGTGAGAAGCGCAGAAAGTGCTGCTGCTTTCTTTCTTATGTTGATGTTGAATAAGGGTGTCATATTCCGTGTTTTAAAGATTCATGGATTGATCAGGATGCTCCAGGTCAAGTGGCATGGAACTCAGTTCATCTACTTCCTGCCTCGTCATTTTCCTGACATAATTCACCATGACGATGAAGAACACCATGAAAATGATCAGCCCGAGTGTGGGGTATAAGCTGGCGTGATCAACCTTTTCTGCGTATTGCCTGATGAATTTGAACATGATCTATTTTTGAGCGGTTTGTGATTTGGTAATGTCTGTCCCTAACCTCTGCAGATAGGCGATCAACGCAATGATCTCTTTGTTAGATGAAGTTTTGATGCCATCTTTCGCGAGATTGTCTTTGATCTTGTTGGCCTGATCTCTCAGGTCCTGGTTAGCGAGCTGGTCATAACCCTCGGGGTATGGCACGCCCAGTTTCTGCATTGCCCTGATTTTGCCAGGAGTTGAGGCGGTATCCAGTTCATGATCCAGGATGAATGAATAGGATGGCATGATGGTTCCGGTAGAAATAGCCTGCGGATCATCCATGTGATTGTAGTGCCAGGCGTCTGATTTTTTCAGGTTGCCGGCTCCCTCACGTGCCAAATCTGGCCCGCTGCGCTTGGAACCCCATTGAAAGGGATGGTCATATACAAACTCACCTGCCTTGGAGTACTCACCATATCGGGATGTTTCAGAACGGAATGGCCTGATCATCTGGGAGTGGCAAGTATAACAGCCTTCTCTTACATATATGTCCCTTCCCTGCAACTCCAGTGGTGTGTACGGTTTCACTGCCGCGATGGTGGGGATGTTTTCCTTGATCATGAAGGTGGGTACCATTTCGATGATACCGCCGATCAGGATAACAATCAGGGTCAGTACTAGGAACGGAACTGGCTTGCGCTCGATCTTTCTGTGCCAGTGCTCACCGGTATGAGCATGATATTGGCTTTCCAGTGCGGGCGCCTCCGCGGCTTCGTCACCAATAAGCGATCCTTTCCTAACGGTTGCAATCAGGTTGTATACCATGATGAGTGATCCGGAGAAGAACAGGGTACCGCCGATAGCGCGCAACAAATAGAAGCCACGCAGCTGTGTAACAGTTTCCAGGAACTGGTATTTCAGCTGACCTGCTTCCGTAAACTCTTTCCACATCAGGCTCTGTTTGAAACCTGCCCAGTACATCGGTACTGCATAGAATATAATACCAAGGGTTGCGATCCAGAAGTGGATGTTCGCAAGTTTCCTGGAATGTAATTCAGTACGGAAAATTCTTGGGATCAACCAGTACAGAATACCAAAGGTTAACATGCCGTTCCATCCCAGACCGCCCACGTGTACGTGAGCGATGGTCCAGTCTGTAAAGTGACTGATCGCATTTACATTTTTCAGGGAAAGCATTGGTCCTTCAAAAGTTGACATACCATACGCCGTTACAGCAACAACCATGAATTTCAGGATCACGTCTTCCCGTACCTTATCCCATGCGCCGCGAAGGGTTAGCAATCCATTGATCATACCACCCCAGCTGGGGAAGATCAGCGTGAAGCTGAAAATGATACCAAGGGTCTGTGCCCAGTTGGGTAATGAAGTATATAACAAGTGGTGCGGACCTGCCCAGATATACAGGAAAATCAGTGCCCAGAAGTGGATGATGGAAAGTCTGTATGAATAGACGGGCCTGTTGGCAGCCTTTGGCATGAAGTAGTACATCAGGCCGAGGTAAGGGGTGGTCAGGAAGAAGGCCACCGCATTGTGACCATACCACCATTGCACCAACGCATCCTGCACGCCTGCAAAAACGGAGTAGCTTTTGAACAGGGACACCGGCATTGCCAAAGAGTTGGTGATGTGCAACACGGCTACCGTAACAAAAGTGGCGATGTAAAACCAGATGGCTACATAGAGGTGACGTTCCCTGCGTTTCAGGATGGTCCAGAACATATTGTAACCGAAGACTACCCAAACCAGGGTAATGGCAATATCGATGGGCCATTCCAGTTCTGCGTATTCCTTACTGGTAGTGATACCAAGGGGCAGCGTTACGGCTGCAGCAACAATGATCAGCTGCCAGGCCCAGAAATGGATCTTGCTGAGTGCATCGCTGGCCATCCTCGTTTTCAAAAGACGTTGCAGCGAGTAGTAGTATCCCATGAAGATACCGTTACCTACAAACGCGAAGATGACCGCATTGGTGTGGAGGGGACGAAGGCGGCCGAAAGTCAGGCCGATGGTTTCCTTCCCTACTGCAATACCGCCGACGTTTAAGCCGGGGAATACCATCAGGAAAGCTACCCATACGCCGATCAGCATACCTACCACGCCCCAAAGGATCGTTGCATACGCGAAGTTGCGCACGATCTTGTTGTCGTAATAAAACTTCTCAACTTGCATTATTGCCGTTTTGTGTTAGTGATGTAGATGTTATGTTGGTTGAATGGTCTGCGGGAGAAGAAGAGGGCTTGTCGTCAAACAGCATCCGCACGGAAGGGGTATAATCATCGTCAAACTGACCCGATTTAACGGACCAGAGGAAGGCCACGAGAAAACCTCCGGCCACCAGAATACTAAATATTATCAGGACGATAAATACACTCACAATCATGAACGTTTGCTGGCCAAAAGTAGGGGCGTGACATTCTTGTGACGATGAGGATGAGCAATGCAGGGTATGATTTAGATCATGTGCAGGGTTTTATTTAGGGTGAGTGTTAAGGGTGAGTGTTGAGGAGGCTACAGGGTAAGACTAAACCCTCCTAAACCCTTCCCCTAAACCCTTCCCCTAATTTCCCGTGCTGCAAGCCTTGAGTAGATAGATACCAGAACAACAATGGAAATACTGCTCGCGGGCATAAGGATGGCCGCAATGAGGGGGGATAACATCGCCTGGGTAGCGAAACTCAGTCCAACAATATTATATAGGATAGAGAGGATAAAACTCACTGTCACAATGCGTTTGCCGGTTTTGGCATAACGAAGCATTTGAGCCAGCTGACCCACCTGGCTTCCGTCAAGGATGCCGTCGCTGGCAGGAGAAAACAGATTGGTGGCGTCCGTAACGGCAATGCCTACCTGCGCCTGCCGAAGTGCACCGGCATCATTAAGGCCGTCACCCAGCATCATCACATTTTTCCCTTGAAGTTGTAATTTTTTGACATATTCTAATTTGTCCTGAGGACTCTGGCGGAATAGCATGTGTAAGTCTTCACCAAACATCCCAGTCAGGGCGTTTCTTTCTGTATCATTGTCCCCGCTGAGCAGGTGAACTTCATATCCATCAGCCATAAGTTGGCGGGCCATTTCCGCAACGCCATCGCGATACACGTTGCTGATCACAAACCTGCCCTTCACTTCATCGTCAAAACGTATATGAACGCCTGGCTCAGCCAGTTTCAGCGAACCGTCTTCCCGAACAAAACCGGAGGAACCGATCCGCACCTGGCGGTCATTCACAAGTGCCTCTAACCCTTTACCACTCACCTCCTGGTACGCGGCAACAGACAAACCTTCCTGCTGATCAGCCTTCAGGGATGTTGAGATCATTTTACTGAGCGGATGGGTAGATTGTGCCGTCAATGCCTGTACCATACTTTTTTCTTCATCAGATAAGATATCCCCTTCAAATCTGACATCCGCAGCATGATGATGGGTGAGGGTTCCGGTTTTATCCAACACGATGGCATTCACTTTACCCAAAGCCTCAATCACATTCGCATTTTTCAGGTACAGTTTTTTACGGCCATAGATGCCCAGCATGTTTCCATACGTAAAGGTGGCCGACAACAGCAGACTGCAAGGACAAGCCACTATCAATACAGAAGTGATGGCGGGAAGAACTTTAGAGCTGTCAACCTGGTACCAGTAAAGGGCTGAGAGAAAAGCAAGGGCGAAAAGCGCATAGGTGAAGTATCTGCTCCACGGATGTACAAAGCTTTCTGTCTTATTTTTCTTTCCATGGAACACATCGTTGTTCCAAAGCTGGGTAATATAACTCTGTGAAACGGGTGTCACTACTTCAACCATGATCGTAGTTCCCATCTGTTTGCCACCGGCATAGAGGAGCTCACCTTTATTTTTATCTACAGGTGTGGTTTCGCCGGATACAAAACTATAATCGATGCTTCCCCTTCCCTTGAGTAGGATACCATCGGCAGGAACCATTTCTTCATTTCTGACAAGGATGATATCTCCTTTCTGCAGGTTGATCACAGGCACATTCACTTCCTGCTCGTCCTTTATCTGTGTAACGCCCAGTGGGAAATAAGATCGGTAATCACGGTCAAAAGAGAAGGCATCATAGGTCCTGTTTTGAAACCATCTGCCCACCAGCATAAAAAACACGATGCCACTCATGCTGTCCAAATATCCAGGGCCCGTATGTGTCAGGATCTCATATACGCTTCTGCCGAAGGCCATCAAAATGGCCAGGGCAATGGGCGCGTCAATATTCAGCCATCCCTGACGGAGCCCTTTCCAACCGGAGATAAAGAATTCTGATGCACTAAAGAAGAGTACTGGCAGCGATAACAACAGGCTTACATAAGTAAAAGTGTTGCGCAGTTGGGTGTCTCCGATATGACCGCCCGCAAAATAGTCCGGGAAGCTCAGCATCATGATATTGCTGAATGCAAATCCGGCTACACCAATTTTAAAGATGTGAGACCGATTGATTTTTTTGCCGTTTTTCTTTTCACCATCGTTTAAAGTGATATACGGTTCATATCCCACAAAGGCGAGTAGCTCTACAATTTTACGCAGGCTCGTTTTTTGTTCATCAAAAATGACGAGGATCTCTTTCCGTTGAAAGTTTGTTTGGGAGTGGATCACTGCAGGATTGATGCGATGCAGGTTTTCCAGCAGCCAGATGCAACTCGCACAGTGCATAGTGGGGAGATAGAATTGAACATGCGCCTGTTTTCCATCCCTGAACCGGAGGAGTTTGGACTGCACTTCCTCGTTGTCGAGATATGCATAACGGTTGTCTGTGAACCTGCCTTTAGCCGTGATTCCCGGTGTTTTATCGAGATCGTAATAATTGCACATATCTGTTTCACTGAGCAACAGATATACTTGCTTGCATCCTTCACAACAGAAGGCTTTTTCTTCTATTTTGATCGAGGTGTCACAGGTTTCACCGCAATGGTAGCAGGGTTGTTGCTGCATGTCAGATGGTAGCGATATAGTTTAAGTAATTGCACTTTAACTCCACAAAATTCCGTTCAACATCCCTGATCCGCTCGCGAAGGATCTTCTGGCTGAAAAAGGTGTTGATGGCATGCGGGTCTTCGTTTTTTCTTTTTCGCTGCTCATGCAAATAACGCTGTTGCTTTTCCAGTTCAATCACTAGCTCAGACATATGTTTGGCTTGGTCTTCCATCTGTCTTTTGAGATGTTTGAAGACCCTGGCTGAATCACCTCGTATTGGCTTTTCTTCCACAATCCGGGTGATTAATTTGTCTAGCTTAGGTAACTCCCCTGTTTGCCTGGCTATCATGTCTTCCCAGGCGTCATTTTCCTTCAGGAATAGATCCAGAATCTTGTTGTCCATGGTAAAGAATTAAGTATGATAGGCGAATGATACAAATATCACGCTTGATGCAGGTATCATGCAATGATCAGAATCATGCTTTTTCATGACCTAGCCGGCGTTGAAGTTGGAAGTTGGAAGGTTGAAGTTGAAATTGTTTTGCTTCCAACTTCAATCTTCCACCTTTCCTCAACCGTTCATTCGCTCAAGCAGCCATTTCAGCGGATGAGGGGATGTCTCATGGGAGAGCCCGAAGCGTTGGATGCAGGTTTTGATGTGTTCAACGGCTTCTTCTATGGAGTCAGTAACCAGAAACAGGTCAAGGTCCTGGGGCGAGATCGTCTTTTCCTCCAGCATTTTTTCAATGTGCTGCAGGAGTTCTGTATGGTAATCTTTACCGAAGATGATGACTGGGAAATTCTCGATCTTGCCGGTCTGGATCAGCGTCATCGCCTCAAACATCTCATCGAGGGTGCCGAAGCCACCGGGCATGATCACAAAGGCGTAGGAATACTTGACCAACAGGGTTTTCCGGACAAAGAAATAGTTGAAATTGACGAATTTATCGAGGTATGGATTGTGGTTCTGCTCCATGGGTAACTTGATGTTACAACCAACGGATCTTCCGCCCACATCTTTGGCACCGCGGTTGGCCGCTTCCATGATGCCGGGTCCTCCGCCGGTCATGATCGTAAAGCCCACTTTTGCAATTTCCGCAGAAAGCTTGCGGGTCATATCATAGTACGGATGGTCTTCCTTGAAGCGTGCCGAGCCAAATACCGTTACACAGGGCCCTGTGAAATGGAGCGCACGGAAGCCCATGATAAATTCGCGCATTACTTTGATCGTGAACTTGAATTCCTGCCAACGGGAGCGTGGACCTTCCAGGAATTTTATCTCATTTTGGGGATTGATCTTACCGGATTCTTTAACCATGGACGCTTAATTCCGCTCAAACCTACCGGTTTTTTTGTTAAGAGCAATGCGCCAGATCACAACTGAAGTGTATCCTGCCTGCCTTTCCCGCGGCCTTTCGGCAGAGGCATGTGGTGGCAGCCCAGTGTCTCCAACTTTTAGCTTGAGCATTTTCTTCCACAACAATTCCATGGCTTGTTGCTTTTCTTCCTCATCCGTGATTTCTTCAAATCTTCCCCAGGCAATCACGGTCTCCCATAGGTTCATTTCCTGGATGTGCTCCACCAGAAAACATACATCGGGCTTCTGGCGCATCATGCGGATCTTCAGTCCATCCGTGGAATGGCCAATGATGTACTTGCCATCATAAGCATAGTTGACCGGTACAATATATACCATCTCACCATCAGTGACCCCGAGTTTGCCGAGATGCTGGTCGCTAAGAAGCGCTTCTATTTCGTTATCATTCAGTGTTCCAAGCATGAAAGAGGTTGAAGGTTGAAGGTTGTGGGTTGGAGACTTCTGCAACCTCCAACCTACCACCTCCAACTTGTTATTCAGCGGTGTGCTACAAATATTGGAATCCGATGGGCTTTGATGATGTCAGTAATGTAACTTTTTCGAAATAGGTTTGACAACTCACCCCTGCCGAAAGCGCCAGACACCAAAATGCAATGCCGGTTGTCAAGCATCCAGTTGTGCAACACTTCTGCATCTTCCTCATTCAACTGCTGCATGTCAATAGGATCATAGTGTCGGTCCACCAACTCCTTCAGCCGGTCTGCCTGTGGAATTTCCGTGCCATTGGAATGGAACAACATCGTTCCCATATTACAACACTGCGGAAATAGATATGCAAACTGCTTAATGGCGTATACGGAAGAAGCTTTGCCGTCATAACTCAACAACACCGAAGCAGGTACTTCAAAATGTTCCGGAACCAGCAGTACCGGGCACTCTGCATCGTGCAGGATCTTCCGGAGATAGTCGTTGGGTTGGGTTTTATCGATGTTTTCATAAAAGAGCTCGGAACTGATGATGAGCAGATCTGCGTACCGGGTTTCCTTTACCAGTTCGTCCATGGCAAAAAGATCCGTGTCCCTGTGGGCCACAAATTCCAGCGCATGATCCTGGCAATAAGACGTGAATTTTTGCATGGTTTGGTTGATCACCTCATCGTCCCGCTCAAATGGAACCGGAAATACGGGTGCACCAACGCCCATGCCGCTGTAACCCAGCAATTCACGATAATCCACCGGACTGATGAATACGCCTGAGATCAATACCGGCATTTTACTGTTCAGCCATTTTGCCATTTTCATGGCGCCAGCTGAAAAATGCTGACCATCAAATGCAACAATTAGTTTTAACATAACCTGTGTTTTAATGGTGAACAATATGAACGGTGCTCAGTACTTCTTTGAGTCTTTGCAACAGTTGTTTTTCACGGTGATTGATATGGTGATAGGATCCCGCCAGCCTGTCTGCCAACAGCAGACAGATCTCTCGCATACGTTCATCAAAATGCTTACCATGTTCATCTACAAACTCGGCGAAGGAATTAAATGCATCTTCCGGATCAAGGCCCTGTTCCTCCGCCACATCAAATTCAAATTCTGCATACCAGGCATCATTGGTTCCATATTCGTCTGTATGGATCTCTCTTTGCGTAAGTCGTGAACCGATGAGTTCATGCAACTCTTGTCTTTCCTGTGGTGTGATCACCCCATCAATGTCTGCTATTGCGTACAGCAGTTTTCCTAACTCGGCATAAAACATCTTGATATCCATAGTCGGCATTTTCTTCTGTATAAAGGGACAAAGAATGTGCCGGGGAAACAATGAGTTAAATCATGCAGGTAGCGGCTCTAAAACGGCCATCGGGGGAGGATTGCCGGAACTTTTTTCTTATATTCCTGATAGGCCTCCCCATATATTACCAACAGTTTTGTTTCTTCAAATCTGATAGCCACAAGGGTATAAAGGGTAATAACGATGTTGGTGATAAGCATGGCTATGGTGGGTTTGTAGAGGAAAGCTCCCCAGA
>JBASZQ010000114.1:0-14549 GCA_049661025.1 Chitinophagaceae bacterium | reverse complement strand
ACTTCTCCCTTTATCTTCTCACTTTCCTCCGCTTGTGTCATAATCATGATTTGAAACAGTTTCCGTACGGTCAAACTGCATTTTTGGATGATAAATCGAAAGATTTGTCGTCCAAACTGAAAGTATATGCGCAAATTCCTGAGACTATCTATTGTCATGATCCTTGTTACGATGTTTCACCTGAACTGTTCCAGCCCGGCTGCCGGCCTGATGAGCACCCTGGGTAAAACCCCTGAATTGTCTTCTTTTGCTGGATTGATGAGTGGTGCCGGTGGTGCCAATACCCTCAGCAGCCTGGTGGGTAAAAATCCTTTCACCATGCTGATCCCCAGCAATGATGCATTGAAAAGTGTGCCAACCGATCTTTTACAGAGCCTCACCAAACCAGAAAACAAGGCACAGCTGGAAAGCCTGTTGAAAAAGCACATCGTTCCTGGAAAGGTAAGCGCTGAAGACATCGCTAAAGGCGGTCTGAAAGACGCTTCCGGCAATGCACTCAACCTGAATGGTGCAAAAATCTCCAAATCTGTTCCAACGAAGAATGGATTGATCCAGATTATTGATAAAGTACTTTAAGCTTAGTTCGCAGGACGCAAAGTTCGCGAAGGTCGCAGAAAAGGAGAAGATAAAGGGAGAAGTTGGAAGGGGAGCCTTCACACTTCTCCCCCTATCTTCTCCCTTTTAATTTTAGTGTGTAACAATCAAGAAGTTTCTGCAACTTACTTTCTACATGAGTGATCCGCAGCAGTTCCTGGATCTGGTTGAGAAACATAAAGGCATCGTTGTCAGGATTTGCAGCGTATATGCAAAGAGGCGCGATGAACGGGATGACCTGTTTCAGGAGATCATCGTGCAACTTTGGCGCGCATGGCCCGCATTTGAAGGGAGATCCCAGTTCTCAACCTGGATGTACAGGATCGCATTGAATACAGCGATCTCAGGGCTAAGAAAAAAAACGGCGCCCGTGGTTTTCATTGACCATGACGCCATTCCGGAACTAACGGATCCGGGGACCGATCTGCACAAAGAAGAACAACTCAGTCTGCTTTATCAGGCCATTCGGGAATTGCCGGAGATCGATAAAGCGCTGGTGATGCTATACCTGGACGATCATAGCTATGAAGAAATGGAAGTGATCCTGGGTATTAACCAAGGCGCGTTGCGGACCAAGATGAACAGAGCCAAAGAAAAATTGAAGAAAAACATTGAACGCATACAACATGGAGCTTGAACAGTGGAAAGACATCTGGAAAAAACAGGAGGATAGCCCCACGCCATCTCTTCGCGAGATCTTGGGCAAGCCATCCAACAGTCCCATCGCCAAGATGAAGCGAAACCTGGTGCTGGAATTGATTACCCTATTGCTGAGTTTCGGGGCGATTGTGGTTTACTACCTGAGTGCATACAAAGGAAAGTTCCAGGAAGTGGGCTGGATATACTTTTTCATCATCATCCTTTTTGTGGTCTACTTCATTTTAAAATACAGGCTTTTGACCAGGATGGAATGCATGGCTTGTGAGGTGAAAAGCAATTTGATGAAACAGGTGCATACGCTGGAAAAATATGTGCGGTTTTATTTAATTGCTGGAACAGCATTGATCCCCATCATGATCATATTCTTCTACATTTTCTCATGGATGCACTTTCCCCAAGGCCGCGGCTTGTTTTTAATGCCATCGGACTCAACTTCTTTGTTCACATCTTTGTTAATCCTTTTCTTACTGTGCCTGACCTCAACCATCGGAATGTATTATCTCAATAAATGGTATATCCGTAAATTGTACGGAAATCAGATCGCCCGGTTGAAAACGATGCTCGATCAGCTGGATTAAATAACACTTGATTATGAAGAATGTATTGTTGATTGCATGTTTGCTTAGTTTATTCGCTTGCAGCTCATCGAAAAAAACCACAACTGTTACTGCGCCTAAAGATGAAGTGGTCATTGAAAACGCTCTGCTGTGGCAGGTTTCAGGGAAAGGCCTTTCATCACCTTCTTATGTTTACGGAACCATTCACATCATCTGCAAAGAAGATTTTCAATTCTCCGGTACATTGAAAGAAAAATTCCGCGAGGCGAAGAACATCTATTTGGAACTGGACATGGATGATCCCAATATGATGATGAAAATGGCTTCACTTAGCATCATGAAAGGACAGTCTATGAAAGACCTGATGTCGCCAGCGGACTATACTTATCTGACCGCATATGTGAAAGACTCATTGGGTATGCCGATGATGTTGTTCAACAAAATGAAGCCCATCACACTGATGAGCCTTTTGTATACCAAAGCGCTTCCCTGCTCAGCCAGTGAGAGCTATGAGCAAACCATGGTAACCATGGCGAAACAGCAGAAGAAAGATATCAAAGGCCTGGAAAAGATCGAGGACCAGATGGCGGTGTTTGATAAGATTCCTGATTCAGTGGAAGCAAAGATGATCCTGGATATGATCAGGCAGATGCCGGAACAGAAAAAGCAATTCGCGCAAATGGTGGATGCGTATAAGAAAGAAGATCTTCGGTCTTTGTCTAGTGCAATGAGTGAATCACCAGAGTGGAAAGGGTTTGAAGACATTATGCTTTCCAATAGAAATAAAAACTGGATTCCGGTGATGGAGACGGCGATGAAAGAAAGCACTACGCTGTTTGCAGTAGGAGCGGGACATCTTTATGGAAAAGAAGGAGTGATAAATTTGCTGCGTCAGGCGGGATATACCGTTACGCCGGTGGTGCAGGATTTTATTCAGAAAGCAGTTGTGGCAAACCAGGCATACAGTAATACAAACATTCAGTAAATCAGATTTGGAAGCCTGGAATCTTGGAATTCTGAAAACCGGGAATTCTGAACTTCGGAATCCTGGATTCCAGACTCCGGAATTCAGGATTCCTGGCTTCCCAGATTCCAGGATTCCAAACCTGTTCTACTGAATGTTTGTATTACTGTATGCCTGGCATTCCAACCTACGCTTGTATCGTTCCAAGATCTCTATCAAACAGATAATGCCCTGCTTTATCATCCCCAATAAGCTTCAGCTTATCAATGATCTTTCTTGCCAGCGCTTCTTCTTCAATCTGCTCACTCACATACCACTGTAAGAAATTATGGGTGGTATAGTCTTTCTCTTTCAGGCAGATGTCAACCAGTTTATTGATCTCGCTGCTCACATGAATTTCATGGTCGAGCACTTGCTGGAACAGCGCCTTGATACCGGTGTATTTTGGAGCCGGCTGTTTCAACGCTGGGATAACCGCATGCCCGCCTCTTTCATTGATGAACTTAACGAGTTTCAGCATATGCATGCGCTCTTCGTCTGAATGCTTGTACATAAACCCGGCAATGCCTTCGTATCCCTGCACTTCAGCCCATGAAGCCATCGCGAGATACACCTGGGAAGACTCGGCTTCCAGCAGAACCTGTTGATTCAGTGCCTTTTCGATCTTCGTAGATACCATAATGAAGAAATTTTAGCTAAGGTAGTCAATTTACGATTTTGGAAATTTTATGGCCTTTCCGGCTTTACAGCGGGCCCTTTAACAGCTAAAAACAAAAAAACCCTCCCGTTGTTAGTAAATTTGTGACTCTAAAATCTGGCATATGATTCAGACTGGCAGCCCCGCGATCAGCATATATACGGAAATGACGCCCAACCCCGAGACCATGAAGTTTGTGGCCAACAAGCTCTTGTATCCCGGCAAGAGCATCGATTTCCCAGATATCGAAGCAGCCGGCCCTTCGCCGCTTGCCGCTGAACTGTTTGGGTTCCCCTTCGTTAAAGCGGTTTTCATCGCCAGTAATTTTGTGACCATCACCCGTACGGCTGAGGCCGATTGGGAGGAGATTAAGCCATCCCTGCGCCAGTTTTTGAAAGAATACCTGGAAGAAGGAAAGGCGGTCATCCACGAGGACCAGGTTCCTGCGGTAGAGAAAAAAGACGATGGTCCGATCTTCTCTGAGAATGCCGATGTGGTCCAGAAAGTAAAAGAGATCCTCGAGAATTATGTAAAGCCGGCCGTTGAGATGGACGGTGGCGCCATCCAGTTCAAGAAATTTGAAAATGGCGTGGTGACCTTGATGCTCCAAGGCTCTTGCAGCGGCTGTCCCTCTTCCATGATCACCCTGAAATCAGGCATCGAGCAGATGATGAAGCGGATGATCCCAGAAGTGGAAGAAGTGGTGGCAGAGGCTGAATAGTCATAGAGGCACTGGGCATTGGGCACTATTGTTTATATTTAACCCGTCTATATCGGAATACCTTTCCGATTCGTTACTGTCTTAGTACTTTCCAATTGTTCTTTTTAGCATTCGCATTTTAGGTTCTCGTTCGTTGTTTTTGTTCGTGTCATGCATCAATTGTTCACAACATTAAACGAAGACTATGAGGCTTTCAGAATTTCTATTGCTAGGTGAAGAAGAAAAGAAAAAGACCGTTTTGCACGATGCCATCCTGATCAGTAAGCGTAAAATTGAAAACGACATCGTGTTCCTGTTCCAGTTAGAGGGATTATACATTGAAGCGTATTGCGACATGCATCAGAAAGCGATTTCATCATACCAGGTGTCCAACAACACGACTATGATTGAGCCTTATTTGAATGCCATTCCCATTGGTGGATTGTTTCACTAGGAGGCATTAGGCATTGGGCACTGGGCATTGGGAGGGTAAAGTGCCCAATGCCTCAATGCCTTAATGACTAATTAGGTAGTTCCAGTTATTTGTATTACCTTCGTCGAGTTATTTTGAGCCTCGCATCGGAATTTGTTAATTATCCTGCTTTGTATTTTGCATCTTAGTTAGTTCCTTTCTCTTGCTTTCTCAAAGATTTATTCATTTTTTTATTTATCGATCATGAACATTTTCGTATCAAACTTAAGCTTCAACGTACAAGATGAAGATTTGAGAGAGTTTTTTACTTCCTATGGTGAAGTAACTTCTGCCAAGATTATCAACGACAGAGAAACAGGTAAATCCCGTGGATTTGGTTTCGTTGAAATGTCTGATGACACAGCCTCTAAGAAAGCTATCGCTGAATTAGATGGTGCAAGTGTTGACGGACGCACTATTAAAGTTTCTGAAGCAAAGCCTAAAGAAAGCAGGCCTGCAAGGAACTTCGGTGACAACGGCGGATACAACAACCGTAACAGGTACTAAGCTAAAAAGACTTTAAGTCATAAAAGCAAAAGGCACTGCGGAGAAATCCCCAGTGCCTTTTTCCTTTACCCCCCCAGTGCCCTATGCCTATTGCCCAGTGCCTCCTTTCTCCTCCTCTCCCTTCAGGTAGGTTGGTAGGTTCAGACCGGCCATATTGAACAAATCATTTAACGGTGGAACGGTCTTCATCATGCCAGATACAAAATTGGCGGTTGATGTATTTCCATCGCCACTTGCAGCAGAATCCCATACCGTGATCTTATCGATCTTAATGTTCTTCACGGCTTCCACCTGGATCTTCACCAATTCAGGAAGTTTCTCGATCAACAACAACTGGAATGCCTTGTTGGGATCACCACCTGCAGCAGCAACAACTTCTTTATACCCTTCGGCCTGCTTGGTCAGGATTTCAAATAAACCTTTCGCTTCTGCTTCCATCTTGGCGAAGATCGCATCGGCTTCACCTTTTGCATTTACACGAATGGTCTCCGCTTCAGCTTCGGCTTCAATGATCGCTCTTTGCTTCGCGATCTCTGCAGGGATCACCACGTTAGCGATCTGCGTTGAACGCTCCCTTTCGGAACGCGCCAGCTCGGCCTTTTGCTCTGCTACATATGATTCTTCGAGAGCCTTGGCCTGCTGAATCTTTTCAGCACTGATGGCCACACGAAGTGCTTCTGCTTCTTTCTGTCTGCGTAGCGCTTCAGAGTTCGCGATCTGGATCTTCGCTTCGTTCTCACCCGAAATGGCCTGGGCGTTTGCCTCGGATGTCTTCACTCGGGTATCTCTTTGCGCTTCAGCCTTACCAATGGTTTCGTCTTTCACTGCGGTTGCAATACTCACCTCTCGGTCTTTCTGCGTATTGGCAATGCGCACGTCCCTGTCCCTGTGCGTTTCTGCAATCTGCGTGTCCTTCTCCCTATCAGCAATGGCCTTTCCAGTTTCACCTATTTTCTCTTGCTCAGCCACACTGATCTTCGCTTCATTGATTGCTTTTGCTGCAGCTTCTTTACCCAGTGCCTCAATGTAACCAGACTCGTCTTTGATATCGGTAACGTTAACGTTGATGAGCTTCAAACCGATCTTCTTCAATTCACTGTCCACATTCTTAGAGATATTATCGAGGAATTTATCCCGATCTGAGTTGATCTCTTCAATGGTCATTGTAGCTATAACCAGACGCAATTGTCCAAACAGGATATCTTTTGCCAACTCCTGAATTTGCTCAGAAGTCAATCCCAACAATCGCTCTGCAGCCGTATTCATGCTCTCCTGCTCTGTTGAAATGGCAATGGTAAACCTACAGGGAACGTCTACGCGAATGTTCTGCCTACTCAAAGCATTTGTCAGGTTTGCTTCAATGGGAATCGGTTTAAGATCGAGATAAGCGAAGTCCTGAATGACGGGCCAGATGAAGGCACCACCACCGTGAATACACTTGGCGGAACTACCGCCGGTCTTACCATAGATGACTAGGATCTTGTCTGATGGACATCGTTTAAATCTGGAAACAAGGGCTAGAATAGTGACGAAGAGAACAACAGCCGCAAGGGCTACAAGTAAAATGGGTGACATATAGGTTGGTTTACATTCTTTCAACAATCAAGAGACCAGAAATATCTATCGATACAATTCTCACCACGGCGCCAGTTGGGATTTCTCCACCGGATGTAACAGCATCCAGCTCATGCACAGAGCCGCGCACACTGACCTGCACCTTTCCTTTCCCGGATTTCTCACCAGGTATTTTCAAATACACTTCAGCTGTTTTGTTAAGCGTCTCTGTAATGCGAAAACTATTGTCCTCCCCTAACTTTCTGATCTGCCGTATGATCAGAAAAAAGACTGCCAGAAAAGAAAGACCCACCAACAGGGCCAGCAGGAACAACATGATCTTATTGGAAACGAGGGGATAGAAGGCAATACCGGTCCAGCTAAAGCCTAGTAAAAAATTGACCAGGTTCCTGAACGAAAACAACTGGAAGGGCGCATCTGCATGACCCAGATCGCCATCAAAATCAGGCTCCACACCATCTGAAGCGTCAGCACCTGTAAAACTTAAAACAGTCTGTAAGAGAAAAATAATACTTACAGGAACGGCGATATACCAAAAACTCTTGAGCATGGGCTCAAGGCCGGCAAGGGTTTCAAACATGGGGATGAATTGTGTGTTGTGAACAGACTAAATCGATGATGGCAGATGATGCCTCAGGCGTTGCAAGGTGTTTCACATTTATTCGTCAGTTTGGTTGGCAAATCAACTACAGGTTGATTTCAAGATAGAAATAATCTGCGAATTCCTCAACTATACTTGCCCTATAATGGTCTGCATCAATTCATTCCCCGTAGAATATATTATTGGTTTTTAATCTTCATTAAAAATATGGCTCTGGACGGATTCCGCAGGTCCAGGATGACATCATAGGTTCCTGCCTTCACCGAAATATTTGCACCATCTAAACTCAGTTTGCTTCTGTCATCCGTTCCATAGTTAAAATCCCAGCTATTGTTCATCCTGAACTTGAACTCCCCGTCTTTCAACGCAAGATTCCTGATCACCCATATCCCTTTCTCGGTGCCGGGCACCATCATTTGATCTGGACCATCCCATCCATTATTTGTAGCCGATCCGATGATTCCCCATTGCTCCTGGATCCTCGGCGCATTGCGTTTTCCGCCACGCATGATCAATTGCATGGTGTCTATGCTTTTAGCACTCCGCAAAAAACGTACAAAGCCATCGATCTCCTCTACATAAAACCGATCATCGGTTTCAGGATATAGAATCGTTCTGGGTTGTCGTGCAGGTTGAATAAACAGATAGCCGTCATCAACGTAAGCTTGTAACAATAATCCTTGTTGCAACTGATAAACCCCTTCGTATTGCTTCAAGACATCAAGCGCTATCTTTTTGTTAGAAGGTATAGGGGCAGTCATGCCGTATAACGTATTCAGAATCCTTGCGCTCAATCCATTGATATCATTCTCTGTATTGCCGAGGATAACAACGCAGAGATCATCTTCAGGTACGCGTATCAGGTAGGATCGGTATCCCGCCGCACCACCACTGTGTTTCACCACCTGCTTTCCCGCAATAGAATCAATCATCCAGCCAAATCCATACTGGTTCGCTACTGGCGTGTAAGCCTGCTTAGCCATGGCTGTACTGAGCAGCACATTGCCTTGCATGGCTTTGTGAAACAACAACAAGTCGCTTGTTGTGCTCCATATATCTCCCGCAGCATACGGACCGGGAGGGTCATAGGTGCTCGCGGGTTCATTGCGACTCTTCTGATACACCGCATATCCCCTGGTCTTGTGCACATCTGTTAGCATTGCGTAGTTGAATCCTGAATGGCGCATCTGTACCGGTTGAAAAATATACTGCTCAATGGCTTTGTCGTAAGGCAATCCAGTGACCCGCTCAATAATTAATCCCAAAAACCAATAGCCTGAATTGCAATAGGCCCACTGCGTGCCCGGTGTAAAATCCAAAGGCTGCTTTTCCATGACAGCCAAAAAGCGAGGAATCGTCATGGTTGTCGTGTCTGGAAAACGTGTGAATTCAAACAAGCCCGATTGATGACTCAATAGGTGACGGATACTGATGCTGTCTGCGCCATTCACTTTCGGATAAAACTTACTCAGCTTATCATCCAGCGATAGTTTTCCCTGTTCCACCAACATCAGGATCATCGTAGAAGTAAAAGGCTTCGTAATGGAATAGATCTGGTAAATACTTTGCGTGCTATTTGCGATCTTCTTCCCGGCATCCTGCCATCCATATGCCTTGTGCAAAATGGTTTTGCCGTGATGGTATACCAGTACCGTTCCGGAAAAAAGATGCATCGAGGCCTTGAGCGATAGCATGGAGTCAATATGTTTTGCCTTGTCTTGCGCCCTCAGTGGAGTAATAAAACCTGCTAACGCCCAGGCCAGCAGCCAAAAAAATATCCTTTGCAGTGTCATGCTGCAAAGGACATCGCTTCAGTTCAAGGAAAAACAAAAATGTGATGAATATGCTGATTTATGGGTTAATTCGTAACGCCAATCTTTATTTCGTGAAAATGCCTGAAGTAATTGATGAACAAAGCGGGAAAGGCCATCGGAACCCCTAAACATACCACACTCAGCATGCCGTCAACATACCATTTAAATTCTTTAGGCTTTACGTCTCCGCGATAAAGCAAGATGACATTACGGCCATACATTGCTCTTGTAATCCCATTGCACAACTGAAGAACAAGTAGGAAACAGAGTGGAGATATTAAGACAATATAAAATTCGCTCTTCCATTTGGCAAGATAATATGCGCCCATTGACAGCAAAGACCCACCAGCAAGGTGCCAAAAATAATTCGCCGGCTGCAAGATCTTCTGGTAATATTTTTTAGCGGGCCTTCTGCCTGAAAAAGCAACCGCATAAAATGAATAAGACCAGGAAACTAGCAATACAATGTAAAACTCCATAGCCATTTACTTTACTCAGCTTTCCTCCAGATCACACCCCGCTCCTTTAGATACTCCAGCACATAATCAAAGCAGGCCTTATGCTTGCCCACCAGCTCCGGAGGAAATACGCCTTTCTCTGTAAACAGTCCCGCTGCAAGCATGTTTACTGTGCCGGTAGCTACGTAGCCGGTGCTGCGACTCATCGAGGAAATCTTGGTATCAGGATCATATCGATCCAACAGATCGTAGGTAATGGTTTTATCTTTCCCTTTTACGATCACCTTCATCACCGTCAGCTCTTCCTCTTCTTCACCGAGCTTCCATTCATTGAACAGAAGCTTACTTGAAAACTGCAATGGGGTGATGGTAGTGCCATTGATCTCCATCGGTACTTCACTGAAGAATCCGGCTTCTTTCAATGAAATGATCAATTGAACGTGGCCCGGATAACGCAGGGTTTTTTCTTTCTGGTTTTTGATGTGCGGCATGGTGAACAACAGTGAGCGCAGGCCATCGGTATTAAAAGATTCCAATGTGCCCAATCCTTCAAACTCCACCCACTCCAGCTCCGTAAGTGCCGGTTTCACCACGATGTGTCCGTTCTCCATGATCCGCGCAGGTCTCGTGTATTCTTCAATCACATCAACCGGAGAAAACGGCGCTTTATATTCAAAAGGTTTCTTGCGGATTTTGGGAAGTCCGCCCACATAAATTTCAAAACTTTCCACCACCATTTCAGCATCATATCTGCCGATGATATAGTTGCTCATGCCGGGTGCAACACCACAATCCGTAATCACGGTTACTCCTTTTGATTTAGCCAGAGCATCCAAGGCAAGCGCGTCTTCAGGAAAGAAGGAGATGTCCACGATATTTTTCCCAGCCTCAATAACAGCCCGCACGGTTTCAAAGCCCATGAATCCGGGTACGGCCACCAATACCATGTCTGCGTCAGCAAACCAAGCTGCAAAATGCTGGTGGAGGCGCAGATCAGCCACCTGCACTTCAATGGCAGGGTTTCTTTGCTGTAATTTCCGAAGGTTGGATTCACTGACGTCAAACACTTTTACCTGGTGCTGTCCGGCCAGGTCCATCGCCATGGCGGCACCTACCATTCCGGATCCTAAAACTGCTATGCGCATGAGAAGAGATTTCTGCAAATATTCAATTTCCTGATGTGATTTTTTGTGTTGATTTTTGATCCATGCAGGAGATCTGGGATTCGTTCTGGCGAGGACTGCTTCAAACCACCTGGTTGGAAGGCATCGCTGTAGTGATGGGCATCGTTTCCGTTTATTTTTCCCGAAAGGAAAACATCCTTGTGTATCCCACAGGTCTGATCAACACCATTATCTATGTCTGGCTTAGTTTTAAAGGGCAGTTGTTTGGCGAGGCTACCGTGAACCTGTACTATACGATCATGTCGGTCTACGGCTGGCTCATCTGGACCAAACGTAAGGAAAACAAGGAGCTGGTGGTTCATGTGGAGTATTCAGATCGAAAGATGTGGGTGCAGCAGTTCGGATTTTTTGCTTTTTTCTACCTGGTGATCTTTGCTGCTTTGCACTATCTCAAGAAAGAATTTGCGCCCGGCGTGATTCCCGCCGCTGATGCCTTTGCCTCTGCCACGGCTTTCACAGGTATGTGGCTGATGACACGAAAGAAAGTGGAATCCTGGTGGTGGTGGATCGCTACCAACATTACTTCGATCCCTTTATATTTTGTGAAAGGATATGTATTCACCAGTGTCTACTACTTCGTACTCCTCGTGATGGCGATATCAGGATTGATGGAATGGAAGAAACGGGCTAAAATAGCTAATAGCTAGTAGCTAATAGCTATTTTTATCTTTTATGACAGAAAGTTCACCAACAGCTCCCCTTCGCCGCATCGTTGTCATCGGTCCGGAGTCAACGGGAAAGTCGACCCTCTGCGAAGAACTCGCACAACAGTATGACGCCACCTGGTGCCCGGAGTTTGCCCGCGAGTATCTACTCACCTACGGAACGGAATATAGCTATGACGATCTGTTGACCATTGCCAAGGGACAGTTGGCGCTGGAAGATGAATATGCCATCCTCGCGCAACAGGAATGGGAAGCCCAGGATCACAAAACAACCGCCTTTCCCATCTTATTTGTTGATACCAATATGTATGTGATGAAAGTGTGGTGTGAATATGTGTTCGGAAAATGCCATCCTTTCATTCTGGAGCAGATCGTTGAGCGCAAATATGATCTCTATCTGCTCTGCAATACAGACCTGCCCTGGGTGAAAGATGAGTTGAGGGAATATCCGGATCTCCAATCAAGGCAGGAACTTTATCTCATGTACAAAGACATCGTGCTGAACCAAAACATTCCCTGGGTAGACATCAGTGGAGATGATGAAGCCCGATTTCAGTCCGCCATCAGCGGCATCGAACAACATCTTCCATCGATCTTATTATGAAGAGCTTCATTGAAAAAAACCATAAAGCCCTTTTCTATTTTTCCTGGTTGATGATCAACCTTATCCAGATCAGTTTTACTGGTTTGCTGGATGATGAAGCGTACTATTGGGTGTACTCCCGGTTTATCGACTGGGGATACTTTGATCATCCGCCGATGGTGGCGCTGATGATCAAAGCGGGCTATGCGATGTTCCCGAATGCCTTTGGCTTGCGTTTGTTTACTGTGCTGATGAGCACCGCTACCTTGTATTTTATTGACCTGCTGCTGGAGAAGCGCGATGATAAATTGTTCTATGCCATCGCAGCATCCATGTTTGTATTACAGGTAGGCGGCATCATTACTGTGCCGGACTTGCCACTGTTGTTTTTCACCGCGCTATTCTTTTTAGAATATAAGAAGTTCATTACCGCATCGCCGTATTACCGCATTGTCACATTAGGTATTATCATGGCTTTGATGCTATACAGCAAATACCACGGCATCCTGATCATCTTCTTTACCTTACTATCCAATCTTCGTTTACTCACGCGCTGGCAGACCTGGGCGGCAGCCGCCATCTCTGCGCTATTATTTCTTCCACATCTTTGGTGGCAGTATTCACACGGACTCCCATCGGTCTACTATCATCTGTTTGAACGCAATGCCAGCCAGTATAAATTTTCATTTACATCTGAGTATTTACTTGGACAAATAGCATTGGCCGGTCCTTTGATCGGCTGGCTCTTACTGTATGCATTTTTCCGAAAGCGGCCCAAGGATCAGATGGAGAAAACCTTACGATGGACCACCATCGGCGTGTACGGCGTTTTTCTATTAGCCAGTTTCAAGGGCAGAGTGGAGGCCAACTGGACCGTACCCGCATTTGTTGGGCTCATTGTACTGGCGCATCAATACCTGATTGATGCACCCGGCTTACAAAAATGGGTATATCGTTTGTTGTGGCCCACACTTGCATTGATCCTGGTGGTGCGGATATATATGATGATCGATGTGGTTCCCGCCAAATGGCTAAAGAAAGACGAATTCCACAAATCCAAAGAGTGGGCGCAGGCCATTAAAGACAGCGCCCACGGGCTTCCGGTGGTATTTCTGGACTCTTATCAAAAGCCGTCACAATACTGGTTTTGGAGTGGAGACACCAGTTATGGATTGAACACCGCTCGATATAGGAGAAACAATTACAATTTCTGGCCACTGGAAAAACAGCTGCAAGGTCGAAAGGTGTTTTTGGTTTCCGATAGCGGACGCGAGGTGATCACAGAACGCAGTAACATCCCATCGCGAAAGATCTACGGCGTAGTGGTGGACTCTTTTTATTCACATGCGCAATTGGGGATCGTGATGAAAGGCGAATTCAAACAGGAAGGAAAGAATATCTCACAGGAAGTATTTATGAGCCGATCTGCATATTCGCCGGATCTGCGCGTTGTGCTTGTGATGTATAATCAGCAAAACCGGATTAGTCATATCATTCCTGCTACTTACACTTACCGCGACAGCATTGACGATATTTGCTCAGCGAGTATTGAAGGCGTACTACCGGGGACGTATACACTCAAATGGGGGATTGAGTCTTGTGTTTCTGGAAGGCCGAGTTTGAATAGCGTTGGGAAAACAATTACCATAAACTAGCAATTACCAAAGACTAACAATTGACAATTGGCAATTGATAATTAGCAATTGGCACTGGTAATTGGTATCTAAAGACTAGTATTAGTTACTAACAACCAGTGCTAATTGCTAATTTCCAATTGTTAATTGTCAATTACTAGCCTAATGTCTTCATCACTACCAAGATTCCCCATCTGCCGCAACACCCATCCTGCTCTTGCAGATACATACCTGGACAGCGGCTTCACGGTATATTTAACGGGGTTGGGTAGTGCCGATGCAATGAGTGCGGCTTCGTAACGTGAAAGATTTTTGGCTGGCTTCTTGAAATAGGCCCGGGATGCTGCTTCCACGCCGTAGATTCCTTTGCCCATTTCTGCAACATTGAGGTACATTTCAAGGATGCGCTTTTTGCCCCAGATCTTCTCAATCATGAAAGTGAAATAAACTTCAAACCCTTTGCGGATCCAGCTTCGGCCCTGCCAAAGGAAGACATTCTTGGCTACCTGCTGACTAATGGTAGAAGCGCCTCTGATCCTTCCTGGCTTCTTCTCATTATAGGCCATCGCTTTTTTGATGCTCTTGAAATCAAAGCCATTGTGGTCCGGAAAAACCTGGTCTTCCGAGGCGATCACCGCAAGCTTGATATTCGGGCTCATCTCATCATAGTTGACGTAGTCGCGCTTCAATCCATCACCGGAAAGCACGCTTCCCAGTTGTGTAAGCGTGATGGGAGGATCCATCCACTTGAGGAGGATGATGTATATAAATTGAGCAATGAAGAGGAAAAGAAATATTTTCTTGATGATGCGAAACACAGGCAAAGATATATGTTAGGTTGTAGGTTGGGGGTTGCAGGTTGCAGATCGGGTTTAGCTGCAACC
>JBASZQ010000113.1:0-55044 GCA_049661025.1 Chitinophagaceae bacterium | reverse complement strand
CCCCTGTACATCGCGATCTTCTCCCGCATCTCAGCAAGACTGAGCTTTCGTTCACCAGGTATCCCAAACCGCACGATCCATGCAAGATGTTCCCGCTCTTTCTCAGAAGACATCCTGAACTTTTCCTCCGCACGTTGAACTACCGGTAAGGGATAGTCGATTTCCGCACCGGGTCTCTGCAGAATATGGATATCGAACATCGCCATATCCACCCAATTAAAGTACAGGGCTTTTGAGCCATCCGCCATAGGATGATCCAGACTGGTGCGCGTCCAATCATTCACCGGCATGAAATTATAGGTCACGATCTTTATCCCTTCAGCCGCGAGGTTGCGCAGGGTCTGCTGGTATTTCCCGATCCATGTCTTGTACTGACCGGTTCGGGTTTTGATGTCTTCATGCACCGTGACACTCTCCACCACGTCCCAGCTCAATCCCTTTGCCTGAATCTCTGCTTTCCTTTTCTGTATGTCAGCGGGTGTCCATACTTCGCCATGTGGCACATGGTGCAGTGCGGTTACAATGCCCTTCGCCCCTGTCTGTAAAATATCCTCTAAGGTCACCGGATCCTCCGGCCCAAACCATCGCCAGGTCTGTTTCAATTGCATGCAACAAATTACAGATAAACCTTAACTTACTGTCATGCTCAGGATCATACTCTTTTTACTCTGCACAACTGCCGCACATGCACAGCAAGGCTTCATCGCATTGAACCAGGAAGGTTTTTTTCCGATGGGCACCAAACAAGCCTCATGGGTTGGCGCAAGCACATCGGCCCCTTTCTACATTATTCGCACAGGAGCAAGGCCAGATACCGTGTTCAGAGGAATGGGAGCAGCGCCGAAAGCTTCTAAAAATTCTTCCCTTCAAGTAAGTTTGCTGGATTTTTCTGCCCTGCAAACCCCAGGTAGCTATACCATACATATCGGCAATGGACCAGCATCATATCCATTTTTGATTTCCGCAACAGCATTGCGGGCCACTGCCGTTTCATCACTAAAGGGATTCTACTACCAAAGGGTCTCGCAACCGCTGGAGCCCGTTTATGCAGGGACCTGGGCGCGAGCAGCAGGGCATCCCGATACAACTGTTTACATCCATCCATCTGCCGCCGATAAAATTCGGTTAGCCGGTACCGTTATCTCTTCACCGGGAGGCTGGTATGATGCGGGTGATTACAACAAATATATTGTCAACTCTGGCATCACCATGGGCACTCTGCTTTCCGCATATGAAGATTTCAGTATTTATTTTGATACCCTTCGAACCCATATTCCGGAATCAGGCAACAAACTGCCCGACCTCATTGATGAGATTCTCGTCAACCTGCGTTGGATGCTTACGATGCAGGATCCACATGACGGCGGTGTATACCACAAACTAACAAATGCGGCCTTTGATGGTATGGTGATGCCCGGCGTTACCACACTGCCCCGTTATGCCGTGCAAAAATCAACTGCCGCCACACTCGATTTCGCCGCGGTGTTGGCGCAGTCTGCGCGCATCCTGAAGAACTTTTCTACACAAATCCCCGGTCTTAGTGATTCATGCCTTCAAGCCGCCACCAAAGCCTGGCAATGGGCGGAACAACATCCAAATGTTTTTTACAACCAGGATGCCATGAACAAAACCTTTGACCCGGATGTGAGTACCGGTGCGTATGGTGATGGAAAACTGGACGATGAAAAACTGTGGGCCGCTGCTGAACTCTGGATCACCACGGGTAAGGAAATGTATGCAACCGCTATCCGCAATGGCAAACCCAAAACTGGTTTGATGTCCTGGAACAATGTGGGAACGATGGGTTTACTTTCCATCTCCAGGCACACAAAAAAATTATCAGCAGGTGTTGATCTCAAGAGCATCAATACTTACCTGCTTGCATTCGCAGACTCGCTCGTGAACAACATCGGCACCAACGCTTTTGGCACTGTGATGGGTGGATCACCCAGGGATTTTGAATGGGGTTCCAATGCAGTAGCCGCCAACCAGGGCATGATCTGCATCCATGCTTACCTGCAGACCAAAAACAAGAAATACCTGAACGCAGCCCTGAGTAATGCAGACTATATCCTTGGTCGCAATGCCACCGGATACTGCTTTGTCACCGGCGCCGGCACTAAGTCTACTATGCGTCCGCACCATCGGCCCTCTGTGGCAGATGGAATTGTAGCTCCCGTACCCGGACTTCTCGCCGGCGGCCCCAATCCCGGAAAGCAAGACAAATGCAACTACGCATTTTCAGAACCCGAGACCACCTATGTAGATGATGATTGCTCTTATGCGAGCAATGAGATCGCGATCAATTGGAACGCGCCCCTTGTATACTTGTTAAATGGATTGAGTTTCCTGCTGAAGTGAGAAGTTGGAAGGTGGAAGTTTGAAGAAACCCTTCCACCTTCCACCTTCCACCTAAATAAAAACAAGGTCTGCATTCCTCGTCGTCACCGCCGCAACCTCATCAACCGTCTTGCCCATCACCTCCGCGAGTTTCTCCGCCACCAATCGCACATAAGCCGGCTCATTGCGCTTGCCACGGAAGGGCACCGGCGCGAGATAAGGTGCATCTGTCTCAAGTACTACACGGTTTAAACCTACCTCCTGGATCACTTCGGCAATACCACTCTTCTTAAATGTAACCACGCCCCCGATACCAAGAAACATACCCATCTCCGTGATCTCCTGCGCTTCTGCAACTGATCCGCCAAAGCAATGGAAAATTCCACGTACCCTTCCATTACCGATGCGTTTCACTTCGTCTATACATTCCCGTAAGCTTTCGCGGGAGTGGATGGAAACGGGCCAGTCTTTTTCCATCGCCCACTTCAATTGCCTGCGAAACGCTTCATATTGTTGCTCCCTGAAAGTCAGGTCCCAATAAAAATCCAAACCGATCTCGCCGATACCAATAAACCGCCGCACATTGATCCAGTCCCGCACCACTTCCAGTTGTTCTTCAATATCGTCCTTCACATAACAGGGATGGATACCCATCATCGCATGACAATACCCAGGGTTATCGCGCTCCATCTCGAGCATCACATCCATTGAAGAGCTGTCGATATTAGGTAAAAGGATCCGATATACGCCGGCATCCTTTGCGCGCCGGATCACCTTGGCCTTGTCTTCCAAAAAATCTTCCGCATAAAGATGACAGTGAGTATCAACCAGTTGTAAGCTATGCATGATGCAAAGTTCGGAAATCTTTGCGGTACGATTAAACTCCGGCGATCATCCATCGTCCTACTATGGCCCCTTAACAAAATGAATCACTAAAAATTGCCTATTATGAAAATGCGTTCATCGCTGCTATCTGCGTCCTGCGCCTTGCTGCTGATAACAGCATCTTGCCAGAAAGAAGACAGCACCAGTGCAGACATCCCTGCCAATGTGCAGGAAGCCACAGCCAACGAAGTTGATTTTACCGAGACCTTTGACGATGTGTTCAACAACACTGCCGGTATTGATGGGACCTCTGCCGGTGAAGACCTCGGCATGTATGGTGCCACCGGTTTCGGATTGTTTCCTTCTGAACCCAACAACCCCAGTACCGGCCGTTGCTTTACCGTGACCGTAACCCCCAAGGAAAGAGGTGTATTCCCCAAGACCGTGGTCCTTGACTTTGGCGATGGCTGCCAGATGAATGGCAAACTCCGCAAAGGCAAGATCATCACTGTGTACTCCGGACCCCTGCACAAACCCGGCAACAAAGCCGTAACTGAGTTCAACGGCTACCAGGTTGACAACCGCAAGATCTCCGGCAGGCACGTGATTGAGAATACGACCCTTCCCGGATCCAACCAACGCCAGTTCACCCGTACCTATGAAACCAGGGTACTGAATGTGGAGACCCAGGTGTGGCGGCAGTGGGCCGGAACAACCACGATGACGCAGGTGGAAGGCAATGGAACGCCCCTCTGGCCCGGCGATGATATCTTCCAGTTCACGGGAAGCCGTAAAGGTGAAAACTCCTTGGGACGCAGCTGGACCGCTACGGTAACCACCCCGTTGATCAAAGCATTTACCTGCCGGTGGATCTCAAAAGGTGTCATCAAGATCAGTGTGAATAATCAAAACGGAACCCTGGATTATGGCAATGGCAGCTGCGATGACGAAGCCACCATCACCGTAAATGGGGTCAGCAGGACCATAAAACTGCGTTAAAAAATTGTTGCATACATCAAAAAGAATTGTAACTTAGCCCTAGTTTTCATAGGGTACGGATTAAAAACGGGCCAGGGTGTCTACCCCGGCCCAATTCTTTTTCAGGGCTGATCTACAACCATTTACACCTCCTCACTTAGAGTTTTTCAGCTACCCATCCTCTCTCGCGAATCAGTTTTAAAACTAACGGTAACGCATACTGCATTTTTTGCAGCGCCTTCTGGCTATCATGAAAAACAACGATATGTCCGGGCGCAAGATTTTTCAAAACATTCTCCGCGCATCGCTCTTCAGAAAGCTGCGGATCAAAATCACCACTGAGTAAACTCCACATCACCGGCTTCAGGCCTATACTGCGTAAAGCGCGGATCTGCGCGCGACGGATGCGGCCGTATGGCGGACGAAAAATATTGGAATCGATGAGCGTCTGTGCTTCCCGTATATCCTCCAGATAAGCATCGTTACTGGTTTTCCATCCATTGAGATGATGGTAACTATGATTGCCCACCCGATGGCCTTCACGAAGAATACGCTGGTAGATCTCCGGATATTTCCGCACATTATCACCAATACAAAAGAAGCTCGCTTTGGCGCCAGCAGCAGCCAGCATATCCAGTACCAATGGCGTGGCATCGGGATGCGGTCCGTCGTCAAAAGTCAGGTAGATCTTTCCGTCATCCTTCGGCATCTCCCAAAGGCAGTCAGGATACAAGCGGCGGAGCCACCAGGGAGAAGAGGTGAGGTAAAACATATACAAATATAGAATCCTGGAATTCTGGAATCCTGGAATTCTGGAATCCGGCACTCCGCGTTTTCAGGTTTCCCGGATTCCAGGATTGCTGGATTCCTGAATTCCAATAGGGGGCGGTATCTTTGCCATTAATGAGCAAGACAAGCGTAAGATTCGCACCAAGCCCCACCGGCGGCCTCCATCTCGGTGGTGTGCGCACCGTTTTATACAACTTCCTTTTTGCCCGCCAGCACGGCGGCCGTTTCGTCCTCCGCATAGAAGACACAGACCAGACCCGCTACGTGCCCGGCGCGGAACAATACATTATGGACTGCCTGCAATGGTGCGGCCTGGAGCCGGATGAAAGTCCACTCAAAGGCGGGCCTTACGGTCCGTACCGCCAAAGCGAACGCAAGCCAATGTATCGCCAATACGCGGAACAGCTCGTGACCCAGGGCCATGCCTACTACGCCTTCGATACCCCCGAAGAACTGGAGGCCATGCGCGCCAACTTCAAGTCGGAAGAAAATCCATCGCCTCAATATGACGGGAAGATCCGCACCAAAATGCGAAACTCCCTGACCCTTGGCGAGGCCGGGACCAAAGCGCTTTTAGACAGCGGCACCCCATACGTCATCCGCATCAAGATGCCGGACAACGAAGAAGTGCGTTTCACGGATTTGATCCGAGGTGAAGTGGTTTTCCATACCAACCAGAGTGACGACAAAGTTTTATTGAAGGCCGATGGCATGCCCACCTATCACCTGGCCGTGGTGGTGGATGATTACCTCATGAAGATCAGCCATGCCTTCCGCGGCGAAGAGTGGCTTCCCTCTGCACCGGCCCATATCCTGCTCTGGAAATACCTGGGCTGGGAAAAAGACATGCCCCAGTGGGCGCACCTGCCGCTGATCCTGAAACCGGATGGGCACGGCAAACTCAGCAAGCGCGATGGTGATAAACTCGGCTTTCCCGTCTTCGCCATGAACTGGACCGATCCCAAAACCAATGAACTCACGGCTGGCTTCCGCGAACGCGGCTTCTTGCCTGAAGCCTTTATCAATATGTTGGCCATGCTGGGCTGGAACCCCGGCACGGAACAGGAAATCTTTACCCTCGAAGAACTGGTGAACCAGTTCAATATAGAACGCGTTCACAAAGGCGGCGCCAAGTTTGATTTCGAAAAAGCGAAATGGTTCAACCACGAGTGGATCAAACGCAGCAGCGCCCAACGCCTCCTCCCGGATGTGCAGGCAGTGCTCCAACAGGAAGGCATAACCGCCAACGAAGCTACCCTCCTCACCGTCATCGATCTCGTCAAAGAAAGATGCACGCTGATCCCTGACTTCGTGCAGCAGTCGTCCTTCTTCTTCACAAAACCCAACAGCATTGACATAGACGTCATCAAACCGAAATGGGACGATGGCAAAGCTGCATTTTTCCGCGCCCTGGTGAGCGTGTGGGCATCACAGGTTGGCACCGACGCCGCAGGCCTGGAAGCTTCCTTCAAAGCCCTGGCCGCCGAGATGAATATCAAAGCCGGCGAACTCCAACAACCGCTCCGCATCATGCTGGTAGGCGGTAAGTTTGGCCCGCCCGTATTTGTCATCGCCGCCCTCCTCGGGAAGGAAGAAACCGCCGCAAGGATCACGGATGTTTTGCAACGCCTTGCTGTTTAAACTACATTTGTAGTATGACGGATATCAACGATAAACCCATCAGGGTACTGGTTGCCAAAGTGGGCCTCGACGGACACGACCGTGGCGCCAAGGTCATTGCCACCGCACTTCGAGACGCCGGTATGGAAGTCATTTATACCGGGCTCAGACAAACCCCCGAAATGGTGGTCAGTGCCGCCTTGCAAGAAGATGTGGATGCCATCGGCATCAGCATATTATCAGGTGCGCACATGACCGTTTTCCCAAAAATCATCCAACTCATGAAAGAAAAGGGAATGAACGATGTGCTCCTCACAGGAGGCGGAATCATTCCGGAAGACGACATGAAAACCCTTAACGATATGGGCGTGGGTAAACTCTTTGCGCCCGGTACCAATACCCATGATATTGCAGACTATATCAAAGCCTGGGTAAAAGAACATCAATAAAACATTGCTTGTGGAAACATTACTGACACAACTTGAGAACGGCATCCTAACGATCACGATCAACCGACCAGACAAATTAAATGCCCTCAACAATACCGTGTTTGAGGAACTGAATACATTGGTGAACGATATCTATCGCAATCCAGACATCCATGGTGTGATCATCACAGGTGCCGGTCCTAAAGCATTTGTTGCTGGGGCAGACATCTCTGAATTCATGAGTCTCTCCACAGAAGAAGGCTCTTCACTTGCCAAACGCGGGCAGGATGTATTTATGCGGATTGAAAATTGCAGAAAACCTGTGATAGCCGCTGTGAATGGATTTGCACTCGGTGGCGGTTGTGAACTGGCGATGAGTTGTCATATCCGTATTGCAGCCACCAACGCTAAATTTGGCCAGCCGGAAGTGAATCTCGGCATCATTCCTGGCTATGGTGGTACACAACGCCTCGCACAATTGATCGGGAAAGGAAAAGCGATGGAACTGCTGATGAGCGCCGAGATGATTAATGCGGAACAAGCCTTGCAACTTGGTCTGGTGAATCATGTCACCGAACCGGATCAACTGATGGAAAAATCTTTCGGCCTGATGAATACCATATTATCCAAAGGTCCGGGAGCAGTTGGCAAAGTGATCGCCGCTGTCAATGCAGGGTATGACAATACCGCGAATGGTTATGATGAAGAAGTGAGATTATTTGGAGAGTGTTTTAATACCGATGAAATGAAGGAGGGCGTGACTGCATTTCTCGAAAAGAGAAAAGCCATGTTTAGAAAATAGCAATTGATAATTGACAATTAACAATTAGAACCAGTATATGGAATTTAGAGTAGAGAAAGACACGATGGGCGAGGTGAAGGTACCCGCCACTGCTTACTATGGTGCGCAGACGCAGAGAAGCATTGAGAACTTCAAGATTGCGCAAGACATTAACCGCATGCCGAAAGAGATCATCAAGGCATTTGCATACTTGAAGAAAGCTGCTGCACTGACCAACCTGGAAGCAGGCGTGTTGCCGAAAGAAAAATCAGACCTGATCGGACAAGTATGTGATGAGATCCTGGAAGGCAAGCTGGATGATTATTTCCCGCTCGTGGTGTGGCAGACCGGCTCCGGTACTCAAAGCAATATGAACGTGAACGAAGTGGTGGCCTATCGCGGGCATGTGTTGAAGGGCGGTAGTTTGACCGACAAAGAAAAATTCCTGCATCCGAACGATGACGTGAACAAATCACAATCATCCAACGATACCTTCCCTACCGCGATGCATATTGCGGCATACAAGATGCTCATCGAAACAACCATTCCCGGTGTTGAAAAGCTAAGGGATACCTTGAAAGCGAAGAGCGAAAAATTCATGGGCGTGGTAAAGATTGGTCGTACGCATTTTATGGACGCCACGCCACTCACACTCGGCCAGGAATTCAGCGGCTATGTGGCCCAGCTGGATCATGGATTGAAAGCGATCAAAAACACACTGGCCCATCTCAGCGAACTTGCGCTTGGCGGAACCGCTGTGGGCACAGGTATCAATACACCCAAAGGATATTCTGAAAATGTAGCGAAACACATCGCGCAGTTGACTGGTCTGCCCTTTGTGACCGCACCCAATAAATTTGAAGCCTTGGCGGCACACGATGCCATTGTGGAAGCACATGGTGCGTTGAAAACGGTAGCGGTGAGCCTGATGAAGATTGCAAACGATATCCGCATGCTCAGCTCCGGACCACGGTCAGGCATAGGCGAAATTTTCATTCCGGACAATGAACCCGGATCATCTATTATGCCTGGTAAGGTGAACCCTACGCAATGCGAGGCGCTCACGATGATTGCGGCGCAGGTGATGGGGAACGATGTGGCCATTGGTATCGGTGGTGCCAACGGACATTTTGAATTGAATGTATTCAAGCCGGTGATGATCTACAACTTCCTGCACTCTGCAAGATTGATTGGTGAAGGTTGTGTGAGCTTTAATGATAAGTGTGCGATTGGCATTGAACCCATCGAAGAAAACATCAAAAAGCATGTGAACAATTCACTGATGCTGGTGACATCGTTGAATACCAAAATCGGTTATTACAAAGCAGCAGAGATTGCACAGAAGGCGCATAAAGAAGGAACAACGTTGAAAGAAATGGCGGTGAAGCTGGGATATGTTACGCCGGAAGAGTTTGATGCGTGGGTTCGCCCTGAAAATATGGTTGGGCTCTAATTTAGCAATTGACAATTGGCAATTGATAGTTAGCAATTGGCACTGGACTTTGGAAGTTGGATTTTGGTGAGCGTACTAACTTCCAACAACCAGTGCCAATTGTTAGTTACTAATTGCCAATTGTTAATTGCTAGTAAATGGTTATTCGTAGTTCATAAACCACGCCAGGCTCTGCTCATCAGATGAGTTCACCATGCTGGCATACCAACTGTAAATCTTGGAACTAATGAGTTCCTGCACACTAATATTGGGGCAGGTGGGGATATGATAATTTTCGCAGGAAGCGAGGACAGACATATAATTCAACTGGGCAGCCGCGTCTTTCGGCATGTCTAAAATCAGGTTCTGCATAGAGGTCAGATTAAAAAAAAGATAACGCAAAACCCACCAGAAAATTGCATTCTATTTTCAGTAATAGCTATTAGCTAGTAGCTATTAGCTAATCTGAACCTCGTCGTTTACCGTGCTATTCGTTTCCACGGTAGTCGGCCGTTCCTCATCCTTGGGTGCAAAAAACCGCTTCTGGAAGAGTAGGATGGTGAGTACACCGATGGAGATAGAAGCATCGGCAATATTGAAGACTGGTCTGAAGAATTCAAAAGGTTCCCCACCCCACACCGGTACCCATTTGGGAATGGTGGCATCGGTGATGATCGGGAAATAAAGCATATCCACCACTTTACCGTGCAGAAATCCGGCATATCCACCGGTAAAGCCTTTGTCCATAAATGAATGGGCAACATTCTGGGTGAAGGGATCGCTGTTTTCAAAGATCAATCCGTAAAAAAGACTATCGATCAAATTACCAATGGCACCCGCATAGATCAGGGTGGCACAAATAATGAACCCGATATGGTAACTCCGTCTGATGATGTGACGGATGTAAAAGGTACCGAAGATAACGGCCACGAGACGGAACAGTGTCAGGGCCAGCTTTCCCCACTCTCCGCCTAATTTCCAGCCATAGGCCATCCCTTCGTTCTCGATAAAATGGAGACGAAACCAATTGGTGATCAGGTGTTCCTGACCCAGAAAATAATGGGTCTTGATATAAACCTTGAGGATTTGATCAACAAGCAGGATGAATAGGGTCAACATTAGCGCATGCCGGAATCTCACAGACGTATTTTAGGGAACAAATATACCGTAATTCAGTCCTCGAAATACACCCTTTTGACCCGTTGCGAAATACCGGTCATGATATCGTAAGGAATGGTGCCTGCCCAGGCGGCCAATTGGTTCAATTCCAGGCCTCTGCCAAAGACCACCACTTCATCGCCTTCCCTAATATCAGGTGCATCTGTCACATCAATCATCGTCATATCCATACAAACTGTGCCGATCACCGGAAACAAACGTCCCCGGATCATCACCTTACCCTTGCCGAGGCTTAGGTGCCTCGGATAGCCATCGGCGTAGCCAATACGGATGGTTGCAATCAACGAATCCCGCGCCACCAGGCCTTTTCGGTTATAGCCCACTGTTTCCCCGGCGGGTACCTTTTTAACCTGTGCAACGGTTGTGGTCAGCACCGCCGCTTCTTTCAGCGGCAACGGATTTATGCCCGTGGTATCAACACCATATAGTCCAATCCCCAACCTCACCATATCCATCTGTAGCTCCTTGTGCCTGCTGATGGCCGCGGTGTTAGAGATATGCCGGATGAATCTATACCCCAGGCCTTGTTCCAGTTGGACGCAGGCATCGTTAAAGCGTTGGGTTTGTTTCAAAGTATAATTGTCTTCAACCGGATCTTCACTGCCTACCAGGTGTGTGAAGACCGTGAGTACCCGCAGTCTTGATGGCCATTGGGACAATAACACAGGAATATCTTCCGGGGCAAAGCCAAGCCGATGCATGCCTGTGTCTATTTTCAGATGCACCGGAAATTCCTGAATACCCTCACGTTGCAAAAACTGGTTGAATCTCTCCAGCATCTGGAAGGAAAATATCTCCGGTTGAAGATCATCATTCACCAAAGTGGAAAAAGTAGCCTCTTCGGGGTTCATCACCATAATGGGTAACCGAATACCGGCCCGTCGCAACTCAACGCCTTCATCTGCATAGGCTACGGCGAGATAATCTACTTTGTGAAACTGTAAAAGATTGGCGATCTCAAAACTGCCGCTACCGTATGAAAAAGCCTTGACCATCACCATGATCTTCGTGCCTTTCTGCAATATGTTCCTATACGTTGTCAGGTTCTGTGCCACCGCACTCAGGTTCACCTGCAAAACCGTCTGGTGCCACTTGGTCTCCAGTAAAGCGCTAATCTTTTCGAAAGAAAAGGTTCTGGCCCCTTTGAGCAAAATGGTCTCTTGCTGAAAAGCGGTTTGGGAAAACGATTGGATAAACGCTGTAGTATCTGCGTAAAATTCTGCTTGCGGAACAACCGCCCTAAACAAGTCTGCATGCGCACTGATCTTGCTACCGATACCCACAAAGCGGGTGAGCGCGTGAGTTTTCACCAACCCCGCGATTTCCGTATATAAATCTTCTTCATTCTTGCCACTCTGCAAGAGATCGGAAAGAATCAATGTGCGCTTGCGATGCTGCCGCTGCTGGCGTAGGAAATCCAACGCAAGCTTGAGAGAATCCAGATCCGCACTGTAACTGTCGTTAATGATGGTGCAGTGATTGATCCCCTGCCGCATATCAAGCCGCATGGATAATGATGGGAGATCCTTCATCATGGGTATAGACTCCTTCGCTACTCCTAACAGCTCTAGTACCGCTGCGCAGGTCATCGCATTTTCTTCGGCTATAGTACCCGTAAATGGAATGGTGAATTGGCGTTCAATATTTTGATAACGGTAATGTATAGTTGTATGTGATCCTTCAGGTTCTGCAGAGAGGAGTTGCAGTTTCGCCGACGCCGACCTTCCCCAGCCAATGATCTGGATGTCTCTCGAAATCGCAAATTTCTTGATCTCATCATTCAGCAATGCCTGATCAGCAGGATATATCAATTGCCTGCTGTGTGCAAACAATTGCAGTTTCTCCCGGATCTTTTCTTCAATACTGCTGAACCCTTCACTGTGTGCATCGCCAATGTTGGTGAACACCCCGATGGACGGACGGATCATCGGTTCCAGTTTTTGCATTTCACCTGCCTGGGAAATGCCTGCCTCAAAAATGGCCAGGGAATGGGAGGCATCCATCGGCCATACACTCAACGGCACACCGAGTTGAGAGTTGTAACTCCTTGGACTGCGCACGATTGAAAATGATGGTTCCAGCAAATGATTCAACCACTCTTTCACAATGGTCTTACCATTACTCCCCGTGATCCCGATCACCGGAATATCAAATGAAGCCCGATGCGCTGCGGCAAGCTGCTGAAGGGCTTGAAGGGGATCCTTGACTAGAATAAATACCGCTTCAGGAAACTGCTGATTCAATCTTTCCCTACTCACTACAAATACTCTTACACCTTGCTGATAGGCTTCAGGGATAAACGCATGCCCGTCCCGTTTGTCACCATGGATGGCAAAAAAAACAGAACCCGCAGGATCCGTGATCTTGCGGGTATCGGTTACCAAATGATCAATCAGCACTTGTACAGACGGCCCTTCTGCATGGCCACTCACGAGGCTAATGATCTCTTGTATGGAATATCTTGCCATAGATGAAGGCTATTCTTCCTTGGTTGCGATCTTACGCTTACCATGGTACATAGAATACAAAATTGAACCTGCAATACAGGCAACGATGACACCCAGACTCACGAAGATGGATATACGAATATCAAAGTACTCGATGAGCATCTTAATACCAATAAAGATCAGCACGATCGCAATACCCTGCTGCAGATAATCAAATTTATCAACCGCACCCCTCAGCAAAAAGAAGAGCGAACGCAAGCCGAGGATCGCGAAGATATTGGAGGAATAAATCACGAGGATATCATCTGAAGTAAACGGGGCATCGGCCTTATCCCTGACCAATGATACTACGGTAGGAATAGAATCCAACGCAAAAGCAATATCCACACCAGCCAGCATCACCACCACTACAGCGAGAGTAGTGAAAAAAGTTTTTCCATGCAACTTAATAAGGTATCTGCCCTTCGGCTCCACTTCAGATAGCCGTAAATAACTGCGCATGAATTTATAAATACCCGTCTGACCAGGGTCAAACTCGGCCTCATCTTTCTTGGCAAAAAGCTTGATACCGGTGTAGATCAGGAAAGCGCCAAACAAATATAGAATCCAATGGAAGCGGGCGATCAGTCCAATCCCCACTGCAATGAAAATAATGCGGAAAACGATGGCCAGTAATATACCGATCAGCAATGCCCTTCCTGCATCTTTCTCTTCTACCTTAAAATAGGTGAAGATGAGAATGAAGACAAAGATGTTATCAACGCTTAAAGACCATTCCATGAGGTAAGCCGTGAAGTATTTCGTGGCCACCATCGGACTTTTCTCAAACCATAAAAACACACAAAATGCGAGCGACAAGCCTACCCAGAACAAGGTCTGCCACAGGGCTTTCTTGATGGAGATAACCTCGTTCTTCTTGCTCAGTATACCCAGATCAAACACCAGGGCCACTACCAGAAGGATTCCAAAAACGAGATATGTAATTTGATCAGCATTCATCGGGCGTATTTTCTTTTTCTAAGGTATTGATACAATGCGATAAACAACATCACCAACACCACGGGAACAACAATGTTCAACAGTTGCCAACTACTCTTGCTGTCTTCGTACTTGGTTTTATCCAACAACCGCAAGGTATAGTCTTTTCCGCGGGTCTCGAGAATACCCATGTTCCCAACAAGGTATTCCAATGTATTGAGGATGAATTCACGGTTTGCATATTGCTGCCGGGTGTACATGTTCATGCCCATCGGAATGGGTCCGTCCGTTTGGTTGATACCATTCAACAGCAGATCCCCATCCGCGGCAACCACCATCGTTCCTTTTTCATTTTCTGCTTTGAATGGCAGGCCAGCTGCAGTAAAACTATCCGCCATGGCCTTCGTGAGGCGGTTGGCATACAAACTTTGGAATCTGCCTTCCAGCAACATCACCACCGGAATATTGGATCGTGTAAATTTCTTCAGGTCTTCTTCATTCCGGACACTCGCCCATTCCACAATAGCGGGCGTATTCAAGATCCTCGATTCTGTTGAAGAGGAAAGCAGCACCGTCTTCTTTACGCCATCGGCTTTCACTGTATCTATCGACTGTGGAAACTGCGAAACCACATAGTCGAGATTCTTTGTAATGGGATGGCCAGATGTATTTCGAAGCAAAGGAAAATACGGCCAGGGCAGCAACTGGATTTGAGGCTTATCCCCCATCGACCCAATCACAGAAGGTATCTTATCACACTGCAGATCCTGCACAAGATCCTGGTTGATGCGCACGCCATAACGGAACAGCAGGTCGTCCAGATTAAGGCCCATATCGAAAGCTACAAAGCGGCCCTCACTGCGTTGCAAACTGTCAAGACTCGCATACAAGTTATCCAGCATCCACACCACCTTACCGCCGTGCATTACATATTGATCAATCTTCAGTTTCTGTGCATCCGAAAATTTTACAACAGGCTTCACAATGAGCAAGGCCTGGAATACGGGTGGGATCACGGCTACACTATCAACCGGAATGATGCGAAACGCATAATTGGGGCGCAGTGTTCTTTCAATGAGGTCATACACCCGATAGTCTACCGGCTCTCCGTTACCACTCAGGTAACCGATCAAAGGCACACTGTCTTGTGTAATCTTATCAATACCCGAAGCCAATTTATATTCAAGCAATGCTTCCGCATTGTTGAGTGAATTCAATCCGTCCTGAAAATTTTGTCCCTGTAAAAAATCGATCCCCATCGTCCGGTCCTTGTACTTAATGACCGCACCGGGATATACAAGTTGCTCTTCCTGGCCATCGCCTTCTTTCGTTTGTGCCTTGACGTTAGTAGCGTTGATGCCGAGCATACGAAGGGAATCCACGAGTGCCGCTTTTGCGGAATCATCCAGGTTCTCCCCGGGTTTCTCGATCCTGAAGCTGATGTTATTGGAAGAGATTTCTTTGAATTCATTGAGCAGGTCTGTAGCACCGCCGGCCAATTTTTTGAAACCCGCGGGCATATCGCCACCCATCATGAGGGTGATATCTACCCTGTCGTCCAGTTTCTCCAGCATATTGCGCGTGGCCTGGGAGACAGTGAATCTTTTTTCAGATGTAAGGTCTGCACGGAAGCGGAACAGGGAAAAAGCGTAGTTCACAGCCACCAGCAAAAGCAGCATGATCACCCATCCGAATTTGGCATGAAGCAGTTTTTTCATCATTGGGTCAGCGTTTCACAAGGTTTCGGGCGGTAAGGAATAAAAAGAAAACGATGGCAGAGAAGAAGTAAACCAGGTCCCTGGAATCCAGCACGCCCCTGCTGATATTTTTATAATGAAAATCAATACCTAGCATTCCGATATAATAATCAGCGCCGGATTGAAATGCAGGTATCCTGCTCACGGCCTCAAAAGCGCTGTACACCGTGAAACAGGCAAATGCGCTGAGGAGGAAAGCCACTACGGCATTATTGGTGAAGCTGCTGCAACAGATACCGATAGCGGTGAAAACTGCCGCAAGCAAAATGAGTCCGAGATATGAACCGATGGTGCCTCCGGTATCAATGCCACCTGTAGATAGTTCACGAATCGTGTAAACGTAAATCAGTGTGGGTAGGATCGCAATGAGGACGATGATCAATGAGGCAAGATATTTTCCTCCGATGATCTGTGTGTTGGTCAGCGGTTTGGTTTTGAGGATCTCAAAGGTTCCGCCTTTGAATTCCTCGGAAAAACTACGCATCGTAACGGCAGGGATCAAGAGCAAAAGGATCCACGGCGCTGTATTGAAAAAAGTCTCCAGCGAAGCATATCCGTAATCAAACAGGTTGGAATCCGGAAACACAAACAGGAACAGCCCGTTGAGCACCAAAAACACGATGATCGCGATATATCCCGTGAGACTACTGAAGAATTGCCTTAGTTCCTTGATACAAACAGACCACATATTGATAATAAAGATGCAAGATTACAAGAATAGGGGAAAATAACGTTGTTTTTATGGTTAAACTCCCTTGGAAACGGCTTATCTGCAAAGATATATTGCATAAAAAGGATTATGTGGCGATGGATGGTGACGATGATGGGTTTATTCTTTGCAATATCTGCCGATGCACAGAAATTCTGGGATGGTGGTGCGGGCACAAAGGAATGGTCCGATGCGGCCAATTGGCAGCCGGATGGTGTGCCCCTCGTCACTGACGAGGTGATCTTATCCCATCAATGGGTCATTGGTGACTATTCGGTAACGCTTCCGGCTGGTCCTTCATTGGTATCCATTCAATCCTTGCAGATTATTCCTTCACAAGGGCAGATCGTATTGGAACTCCCCTCCACCAACACAGCCAATCCAGGGCTTTCGTTGACCAGTACCGCAGTATCATTGGCCATACATGCCGGCGGGGTTTTCATCAATACATCGGGTGCCTCCGCAGGAGGCGGTCTGTTGCTTGCGGGCAGTTTAAACATATATAATGGTGGGAAGTACATCCACCGTACAGCAAGGTCAAATGCAGCATTGATTGATAGAATCGCACAGGCAGCAGGTACAGAGAAGGGAATCTTTGAGTTCGATGTGCCCGGAACGGCTGGCTACACGGTCTCTCTGACAGGGAATACTTTTGGCAGCCTCTCTTTCCGGGCCGCTGCCGCCGGTGCTCCTAAATCATACAGTAGCAGTGGCAGTGGTACGCTGACCATCCGCGGGGACCTGCTGGTGGATAGCAACGCACAGGTCATCAGTACCCTTACTGCAGACCTTGTACTGGCTGGAAGCCTGATGGTTCATGGCAGGCTCACCCTGCAGCCTACTACTGCGGGAACGGTGGCCAGAAGCCTACGCTTCATTGGCCCGCAGGCAAGCCTTTTCGGCAATGGTGCGCTGATATTCGGTGCGAATTTCAGGAACCTCGATGTTGCACGGGAAGCAACATTGCAATTGCAACGCAATATCAGTCTGACCCAGCCAGCTCACCAACTGGTTTGCAGGGGAAGCCTGAATCCCGGAGGATTCCAGATCGATGGACCCGGCGGATTCATATTGGCGGACACAGGGAAACTTTTCATTCAACACATGGAAGGCCTCAGTGCCAACCGGGACCTGGGACCCGTGCGAACGCAAACCAGAACTTTCAGCTCGCACGCCTCTTATATATTTCAAGGTACCACGGCGCAGGTTACGGGTGATGGACTACCGGATTCCGTTTCTGCCCTCGGGATCAATAATCCCGAACAACTACAAATCCTGAAAAACCTTTATATCAGGGATTCACTGCTACTCCTGCAAGGGAGAATCGTAAGTACCCTTCCACACTTGCTGACACTGGGACCCTGTAAGGTCCTTAGTCCGGCAAGCCGCTACGGTTCTGCCAATGAGGGACATGAAGGAAGTTTCATTGAGGGTCCCGTAAGGCTTCATTTAACGAAAGACAAAACACTATTGGCTCCGGTTGGGGCAGACACTGTTTTCGCACCGATCCGGCTCACCAAAACAGAACCTGGTGATGAGTTTCGGATTCTGACCTACACACCTGTGCCACCCTCTAACTCAGGGGTACAGGCCCCGCTGTTGCGGATCAGCCAAAGGGAACATTGGATTCTGGACGCACCTATGATATCAGGTGTTAAGATTGATATGAGCTCGAGACCCTGGAGTGCTTCGCTGGCGCTTTCAGAAAAGCTAAGACCCGCACATTTGACAAGCAACTGGAAAGTGTTTGGAGAACCTGCAAGCCTGTCGGGATACCAGTGGCTTACCTCTGAAGATACATTGACCGGAAGCGCTGGATTTTCCATAGGCGTGGTTGAGCAGGCGGTGATCCTGCCTTTGGGATTCTTACAATTCACGGTAAGGGAAGAAATGAATGGAATGGTCTTGTCCTGGGAGGCCGATGAAAACCAGCAAACCCTCCAATACAAAATCCTCAGAAGCGCGGATGGCCTGCATTTCAGTGAAATCGGGTCCTTGGGAAGTTCGGGCAGAAGCAAGGTGAAGCACCAGTGGAAAGACCTCTCCCCACCACCTACGGCGTATTACAAAGTGATCATGCGCTTGGGTAGCAGCGAGATTTCTACAAAAATCATCCGAAAAACAAGAACATCTGGCGGTGCCATCATCTACCCCAACCCGGTAAAAGATGTTCTAAACATAAATTTTTCATTCTCAAGCAGCACATACGAAGTAGAGATTGTCTCTTTGAACGGTACTGTTTGTAAGAAGTTTGTTTGTAATACTGCTATACGTCAGATAAGGGTGGACGATCTGAAACGAGGTTTTTACCTTTTCAGGTTAAAAGATGGTTCAGATTGGATTACCCTTCCATTAATCAAAGACTAACGAAGTTTCAACCGAAACCAACTGCTGCCCGCCGGTTCACGCCGGCGGGATTTTTTTACCCTTTACACAGAGAAAGACTCTCCGCAGGCACAGGTCCTGGAAGCGTTGGGATTGATGAAGTGGAAACCTTTTCCGTTCAGGCCCTCGGAATAATCTAGCATGGTATTGAACAGATACAATACACTTTTAAAGTCGGTCACAATTTTCATCCCCTTATCCTCAAATACCTGGTCCGTGGGCTTCATGGTAGTATCGAAATCCATTTTATAGCTAAGGCCTGAGCATCCACCGCTGACCACACTCACCCGAAGAAAATGCGCTGCAGTTCTTCCCTCTTCCTTAAGCAGGATCTCCACACGCTCCTTGGCCTTATCACTGATATAAATGCCGGAATCTATTTTCATACTGCAAAGATAATGAAAGGCATTGAGGCAATGGGCATTGGGCATTGGGAGGGTTGGGATTGAGGGGTTAGGGGCTGGGGAAGGGATTAAGGGATTGAAAATCAGAAGGTTATCCGCAACCATTAGCATCTCGCCACTAGCGATTAGCTATTAGCTAATAGCTATATTTGCTCATGGCAAAACTGGAGCATATCGGCATAGCCGTAAAAAGTCTTAAAGACGCGATCACATTGTATGAAACCATCCTTTGCACGGATTGCTATAAAGTGGAGGCCGTGGAATCTGAAAAAGTGATGACTGCATTTTTAAAGGCGGGTGACACTAAAGTAGAACTGTTAGAAAGTGCAGATGAAACCGGCGTGATCGCTAAATACATTGAGAAACGCGGCGAAGGGTTACACCACATCGCGTTTGAAGTGGAAGACATCTACGCGGAGATGGCGCGACTGAAAAAAGAAGGCTTTACATTACTTATGGACCAGCCCAAACTAGGCGCGGACAACAAGCTCATTTGCTTCGTTCACCCCAAATCTGCTGGTGGTGTATTACTGGAGTTGTGTCAGGAAATAAAATAAATGAGGTCGCAGGTGGCAAGGTCGCAGGTCGCAGTAAGGACACTCTGCAACCTTCAACCCCCAACCTTCAACCTTTCTTCAAATACCAAGTTTATCAACAGCAATCTGCGCCGCAATCTGTGATGCATCTTTTTTGTTGTAGGCTTTCCCCTCTGCTACAAGCTGCCCATCCACCATCGCGCCGATGCGGAAAAGGCGGCGACCGTTTTCAATTTTTTCTTCGAGGGTTTCAAATTCAAGCACCTTGCCATTTTTATTGGCCCATCCGTAGAGTTTATTCTTGTGATTGATCTCGAGGTTCTCCAGATCATCCACAAACATATGTGGTGCTACCACGCGTTTATATACCCAATGCTTGGTGGCCTCGTAGCCTTTATCGAGATAAATGGCTCCCACGAGGGCTTCCAGCGTGTTTCCAAAAATCTGCGAGATCTTTAGTGAATTGTCGGAACGGTTGTAGAGTGTAATTTTTTTCAGACCCATCTTTACCGCTACTTCATTCAAAGTCTGGCGATTCACCATCTTGCTGCGCATTTCAGTGAGAAAGCCCTCGCCCCTGTATGGATAACGTTTAAAAAGATAATCGGCAACGATGCCGCTCAACACAGCATCACCAAGGTACTCCAGCCTTTCATTGTTTTCGTCTGCATGCTCTTTAACGGAGCGGTGACTAAGTGCGGTGGTATACAGGTTTAACTTGCCAGGAGCAAATCCCAACACATTGCAGAGCTGTTTGTAGTAAGCCCTGTCTTCTTTGTTGATCCTGAAATATCGAAGCCAGTATTGCAAACTGTAACCTTTGATGAACGTTTCCCCGGCACCTTCGGTAAAGTTAAGTAAGGCCATAGCGATTACCGCTCAAATTTCTTCACGATAACAGAGGCATTGTGGCCACCAAAACCGAAAGTATTGCTGAGTGCCGCCCTTACTTTCCTCGCTTGGGGTTTCAAAAAAGTAAAGTCAAGTCCGGGATCAAGTTCCGGATCATCCGTGAAGTGATTGATGGTTGGAGGCACCATATCATTCATCACGGCATATACGCAAGCCAGGGCTTCAATGGCGCCAGCTGCGCCCAACAAATGCCCCGTCATGGATTTTGTTGAACTGATGTTCAGGTTATACGCATGGTCCCCAAATACATTTAGGATGGCCTTGGTTTCCGCGATATCACCTAATGGGGTTGAAGTGCCGTGAACATTGATGTAATCAATGTCATCAGGTTTCATATTGGCATCCTCCAGCGTTTGGCGCATCACATTCAAAGCACCTAATCCTTCCGGATGCGGAGCCGTAATATGATAGGCATCTGCTGTGGCACCACCGCCAGCAACTTCAGCATAGATCTTTGCACCTCTTGCCAGTGCGTGTTCCAATTCTTCCAGCACGAGCATTCCTGCACCCTCGCCCATCACAAAACCATCGCGATCTTTGTCGAAAGGCCTTGAAGCCGTTGCAGGATCATCATTCCTTTCGCTAAGTGCTTTCATGGCGTTGAAACCAGCAACTCCTGCTGCACATACCACGGCTTCACTGCCCCCGGCAAGGATGGCATCGGCCTTACCCATCCGGATCCAGTTGAACGCCTCAATGATGGCATGTGTGGAAGATGCACAGGCACTCACTACTGCAAAGTTGGGTCCCCTGAAGCCATGCCTCATGGAGATTTGCCCGGCAGCGATGTCTGCAATCATCTTTGGAATGAAAAATGGATTGAAACGTGGTGTGCCATCGCCTTTGGCAAAGTTGATGATCTCTTCCTGGAAGGTGACGAGGCCACCAATTCCACTGGAGAATATCACCCCAACGCGATCCGGATTGACATTCTCTTTCGAGAATCCCGCATCCTTCACGGCTTCGTCACTCACCACCAAGCCAAACTGGGTGTAACGGTCAACCTTACGCGCTTCCTTTTTATCAAGGAACTCCGTAGGGTCAAAACCTTTCACCTCGCAGGCAAAGCGGGTCCTGAATTTCGCCGCATCAAACAATGTAATGAAATCAGCGCCTGGTTTACCCGCCATCAATCCGTCCCAAAATGCGGGGGCAGTATTGCCGATGGGTGTCAGTGCGCCGATTCCTGTAACTACAACACGTTTTAAATTCATATATAAAACTCGCCGTATGTGGAGTTATTTAGCGTGCTCCTCGAGATAAGCCACGGCCTGGCCTACTGTCGTAATGGTTTCTGCCTGCTCGTCAGGGATAGATATGTTGAACTCCTTTTCAAATTCCATAATGAGTTCAACTGTATCCAATGAGTCAGCACCGAGATCATTGGTAAAAGAAGCCTCTGGAGTTACTTCAGCTTCGTCAACACCTAATTTGTCAACAATGATCTTCTTAACTCTAGTTGCAATGTCAGACATGATTGTAATATTTGGTTAATACTGGCTGCAAAAATATAGTTTTTGATATAAAAACAACGCTTTGAAGGATTATTGATGTTTTGGCTCTATTTTTTGTATTTTTAGTTACTTCTCCGTTATTTTTCTGTATGGCACTAAAGATCATCGAACACGGCAGCCCGGAATATGCAAAAATGGTAAAACTGAGGAACGAAATCCTCAGAAAACCCCTCGGATTGCAGTTTTCAGACGATGAACTGGCAAAAGAGATCAATGATATCCTCATTGGCGCCTTCGATGATGAAGATATTCTGGCCTGTTGCATGCTTACCCAGGAATCCAAAGAAAAAGTCCGGCTGCGCCAAATGGCCGTCCTAAACAACCTCCAGGGGAAGGGCATCGGTGCCACCATGATGAACTTTGCCGAAAATGTAGCCCGGGACCGCGGCTTTCACGTGATGTCTATGCACGCCCGCAAATCTGCCGTCGGTTTTTACGAGAAACTGGGCTATAAGATCAGCTCTGAAGAGTTTGAAGAAGTCACGATACCGCATTACGAAATGCAGAAAAAACTAAGATAGGTTGACAATTTGCCAATTCGGCAATGCGGCAATGCGGTAATGGTGGAAGGCGCACTATGCGTAGCGGCGCGCCAGCAGTCACTCCGGGTGTATCCGCGCAGGCCGACAACGCACGGCCGCGCTTCCAACATTGCCGCATTACCGCATTGCCAAATTGCCACATTTCACTTAATGCCATCTCTTATATAGTGCCTCGCCACCTGCACCTGATCACTGTTCTCAAACACATCCTTCGGCAACAGAAAAAAAGATTTACTGTCGAAATACAAATGAAAAAATCCCGGCGTCTCCAACATGTGACTAAATTCTCGCCATGCCCATATCTTATGACTGATCGAGGTTTCAATGCCCATATGGTGCTCATCTAAAGACACCGTGAACTGATCCTTAAAGGTTTTTGACCTCCTGTAAATCAAGGCTGGAAGCCAGATCCAGAAGGCTACCATCATCGCGATCCATAATACTGAACTCAGCAAAAATGGTAATGGCGTGATCAGCTTGAAATAAAATAATACCGCAGACAGCAACGCAAAAACATTCACAAGGATGATCATGAGTTTGATCTCGCGCTTGCTGATGAAATGATACCGCAGTGCCTGCAACACCTGTGGCTTCCGATATGATACGTTTACTTTCATTTTTGTTTTTTCAACTCGTTCTCGTGTACACTCCATTCTCCCAAGGCCTCGCCTTTCACACCTACAAAATTAACGGTTAATCTCCGGTCCTTAGCTTTTCCGGCAATACTGATCCGGCCATAATTCTGCTTCTGATCAATACCGATCACCCGGAATGGATTGTCTTTTTCATCGGCCCCAAACACATGCGTACCCGAAGTCAACGGAGACACCGTAACATCATACATTGGATAGTCCGTCAGCCCCTCCACCTTGATCACTTCTGAATGATGCCGGTCCCCTGTCAAAAACAACACCCCACTGATCTTCTCCTCTTTCAAAAATTGCATGAATGCATGATATTCCGCCGGAAACCTGCGAAAACAATCAAACGGTGATCTCGGATTGAGCACCTGACTGCCCGTAGCAATGATCTTAAAGGTAGCACTGCTTCCCACCAATGCATCTCTCAGCCACTGCATCTGCTTTTCCCCAAACATCTTCTTCTCCGGATTGGGCTTACCCGCTACGGAGTCATCCCAGTTATCGGCACTACGCCAGGTTCTGTCGTCTAACATGAATATATCCACATCACCATGACTGATCTTGGTGTAAATGCCCTGACCGTTTTCTCCATAAGAAGGATTGGCCCAATAGCTCATGAATACGCGCCTGCTCTCTTCTTTCAGAACATATTCCGCACCGTAGTCATTCGGACCAAAATCATGATCGTCCCAAATGGCATAGTGCGGCATCTTCTTCCAGAAGTCTTGCAGGATAGGCCTGCTGCGGTCATACTGCGCCCGATTCCACAACCCCCATGCACTGTAATAATCCACTTCACGCGTGTACCAGTTGTCGCCCAACCACATCATGAACGAAGCATCTTCTTTTGCCATCGTAGTATAGATCGATGAATCCCCGCCATATGGCCTGCCCGGCCTGTCATACGGCGGCTGATTCATATAAGAACAGGAACCTGTAAGAAAACTAAAGTCCGGCGCGGGTTTGCGCCATTGCCACAATTCTTTGGTGGTGAAACTACCCGTTGCAACTGCGATATTGTTGACCGTCAGTTGGTATTCGTAACCAGTGTTTACTTCCAGACCCGGCAGCGTAAAATGTACAATATTCGATCCCTGAACAACCGCGTCTCCGGAAATCGTGCTCAGCGCCGTTGCCTGTTTTGCCTGCTCCCCCTTTCTCCAGAATTTCAATTGCGCTTTCGCACCAGGCTCCAGTTCCGCCCACAGTTTGGCGACCTTGTAGTCTACCTGTCCCAACATCGGACCCGCAACAAGACCTTTTCTGCCCTGCGCTGCCACTGCCATCACGAGAAAAACAAACGTTGCTGTAAATAAATGCTTCATATTTTTATCATGTGTCCGGCAAATTACTTCATTGCACCTTTCGTCCCCTCGTACTGCCCATCATTTTATGGTGGTTTTTCTGTGAAGCCTGCACAACACCCCCCGCCGCGCCGGAAAGAGCCATGTATCACTGGAAATCTGTTTACCAGCCCAATACCATCGAAACAAGCTTTCTTACCCGTCACAAGATCCACACCCTCTATGTAAAGTATTTTGATGTGGATGCCGATCCCATGACGGGTAAGCCAATACCCGTGGCCACATTAAATCGGGTCGATCCCTTCCCAGATTCGCTTAACATCGTCCCGGTGGTTTTCATCACCCAGCCAGCACTGCGGCAATGGAAAGAGACCGATATAGACAGCTTTGCACAAAAAATCAGCACCAGAATTTCCCAGATCACCGTTGATGCAGGCCTGTCAGAAACCAAGGAGTGGCAACTGGATTGCGACTGGACCGAAAAGACTAAGGCAACATATTTCCGTCTGGTGGAAGCCATTAAACAGATCGCCCATCAGCAAAATATAACACTCTCTGTTACGCTGAGGTTGTATCCATACAAGTACCCAACCGTGATGGGTGTGCCGCCGGCCGACAAAGCACTGCTGATGTGTTATAACATGGGGAACCTGACTCATCCGGCAACGGTCAATTCTATCATCGATCCTTATGAGATGAAGAAATACCTTACCCTGGGCCAACCCTATCCTCTTCCTCTTGATGCCGCGCTCCCGCTGTTCAGCTGGCATGTTTGGTTTCGCGAGAAGACCTATCTCGGACTGGTTTATCCGGCAGAACTGGATCGTGTTGCATGCCTGGTACAAACAGGGAATTTACGTACGTTCAATAAAGATACCGTAATCGGGGGGCGGCTCTTCCAGAAAGGAGACTGGCTGAGGGAAGAAAGATCAGACATTGAAGATCTCATAAAAGCCATAGAATTGATCCGAACAAAACCAGGTAAGCAGACCATCCAAAGACTTGCCCTCTTCCACCTTGATTCATTAATTTTAAACAAATATGATCAAGATGCGCTGGAAGCTCTTTTTGGCCGCCATCCTTAACCTCGGTTTAATTGCCTTTCCTTACAATATCATTGGATGTGCAGACTCTGGTAATCCATATGATTATTTCACCAGTTTTTTCGATTATCGGCTGGGAAATAATACCAGCCTGAAACCATTTTATTATACATATGAATTCCTCTGGAGCAGGGAAGAGCCCGTAGATCAATGGGAGGTGACGGCGCAGGACTGGATTGGCTATGCTGGTGTTCAGGCTTCTATAAAAGAAGCCAAGGACCTTACGGGAAGTTATACGCATGCACAACTACAAGCCTTGTATGCACAAGCTGAAAAAGGAACGCAGCCAAAACTTCCGGATTCGGTTATGCGTAACCGTTTGTCTAGCGCACTGGTTGCTCAGAAAGATCTGGAAGCATTGGGATACCTGATGTACCTAAGGAAAATTGAATCACAAGTTCAGGTTGTAGATAGCTGGGATCCGCCAGCTAGAGATATTAACAAAAGCCTGGCCTGGATCAACAATGGCATGAGCTTATATAATGCAGCAAAGAAAGATTTCTTTCGGCAGCGCTATGCCTACCAGGTGTCAAGACTGAATCATTTTACCGGCAATCCGGAAGCTGCTATCCAATGGGCCGACAAAGAAGCGATGCGACCCGTATCGCCTTCCGTTCATGAGCTAACAGAAGCGATCCGCGCCGGCGCTTTATATCGAAGAGGTGATAAAGCGCAAGCGGCCTATCGGTTTTGCCAGCTTTTTGCAGAGGGTAAAATGAAAAAAGTCTCTAACTACTATGGATACCATGTGTACACAAATAAAATCCCCACAGGACTAATTTGGGGTTATTGTAAAACAGAGAAAGAAAAGGCCAATGTACTTACTACTATAGCCATGGGTAATCCCGCCCCGGATCTGAACGCCCTTGAAAGAATCAGCAGGCTTTCACCTGGTGATACCAATCTTCATATGCTGGCTGTAAGGGAAATCAACAAGCTGGAAGAAAAATATTTCTCATACTCTGTACCGGATGGCTCGCCCACATTAGCATACAGCCTGTACAATGATGAAAAAGATACCCTTACCGCAAAACAGGTTCGGCAAACAGCGGAGTGGTTTCAATGGATGGCAAAACAAACGGCAACTAAAGATCCCGCCCTTTTTGCTACCGGTGCCGCATACCTGCATTATATGGTGAAGGACTATAACACCGCCAGGGAATGGTTACAGATTGCAAAAGAAAAAAACCCGAATAAATCGGTAAAAGATCAGTGGAGACTCACAGAATTGCTTATCACTATTAACGAACAGGATACTATCAATAAAGCATTTGAAGAAAAATTACTGCCTTCTTTACAGTGGTTGGAAAAAAAAGCTAATGAGGACAGAACAGGAGCCGACTACTATTCTTACGGTCCGTGGACAAGGTTTTACCGAAACCTTTTGAATTCGGTTATTGCTCCCCGTTACAAGAAACAGGGACAGATTCATAAAAAGATGTTGGCGCAAGGAGCCGCAGAAAACATAACCTTAGAGGCAGAGAATGGCTACTATAGTTACAGCCTAAATACCCTTCGGAATGAGTTGGGCTCCAAAGATGCGCTTCAGCTGGAAGAACTCATGCGAAGTACCACCGCGAACAGTTTGGAGAAATACCTGATCCAAAATGCCCGTTTCAAGATCAGCGATGTGCAGGATGTGATCGGAACAGCGCTATTGCGGGAAGATAAACTGGACGAAGCATTGGTTTGGTTCAATAAGATCAATCCTAAATATTACAAGGAAGAACCCTTTGCCACCTATATGGCTGCCAATCCTTTTGCAGACCTTCTGCTTGATACTCATTCTCCCACCAAACAGGATACCATAAAATATGACAAGGCTGGATTTACGAAGAAATTGATCAGCCTCAAAAAACAATATGCCAATCAAACCGATCCCAATAAAAAAGCGAGAACGGCCTATGAACTCGCCAAAGGATACTACCACATGAGCTATTGGGGAAACGCATGGTTATTGGTGGCTTACGGGTGGAGCGGATCCGAAGGTAACTGGGGACCTGATAAATCCCAAGCCTGGCATAAAGACTATTATGAAGCCACGAGAGCATCCGACTGGTACCGCAAAGCGCATGATAACTTTACAGATCCTGAATGGAAGGCAAGGTCTTTATTTATGCTGGCAAAATGTGCGCAGAAAGATGGGAAACCTTTGTTCCGAAACTACAATGACTACGATGCCTTCGATAAAGCCATGGAAGCATATCAATTAAAAATGATCCGCAATCCTATCTTCAATCAGATAAAAACAAATTACGGCAATACCAGGTTTTACAAAGAAGCGCTGAACACCTGCAGCTATCTCAAAGACTTCCATACTTGCAAAACCAAGATGCCCGGTAAATAAATACCGGGCATAAGCCTTAAGTCCAAACTATAAAACGATTTTTTACCTAACGGCCCGGCATGATTTATATCTGCCTGAAGCGGCTTCAGATGGGGATACTGACCTGCTGCAGGAAGAAGCGACGATCGTGATAACGACCAGAGCAAGAATCAACTTTTTCATGTTTTCAGATTTAGGGTAGATTTTCGGCTATTGTTGTCTGTTATGTTCGGACTCAATAACGCACACATCGTACCAAAAATTATTAAGCTGGGTACAAAATTCCCCAAGCACCTGATTCTCAGCACAAAAAAAATCCGGCCCTAAGACCGGATTTGTATTCATTACCGCATTACCGCTTTGTCACATTGCCACATTGCCTAACTGCATCCCATCGAGTTACCACAATTCAGGCACTTGTAACATGTGCCGCTCCTAACCGTGATATGTCCGCAGGTATTACAAGCCGGTGCATCAGACTGCATGCTCTTCATGAATTCCTGGGTGCTATTCTCTGCTTTTACGGCAGCTGCACGCTGAACCTTAACAGCTGGTGTTGAAGCACCGCTGTTAGATGCTGCGGGAGCAATCACCCTTACGTCAGACAATTCAGGCTTGGAGTCAGCAATGGGCTCGTCCCATTCATCTGTCCCTGTATTGCCGATCTCGGGCTTATCCAATACATGCACCAGATCAGTCCTGTTCAGGTATTCATACGCCAAACAACGGAACACGAAGTCAACAATTGATGTGGTTGACTTGATATTCGGGTGATCCACCATACCCGCTGGTTCAAACTTGGTGAACACAAATTTCTCTACGAATTCTTCCAGGGGAACACCATATTGCAAGCCAACAGAAACGGAGATGGCGAAGGAGTTGATCAAGCTGCGTAATGTGGATCCTTCTTTGGCCAGATCGATGAAGATCTCTCCCAATGTACCATCAGAGTATTCGCCCGTGCGCAGGAAGATGGCTTGTCCATTGATCTTCGCTTTCTGCGTAAAGCCCCTGCGCTTTGCAGGAAGGGTCTTACGTTCTACGATGCGGGACAGTTGACGCTTCAGTTTGGTATCGGGAGAAGCAGTCATGCGTTTCTGCAGTTCTTCCAGGAGTTCTTCCACAGTGAGTTTACCAACATCGATCAACGGACTCTCTGCAATAACTGCTTCTTCTTTCGCTTCTTCATCCTTCGCTTTCTTATCGCTCTTGTTGCTCAGCGGCTGAGACAGTTTAGATCCATCGCGATACAATGCGCAGGCTTTCAGCGCTAGCTTCCAGCTCAACATATATGCATCAGCAATCTCGTCAATATTAGCTTCGTTAGGGAGGTTGATGGTTTTGGAGATCGCACCGGAGATGAATGGCTGTGCTGCTGCCATCATACGGATATGACCGTGTGCATGGATAAAGCGCTCGCCTTTCTTACCACATTTGTTGGCGCAATCAAATACAGGAAGATGTGCGTCTTTCAGGAAAGGTGCACCTTCAACGGTCATCGTTCCACATACATAGTCATTTGCTGCGTCCATTTGCTCGCCAGTGAATCCGAGTGCTTCCAACATACTCCAGTTGGGGTTGAAATATTCTTCAGGTTTGAACCCGAAGCGTTGCATACACTCTTCGCCCAGTGCGTAAACGTTGAACACAAATCCGATCTCGAAAGCAGACTTCACGGCTTCATCGAGTTTACGGATCTCATCTGCGATGAATCCTTTTTCGCTAAGGGTCTGGTGGTTGATGAAAGGCGCACCATTGAAGCTGGCGGCACCTACTGCATATTTAATAATGGCATCCTGTTCTTTCGCTGTATAACCGAGGTTACGGAGAGCAGAAGGAATAGATTCATTGATGATCTTGAAATAACCACCACCGGAAAGCTTCTTGAACTTTACAAGAGCAAAGTCAGGCTCAACACCGGTTGTGTCGCAATCCATCACCAGGCCAATGGTACCGGTTGGTGCAATAACCGTGGTTTGTGCGTTGCGATAGCCGTACTTTTCACCCATTTCCACTGCATCATCCCAAGCCTTGCAAGCCGCAGTCAACAGGTAGTCTGGGCAATACTGGGCTTTGATTCCCTGTGGCTTGATGCTCAGGCCTACGTATGCATCTTCTGCATCGTAAGCAGCTGCACGATGGTTGCGCATTACCCGCAGCATATCGTCTTTATTCTCTTCGTAACGGGCGAAGGGGCCCAGGATCTGCGCAAGCTCAGCAGATGTTTTGTAAGAGATACCGGTCATGATCGCAGTAATAGCACCTGCGATGCCACGGGCCTCTTCACTATCATAAGGAATACCGCTAACCATCAGCATAGAGCCGAGGTTGGCATATCCGAGACCGAGTGTACGATAGTCGTAGCTCAGCTGCGCCACTTCTTTAGAAGGGAACTGTGCCATCAGTACGGATACTTCCAACACAGTGGTCCAGAGGCGAACGGTATATTCAAAGCCGGCAACATCAAAGCTGTTATCGGCCTCATTGAAGAATTTGCGAAGGTTGGCTGATGCCAGGTTACAAGCGGTGTTATCCAGGAACATGTACTCGCTACATGGGTTGGAGGCCCGGATGCGACCACCTTGAGGGCAAGTGTGCCATTCATTGATGGTGGTGTCGTATTGGGTACCCGGGTCTGCACAACGCCAAGCTGCATAAGCAATTTTATCCCAAAGCGCTTTAGAAGGAATCTTCTTCATCACCCTGCCATCAGAGCGTGCAGTGAGTTCCCAATCTTCGCCTTTTTCCAGTTTCTCGAAGAATTCATTGGGGATACGAACGGAGTTGTTGGAGTTTTGTCCGGATACGGTGCGATAAGCCTCGCCTTCATAATCGCTGGCATAACCTGCAGCGATCAATGCCCCTACTTTTTTCTCTTCCTCTACTTTCCAATCGATAAATAGTTCAATCTCCGGGTGATCCAAATCCAGGCAAACCATTTTAGCTGCACGGCGGGTAGTACCTCCGCTCTTGATGGCACCAGCGGCACGGTCACCTATTTTGAGGAAGCTCATCAAACCTGAAGATGTGCCACCGCCACTCAACTTCTCACCCTCACCCCTCACACTGGAGAAGTTAGTGCCTACGCCTGACCCATATTTAAAGATCCGGGCTTCCCTTACCCAAAGATCCATGATGCCACCATCATTCACCAGGTCATCCTCTACAGAGAGGATAAAGCAGGCGTGCGGCTGTGGACGCTCATAGGCAGAGGTTGATTTTTTCAGGATGCCATCTGCTGCGTCAACGAAATAATGCCCTTGGGGCTTACCCTTGATGCCATAGCTTTCATACAGACCAGTATTAAACCACTGGGGAGAATTGGGTACACAGGCCTGGTTGAGGATGCTGTGGACCAACTCATCATAAAATACCTGCGCGTCTTCTGCAGAATTGAAATAACCATAACGCTCACCCCAAACCTTCCAGCAATTGGCCATACGATGGGCAACCTGCTTGGCTGAAGTCTCCCTTCCAAGCGATCCATCTGCCTGTGGTACGCCCGCTTTACGGAAATATTTTTGTGCCAGGATATCCGTGGCAATCTGGCTCCACTGTTTGGGAACCTCCACATTATTCATCTCAAACACGATCTCACCGCTAGGGTTGCGGATAACTGAGGTACGGTAATCGTACTCGAACATGTCGAATACGCTGACATCGTCGCGGGTAAACTGGCGACGAAACTGAAGACCAGTGGGGTTTTGGATTTTTTTGGTTGGCATTTGCGGCGCAGGTTTTATGGTTATGAAAATCAATGTCTTAACAATTCCTTAAAATTTAAGGGGGAGACGAAAATAATTTTCCTAACCGTCCCGCCAAACTCTTAAATATCAACAGCATGTGGATAAGAACGGCAAAGTGAAGCCTGTGGTAAATCCCATGATTTATGCACCTTTTTTACCATTTCGTTATTAATTTTTTTGGCTGGTATGGCAAAGATTACTTAGATACATGAATAACCTACAGGAATAACCCTAATATATCCTTAAAACCCTGATCTGTAGCGGATTTCGGCCTTACTTGACCATTCCCTTCACACATTAGCCCGTTTCGCTTATTTTTGTTGCGGATGACGCAAAAGATCTACCAGGAAATCACAAGAAAAAAACTAGCCGGCCACAGGTCATTTGCCGTCTTGGTTGACCCCGATAAAGTAAGCCCTCACCAGATCCATGAGCTCTGTGGCCTGGCCCATGAAGCAGGAGTGGATTACCTATTTGTAGGGGGAAGCCTGGTAGTCACCAATCACCTGGACGAGGTGGTCACCAACATCAAAAAGGAGACGGATATCCCGGTGATCCTCTTTCCGGGCAGTCCGAGTCAGATCTCCCGGTATGCCGATGCGCTACTATACCTTTCGCTGATTTCCGGAAGGAACCCGGAATTGCTGATCGGTCAGCACGTCATTTCAGCCCCGATGGTCCGCCAAAGCGGTCTGGAAATCATGTCTACCGGCTATATGGTGGTAGACGGAGGCGCACCCACTACTGTTTCTTACATCAGTAATGCGGCTCCCATCCCCCATGATAAAAACGAAATTGCCGTCTGTACGGCCTTGGCCGGCGAAATGCTGGGCATGAAACTCATTTATATGGACGCCGGCAGCGGCGCCAGGCGTGCGATCCATGAAGATATGATCGCAGCGGTGGCCCAACACATCTCCGTTCCCCTCATCGTAGGAGGCGGCATCACCGATCCGGAAAAGGCCTATTTGAACTGCAAGGCCGGCGCAAATATCATCGTTGTAGGCAATGCCATTGAGAAAGATATGGGGTTGTTGAAGGAGATGAGTAGCGCAATAAAAATGTGACAATTCGGCAATGCGGAAATGCGGAAATGTTGGAAGGCGCGCCCTGCGTTGCGGCGCGCCGGCAGTCACTCCGAGTGTTTCTCCGCAGGCCGGCAACGCACGGCCGCGCTTCCTACATTGCCGCACTGCCGCATTTCCAAATTGTCTAATTAATTCAAAGGTTTTACCCTACTCGGCGTTTGCTTCCCACTAATGATTCCCTTACTGCTTTCCGCAATGGCCTTGATAATCTCTGTCATGTTATCCATGTCCAGGGTTTCAAACTCATCATCCACCGTATGGTAGTATTTTTCTGAGTCCATCTTAGAAGTAGAGATCGTATGTGCCGGAACGCCCAACCGCGCCAGGGTGGCGTTGTCTGAACGATAGAATAAATTCTGTGCGGGATATGGATCCGGATGGAACATGAACTGCGTTCCTTTCAGATTTTCTTGCAACAATGCACCCATATCGCTCTTATCATAGCCGGTGATGTACGCCGTATTCTTTCCCCACTTGCTGTCTGTACCAATCATCTCGATATTGAACATTGCGATCACCTGCTCCGGTGGCAATTGTTTTGAGAAATACGTTGCACCATAGCCTCCTGTCTCTTCTGCCGTAAAGGCAACAAACAATAAGGTGCGTTCTGGTTTCGGTTGCTTTGCATAAAATTTGGCGAGGGTCACTACCGCGGTTGTTCCGGAAGCGTCATCATTAGCGCCATTGAAAATGGTATCGCCATTGACTGCCTTACCGCTACCCAGGTGATCATAGTGGCCAGAAAAAATTACAAACTCATTGGTCCGCTTTCCGGGGATCATCGCCACCACATTCCTGAACATGGTACGCGTCACGTTGTTGCTAACTTTTATATCGTAGGCCGATGGGTCCTTGGTGGTCAGCACCACCACAATATTTCCGAGGCCGCCAAAACGCTGCATGCCAAAACTCTTGAACCTGCGCAGGACCCGGCGGTTAGAGGTATCTGCAAAAACGATCTTGTTCCCTTTCTCTCCTGTCATCCCAAATACTTTCTGCCCGAGGTTGGTACCTTTTTCGATCCAGATCTTTTCTGCATCACCAGCTTTCCAATTGATCTGGTCATCTTCGCCCAGCACCATCACGTCCGTAGCTTCTACCTTCTCACCATCAACCGTAACCGTAGCTTCCCTGACCTCGGATTTCACCATCGGAAACTCCTGGTAATAACTCTTAAGCCCCGTCATAAACGGCAATCCTGCACCCTTGAACTCGGCCGCAATCAGGTTCGCTGCTTTGTCGATCCCCGCCGTCCCCGGTAACCTGCCCATCATTGAATCTGCAGAAATAGCCTGTAGAAATGAAGCCACCGCTTCTTTTTTAATCTGTGCCTGAGCAGAACCGGACACCAGCAACGCAACCAAAAGGAGTCTGTACATACCGTTTATTTGCGCACAATTTAACTTTTTTAGCAGCAACCTGCCACTAGCTATTAGCTACTAGCTAATAGCTATTTTCAGGGCTTAGGGAGGCCATAAAAATTTAACGCCATTTGTTGAAATAATTTTGCAAATTTGTACTCGGAAATTCAAAGCCCGAGCCGATAAACGAAAATGAGAAAAAACCTGACCATATCAATCGCTGAAGCGCTCTCCCAGAGTGCCATATTGCGTTGGGTTTTTGCTGTTCAGCCGAGAACAGTTTTTGCGTACACCCCACGACCCTTTTGGGTGCGACGTTGATACTCCCTTTGTATAGGGCTGCCCGGGGGCAGCGCTATCGTTAACTACCACGGACCGAAGGGGTCCCATTACTCATTTCTTGACCCGTTAACCATAATGCAACAGCAACAGCAACAACAATTCCAGATCGTGGTGGCCGATGAAACGCATTTTCATTTTGCCGAAACCATTTGTGATGAAATGGCCGAGTCTGCCAAGGCCCGGGGAACCGGTATCGCCAAACGCTCGCCTGAATATATCATCGAAAAAATGAAAGAAGGCAAGGCCGTCATCGCCCTCTCCTATGATGGAGAATGGGCAGGCTTCTGCTATATCGAAACCTGGGAAGGAGAATATGTGGCCAACTCGGGCCTCATCGTCTCCCCAAAATTCAGGAAAAGCGGACTCGCTCGTTCCATCAAACACAAGATCTTCGAACTCTCCCGGAAAAAATATCCCGAAGCAAAGATCTTTGGTCTTACCACCGGCCTCGCCGTGATGAAGATCAACAGTGAACTGGGTTATGAACCCGTCACCTATTCCGAACTCACCCAGGATGAAGCCTTCTGGGCCGGCTGCAAAAGCTGCGTGAACTATGAGATCCTGATGAGCAAGGGAAGGAAAAACTGTATGTGTACCGCTATGCTCTATGATCCCAAGGATCACTATGAACCCGAAGAAACCAAACAGTTTTTCGAGGAAAAGAAATCAGTGCTGGAGCGATTGATGAACTTCAAACAATGGAGCCTGCTGAAGGCCTTCCGCAAAGAAGGTGCATCATCCGTAAAAGCATTTTTCAGCCATTTGTTTCATTTCTAATCAACCAACATTAGCATATGCAAGACCCCAAACCCGGTACTGGAAAAAAACTGGTCCTCGGATTCAGCGGCGGCCTGGACACAACGTTCTGCGTTAAATACCTTGGAGAAGACATGGGTTACGAGGTGCACAGCATCATCGTGAACACCGGCGGCTTCAGTGAAGATGAATTGAAAAAAATTGAAGCACATGCCTATGCCCTCGGCGTGAAAACACATACCACCGTGAATGCGGTGAAGAGTTATTACGATAGGATTATTCGTTACCTCGTGTACGGAAATGTGTTGAAGAACAACACTTACCCGTTGAGTGTAAGTGCGGAAAGACTTTCGCAGGCCCTCAGCATTGCCGAGCACACGAAGAAACTCAATGCAGACGCAGTGGCCCATGGCAGTACCGGCGCGGGAAATGATCAGGTGCGTTTTGATATGATCTTTCACATCATGATCCCCAGTGTTGAGATCATCACCCCTATCCGCGATCTCAAACTGAGCCGTGAAGCAGAGATCGAATACCTGAAGCAAAAAGGTGTGGCGATGAATTTTGAGAAAGCGCAGTACTCCATTAACAAAGGTCTCTGGGGTACCAGTGTGGGTGGCAAGGAAACACTGAACTCCAACGGCATGCTTCCTGAATCCGCTTGGCCTACGCAGATGACCAGGGGAAGTGAGCAGGAAGAGGTTGTACTAAGGTTTGAGAAGGGAGAGTTGGTAGCGGTGAATGGTAAATCATTTGATCATCCCACAGAAGCCATCCAATATTTACAAACCCTTGCAGGTCCTTATGGCATCGGCAGGGATATCCACGTGGGCGATACCATCATCGGCATTAAAGGTAGGGTTGGTTTTGAAGCGGCTGCGCCGATGGTGATCCTGAAAGCACACCATGCACTGGAAAAGCACGTACTCACCAAATGGCAGTTGCAATGGAAAGACCAGCTTGCCTTGTTCTATGGCAACTGGCTGCATGAAGGCCAGATCCTGGATCCGGTGATGCGCGATATTGAAGCATTCCTTGCCAACTCGCAGGCAAATGTTACGGGCGATGTGTTCATCCAACTCATGCCCTATCGTTTCCAGGTAACGGGCATCTCCTCGCCATTTGATCTGATGAACAGTAAGTTTGGAAAGTATGGCGAGATGAACAGCGGCTTCACAGGGCAGGACGTGCGGGGCTTCAGCAAAATTTTTGGCAACCAGACCGTGATCTGGAACAATGTGCAGGAGGAAAACAAATGATCAAAGCAGGCATCATAGGCGGCGCGGGTTATACCGGCGGGGAGTTGATTCGCCTGCTGGTGAATCATCCTGAAGTAAGCATCCGTTTTGTGCATAGCAAGAGCAATGCAGGAAACCCCTTACATAAGACCCATGCAGATCTGCTCGGTGATACGGACCTGCATTTCACCGGAGAACTGGACCTTAATGTGGATGTACTCTTCCTGTGCGCAGGGCATGGCGAAGGCAGGAAATTTCTGCAGGAAGTGAACATTCCTGAACACATTCGCATCATCGATCTGTCCAATGATTTCCGGTTGAAGGAATCTTCGGTTATTGGTGATCGTGAGTTTGTATATGGGCTGCCGGAGCTGAACCGTGAAGCCATCCGCATAGCGAAAAATATTGCCAACCCAGGTTGTTTTGCAACCTGCATCCAATTGGGGTTGCTGCCCCTGGCAAAAGCGGGCTTATTGGATCAGGTACACGTTACGGGCATTACCGGTTCAACCGGTGCAGGTCAGAGTCTGGCGCAGACCTCTCATTTCAGCTGGAGGGCCAACAATATTCAGGCGTATAAAACATTGACACATCAGCATCTTGGTGAGATCGGTGAATCACTGACCAAGCTGCAACCAAACAGCGAAATTGAAGTGAATTTTATTCCCTGGCGCGGGGATTTTACAAGGGGAATATTTGTAAGTTCCCTGGTTACCTGTGATTGGAAAGCGGAAGAGATCCATGCTTTATTTGAGCAATTCTATGAAGGGCATCCATTCACGCATGTCTCTAAAGACCCAATCTTTTTGAAGCAGGTGGTGAACACCAATAAATCCATCATCCAGCCAGAGAAAGTGGGCACCAAACTGGTGGTGCATTCCATCACGGACAACCTGCTCAAAGGAGCATCCGGACAAGCGGTTCAAAACATGAACCTGATGTTTGGTATTGATGAAACAACAGGTCTTCAACTCAAGGCAAATTATTTTTAAATCGATATCATGAAGTTATTCGACGTTTACCCGATCAATGACATCACCATCGTAAAAGCTAAGGGCTCCAACGTTTGGGATGACAAAGGACAGCAGTATCTGGATATGTATGGCGGTCACGCGGTGATCAGCATCGGCCATACGCATTCACGATATGTGCAGCGGGTAACCGAACAACTGAACAAGGTGGGATTCTATTCCAACTCCATCCATATTCCATTGCAGGAAGAACTGGCGGAAAAGCTGGGCAGGGTGTCTGGTAAAAAAGATTATCAGCTTTTTCTTTGCAACTCCGGTGCGGAAGCCAATGAGAATGCATTGAAGCTTGCTTCTTTTCATACCGGAAGGAAAAAGATCGTTGCGTTTTCCAAAGCCTTTCACGGCAGAACATCACTAGCCGTGGCTGCTACGGACAATCCTAACATTGTTGCTCCGGTTAACCAAACAGACAATGTGACCTTTCTGCCATTTAATGATGAGCAGGCACTCGCAGATCATTTTGCGAAGCATGGATCCGAGATCGCTGCAGTGATCATTGAAGGTATACAAGGCGTTGGGGGAATCAATGTGGCCAGCAACCGTTTTTTACAATTGATCAGAACACTGTGTGATCAACACGGTGCCGTATATATTGCAGACAGCATTCAATGTGGGTATGGAAGAAGTGGAAAATTCTTCAGCCATGATTTTGCTGGTGTGGATGCAGACATCTATTCCATGGCCAAAGGCATGGGCAATGGATTTCCGGTGGCGGGCATCATCATCGCCCCACATATCCATGCAAAACACTCCATGCTGGGAACTACTTTTGGAGGCAACCATCTTGCCTGTGCAGCTGCCCTTGCGGTACTTGAAGTGATGGAAGAAGAAAACCTGATGGCCAATGCTACTGAAGTAGGCGAATATCTTCATCAACAACTCAGTAATACAGAAGGTCTGCTGAACGTGAGAGGCAGAGGTTTGATGATTGGTTTCGATGTGGAAGAAGGCTTAAAAGATCTTCGCAAGAACCTGCTGTGGAAACATCGTATTTTCACCGGTGAAGCCAAGCCCGCAGTGATCAGGTTACTACCGTCATTGGCACTCAGCCATGCAGAAGCAACACAGTTTACGCATGCACTTCAAAACGAGATCAGTCATTTGCTCACCACCCAAAACGCATAAGCCCTGATGAAAAATTTTATTTCGGTTGATGATGTTCCAGGAATGGACGCGCTGGTTGAAAAAGCGCTGCTGTGCAAAGCGAATCCTTTTGACAACAAATCAATCGGTGAACACAAACGCATCGGATGTATTTTTCTCAACCCGAGTATGCGCACCAGACTCAGTACACAAATCGCTGCGCAGAACCTCGGCATGGAAGCCATCATCTTTAACGTGGGCCAGGAAGGCTGGGCACTTGAATTTGAAGACGAAGCCATCATGAGTGGCAACACCGTTGAACACGTCAAGGATGCCGCGCCAATCCTCGGAAAATATTTTGACATCCTCGCCATCCGCACCTTCCCTTCCCTGAAAAACAAGGAAGACGACTATAGCGAATTATACATCCAACAGTTCATCAAATATGCGGGTGTTCCTGTGGTGAGCCTGGAAAGCGCTACGCTCCATCCCCTGCAAAGCCTGACAGATATCATCTCGATGACGGAAGAGATCAGAACCTGGGAAGGCGCTAAAGCAAAACGCAGACCCAAGGTGGTTCTCACCTGGGCGCCGCATGTAAAACCCCTGCCCCAATGCGTAGCCAACAGCTTTGCACAATGGGTGAATGCCTGGGGCAAAGCCGACTTCGTGATCACACATCCGGAGGACTACGAACTGGATCCCCAATTCACCAAAGGTGCCACCATCACACACAACCAGGATGAAGCATTGAAAGATGCGGACTTCGTCTATGTAAAGAACTGGAGCACGTACAACGATTATGGCAAGATTTATTGCAATGATCCGGACTGGATGCTCACCCATGAAAAATTGAAAGACTCCAATCAGGCCAAGGTGATGCACTGTTTGCCCGTCAGAAGAAATGTGGAACTGAGCGATGAGATCCTGGACTCGCCGGCATCGCTGGTGACAAGGCAGGGAGCCAATCGCGTATGGGCCGCGCAAGCCGTTCTGAGCACCATCCTTGAATCAAAAAAATAGTGAAAGCATCCGTCTATATCATTAAGATCGGGGGTAACATCATTGACGATGAAGCCCGGTTGCAGGCATTCCTGCGATCCTTCTCCCATATTCAAGCCTTCAAAGTGTTGGTACATGGCGGCGGTAAACTCGCGACCAAATTTGCAGATACGCTGAACATTCCCCAACAGATGGTTGAAGGAAGAAGGATCACGGATGCAGAGACCCTGAAAGTAGTGACGATGGTCTATGCAGGACTGATCAACAAGTCTGTGGTGGCCGGATTACAAGCCATGGAGTGTAATGCCATCGGCTTCTCCGGTGCAGACGGTAACCTGATCAAATCCCAAAAAAGAGGTACTGCACAATTAGACTACGGTTTTGTGGGTGACGTAGAACAGGTCAACGCGCCCTTGCTCACGCAACTCCTGCGTGATGGATATACCCCGGTTATTGCACCCATCACGCATAACGGTGACGGACAACTGCTGAACACCAATGCAGATACCATCGCACAGGAAATCGCCAAAGCACTTGCGCCGTTCTTTGCGGTGCAACTCCTGTATTCCTTCGAGAAAAAAGGCGTGTTGCTGGACGTGGATGATGATGGCTCTGTGATTCCCGTCATCGATCCCTCATCTTACCAGAACCTGAAAACAGCGGGAAAGATCTTTGCGGGAATGATCCCGAAACTGGACAATGCATTTGCGGCCATTCAAGCCGGTGTAGATAAAGTGATCATCGGTCAAGCCGAAGAACTGGACATGCTGGTTCAGGGCAAGGCCGGAACAATGTTGACAAATGGAAAATAGCAATTTGCACATAGAAGCGCTGGCGCTGCTGAAAGAACTCATCACCATACCTTCTTTCTCTAAAGAAGAACATGGTACGGCGGGCGCTATCACCAAGTTTCTGGCTCTTCAACGTGTTGAACACAGCAGGGTAGGTAATAATGTTTTTGCGCTGAACAAGCACTTTGACGAAGCTAAACCCACCATCCTTCTAAATTCTCATCACGATACCGTAAAGCCCAATAAAGCCTATACACTTGACCCATTTCTTCCGCTCGACAAAGACGGAAAATTGTACGGCCTGGGTAGCAATGATGCAGGTGGTCCGCTCGTGTCTCTCATCGCTACCTTCCTACATTTTTATGAGAAGGGAAATCTTCGCTACAATCTTGCCCTGGCCGCAACAGCTGAGGAAGAGATTTCCGGAACAGGAGGCATTGAACATACCCTGCCTTTCCTTCCAAAAATTGATTGCGCGATTGTTGGCGAGCCCACATTGATGCAGATGGCTGTTGCAGAACGCGGGCTTTTAGTGCTGGATGCCATCGCCAAAGGTAAACCCGGACACGCCGCACGCAATGAAGGCGATAATGCCATCACACATGCGGTAAACGATATCAACTGGTTTCTCAGTCATTCTTTCCCAAAAGTCTCCGAAATGCTGGGGCCGGTGAAGATGAGTGTTACCGTTATTGAAACGGAAAACAAAGCACATAATGTGGTGCCTGCAGAATGTAAGTACGTGGTGGATGTGCGGGTGAATGAATTATATAGTTTCGATGAGGTCATTGAAGTGATCCGAAGTCACGTGAAAGCAGAGATCCAGCCGCGCAGTACCAGATTAAAAAGTTCGATGATTCCTCTTGATCATCCACTGGTAAAAAGTGGTCTGGCTTTAGGACGCACCACTTATGGATCGCCAACCACTTCAGACAAAGCGCTGATGCCCTTCCCTGCGCTGAAAATGGGCCCTGGCGATTCTGCAAGGAGCCACTCAGCCGATGAATTTATTTTTATCGATGAGATCCACCAAGGCATCGATCTTTATATTCAACTACTCACGCCCATTCTTAATGGTTAACCAACACGTATGAAACTCTGGCAAAAAGATACCACCGCACTTTCACAGCTCACCGAAAATTTTACGGTTGGTCGTGACCGTGAGTTTGATCTCCTGCTTGCCCGTCATGACGTGCAGGGTTCCATCGCTCATGTAACCATGTTGTCTGAGTGCGGGTTAATGAGCACTGAAGAAGCTTCCCAAGCTATTGGAGGACTGCAGGATATTGCTGCCGATATTGAAGCAGGGCGGTTTATCATTGAAGATGGCGTGGAAGATGTACACAGCCAGGTTGAATTTCTGTTGACCCAAAAGATTGGGGATGCCGGTAAAAAAATTCACAGCGGAAGAAGTCGTAACGACCAGGTTGCGGTTGACATCAAACTTTACCTACGCGCTGCAATACTGGATATCAAGGATGAAGTAGCTGCACTTTTTGCTTTGCTGCAGCAACAGAGCGAAACATATAAGCATGTGTTGCTCCCCGGGTACACCCATCTTCAAATTGCTATGCCTTCGTCTTTTGGGCTATGGCTCGGAAGTTATGCCGAGAGCCTGGTGGATGATATGGAAATGCTTTCTGCGGCGTATGCCGTTACCAATAAAAACCCTCTGGGCAGCGGCGCCGGATATGGTTCTTCTTTTCCTTTGAATCGACAAAGAACAACGGCGTTGCTGGGTTTTCGCACCTTGAACTGGAACGCCGTTTATGCACAAACCAGCAGGGGTAAAACAGAAAAACTGGTGGCCATGGCCATCAGTAGTATTGCAGCTACATTGAATAAATTGTCGATGGATGGCTGCCTCTATCTCAGCCAGAACTTCAATTTCATTTCTTTTCCGGAGCATCTTACTACAGGCAGTAGCATCATGCCGCACAAAAAGAATCCCGATATTTTTGAATTGATCCGTGGCAAGAGCAACAGACTGCAAAGTTTGCCGAACGAGCTCACTTTGTTGACTTCAAACCTCCCTTCCGGTTATCACCGCGAGATGCAGCTGACCAAGGAAATTCTCTTCCCTGCCATCGAAGAACTAAAGGCCTGTCTGCAGTTGATGCAGGTGATGGTCCGTGAACTCAAAGTAAAAGAGCATATCCTTGATGATCCCAAATACACCTATCTCTTCAGTGTTGAAGCGGTGAATGAATTGGTGAACAAAGGCGTTCCCTTCCGTGAGGCATACAAAGAAGTGGGCAATCAGATTGAGAAAGGAGAATTTAGTTTTGATCACCAGAAAGGGCTACACCATACTCATGAAGGAAGCATTGGCAATTTGTGTAATGCGCAGATTGCGGAAGAATTTCAGAAAGTTCTGGCTAAGCTGGATTGATAATTTGGAATCCTGGAATCCAGGAAATCTGGAATCCTTAAATCCTGAAGCTGAAATCCTGAAGTTTTGTAGTCTATGAGCCTTGAACAACCTTTTTTTGACTTGTTGGAGTTTCACATTACCAGAGTTCTATCGCAGTCTGACAATCCTGTTCTCAAGGGATTCTGGTGCGATGGCGTTCTACCGCCGGACATGGATAAAAAAATGTTGACGGATCATATTCAAATCCATCGGTCATTATCACTAACTGCATTTGCTGGCAAAACTGGGCAAGATCGATATTGCCTGACATTGCATTTTGGGCAAAAGTCTTTGAGTCACTTATCGAGGAATTTAGATCTAGAGGGATGCCTGCCACCAGAATCAGATGCTGATTCGATAGCCTGTGATCTTGCCCAACAAACTATAGATGTATTCCTGTTGTAATTAAGGAGCAGCCCTTCAGATTTCCATGTTTCCAGCTTCAGATTTCCTGAATTCCAGATTTACAGGATTCCAGGATTCCACTTCTATATGCCTGAATGATTGTATAAGTTCAGTAAATAATAATTTACAATTAGCAACTAGCAATTGGCACTGGATTTTGGATATTGGAGAATTAGTGAGGTGCCGCACCACTCCAACTTCCAACAACTGTTGTCAATTGCCAATTATCAATTGTTAGTTGCTAATTGTTAAAGGGACATCATTTCTTTAAACTTCACCGCCTGCCTCCTACTCACCTCAATCTTTTCACCCCCCTTGATCTCTAGCAAGAGTCCTCCATTAAAGTAAGGTTCCACTTTTTCAATCATCCTAAGATTAACGATGTGCTTGCGATTGGCACGGAAGAATACTTTTTGATCAAGACGTTCTTCCAGTGCATTCAAGGATTTGAGAATCAGCGGTTTGTTGCCTGCAAAATACACCTTGGCATAGTTGCCAACGGACTCGAATAACCGAATATCTGACAAGCGCACAAACCAGCAACGTTCGCCGTCTTTCACAAACACCTGGTCGTTATCACTCAGGGTTCCGCGGTGAATGGTTACACTATCGCCGATAAGGGCCTCGCGCTCTTCGGCGCCTTCCAGTTTGTGGATCGCATCAGACAATCGTTTGGGTTCCACGGGCTTCAACAGATAGTCAAGCGCATTGAATTCAAATGCCTTGATGGCAAATTCATCGTAAGCCGTGGTAAATATGATGGCTGGGGCTTTTTCCAATTCCTCGAGCATATCAAAGCCCGTTTTCCCGGGCATTTGTATATCAAGAAAGATCAGGTCTGGCTGCAGTTCATTGATCTTCTCAATCCCTTCACTGGCGTTGGCCGCTTCGGCCACGATCTCCACTTCAGGATGATCTGCCAGTAACTTGCGAAGTTCATTGCGGGCGAGTCTCTCGTCGTCAATGATGATGGCTCTTTTAGACATAGTCGGTAGCATTACGTATTAAATCTGTACAGGGATCCGCACCCTTGCTTCCACAAGGTTATCATGCAGGTCCTGAATTTCAAAATCTGCATTGGGCCCAAACAAAAGACCCAGCCTGTTTGAGGTACTTTGTAACCCAAATCCTTCCTTATTGATTCCGCCATTCAGCCTTCCGGTATTGCGCACGATCAGCTCATGATGATCACCGCTGAAGTCAGAAATAATCTTCACGGTTCCTCCTTCTACATTCTTACTGATGCCGTGTTTGATTGCGTTTTCTACCAGGGTCTGCAACATCATGTACGGAACGGGTTGGTTGAGGGTATTTTCATCGATATCATACTCCACTTTCAGGCGATCCTCAAAACGGATATGTTCAAGGGCAAGATAATCTTTTACGATATCCAGTTCACGGGTCAGAGGTACGGTCTCAATGTTCTCTGCCTGCATACTGCTTCGGAGAATATTGCTGAGTTCCGTAATAGCGGCTCTTGCCCGGGACGGGTTTTCATCGATCAAGGCCCGGATACTGTTTAGTGCATTGAAGATAAAATGCGGGTTGATATGGGATTTAATCGTTTTCAATTCCAGCTCCTTAACCAGGGCTTGCAGGCGAAGGGTGTCAAGCTTCTGCTTTCTGGAGGTCTTGATATAATGCTGGATCAGGTAAATCATGTTCCAGATAGACAGGTATAAAAACGACTGGAAGATGTTCGTAAAGAGGATATAGGTAGTGTCTTCGGTTGCATCCAGTTCAGGACTCAGGTTGAATAAATCAACGAGGATAGAACGCAATCCGGCGACTACTACTGAAAATCCAAGGGTGATGAAAAGAAAGCCGACGATCTGTTGGTTCAGGGAACGTTGAAGCAGGTTAAGCCGCTTGATGGTTTCCCGCATCAGGTGTGTAAAGCTCACGCCAAGCGTTACAAATATCAACAGCCTGCCAACGTAGAGAGAGTTGAACTGGTCAAAAGAGATGGCGAAAAAAATATTGATTAGGAGAAACAACCCCCAACCAACCGCCTGGTAGAGCCAATACTGCGGGATCCGGCTGATAAAAGTACGCATGCTTGCTACAAAGCTATGGTTATGAACTACCCAAATTAAGCCTTTTGGACTAATGGTGATATACCGGGTAGAATGGGCTAGGGCTATAGGTCCTGCGCGTGAGCCTGGGTAGCCTTTCGCAAGAGCTTTTCAGGGAGATAAAACGCCAGGATCAGAACAATACAGCCTTATTCTTGTTAGTTTTAGCATAAATTACAGCAGCTGGTAACCCCGGCTGTTGTAATTTTGCCCCTTGCTATAACAAAGTGCACATGGAATATATCCCAGGCCCATTATTGAAAGACATTAACTCGCCGTATGACCTTAAAAAGCTGTCCAAAGAACAGCTGAACCAGGTCTGTGACGAACTACGCCAATATATCATAGATATCGTCAGCGTAGAAGGCGGTCATTTTGGAGCCAGTCTCGGGGTGGTTGAACTTTCTGTGGCCCTGCACTATGTATATAATACTCCATATGACCAGCTGGTTTGGGACGTAGGTCACCAAGCTTACGGTCATAAGATCCTGACCGGCCGAAAAGATCAATTCTATACCAACCGGAAATACGGTGGCCTCAGTGGTTTCCCGAAGCGCAGTGAAAGCGAATATGACACCTTTGGGGTGGGCCACTCTTCCACATCCATTTCTGCTGCGTTGGGTATGGCCATTGCCGCCAAGTTGAAAGGCGAACAAGACAGGCAGTCGGTTGCCGTGATCGGCGATGGTGCGATGACAGCCGGTATGGCGTTTGAAGCCATGAACCATGCTGGGGTTGCAGATGCCAATATGCTGATCATCCTGAATGACAATTGCATGAGCATCGATCCAAACGTGGGTGCGCTCAAAGAATACCTGACAGATATAACTACATCGCAGACTTACAATAAGATCAAGGACGATGTTTGGAAAGCGTTGAGTAAGCTACCTGTAGCCAGGGATATTGCCAGCAAGATCGAACACTCTGTAAAAGGATTTGTATCCAGAAGCAGCAATCTGTTTGAGTCCATGAAACTTCGATATTTTGGTCCGATAGATGGCCATAATATCACCAACCTGGTGGATACGCTGGAAGGATTGAAAAACATCCCGGGACCCAAGATTCTGCACATCATCACCACCAAGGGAAAAGGTTATGCCCTCGCGGAAAAAGACCAGACCAAGTGGCATGCGCCAGGTTTGTTTGATAAAGTAACCGGCGAGATCTACAAGAAAAAGTTCGAGACGCCACAGCCTCCCAAATATCAGGATGTATTCGGGCATACCATTATTGAATTGGCGGAGCAGAATCCAAGCATTATGGGTATCACTCCCGCAATGCCTTCCGGATCTTCCCTGAAATTCATGATGGACAAAATGCCGGACCGTGCGATTGACGTAGGTATCTGCGAACAGCATGCCGTAACCCTTAGTGCGGGCCTTGCCACACAGGGTATGCGCGTGTTCTGCAATATTTATTCGTCCTTCATGCAAAGGGCATATGACCAGGTGGTACACGATGTGGCGATCCAGAAACTTCCCGTTGTGCTTTGTCTCGACAGGGCCGGACTCGTTGGTGAAGACGGACCAACGCACCATGGTGCGTATGACATTCCTTATATGCGTTGTATTCCCAACCTGATTGTAAGTGCGCCGATGAATGAGATTGAGTTGCGCAACCTGATGTATACTGCGCAATTGGAATCCACCACCTTGCCCATGGTGATCAGGTATCCACGTGGTGAAGGCGTGTTACCAGATTGGAAAGCGCCATTTGCAAAAATTGAAATAGGTACGGGACGCAAACTGAAAGACGGTGACACTATCGCTGTATTATCCATTGGACACCCCGGTAATTTTGCAACGCAGGCCATTCGCAACCTCAAAACCTATGGTATTAACGCAGCGCATTATGACATGCGTTTTGTGAAGCCATTGGATGAAAAAATGTTGCACGAGGTATTTTCAAAATACAGTAAGATCATTACTGTTGAAGACGGAACCGTTGTTGGTGGTTTTGGCTCAGCCATTCTTGAATTCATGGCAGCGCATCAATACAATGCTGAAGTTCGCATGTTGGGCATTCCTGACAGACTCGTTGAACATGGCACCTTGAAACAACTACACAGGGAATGCGGATATGATGCACAGGGGATTGAGGAGACGGCGCGTGAGATGATGAATGTTGCATTAACAATTAACAATTAGCAATTGGAAATTTGCAATTGGCACTGGTATCTAAAGACTAGTGCCAATTGTCATTTGTTAGTAGCTATTGGCGTAAACCGCTATTCCAAAAGCAGCTACCGAAATAATCAGCCCATACATAAATATCGTATAGCTGACACTGAGGTATTTGTATTTCTTATTCAAGACCAATCCCTGGTAGTAAATGTCTTTGATCAGACTGGAATACAGATAGTCTTTCTCCCTCAACATTTGCTTGATTCCTGAACTATACTGGTCAAAACTGAGTTTTTGGAAGTGACCAAAAAACAACATGTTGATCTTTCGACTGCTGATATCTTCATCGGTAAAATCATTGGCGATGATCTTAGGCCGGGTAGCAAGGATCGAGAAAATAATGGTGAGGATGTTCACCGTAAGCATGATCAGCGTTGGAATAACCAGGTGCGGCTGATCTTCAAGTTTACGAAGTAAAACAGTAAGGATAACAGATATGATGATCGAATTAACGGAGATCATGATTCCCGCCTTGTTATCCGCCAGTCCGTTTAAATCCATTTGGTTCCTTGACGTAAGCCTGAACAGGGTCTCAATTCCTCTGGAGGGTTTGTCTTTCTCCTTTATTTTCTCTGGGATAGCACCCACAAATGGTGTATCAGGAGCGGTTGCTAACACAGCCTCCTTTTCTTTTTTAGCAAGTTTACGTTCCTGCTTTTCTTTCAGCAACTGGTATGTCTCGTCCTTATGCTTCTGCAATTCCTGTTTCGCAAATTCTGTGAAATACTGGTGGTTTTCCAGGAATCGTAATACTTGGGCTCGCCACACTGTGCCACTCAATGTTTCACCGGTCAGCAAGGCCGTTTCCTCACGAAGCAGATCTGTTTTTTCCTGAAAATTGCTTTTGCCAAGATGATAGAGATCGGCATCGGCCATGATCTTTTCTTTGAGTGTCTGCGCTTGCTGGGGAACTTTTGTGGCCATGATACAGCCTTCCACTTCTTTGATCAGCGCTTCGTCCACCCCTTTGCTCACAAGAAATTTTCTGGCCAGATCAGCACTACGGCGTTCGTGGTCCTGGCCGCCACTAAAGGCCCAGGCCAGGTCATGAAACCAGGCGGCTGCAAGAATGGGAAACCGATCCTCCGCAGACAGGTTGTAGTAGCCACTGATGGTTGTGACCGCAGACACTACTTCGCGCGTATGAACGATATTATGATATAACAACCTCGGATCCGGATGAGCATTAAATTCAGCAGTGATGTGGGCCTCTATGTCTGCGAGGAGTTTGTCCAATTCCATGTACTCAAGATTGCGATTGTTAATATACAATAATATTGATAAATTCAGCAGTATGAAGAAAACCCTCGCCTTCGCCGCATTGTGTTTATTTGGGTTGGCCTGCAAACAACAAGAGAAAAAACCGATTATTTCTCCGCCTGGATACAACCTGTCTAACCCGGAAAAACGAATACTGGATGAGGACCTGGATGAAGTATCCGGCATTTTCTACTCGGCAAAGGATTCAACGATCGTGACATTGAACGACGAAGAAGGAAAATTTTATCGGTTGAATCTGCAGGGAAAGATTATAGGTAAGCCATTCAAGTTTGCCAAGAAAAGTGATTTTGAAGACCTCACAACAGATGGTTCGTTTTGGTACGCCGTGAAAAGTGATGGCGAAGTGCATCGCATAGAAAAGGCGTTTACCGATAGTCCGCTGATTCGCATCTTCAGCTTCCCCGAAAAAGGCTGGGAGTTTGAGACGATTTTTTTCGATGCGTCCAGGCAAAAAATCGTTCTCATCAGCAAAACACCATTGACGCTAAAAGACGGTGGTGTTCCTGCATTTTCCCTTGATACCAGTTCAGGCACATTCAATCATGATCCATATTATTCACCCGATACGCTAAACATTGCGAAACTGTATGGAAAGAAAAAATGGGCATGCAAACCCACAGCTGCTGCTGTTCATCCGATTACGGGTGAAACATATATTCTTTCGTCTAACGAGAGGATGCTGATGATCATGAAAGACGGCAGTTTGAATGCTATTTATCATTTAGATAAATCCATGTTCCGTCAACCAGAAGGGATCACCTTTATGCCCAATGGGAATCTGATGATCTCCAATGAAGCGCAGGGAAGCACGGCGAATATTCTGATTTTTGCTTACAAGCAACAAGAATAATGTGGCAGTGCGGTAATGCGGCAGTGTGGCAATGAAAGGTTAGTCATTAGTCATTACTTCACCGCCCTCGGTGAATTCAATAATGAAGTTATTCACCCCTTCACCGATCAGGATCTCCAGGTGTTTCATCTGTACCAGTTCAAGAATAGTCAGGAACATAAAGATCGCGTGGATGCGGTCTTGTGCCGTTTCAAATATTTTCTCGAAGGCCATATTCTTTTCCCGGCGTGCCGTGGAAAGCATGAATTCCCTCGTTTCTTCCATGGTGTAATTGTAGCGGTACACCACGTGTTGCGGTTTGTTGTTGCGCTCATGCAACCGCTTCATCACTTTCTCAAAAACCTTCATTAGCTTATAGACCGTGATCGTCTGGATTTCGGTACCTTCTGCATTTTCTTCACCAAGTGTATTCAGTTCACGCTGCACATTCCCGCGCTTCACCATCAGCATTCGCGTGGCTTCAAGATCTGCCAGTTTTGCTGACGCTTCTTTGAAACGCTTGTATTCAAGGATCTTGTCAACCAGTTCCTGCCTCGGGTCAATCTCATTGCCCTGCTCATCCAATTCTTTCCTGGGCAACAACATTTTTGCCTTGATCCGCATCAGGGTAGAAACAAACAGGATGAACTCACTGCTAAGCTCAATGTTCAATTCTCCCGTAGAGTGGATGAACTGCATGAAATCTTCAATCACCTTTGTAATGGGAATATTGTAGATATCCAGCTCATCGCGCTCAATAAAAAACAAAAGCAGGTCAAACGGACCTTCAAACTGCGGCAGTTTTATCTGGTAGGATGCATTATTCATAACTCACTGTATAAAAAAATAACCAATAACAAATAACTCAAGCGTTATCAGTTATTGGCTATTCAAATGTAGGTTTTCTTTTCTAGAATTTGCCGGCAAATCCTACTGACAAAAGAGATTTGATCTGCGTTCTCGGCGCACTGTTGGTTGGACCAAACAGTCTTGCATCATCATCGTAAATCAAATCGAAATTATATGTAATAGCGATGAATTTCGTGACTTTCATCGATATCACGTTTGTCCAGAAGATATCCACATTCTGCGGATTCTTGAGGTAGTTGGAATAGAGATCCAGACGGCTCTTGTAAGTGATGTTCTTCGCAAGATCTTTTTTGAAATTGGCAGACAAAAATGCACCCAATTCCAGACGGGACGTTTTTCCGGGATCCAAGCCATAACGGGGACCCAGATTATCCGCATCGCTTGTTACGAAGGTCCACCTTGCAGAAGCGGGCGACATGAACACGCTGAAATAATCAGTGGGCGTCCATTCAAAACCCGGGGCAAGTGTCAGATAAGCCGGGGCAAACAAATCGGAGATGCGCTCCTTCGGCGTTTTGCCATAGTCATAGCCATCTGTGAACTGCGTCCTGAAATTTGCCACAGCACCAAAGGACCATTTCTTTGAAAGCTGATGGGTATACTTCGAATAAAAATCGATCCGGTCATCGTTTTTCCGCATGCCCTGTGAGGTGGTGCGCTGGATGGCATAAAACAGATCCAGGTTGTTCATCCATTTGTTCTTGCCATCTTTCAGGTTTGCATAGAGGTTAAGATAACTGGTGATGGTCAGCGAAAAAGGCTCACCACCTGCAGCCCAGTTGCTGGTTGATCCCTGCGCAAGGCCAAGGTTCAGCAATCCGCCTTTTTTCCAGCCGGATTTGTGGGTGGTGTCTTCATCAAAGGTTTTCTCGGCAGTTGATTTCAGGCCGGATACGGATGCGTCCTGGGCAAAACCATAAACACCCGCCATCAGCAGTACGGCTGTAAGCAGAATTCTCATCTTGTGTCGTTTTAAAAGCTTGGATTATTTTTTCAGGGCATCGCGGATCTCAATCAGCAACTCCTCGGATTTTGTCAACGCAGGCGCAGCCTCTTCTTCTTTTTTCTTAAAGCTGTTCATCAGTTTAACCAACAAGAACAAAGCAAAAGCAATGATCAGGAAGTCCAAAACAGAATGGATCAGTAACCCGATCTTCAATGGGCCCAGTTTCCATTTATCGAACTCATCAATACCGCCCGGCGTTGCGATAGCTACCAAAGGCATGATCACGGAATCCACCATAGCGGTGATGATCTTTCCAAAAGCGCCACCAATGACCACACCCACGGCCAGGTCGATCACGTTTCCGCGCATGGCAAACTCCTTAAATTCTTTCAAGAATCCCATATGTTAGTTTTTTATTCTATGTGTAAAATTATGTAGACATTTTCAGTCCACACAATTTTTCCCTTTTCCCCTGTTCTTTTTTTCCAGATTTGTACAAGAATAAACCACCTTTGCACCCTGCATGAAACAGGACAGCGGCCAGAACCTCATCAATTGGGTCATTTTTGTTATTCTATCCATCATCTGGGGTTCTTCCTTCATTCTTATGAAAGAAGGCATGAAAACCCTGAGTGCTTACCAGGTTGCTTCCCTTCGGATATTCTCGGCCGGCGCCATCCTGGTACCTGTTGCTGTGAAAAACCTGGGAAAGGTTGACCGTAAAGATATTCCTTACACCATTCTATCCGGGCTGCTCGGCAGCTTTTTTCCGGCTTACCTTTTTTGCATCGCTGAAACCAAGCTAGACAGTAGTATAGCCGGTATCCTCAATGCCCTCACACCGCTGTTCACCGTTGTCCTTGGCGTTGCATTTTTCGGATTGAAACCCTCCATCTGGAAATGGGTGGGGATCCTCACCGGCCTGGCTGGATTGGTGTTGCTGATCGTTTCCGGGAGCAGGGATATCTCGTTCAATAATATCTCCTACGCCGGTTTCATTCTGCTGGCCACCATCTTTTATGGCCTGAATGTAAACATGGTCAGTAAAAGACTCAATCATATCCCTTCTATCACCCTTGCCGCCATTGCCTTTTCCACACTGATCATTCCGGCGCTGGCCATTCTGGGATTCACGGGTTATTTCTCACTGGATTGGTCCCGGGATGTGGTCTATAGTACCACGGCCTCTGGTGTTCTCGGCATCTTCGGCACGGCCATCGCATCCATTTTATTTTACATGCTGATGAAAAGAGCCGGGGCACTTTTTGCATCGATGGTCACCTATGGTATCCCATTTGTAGCGTTAGCATGGGGATACCTTGCAGGTGAACAGATCACCAGTGCACAATTGTTATGTTTAGGATTGATCCTGGCGGGTGTATACGTAGCCAGGCGTTAAACGGACATGATCTCCTTCTCCTTTGATGCCAGGTGTTTATCTACCATGGTAATCTGCTTATCCGTAATGTCCTGAATTTCGTCTTCGCCATCTTTGGCGGCGTCTTCACTCAGGCCGTCTTTCTTTAATTTTTTGATGTGTTCGATGGCATCCCGGCGAATGTTACGGATGGCTACCTTTGAATGTTCACCCTCTTGCTGTACACGCTTCACAATCTCCTTGCGGCGTTCTTCTGTAAGTGGCGGAAGAAAAATGCGGATGATGATACCGTCATTCTGCGGTGTTACCCCAAGGTTTGCAGCGATGATGGAACGCTCGATGGGCTGCAACATGTTTTTCTCCCAGGGCTGAATGGTCAGCGTTCTGGCGTCCATCACTGAAATATTACCTACTTGTGCGAGAGGAGTAGGTGAACCGTAATAGTCAACAGTAAGCCCGTCAAACATATTCGGGTTTGCCCTTCCTGCCCTGATCTTAACCAGTTCTGCTTCCAGGTGCGCAATTGCCTTGGTCATGCTGTCTTTCGCATGCGCAATAATTCCATTCAGATCGTCTGCCATAGTCTAATCTTGTGGGTGCAAATCTACAAAATGCACTGAATTGGAACTAAAAATTACCTTAGTTCTGCTCCGGGTGAATGTATGTGGTCTTGTTCTTGATCTGGAGAATCTTAGACGTAAGCTCTGGATCCTGCAACTGCATGCGTCTTTCCTGAATCCGGAGTTTATGCCTGCGGGATGTATAATACAAGATCCCTGTACTGATGGAAGCTGTGGCAATCATCAATGCAATAACCCAGGTACAATTCATGTTCCGCATGGCGTAAGCCGCCGCGATGAACAGGATATTCATCCCTACAAGCGTATATGTAATGGCGGAATGAGACATTCCGTGATCCATCATCAGGTGATGCAAGTGGTTACGGTCCGGAGAGAAAGGAGACCTCCTGCTTAAGATCCTGAGCGAGAATACGCGCAAGGTATCAAACAGTGGAACAATCAGGATCGCGATGCCCAATGCAGGTGCAGCCTGTAAAGGCATCGGTGATACCGGATTATTGGCTACGTTGATGAATTTGATCACCAGAATAGCGTTGATCATCCCGATCAGCAGTGAGCCAGTATCTCCCATAAAGATCTTAGCAGGAGAATGATTGAAGATCAGGAATGCCACGAGGCTTCCGGATAAACAGAATGCAAGTGTGGCATATTCTACTTCACCAATCAGGTAAAAATAAATGCCAAATACCAGGGACGTAGTAAGGCCGAGGCTTCCAGCCAGTCCATCCACCCCGTCTATCAGGTTAAATGAATTGGTGATGAGCACGATGGTCAGGTATGTAAACGCAAGGCTAAAAACTTCAGGGAGTTCATAAACACCCAGAAAACCATGCATACTGTCAATCACTAAATGACCCTTGTATATGATCAGAAAAGTAGCAACGATCTGGCCCATGAATTTCTTCATCGGGGAAATCACCAGGATATCATCCTTCAAACCCAGGAAAAAAATCACCAGAGAGGCTGCAAAATAGTATTGAAAGCCGGGTGCGTTATAAAAACTAATGGTGAAAAGGCAGGCCAGAATAAATCCTGCGAAAATGCCAAGTCCGCCAAGCGATGGTATTGGGTTAGAATGTATTTTCCTTTCGTCAGGGTGATCAAATAGCTGCTTGGAATTGGCAACCTGGATAATAATGGGGATGGCAGCAAATGTGATGATAAAAGCAATCGCCGTTCCCAGTAAAATCTTATCCATCAGTCTGCTGTTTGTGTGCAAAAATAGGTTGAAATGGACTCTAAACAAAAGTCATACCCAGTTTAGGGCATGCAAATGATGTGTCGAATTCTAAAAAAATCATCTCTACGTAAAACGCATGAAATGAACGGTTTATTATATGGCGGCTTTTCAAACCACGATTCTGAAATTTGGGTAAATCGATTAGCTTTGCGGCACAATAACAATGTATGGAGCGTCTTCAGCAAATTGCAACGCAGGTCAGAAGAGATATTGTACGTATGGTTCACGCCGTTCAAAGCGGCCACCCGGGCGGTTCGCTGGGTTGTACTGACTTCCTCACGGCGCTTTATTTTGACATAATGGATCATAAGCCTGCATTCTCGATGGATGCGGTCAACGAAGACGTATTTGTGCTGTCCAATGGGCATATTTCTCCCGTTTTTTATTCCGTCCTTGCCCGTTCTGGTTACTTCCCTCTGTCTGAACTGGGCACCTTCAGGAAATTGAATAGTCGTCTGCAAGGTCACCCCACTAC